>JBPOJA010000006.1:0-75532 GCA_052034085.1 Bacillota bacterium | reverse complement strand
ATTTTGTTGGACATGACTTTGGCCTCCTTTGGTTTTAGTGTTGCAACTATATTTTACCAAATGGCCGGGCTCATGTCCTTCATTTTATGAGCTTGTTTTGAATTTGCGAAACTTATTGTACATTATCCCGCTTAGATACTAAGAAGGATTATATACAAGATTTTGACCTATGCACAAGATAGGTGAGTTTACTATGACATCTTCCAATGTGATTACTACATAAATGCAAATCGGTGAGAATAATTCCCACCAATCCACATATTTTTAGCTTGATTCTATTTTCCTTGAGTGCTCTACCACAACATTTGACATAGAGCCGCATTCTTACAACAATATGCCATTAAGCAATTTTACGGAATATCAATGACTCTGATTGTGGCAGAAGTAGTATTTTCTGAGCCGCTTACCCTAACCTTAAACGACGTAATCACACTGTTATCACTGCTTGATCTCACTTCAACCGTTAAATCAGTCTCATTAAATGTATTATTTTTATTCTTTTCTCCGGTTATTGCCAATGTGCGTCTATTTGATCCGGAGCTTCCGCTTAATCTTGTAAATTTCAAATTCTTTAAATTCTGTGGCCATGAACCCACAACACGAATCTGATAGTCGCCATGGTTTTTCCATCCGCTATCATTTTTGTTGATTGTAACTGAACTGGAGCTCCATTGTCCCGTGCTCACCAGCACTCTGTTGTTTGAATTTGATGGCTTCGTCAGGTTGAATACTTCGGTCCATCTGGCATATATACTATGGTCGTTATTGTCAGTTACATAAGTTGAACTGTTAACTATTGTGCCACCGGTTTTGCTACTATACCAATTGGTAAACCTGTATGCTATACCCCATTCTCCCGGATGCGTAACTGTTGCCAGTGGTCCGTATCTTTCACCCATGGTCACTTGCTTTGTTGCCGGATTTGGAGTATTTCCGCCATTTGGATCAAATGTAACTGTAACTGTTCTTGCCGTTTCCCATTGGGCATATACCGTCATATTTGAATTTACCGGTGTGTTTCCATCAAAATCAGTTCCACTTCCGTCGGATTTTGTATTCCATCCGTCAAAGACGTAACCGCTTCTTGTTGGATTTGCCGGAAGTGTTCCGACACCTTCGCCTTCAAAAGCCGACCTGGTCTGATTTGATCCTGTGCCTCCGTTATTGTTGAAGGTGACAGTATAGCTTGGTTTATTCGACCATTGTGCATAAAATGATGTGTTCCTGGTAATCGTATCGTTTCTCGTAAATTCCGTGCCGTTAGTACGCGCCGTAAACCAGCCGTTGAACCTGTAGCCGCTTCTGAAAGGACCATCCGGCAGATTATCCCCTATGGGATCGCCTGAAATGACATTGACTGTTGCAAACACAGAATTGTCATTGTTTCTGAAGTTGTTGTAGAAAGTGGCTTTATAGATTGCTTTTTTGCTCCATTTAGCATAAACAGTCATATTCTTGTCCACTATGGTTTTTTCTGTGAATGCTGTCCCTGTACCGCCGGTGTTGAAGTACCATCCCACAAAGTAATATCCTGCTCTTGTAGGTTCCTCCGGAAGGCTTCCCAGGGGCTCTTCCTTAAATGCAAACATCATTTTGGGGTCTGCATCTGTGTCGCCGCCGTTCTTATTGAAATTGACCTGCCATTTTTCTTCGGTGCCCACGAAATCATACAGAGCATAGATGTCGGTCTTCCCGGTAATAATCATGGTTTCCTTTACCGTTATTCCACCGCCGTGCGGATTTGTATTCCATTCCGCAAACTGATGATTGTCGGTCCATTTGGGTCCTTTGGGCAATTTCCCTATAGGCTCTCCCCAGAGAACATCTCTCGTTTCGTACACAGTTGGAGGAATGCTGTCATCATTTTTATAGAAGGTAACCCTATAAGAGGGCACCAGTCTCCATTTGGCATAAACGGTCATATCGCCGGTTACTATATATCTTTCGTTAACAAATTCGTCTCCGTCTTTTTCAGTGGTCCATCCTCCGAAATAAGCTCCTGCTTTCACAGGTGGTTCCGGTAAACTGCCGATCATTTCGCCTACTTTAACGGTTTTGCCGGGCGGATTTACGGCAGACCCTCCGTTGCTGTCGAAAGTGACGGTAAATGTTGACACACTCCCGGCATCTTTGACCGACACTACGGGTGAACTGTTCGCTATTGCGGATACGGTAAATCCTATAGTCTCTGTTACCCCAATGGCATACCTATCCTGAACTGACAGCTCATAATGGTTGGTATACCCTGTTTCACTCACTCCGCTTGCACTGATGGTAATCGTGTCAGTCCCGTCAAAAGCGAAGGAAAGGCTGGGATTACCGGCTCCCAATGTCTTGTTCACCATATATCTCAGATTGGTTTTATCTGAGCCCAACTCATAATATGAGCCGAAAATCACACTTTCCGGTCCTTTGCTTTTCGCATAACCTACGTTTCTTCCATAGTTTGAGCTTATTTTAATTTCATCCGGTGCGCCTTTTTTCAGGAATAGTTTCAGGGGATTGGTCAGGTTTTCACTGTTGCCGTTTGCAAACCTGGCTCCTCCTGTATCTCCCAGGAATAAAGAACCGTTATTTTTAACTTTTCCTGAGCTGTTCGCAAATGTCAGCGCCTTGCCATTTTCCACCGTAACGGTTTTTTCGCTGTCCCAGCTACCACCGTTCATGGTTGCATTACTCTTGAAAAGGGTATTCATGTTCTCAATCTTTACATCTGTAAGCGATATACCCGTAGGCGCTTCCAGTATGAGTTCGATTGCAGATGATGGGTTCCCCTTGATAGTGGTGCCTGTAATTATCGCTTTGTGTTTTGACCTGATTGTGACATTGCGACCTGTCTGTGAACTTGTTTTTAAATTTAATACGGAATCGCTTATGGAAATGTCTCTGTTGCTTGGAAACGCATTTCCTTTGCTTGAATCAAGCAGGATTGATTTGTCAGTTTCCAGAAGTGATTCAAAGATATTCAGGCGACCGTAGGGCATTATCGATATATCCTTTTCGGCTGACAGCTTCGTATGGTTTTGAAGTGTAACATCACCCTGACCTTCCATCGCCAGGATAATCTCACCCTTTGTCTGCATTGAAACTGCCTTGTCAATCATTTCAGGTTTGCCGTTGGCATCGTATACTGCTTTGCCGTCGGCATCGAGTTTTACATATTGATAAAGGATTATATCTCCTTCTTTTGTGGTCATCTTTATATCTGAGTTGTTCCCCACTTCAATATCTGCAGCAAGGTGGATGCTTTTATCCATTATCCAGTCAATCAAGGAAGTTCCCGTTACAGATATTGTACCGTTGGTCGCTGTGCCTCTGTCGATGCCCATTGGCACATAAAGCGAACCATCTCTCGGGTCAAAGTATTCACTGGCTGTTATGGGGTCAAGGAATTTTTTATCTCCGAACCTCTCGCTGATAAGCGGCCAGGAGGCTAAATCAACCTTTTTATTCACGGGTACATCTGTCCCTTCGGCCCAGGTCCCGCTGTCATCCTTGTCAACCCAGGCAAATACGCCTGTACGCCATTCTTCTCCGATTATGTATACTTCATTGGTGCTTCTCACTTCATTGCCTCGGACACCATGAATATCCACGGGAGTGACCGTAAAGACCACATACCTGTTTGCATATTTGTGCAGATCAGTCAGTTTATCCGAAGTTATGCCGGGAAATACAAGTTTTCTGTAATCTCCCGGAAATACGGGATTTGGATTTCCCGGGTTTGAAACATACCATTCGTATTTGTTGTCATAAAAGTTATTATCCAAATTTGCATCATATAAACCCTGCAACCAAGGTTTGGGAGTCCGTTTCAGGTCGGCAAAATAGTCGTTGTCGCCTCCCTCAACCTTTATCTTAACACCGGTGGCCACAAGGAGCTGGCGCAGTTCCATATCAGCCAGCTTGGGCGACAGGAAAATGATAAACTCCTTGTTTTCATTGAATGGGAACTCCTTTCTGAGGCTGTGAAGGGTTACTGTTTTTCCGAATATCGTTTTTTGAATTTTGGCTGCCCCTTCAAATCCGTCTGTTCCTATACGCGGGTCAGTCATTGCATTCTTTAAATCAAATATGGAGTTTTCCATGTCTGCCTGTGCATCAAAGGCCTTGGCGGTAAATTCACGCATGTTCACCGTCATCTTATATTGTGCTGCAAATGCAGGAATAAGCCCCGCGGCAATTATTCCAATCAAGGCCAGTGCCACTATTATCTCCATCAGAGTGAAGCCGTTATTTTTTCTGTTCATAGGCTCCTGCCTCCCCTCCTAATACGGTCCGTAAATGTGCCAGGTCTCTTCCAGAATTGTTCTTGTTATGCCATTGAAAGCACTTTCCAGAGCCAGCCCGTCGGCAGCTTCATAGTATGTTCCGTTGCAATAGTCTTTAGCAATTGTTTCGTTGTTACCTATATCTGATTCCACTGCTGAAAAGCCGATTACAAAGGAACCTATCTTAAGTGTTTTATCGCTTGTGATTTTTTGCCCGATTACTTCGCAATACGCCATACAGTCTTTTAGGTTTTGTGCCCCATTTCTACCATCGTTGTTTCCATCGCCCCAGACATAATTGCTTGAGCCGGTGTTACCATCATCCGTGCGAGGTCTATATGATCCCGAACCTTTTTTATTTTCCCCCGTGCGATATGTGGGATCTCCGTCTGTAAGCAGGATCATGTAATTAACTGCCTTGCCGGATATCGGCTGAAACTTGGACAACTGGTAGTAGGCCCTTCTCATGGCATCACCGGTATTTGTTCCTCCTTCGGCCTTGAGGCTGTTGATTTTTTTCTTAAGCTCAACTTTATAAGCTTTGGCATCCATAATATCTCCGGGATTATCTGCTGTAGTTGAAAAGGGTATGATTGCCACTTTGATACCGAGGTTTGCAAACTTGTCAATCAGCTTCCTTGCTTCCCTTTTCATTATGTCTATCCTGATATCTTCAGGGTCGAAGCCGGTTGTCCCCGCTTTTCGTCCGTGCATGTCCTCTTTCATACTGCCCGAGTCATCCAATACCAGGGCAACGTTGATGGTCACAGCCTTGCCTTTGTCCTCAGGACGAGGTGTGGGATCATTTCTGTATGCCAGTGCCTCTGCAAATCTTCCTCCGCTTCCTTTATCATCAACAACCAGAGAGTTCATAGCTTCTATTTCAGACACTATGGTTATGGTCTCCCGGTCTCCGGTATCGTCAACCACATCCAAATGGTATTCTATAAGGTTACTTCCCGGTATATTTTGAATAAAATATAAATTGAAAGAAATACCTTCTCTTGCTTCAACAATTACTATCTTGTCATGAACAACCTTATCCTCGTCTTTGCTTTTTTCCTCATTGTAAATAAATTGAACAATCGAACCGGTTTCTTCGTCAATGCCGAAATAATTCCATTTGGCCTTCTTGTTGCTGAAAAAAACCTCCCCCGGTATTGCAAAAGTGACTGAGGACTCTCTTATGGCATTGTTCAATTTTTCTGTTGCCAGTCTGACATCCGCCTGCAGCACATACTCATCTTCCACCTTGTTCTCAGAAGCCGTGGAAAAGTTTACAAACGTCATCAAAAAAGATGTCACAATTCCCAATAGTGCGAGCACTATTATGATTTCAATAAGTGTAAGGCCTGCATTAGACTGCCTTTTTTCCAATATTTTCACCGGCATTCTAATCACCTCCTCATTATTTTGTCCATATCATGTCGGGATACTTGTCATAGTTTATATAAAACTTCAAAGTAACGGTCCGGCTTACATTGCTGTCATTCAGTTTCCCGACAGATTCTATTACGACCATTCTTTCGTCATCAAAACCGGTATCTTTTTCAGTCTTGACAAAGACGTCGGCTGTTCCGTCTTCAAAATCAATATCCCTTTCTTCCAGAGTTTTCTTATCGTTGGCCCTCAGCTCATCAAGCAGGTCTGTTGTCATTATAGCCTCATAAGCCAGTTCCGCTCCCGATCTGGCTATATAATATGCCTGCAGTCCTTTTTCCTGGGCACCGGCCTGTCTGACATTTGTGTTGGCAAGCATTGCCACTATGGCAACCATCATAAAAACAACAACCAATGCAACTATTATAAAGGCAAGGGCCACTCCTTTGTCATCTTTTAATCTTGATTTTAACATCCCGGCACCTCCTTTCTGAATTTCATCTGTTAATCAAAAGGATTTTCCTTTCCCTTAGGTATCACCGGTGAAAACTCCAGGTAGTTTTTCATCGAATCATCAATTTGCGGCATGGCATAAAATGACATAATCAGCTGTCCGTCAATCCTGTAGTCGTCGCCTTTGCGCAAAGCCACATTCTTCATCAATATGGATTTGTCCATTTCCTCAACAGATTTTATAAATGCCATTGTAGCTTCGTAAGAAGTTGCTGAAAAATCAATGGTGATATCAGTGGTCGGAATGCTTCCACCTGTCGATTCATCATGGACGATACTTGCTTCCTTTGCAAACTCAGGATTAAGCTCTGCTGCCAAATCTCTCAGGGGATAATCCAGTGGATAATACTCCGGCCTTGGAAGTTCGACAGGCATGGCTTCTACAGGGGAACATGAATATCTGCTGACAGGAAGTCCTGCGTTCAGGATAAGTGTATCCAAATTGTAAAGAATCCTTTCCTGAACAATCTCATAAAAGAAATTGCTGTATTTTGCTGCTATTTCACTGCTTAATTCAGCCTCTTTTTCTACCAGCTTAGGATAATCGCGTATTGTGGTATCTATCAAATCAAGCTGCTGCTCGGCTGCACTAAGTTCGCTCTTAAGCTCTCTCCCTTTTTCAATCGCCGGAGCCATGACATAATTATATATGAGAAAGGCCACAACCAAAGTTATTAAAAGCATAAGCAAATCCCGGTCTCTTTTATTTGCTATCATCTTCTGTTTTTTCATCTGCCTTCACCTGCTTTCATGGTTGCGTTGATTACGACATCCACAATATTGCTTCCTTCCTGGCTGATAACTGTATCAAATACAACATCGGTGAAAAGTCCGGATTCTTTGAGACGCAGTACAGTTTCTGCCACAGCTTTTCTGTTGCTCGCCTGAAATCCCATCACGGCAGTTGAGTTGTCGACATTGATGTCTTTCAAAATTACTGTGGATGGAATCTCGCCGGAAAGTGCCTCAATAAATTCTGATGTGATTACATTTTCAGATGACATTCTCTCCAGAATGTTTTCAGCTTCATAATCATACCTGTTCAGATCGTCTATTCTTTTTTTTACAGCTAAAGCTTCCTCATAATAAGGGTCTGCACTGTAAGCAACTATTGCATCATTTGTTGCGGCAATTTCCTTGGATATCAGGTAGTTATCACCAATTTTTAAACCAGCAAGCGCCGCACAAACCAATAGCACAAGCACCATCCAGAACACTGTTGATCCCGGTTTCATGCTGCTTTTTTTGCGTCCATACGGCTCGAAAAAGTTGTAGTCTTTCATTCCATCCCACCCCCTTAATATCTGATAAGTGCCCCAAAGGCATTGAGGAAGGATGAGAAGTTAGTTGTGGGCAAATTACCGTAAATTTTATTCAAAGTCTTCACCACTTCCGTTTTTATGCTGAGATTTTCGCTGAAATAGTTTGCCAGCCCCGCAAGATCGCTTCCGCCGCCATAGAGATAAATGCAGTCAATCCCCCTTGTGCCTTCACTTCTATTGTAGTAGAACCGTATGATTTTTCTCAGTTCCTCCAGGAGATTGTAAAAATACGGTTTCAGAATCTCGTAATAATGAACAGCCTGGTCATCTACAGTGAAGAGATTCATGTCTCCTTCTTTTTTCTTGCGTATTTCTTCCTGTGGAATCAGGGTTTCTTCGCTCAGAGTATCCTCAATCTCTCTGGACCCGATATCCAGTTGCCTGAATAATTCCTGTCTGCCGTCGCTTCTCACATATGCGGTTGTATAATCTGACCCAAGGTCAATGAACAGGCATGCTTTATCTGTTATGCTTTCATTGTTTACTTCTGTCACCAGGCTGAACAGCTTGTCTGCGGTGTTGATATTTATGTCCATATGCGGTTTTTTGAATTTCAGGCTTTTTAGAACATTGTAGTAGCCTTCCGCCAGTTTATTGTCCAGGGCCGCCACCTGATACACATCTTTCAACTGACCATCTTTTTCATCTGTAACAGTATTGATGAGCTTATACTGAAAGATGTTGTCTTCGCTCAGATGATAAGTATGGAGCATTTCGTTTTTTATCATAAGATCCAGTTCTTTCGGTTTGGATCTGGGCAACGAAACTTCCCTGATAACAGCGCCCGGGGCATTGAAAGTAAGGGTTACTTCCCTTGCTTTGAAAAAGTAACGGTCCATGGCAGCTCTGATGCTGTCCCTGACGGTTTCTTCATCGGCAATATACCCTCTTTCCACTATTCCCTCCGGTGAGGGTACTATAGCCGTTTTAACAATATTCAGTCCTTTCTTGGAATAGCTTCCTTCTGCCATCTTTATGGAGCTCTTCCCTACATCCAAAGCCAGTATTGACGCCAAATGGTTCACCTCCAAATGCACTACATATTTTATTGAACAGTTTGATATATGTCGAAAATGGGCAGCATCATGGCTACTACTATGAAGCCAATGACGACCGCCATGAAAATGATAAGCAGGGGCTCTATCATGCTTACCAGTTTTGTAATGGTGTTGTCCACCTCATCATCGTAATATTCAGCGGTTTTATCAAGCATCTGCTCTATGCTGCCTGATTCCTCTCCTATGCTCACCATGGAATAAACCATAGGCGGGAGTACATTGACTTTCCTCAATGACTGAGAAAGAGCCATGCCTTTTCTTATATCTTCCTTGGAAACGTCCAAACCGTCTCTTATGACCACATTACCGACCAGCCGGTTGGAAATCTCCATGGCAGGCAGCAGATTCATGCCGCTTGCCAAAAGTGTCGAAAGTGTTCTTGTGAATCTTGACGCCGATATCTTGACTATTGCGTTTCCGAAAACAGGCATGCCAAGCAGAATCCTGTGCCATTTCATCTTGCCGCCATCAGTGCTGACCAGTACCCTGCTGACCAATACTATGCCTGCAATTGCTATTATGAAAATGTACCAGTAACCTATAAGGGCATCAGAAAAGGCAATTACCATTTTCGTCGGAAGCGGCAGGTCAGACCCCGCTTCTGTAAGCATGCCTACAAATGTAGGCAGGACCTTCGTCACAAGAACTATGACAACAGTAATCGCAAGCAGAATCAATATGATGGGATATGTGAGCGCTGTTCTGATTTTCGCTTTGAGCTTCACCTCTTTTTCGTAGTGCTGAGCCAGTTTGGTCATAACCTCATCCAGCCGTCCACTACCTTCTCCTGACTCCACCATGCTGATCATGAACTCGGGATAAAGACCCTCCTGCTTTCTCATGGACTCTGAAAGCTGTTCGCCTTTTTGAACTGCTTCGTACAGCCTTCTGACAGCCTCTTTAATGTTTTTCTTTTCAGTCTGCAAATAAAGGATATTGAGAGCCCGCACAAGTGTAACGCCTGCACCCAGCATAGACGAAAGCTGCCGTGCGAAAATGGAGATATCCTTGATGGAGAGTTTAATCCTGTCTCCTCCGATAATGTCCCTTCTTTTCTCAACTCTGTCGAAATCCAGAAGGTAAAAACCGGATGACTTAATCTCGGCCATCAAGGCTCCCTCGTCGGCAGCTTTCAGTTTGTACTTCTTAACGATGCTTCCGTCAGCACCCTTAATCCGGCATATATACTCTTGCATTTTGCTACCTCATAGTTTCTTTTTGATAATGTATCTACTATTCGTTACATTATATAATTAATTATAACAAATTGCAAGAATATTTGTAACTTTTTTACTATTTTACATTGTTTTTTCCTTCATTAAATGCCTTAATATTTAATTCCAGGAATTCGGGCTTGACATTGCGGGCTATCATGGCCTCCCAGTCGATGTCCGGCAGGTCCATGGCTCCCACCAAAGCCCCCAGCAGCACTATGTTGGTAGCCTTGATATTGCCCAGTTCTTTGGCGATTTCTGAGGCTTTAAACACTATGGTTTTTGCCTTGCTTGCCAGTTCCTCAAGTATTCCTTCGGGATACTTGACCTTGCCCTGCTGGGTTACGGCGGAAGGAATTTCCGCATCGTTGATTACCATGATTCCTGTGGGCTTCAGGTATTCTATCCATCTCAGGGCTTCCATCTTTTCGAAAGCTACGATGATGTCGGCTTCCCCTTTGCCTATAATGGGAGAATAAACCTTATCTCCGTATCTCACCTGGGTGCTTACATTTCCACCTCTTTGGGACATGCCGTGTATTTCCGACATTTTAACATCGTTGCCGGCTTCCACCAGACCGTCCGAAAGGATCTTGCTTGCCAATATTGTTCCCTGGCCACCTACTCCAACCAGGAGGATGTTTTTAATGTTATTCATGTTGACCTCCCAAATTACTCTACATAGGAAATAGCATCAAAGGGGCATACCTGGTAACATACGCCGCAGCCAATGCACTCCTCGGGCACTATCATTACGAATTCTCCCGAACGAATGGCCGGGCAGCCAGTGCGGACGCAGGTCCTGCACCTTCTGCATTTTTCCTGATCGATAATGCATTTCTTGGGTCTTAAATCAAACCTTGCCTTGTCGCTTTCCTTGTACTTCATGATGGCGCAGGGCCATGAAGCTATGATTACCGTCGGCTCTTCCTTGGCCAGAGCATCTTCCAGGGCTGCCTTGGTCTGCTTCAAATCCAGTGGATTAATCTGATATATGTTTTCTTCCTTTACCCCGATGGCTTTGCACAGAAGTGGTAAATCTGTTTCTACCGCGGGCTGTCCCATCAGTGTGACACCGGTGCCCGGGTTTTCCTGGTGGCCGGTCATGGCTGTTATCCTGTTGTCCAGGATTACGCTGACAGTATTGCCGTTATTGTAAACTATATCCATGAGGCTGGTTATGCCTGAATGGAAGAAGGTGGAGTCGCCTATTACCGAAACCACTTTTGTATCCCTGTCGGTGATTTTAAAGGCCTGAGCCGCACCATGAGCTGCACTTATGCTGGCACCCATGCATATGCAGGTATCCACTGCCGAAAGAGGCGGTGCGGAGCCCAGTGTGTAACAGCCTATGTCGCTGGTCACCATGACGTTTTTGAACTTCCTTAAGGTGACAAAGAAGCCTCTGTGGGGACATCCTGCGCAGAGTGTGGGCGGTCTTACTACTGCCTCCAGTTCGGAGTCCAGTTTTTCCGGTTCGGTTCCGTAAATTGCTTTTCTGAGAACATCGGTGCTGAGTTCGTCATACTCGGGCACTACATCCTTGCCGATGCAGTCTATACCGGCAGCCTTTATCTGGGTTTCCATATAGGGATCCAGCTCTTCAATCACATATAGTTTCTTTACTTTTGATGCAAATTCTTTTATAAGCTCGATTGGCATTGGGTAGGTCATTCCCAGCTTCAGATAAGAGGCATCGGGGCCGAAAACTTCCCTGGCATACTGATAAGCCGCACCCGCACTGATGACGCCGATTTCGTCTTTGTTGTATTCAGCTACGTTTATATCGGCACTGTTGGAATACTCTGTCATGGCCTTCAGCCTGTCTACCAGAGCTATTCTGAGTTTCTTTGCATTGGCGGGAGTTGCCACATATTTTGCAATGTCCTTCTCATAGGGCCCGGGCTGGCTGGTCTTTCTTTCTCCCAGTTCCACAAGGCTCTTGCTGTGGCAGATTCTTGTGGTTACCCTGAGCATTACCGGAGTGTCGAATTTTTCGGAAAGCTCAAAGGCCAGCTTGGTGAAGTCCTTTGCCTCCTGGCTGTCCGATGGCTCCAGCATAAGGATTCTGGAATGAGTTGCGTAGTTTCTGTTGTCCTGCTCGTTCTGTGAGCTGTGCATGCCGGGGTCGTCTGCGGAAACCAGAACCAGGCCGCCCTCAATACCGGTATAAACCATGGTGAAAAGCGGGTCTGCCGCCACGTTGACGCCTACATGCTTCATGGCTGCCAGGGACCTGACGCCCGCTATGGAAGCACCCAGAGCTGCCTCCAGGGCAACTTTTTCGTTTGGAGCCCATTCGCAGTAAAGCTCATCTTTGTATTTTGACAGATTCTCCAATATCTCGGTACTGGGTGTGCCGGGATAGGCCGAGGCAAAATACAAGCCTGCTTCATAAGCCCCTCTTGCTATAGCTTCATTTCCTGTTAAAAGCTCTTTCATATTCTATTCTCCCTTCCCTCCTGTTTTTTCTTCTCCTCTGAGTAATGATATTTTATTCAGATATTTTTTTTCGTTCTCTTTGTCCTTGCTCATGGCATATAGTTTGACCAGTTCCTCCATGGTTTCAATGTGGCTGCCGTTGTAGCCCAGCACCCTCTTGAAGCTGGAAACCGCCCGGCTGTTACTGCCCAGCCTGGCATATGCCACACCCAGATAATAATGCAGGGGCCACCAGTCTTTAAAGCCTGTCTGAAGAAAAGGCTCCAGTATCTCCTGCCCCTCCTGCCAGCGGCCGGCCAGAACAGCATTGTAGCCTTTTTCTATGGTCAGGGGCTGCTCCAGCTGCCTGAGCCTTTCCTTGATTTCTTTTTTGTCTTTCAGGTTGTTGCTCTTTTTGAGAAAAGTCCTCCAGACCAGGTCAGCTTTCTGATAAAGACCCAGATTCAGATAATCGTAGCCCAGATAGTAATATGCCTGAGCAAAGCGGGGATGCACGTTGGTCAGGTGCTCGAAATACTCCATGGACTCTTTTTTAAAATCCGCCTTGTATTGGTTGTCCTTGCCTTTTTCGTAAAACTCCCTGCAGACCCTTGCATAGCTGTACATGGCATGGAGATAATCGGCCTTGAGCATAAGAGCTGCCCTGAAATGTATTATTGCATTGTCGAAATCGCCTGCCTCCGCAGCGTCCCTGCCTTCTTTAACCAGCCCTTCGACTATCTTGTAGTTGAAAAACCTGTTCATGAAAGCCACATAGCTGTCGTTGTATTTAAAATTGGGATCCACCCCCATAACCCAGGCCATGTTTTCCGCCAGGTGGAGCACCTGGAGACCGTGGCCGCCTTCGAAGGCCTTTAAATCCTCATGCCTCAAAGGTACGGGAATGCCCCGCATGAATTCCAGATTTCCCACTTTTTCAATGTATGAATCCGACAGCTCATCGAAAAGAAACTTCTTTATATGGTTTTCGAAATATTTGCCTATCCTGTCTTCTCTTGTATGAAACGGCGGCAAAACCGGCGCCACCGGAGAGATTTTGCTTTTTACATTGACTGCTATCTCGTTACTGGTCATATTACAATGTCCATCCCGTCTTTTTAAACTTTTTCACGGCTTCCTGATTTAAGCCGTCTTTTATGTCTTCTTCCAGAAGGGCTTCCGTCATGCCGGCTTTTCCTGCTTCATGACCATACGCATACAGAATCCTGTATAAATTTTCTTTATTGTGCGACTTGTGCTGAAAACCTTTTCCAAAATAGCAGCCGGAAAAATCCTCATAAAAACCAAAGGCATTCCCGAATACTTCCTCCGTATACCAGTCAAGGGTCCTCCTGAAGCCACCTCTATTATAATACAAATCCAGCACCGTTTCCACCATCTTAAGCCGGACTAATTCATCTGAATTTAAATAATTGTTTGAAATGATTTCGTAAGGCGCCCTGCTCCTGACCACATAGCCGTGCTTCTCCTTTTCCTGCCTCAGGGGCGTTCCGTGCAGAAGCTTCAAGAAGCCCAGCTGTAGCATGTGGGGCCTGATTTCATAGACATCGTTGAAGGATTTTCTGAAGCTTTCGTAATCTTCAAAAGGCAGACCGGCGATTAAATCAAGATGAATATGAGTGTTCCCCATTTCTATTACTTTCTTGACTTTTTGTGAAAGAAGCGGAAAATTGCTTTTCCTGTTGACGGCCCTGTTTGTGTCTTCGTTGGTAGTCTGGACGCCGATTTCAAACTGGAATAAACCTTTTCTGGCTTTGGCAAGGAGTTCCAGCATGTTTTCACTTATCATATCCCCCCGCATTTCAAAATGAAAATTGGTGGTTCCGTTGTCCCGCTCTATGAGGTATTTCATGATTTCGCAGGCTCTTTCATCGTTATAGTTAAAGCTTCTGTCCACGAATTTGACCTGCCTGACTCCTTTGTATATAAAATAGCTCAGGTCGCGTCTGACCCGCTCCAGGGGCAGGGCTCTTATACCTTTTTCAACAGAGGACAGGCAGTAGCTGCAGGCGAAAGGGCAACCCCTTACCGATTCGTAGTAGATGATTTTATCCTCTTCGCAGACCAGGTTCTCATAAGGGAAAGGGAGAGATGCAAAATCCGCAAACTCGGGCTCCGGACTTACATAAATTTTCCCTTCGCTTCGGAAATGAAGCCCCCTGATTTCAGAATAGCGTTCATGATTCGAATAATTATTCAGAAAAGCCCTGAAACTTTCCTCGCCTTCGCCTTTGATGATAAAGTCGATAGCCGGGTGTTTTTTCATGAGGTCTACAGCCCGCTGGCCCGCCTCCGGCCCTCCCAGCATAAATTTAATTTCAGGTTTCGCTTTTTTCAGATTTTCCGTCAGATAAAGGATTCTATCGATATTCCATATGTAGCATGAGAAGCAGACCAGGTCGTAGCCGCCCCTGAGGATTTCTCCGAAAACATAATCATCGCTGTGATTGATGGTGAATTCCGTGATATCGGGAAAGAAACCGTCCCTTGACACGGAGGCCCAGAGGCTTTTTATGGCCGGGTTGGAGTGGATGTATTTTGCATTTAAGGTGGTAAGCAGTATCTTCATACCCTTTTCCCTGCGATATCTGCTAAAGAAGCCTGTATCTTTCATCCTTCAGCATGCGAGTGTCTCTCATAGCCAAATCTATCTGTCTGAGCATAGCCTCTTTATCCCTTGGCAGGTCTCCTTTTAATGACAAATAATTGGAAGCATGATTGCTCCTGAAGACGCAGGTTTTATTCACATCTATATTTTCTATCATCAGCTTCGTTTCTTCAAGAACTTCCATGGGTGAAAGCAGTTGAAACCTTCCTGTGCGTATATCTTCGGCCAGTTCAGTTCCCGGTTCGACCATGAGTGTCAGCAGGCCTACATAGGTGGGCTCCATCAGGCTTATGACCTTTCCCGTTTCAACAGCATGCTCCCGCCAGTTGTCTTTGCCGCCCAGACCGGATATAAAAGTCACGGAGGCTTTAATGCCCGCTTCCTCGATTTTTCTCACGGCCTCCACAAGCTCTGCCGAAGAAACACCTTTTTTAACTGCCTTCAGGATTTTGTCGCTGCCGCTCTCGCCGCCGATATAGATGATTTCCAGGCCATGTTCCCGTAGTTCTGTCAGCTCTTCAGGGTTTTTTCTGAGTACGTCACCTGGTGACCCGTAAATGCTGATTCTCTGAAGCTCGGGGAACACTTCGAAAGCATAGTCCATGATCTTCAGAAGCTTTTCATTGCTGAGAACCAGAGCATCGCCGTCGGCCAGGAACAATCTTTCAACCGGCCTGTAATTCTTTCCGGCCCAGGCCAGGTCTTCCAGCACATCTTCCATGGGCCGCACTCTGAACCGGTCTGCCTTGTACATGCCGCAGAAAGTGCACTGATTGTGGGCACAGCCTATGGTAACCTGCAATATTAAACTGCCTGCCTCGCTGGGAGGCCTGTAAACACTTCCTTCGTATCTCAATTGAAATCCTTGTTCTTACATTCTTTCGGGTATTTCCATGCCCAGAAGCCTGAGGCCGTTTTCCATGGCCTGTCTTGCACCGAAAGTCAGCAGGAGTTTGGCTTTTCGTTCTTTTTCGTCTTCCACCAGTATGTGTTCATTGTGATAGAAACGGTTGAAGCCCTGGGCGATGTCCACAATGTGCCTTGTTATTATGGAAGGCTCGTACTTGCCGGCGGCTTCCACAATTTTCTGCGGGAATTCGTAGATGAGCTTCACAAGTTCGTATGCCTCATCCCCCAGTATCCCGGTCAGGTCAAGCTCATGGGCTGATGCCAGCACTTCATTGATTTCTGCTCCCGCTTTTCTGATTACGCTGTTGGCCCTGGCATTGGTGTACTGGACATAGGGTCCGGTTTCACCGTCAAAGTTGAGGATTTTATCCCAGGAAAAGACATAGTCTTTTATCCTGTTATTGGAGAGTTCATTGAAGACCACGGCGCCTATGCCCACCTGCTTTGCGGTTTCATCCACATTGTCGGTGTTGACATCCTTTTCCAGGATGATTTCCTTAGTACGCTCGATTGCCTTGTTCAGCACTTCCTCAAGGAAGACCACCCTGCCCTGTCTTGTGGACATGGTGCCCTCATCCAGACTGACCAGCCCAAAGGGGATATGAACGCAATCCTTTGCCCATTCATAACCCATTAGCTCCACTATCTTGATCCACTGCTGAAAATGGAGGTTCTGCTGTGACGCAACTATATAAAGATTTTTGTAGAAATCGTAATGTTCCTTCCTGTATATGGCGGCGGCAATATCCCTTGTAATATAAAGTGTGGAACCGTCCTTTTTCGTAACCAGAGCGGGAGACATGCCGTACTCTTCAAGGTCCACAATCTGAGCGCCCTGGGATTCTTGCAGCAGGCCCTTGTCAACCAGCTCCTGCAGTACCCGGCCCATTTTGTCGGAATAAAAGCTTTCCCCGTCGTAGGAATCAAACTCTATGCCCAGCATTTTGTAAACCCGGCTGAATTCTTTTAAACTTTCCTCCCTGAACCATTTCCATAGCATTGTCTCTTCTTCCGAACCGTTTTCAAGCCGGGTAAAGGCCGTTCTTGCCTCATCTTCCAGTTCCGGGTTCTTTTCCGCTTCTTCGTGGAACTTCACATAATAACCCAGCAAAGTTTCAATGGGAGCGGCTTCCACAGCTGCCTTGTCCCCCCAGTGCCTGTAGGCCACAATCATTTTGCCGAACTGGGTGCCGTAGTCACCCAGATGATTCAGCCTCAGGGTATCGTAGCCCAAAAAGTCATAAATCTTATATATGGAGTGGCCAATGACCGTGCTCCTGATATGCCCTATATGGAAAGGTTTTGCAATGTTTGGCGAGGAATATTCCACCAGCACCCTCTTGCCCTCGCCCATTTTTGAAGACCCGTATTTGTCCTTTTCGCCGGCGGCAGCCACCAGCACTTCTCTGGTAAAAGCATCCCGATCCAGAAACATATTCACATAGGCGTTGACGCTCTCGACCTTTGAGAATATGGGACTTTCCTTCAGTCTTTCTGCCAGGTCAGCCGCTATCATGGCAGGAGCCTTCCGCATTGCTTTTGCCAGTTTGAAGCAGGGAAAAGCGTAATCCCCCAGTTTGGGATCGGCAGGCACCTCCACATTGTCTTTGATTTCCTCGATGTCCGTTTCAGGAATAAGTCCCCCTATCAGTTCCGCTATCTTGTCCTTAAAATCTATCATTTCACGTCCTCCTCAGAAATTACGGTTATGTTATTTTCGGTCAGCAGTTTTGCAAATACCCCCTGGCCTTCCACCAGAGTGCCGTTGAAGTTGCCGTCATAAATGGGGCCTTTGCCGCAGGTCGGGCTTTTGGCTTTCAGAATGGCCATTTCTATGGGTTCATCAAGTTCTTTGGCGCGCTGCCTTGAGAGTTCAAGGGATTTTTCCGCCCCCTCCTGAAACTGTTCAGTTTTGTCCTCTCCCAGATTGTTGTAAACCCGGCCGTTTCTGATTTCGGCCGGCGGTCTCGGTGTGGAAAATCCTCCCTCCTCCTCGGGACAAAGCGAAATGTAATTCTTGTCTTTCAGAAACTCCACCACCTGAGGACTGTAGTTGCTCTCTCCGTTGTATTTGCATTTTACTCCCATTAAACAGGAACTTACTATGTACATAATTCTGCCTTTCTTTTTTCGATTTTTTACTTGAGCCTGACTAATTTCTATTTAAGCCTGACTATGGTGACTCCGTCGCCGCCCTCATTATAATTGCCTTTTCGAAAGCCTGCCACATGTTTGTGACTTTTGAACATTTTTGACAAGCCCTCGCGGAGGATGCCTGCCCCTCTGCCGTGGATGATGCTGACTTCCCTAAGGCCTGCCATAAAGGCGTCATCCAGATATTTATCCACATCCATCATGGCTTCGTCAAGATTTTTCCCGACCACGTTGATGCTTCCCGAAATGCCCATGGCCTTTTCGCCGTACAGGCTGCTGTATCTGCTGCCGCTTTTGGGCGTTTTACCCTCTTTTTTCCCCTGAGTGTCTTTGGCCAGCTCATCAATATCTAAGCTTACCTTCATGGAGCCTATCTGCACCTGGGCCTGCTCTTTATCACGGTCAATATCCGCTACCTGCCCTCTTTGGTCAAGGGAAGGCACGAAAACCCACTGCCCTTCCGCAAGGTCATCAATGGCCAAAGGCTGATAATCTGTTTCAGGCTCTTCTTTGCCGGTCAGCTCTCTAGTTTTGTCGCTTATTTCCCGCTTTAGCTGAGAAATCTTGGCGTTTGACCGGGTATCCTTCTGCTCTTTTAATTCCCTCTGTATCTCGTCGGCCAGCTCTCTGGTTTCTTCCAGGATTTTCGCCGCTTCGGTTCTGGCTCTTGCCAGGATTTTATCCTTTTCTTTATCCAGAGCTTCCTGCCTTTTTTTCAGGTCCAGCTTGAGTAAAAGGGCTTCGTCCCTGTCTTCTTCCGCTGACTTCCTGTCCTTTTCAATGGCTGTCAGCACTTCTTCGAAGCTCAGGTCACCGTGGGCTATCAGCTCCCGTGCGTTTTGTATCAGGTGTTCCGGCAGGCCCAGTTTTTTTGAAATCTCAAAGGCGTTGGATCTGCCCGGAGTTCCTATATTCAGCCTGAAGGTCGGGGACAAAGTGTCCACGTTAAACTCCATGGAGGCGTTCTGAACCCCTTCCGTAGCGATAGCATATTTTTTCAGCTCCGCATAATGGGTTGTGGCCACTGTGCTTGAGCCTCTGCTCCTCAGCTCATCCAGTATAGCGATGGCCAGAGCCGCCCCCTCTGTGGGGTCTGTGCCCGCTCCAAGCTCGTCAAGCAGAACCAGGGTATTTTCTCCGGCTTCCTTTACTATTTCCACTATATTGTTCATGTGGGAAGAAAAGGTGGAAAGGCTCTGCTCTATGCTCTGTTCGTCTCCTATATCCGCGAATATGTTTTCATAAACCGGCATTGTTGTGCCTGTGGCTGCCGGCAGATGGAGGCCCGACTGGGCCATCAGGGCAAAAAGCCCTATGGTCTTCAGGGTTACGGTTTTGCCTCCCGTGTTTGGCCCCGTAATTATCAGAGTTTCATAACCCCTGCCCAGGGATACGGATATGGGAACAGCGGTTTTTTCTTCTAAAAGAGGATGCCTGCCGGATTTGATGTTGAGCATTGCCCCGGGCTCGACGACGGGAGCCTCGCCCTTCATTTTAGCGGACAGCCTGCCCTTGGCGAACATGAAGTCCAGTTCAACCAGTATGTTCTGGTTGTTGCCTATTATTTCACCGTAATCTCCCACCATGGCAGAAAGAACAGCAACAATCCTGGCCACTTCCTTACGTTCATCCAGTTCCAGCTCCCGGAGTTCATTGTTGAGATTGACTATGGCCTGGGGCTCTATGAACAGGGTTGCCCCGGTGGAGGACTGGTCGTGCACTATTCCGGGGAATCTCGCCTTGTGCTCCTGCTTGACGGGAATAACATAGCGGCCCTGTCTCATGGTAACAAGGGCATCCTGCAGCATATTCCTGTTTTCCGCAGAATTCAGTATGCTGTTCATTTTATTTCTGATGGCATCATTTTGCAGGGAAATTTTGCGGCGCAGATTTTTGAGTTCGGGGCTTGCATTGTCTGCCATTTCGTCTTCAGACAGAATTGCCCTGTCTATTTCCTCCGCCAGATTTTTCAGAGGGTCCAGCAGAGCCGCAAGCTCATCTATGATTTTCAATGGTGAAAGGTCTTTTCTCAGATAATCCTTTGCATAGGCGGCAGCTTTGAGATTGTACAGAACCTCAAGCAGCTGCTTAAAGCTGAGGCTGCCGCCCTTCCGGGCAAGGCTGATATGTTCCTTCAGATTGTAGAAGCTACCAAGAGAGAGGCCGCCTTTTTGCATAATTACGGCAACCGCCTCATTGGTCCTGTCCATCCGGTCCTGTATCTCGCAGGGGTTGCCGGTGGGCAGGAGCCGGTCTATGACTTCCCGGGTCATTTGAGAGGCGGCCTCGTTTTTAAGCAGATCTTTAATTTTCTGATATTCTAAAACTCTGAAGCTCTTATCATTCATATTCTTTTTGAAGTTTTTCCAGTTCGCCCTTCAGCTTGATGTTCTCCATCTGCAGGTCGAAAAAGCTGTTTTCCAGCTCCTTGTTTTTTTCGATGGCCATCATGGCATCTTCCTTGTACTGGATAAAATTCTTCTTTGCCTCATCCCAGAGATGCACATAATGCTGGGTATCCTTTTCCAGCTGCCTGTTTTTGTCCCTGAGCACTTCAACATCATCATGGTTCCGGTACAGTTCATCTGCCGTATTTATGGCCGCCAATATGGCCAGCTCAGTTGTTGAACTAAAGGGAAATTCTTCTGCCAGCATGCGCATGGTTCTGTCAACGTGGTCTGCCACTTTAATAATGTGCTCTCTTGAAGTTTCCCCGGACACGGTAAATTCCTGACCGAAAATCTTAACCAGGACCTTGTTCTTTTCTTCCACAGCAAATCCTCCCTTTCAATCAACTAAACTTATCTGTTTATCACATATCCCTCAATGTGGCGTTAATCCGCTCTTTCAGCATTGCCACCAGGTCATCGAAAATCTTATTGACTTCCTCATCCGTCAAAGTCCTTTCCCTGGACCTGTAAGTCATGGTAAAGGACATGCTTTTTTTGCCGTCCGGCACCTGTTTACCTTTGTATATATCAAACAGTTCCACTCTTTCCAGCAGATTCCTGCCCATTTCCCTGATGAGGTCCAGCACGTTTTCCACAGTAATGTCCTCATCGGCCAGTATGGAAATATCTCTGACCGTAGCCGGGTATTTGGGCAGAGGCGTATAAAACTTAATCAAATTTGCCTTTTCACACAGCAGGTCGAAATCAAATTCACCAATAACTGCTCTTGCGGATATATCATATTCCTCCAGAAGGTCGGGATAAACTTCGCCCATAATTCCCACTTCCACATTATCGATGCAGACGGAAGCGCATCTTGTGGGATGATATTTGCTAAGGCTGCCGTTGGCTTTGAAGCTATAGTCCCTGATCCCGAACTTGTTAAATAATTCCTCAACAAAGCCCTTAAGGGTAAAGAAATCCACGCCTTTTCCATAGGCTGCCAGGCACAGGCTCTCTTTCTGGGTGGGCAGACCTTCCTCATTGATCTCGTTTAAGTATATGCTGCCAAGTTCAAAAGCCTTCACTATTTCAATGTTCCGGCTGGAGTTTCTTTTAAGCACTTCCATCATGTTTTCCCACAGGGATATGCGCATTACGCTGTTTTCTTCTCCCAGCGGGTTTAGCAGTTTAACATGGTTTCCGTCAGTCGGGCTGACAAAGGAATAGGTCTGGACTTCATTGCAGCCCATGGCAACCAGGACTTCTCTGGACAGATCCCTTAGCGTCTGCTTCCGGGTTTTTATACCTCTGTTGCTGCCCTGGGGCAAGGTGCTGGGCAGCTTGTCATAGCCGTAAATTCTCGCTATTTCTTCGACAAAATCTATTTCTTCTTTAAGGTCCGCCCTGAATGAGGGAGGCCTGGCGATAATGCCATCACCGATTATTTCAGTTTCTATCTCCAGTCTCCTGAGCAGATTTTCCATCTCGATGGAGCTCATGTCTGTTCCCAGCACCAGATTGACTCTCTGGCGCCTGACTGTAATTTCGGGGATTTCGTGCTTTACGGGATAAGCATCCACTGCGCCTCCTACCACCACTCCTGCTCCGAGCTGCTCTATGAGATAGCACACCCTGTCTGCTGCTTTTATGGCAAGCTCCGGGTCAAGGCCCTTTTCAAAGCGGGAAGAGGCTTCTGTGCGCAGACCCAGCTTCTTTGATGTGAGCCTGACACTGTCCATGTTGAAATTAGCCGACTCGATAACTATAGTCTGGGTGTCATCCTTGATTTCTGAATTCAAACCGCCCATAACGCCGGCAACCGCAACGGACCTTTTAGCATCCTTTATCATGAGCATGCTTTCGCTCAGTTTTCTTTCGCTGCCGTCCAGGGTAATAAATACTTCTCCGGCTTTTGCTCTTTCCACCACAATACTGCTCTCAGCAATATCCCTTATGTCAAAGGCATGGATGGGCTGACCCATTTCCAGCATGACGAAGTTGGTGATATCAACAATATTATTGATGGGCCGCATGCCCGAATGCATGAGCCTTTTCTGCAGCCACCAGGGCGACTGAGTAATTTTAACATCCTTTACAATGCGGGCAACATAGCGGTTACAAAGCTCAGGCTCTCTTATTTCGACTTTTACATAGTCTTTCGCCGAACCTTCTTCTTTTTCACTGACGGTTTCCGGAAGTTTAATTTTACCGCCGAAGGTCGCTGCCGTTTCCCTGGCCATGCCCAGCATGGAAAGACAGTCCGGCCTGTTTGGAGTAATCTCAAACTCTATGGTTTCACCTTTAAGGCCCATGACTTCCACGAAATCTGCACCCGGTTCAAAATCTCCGTTCAGAATCCATATTCCTTCTCTGTGAGGTATGGGGCTTATCTTATCATCATATCCCAGCTCCCTGGCGGAGCACATCATGCCGTCCGATGCAACACCTCTGATTTCACCTTTCTTGATTACCGTGCCGTCCGGAAGCTTGCCCCCATCAAGAACAACTGGAACAAGTATGCCTTCCACTACATTTGGTGCTCCCGTAATAATGCTGACTGGCTGCTTACGGCCCACATCCACCTGGCAAACTATCAGCTTGTCAGCCTGGGGATGTTTAACTACTGATTCCACTCTCCCTACAACCAGTTTTTCCATGCCGATGCCGAATTTCTCAACGGTTTCCACGTTGGAACCCGACATTATCATTGCCTTGCAGAAGCTTTCCGTATCCTGATCTATTGTTATATAGTCTTCCAACCATTCTCTGTAAACTAACAATTCACGTGTCCTCCCGATTCTATTTAAACTGCTCTATGAAACGCATGTCATTTTCGTAAAACAGGCGTATATCCTCCACGCCGTATTTCAGCATGGCTATACGCTCAACCCCCATACCGAAGGCAAATCCCGTATATTTCTCCGTGTCAACACCTCCCAGCTGCAGAACATGGGGATGAACCATACCGCAGCCAAGGATTTCTATCCAGCCGCTGCCCTTGCAAACTTTGCAGCCTGCTCCATGACATTTAAAGCAGGAAACATCCATCTCAGCACTTGGCTCCGTAAAGGGGAAAAAGTGCGGCCGGAAATTGGTTTTTACGTCTTCTCCGAACAGGTCCCTGGCGAAAGCTGAAAGGCTTCCCTTTAAATCCCCCATGGAAACCCCCTCATCAACTATAAGGCCTTCCACCTGATGGAACATGGGAGAATGGGTCGCATCAGGCGTATCAACCCTGTAACACCTGCCGGGTGAAATGACCCTGAACGGCGGTTTTTTCTCCAGTAAAGTCCTGGCCTGAACCGGCGAAGTCTGAGTCCTCAGTATGGTGTTCTCGTCTATATAAAAAGTATCGCTCATATCCCTGGAAGGATGATTGGGTGCTGCGTTTAATGCGTCAAAATTAAAGTACACGGTTTCAATGTCGGGGCCTTCTGCTATGGAATAGCCCATGCTCATAAAGACCCTGCTGATCTCATCTATTGTTATAGTGATGGGATGCTTCGTCCCGAGAGGTCTGTATCTGCCGGGTTCTGTGACATCTATGCTTTCGGCATCAAACCTGGCTCCCTTTTCCTGTTCTTTTATGCTGGCAAACCTCTGAGCCAGCAGCTCTTCCACCTGAGCTCTGACGCTGTTGGCGGCCTGTCCCAGTTCCTTTTTTTCTTCATGGCTGAGACTGCCCATGGACCTGAGTATTTCCGTGAGCCTGCCCTTTTTCCCAAGTATCCTTATGCGTATTTCTTCAGCATCGGAATGACTTGAAGATTTAGCCAGACTCTCTTTTACTTCTTCCAAAATCTCCTGTAAACGGCTATCCATTATTAGTATTTTCCTTTCCAAACCAGTACATTAGTATGCCTCCTGCCACGGCGGCGTTTAAAGATTCCACCTGCCCTGACATGGGTATTTCTACAAGCATTTCTGCATTATCTATCAATCGTTTCTGCACGCCATCCCCTTCGTTGCCGATGACCAGAGCAAGATTTTGCTTATTTCCGATATCGTAAAAAGGGACTCCGCCCTTTGGGATGGTAACAGCAATCTGTTTTCTGCGCTTTTCACAAAGTTCTATCAGTTCATCCGGGCTTTCGACCTGATATATTGCCTGTCTCAATAGGGATCCCGCTGCCGCTCTCACTGTTTTAGGGCCGTAAACATCAACTGTGCCCTTCATGACAATCACACCTTTGAATCCTGCCGCCTCAGAAGTTCTGATAAGGGTTCCCGCATTGCCCGGGTCCCGGATTCTGTCCAGTACCAGATAATTTCCTGATTTTCCGGCAAAGAATTCTTCTTCGCTAATATGGTCCTTTTTGACAACTGCCGCTACGCCCACAGGTGTTTTGACATCGGCAATTTTTTTGAATATGGATTCAGGTACCGAAATAGTTTTTATATCGGTCTGCTCTGCGTATTCTATGATTTCTATGTTTTGCTCTGCCTGCCCCTGGCTGATAATAAGCAGATCGACGTCTTTCCCAAGCTTCAGGGCCTCCATGCATACATGGGCGCCATCTATGAGATAGGCTCCCTCCCTGTCCCGGTTCTTCTTTTCTTTTAACCCTATGATTCTTTTAATTATGGGATTGTCCAAGGATGTGAGACTCTTCATGGTCTTTTTAAATAAAATAAAAGCCGGTTTTTATTCCGGCTTCATTCCTTCCGCCCTTTAATATTTTTTATTTCTGAATGGGTCTAAAAAAGTCGGGATAGGAAAGTCATTGTCAAATCGTTTTTCTTCGTCATCTTCTTTGACTTTTTCTTCTTCAGCGCCTTCAGATGCTTCCCTGTACTCTCCTTCGGCAGCCTTCCTGTGGGCAAACTCTTCTTCCAGATTGTCTTTCATTCTGAAAGGCGCTTTGTCCAGGCCCTTATCATCAAAACCCGTGGCTATTACTGTAATGACGACTTCGCCTTCCATTTCCTGCTTGACGGATGCACCGAAAATAACCACTGCATCTCTGTCTGCGGCTTTTTCTATCTGGTCCGCCGCCTCGTTGACTTCCAGCATTCCCAGATCATAACCGCCCATAATATTAATTAATACTGCCTTGGCTCCGCCAATGCTGGTTTCCAGCAGGGGGCTTTCAATGGCATCCTTCACTGCCGCCTGTACCCGGTTTTCCCCCTTGCCTCTGCCTATGCCCATATGGGCGATGCCTCTGTCAAGCATGACGGTTTTTACGTCGGCGAAGTCCAGGTTTATTAAGCCTGCTTCGGCAATCAGGTCCGATATACCCTGAACACCCTGTTTCAACACCTCGTCGGCTTTTTCAAAGGCCTCCAGCATGGGTGTACTTTTATCAGAAATCTGCAACAGCTTGTCATTGGGAACTATAACCAGGGAATCTACATATTTCTGCAGGAATTTAATGCCCAGCTCGGCATGCTCCATCCTCTTTCTGCCTTCAAATGTAAATGGCTTGGTCACCACGCCAACGGTCAATATGCCCTGGTCCTTGGCTGCTTTGGCTATTATGGGAGCAGCTCCCGTTCCCGTGCCCCCTCCCATGCCGGCTGTAATGAAAACCATATCGCTTCCGGCAAGAAATTTGCTCAGATCATCTATGCTTTCCTCAGCGGCTTTCTGGCCTATTTCCGGATTGGCACCGGCGCCCAGTCCCTTGGTTATTTTTTCACCTATCTGGACTTTGGTTTCGGCTTTTGACAGGGACAGCGCCTGCTTGTCCGTATTTATTGCAATGAAAGTGATGCCTTTCAGGCCCGCATCAATCATGCGGTTGACCGCATTGCTTCCACCGCCGCCTATACCGATTACCTTAATCTGGGCAGATCTTTCCTCTTCAATTTCAAATTGGAGCATGTCTTTACCTCATCATAAAACTCTTTCTGTAGATTATAGCATAGTCGACTACCCTATGCATCATTTTTCTCTTTTTCTTTTCTTCCTCTTCTATATTTTTCTATGACAAAAATCCTGATGGCTGCCAGGTTTGTAAACAGCCTTCCGCCGAATACAAAAATTACCGCATAAAACAATGGGATTCCCAACCTGTCGCCAAGGTATACCAGGGCTGCGGCAAGGAAAGCATTGGTCAGAAAACCCGTTATAAAAATTAAATTGTCATAGCGTCCTTCCATTTCCGCCCTGATGGCGCCCAGAATGGAATCCATCGCAGCAAGGAGAGCCATGGATATATAAAAGGCATATTGTGCAGGATACCCGAAGCCAAGATAAGCTCCGAGAAGTATGCCTGCCCCCAAACCTATGAACATTGCGACTATCAATTCCTGTCCTCCTTGTAGGCTGCAATTTTTATTTTATCGCTTACCACCACTTTAAAACCCAGGCCCCAGTCCTTGAGCAGGGTACCATACCCACCCGGGCCAATAAGGGCCGCCGACATTCTGGATCCGTCACCGATTGCTCTTATGACGAAGGGTTTACTGTAAACCCTGCCGTTTATCCTGACAGTATAGCCTGAGCAGCTGATTGATGACTTGTCCACAATCCTCTGACCGTTGACCGATATGACTTCGGCGCCGGCCATTTTCAGTTCATTTATCACAGTGAGTATGTCCATATCATGAATCAGGAGATTGTTGGGGTCCTCCCAGGGTTCCAGCTCTCTGGTAGCATCATCCATGGTTATTTCAACCCCGGGCCCCTCCATATCCACGAAGCCCCCGGCCTGACTGTAGAGTTTCAGATCGGCAAGCAGCTTCGCTTCAATCTCTTTTTCCAGCTCTTCTTTGTCTTTATTCGTATCCAGCAGTTCCTGAATTCTGTTTCGCGTTTCTTCTGCTCCTTCGGTCAGCCTCTCGATTTCTTTGCTTTCCCCGTCAATTGTTACTCTCAAATCGTCCAGCACTCTTGGTGACATGAAAAGATAGCGGCTGTGGGCTTCCTTTGCCAGAACCACCACAGAACTGCCTACGAAAAAGCATAATATGAAAATCAAAATATTTTTAAACTTCATCCGCTTTCACTCTACTCTTCCGTCACAATGGGTTTGGCATAAAGATATCTTATGACTCCGTTATATCTGGAGATCTCAATTTCTTCCTGCTTGACCAGGGAAACCTGCAAGTCAAAGCTTCTCATAAGTTCAAATATGCCGAAACGTATATTCAGGGCGCCGTCTATTGTTTCCGGGTCCCCTATGGCTTTTATTATGTACGGCGGTGCGGTGGGGACCGTATTTATATTGACATTGTCCCCCGCCAGGCTGATTTCCGTCCTTGCGATTATGCGCTGACCGTTAATTGATATGGCTTCGGCGCCTGCCTCTTTAAGTTTGTTGACAAGAGAAAGCAGCAGTTCATATCTGAGCATGATGACACTGTAGCCGTCTCCCGGATTTTCGTCCGTAGGCACAGGATCGTCTATGGTTATTATAACTCCGGGTCCCTTCATATCCAGTGCGCCCGTTGCCATTTTATATTTTTCCAGATCTGCCATGGCAGCTTTTAAGATGGCATCTTCGCTGATGTTCTGGTCCTCAATCTCCTTAAGCCTTTTTTCCAGCTCAAGGTATTCGGCCAGTATCAGATCCTTTTCATTTCTCACATCCTTCAGCTGCTTCTCCAGGGCCGCAGCCTGAGCAGAGGTAACCAGGCCTCCCCTGTCCGATGAATCCGAAGTATTCAACTGTATGGACACTATGAGACCCATTATCAATGCCAGGGCAAAAATAATCAACCAGCCGCTCAGTTTGTTTATCATTCTATGACAGCGCTATAGGAAATATAACCGCTTCCTCCCACCTTCACTATTCCTCTCTCAATTCCTTTAACATATAAATCATACAATACATCCTTCAAATCGTCCATCGATTTAAGAATGTTATCAGGCCGCCCCTCACAGTAAAGTTCATCGTACACATAAGCCCTGATAATACTGTCCGACACGTGAATTCTTTTAAAAAACAGATCATGGTCCTCCATTGAGGAAAGCAGGCCCAAGGCCCCCTTGAACAGGGTGGTTTCTTCCGCTTCCAGCTCTGTCCCCGCTTTTATATTTGTCAGCGTAATTCCGTCAATCAGAGTTATTTCCGGTTTTTCACCGGCAACTCTAAGCACCATTCCTTCATCATCAATAATTACAAATTTTTCACCGAAAGCTACGGAAGCGGCCTCCCGGCTCTCAAGTACATTGATTATTACTTTGCCCGGCAATTTTCTGGAAACAGCCACATCCCGGATATAAGGGTCTTTCAGCAGGTTTTCCTTGATTTTCTTCGACGGAAAGCTGAAAATATTCAAACCGGGCTCAATGCCCCCTATTTTTACTATCTCGCCCGTTGTGTAATGGGAATTCCCTTCGGTCAGGATTGTCCTCACTTTAAATGTATCAGTGCCTGCCCAGTAGACCAGACAGGCGCATAAAACCATGGCGATAATTAAATTCAGCAGAAGATAGTTTTTTCTGTACCGCTTCTTCTTTTTCTCCATGCTATGTGATTCCCTTTATGCCCTTGTAAATATCATCTGCGGCCCTGAAAGAGCCCATCTCACCACTGGCTTTTGCCATGGCATTAAGAGCCTGTTTGTTGTTTTTCAACCTCATTATAATGCTCTTCAGTTTATCCGTTGTCAGGTCTTTTTCCTCAAGCAAGACGGCACCGCCCCGGTCCGCCACTGCTTTTGCATTGAATTTCTGATGGTCGGCAGTCACGTTGGGCGACGGAATGAACACTGCCGGCTTGCCCAGGGCAGTAATTTCAGCAACGGTTATAGCTCCTGCCCTCGATATTATTAAATCCGCCGCTGCCATATATTCGTGGATTATATTGGTGTAGGGCAGAATCTCTACTTTATTGCGGTTGTCTCCCAGGGGTTTGATATACTTTTCCAAAAATGCGTCGTAGTGAGGTTTACCGGTAATATGTACCAGTTTTATACCGGGAGTTTCGACTACTGACTTAACCAGTTCCCCCATGCATTCATTGATTTTCCCCGCACCCAGGCTGCCGCCGAAGCTGAGAACCATGAATTCCGACTCGCTTATGCCAAGTTTTCCCCTGTAATCGAATATATCGGAAAGTATAAATTCCTTTCTCAGAGGATTGCCTGTAAGAACGATGTTATCCCTTCGCTTAAAATGCGCTTCAGCCTGAGGAAAGCTGGTAAATACTTTCTCCGCATAAGGGGCCATCAGCTTGTTTGCAAGCCCCGGGAAAGCATTCTGTTCGTGGATGTAGAAAGGAATGCCTTTCTTTCTGGCAGCATATAATACCGGCAGGCTCACATATCCGCCAGTACCCACTATTTTGTCAGGCTTAAAATCATCCAGGATTTTTCCGGCCTCTCTGTAACCCTTATAATTTGCTGCAATTGTTGCAAGCAGCCGCATTGGATTCTTTCTGCTGAAGCCTCTTGCAGAGATATGCTTTATTTCATATCCTCTTTCCGGAACCAGGCTGTTTTCCATGCCATTTTTTGTGCCCAGGAAAAGTATCGCACTTTCAGGCTCTTTTCTCATTATCTTGTCTGCTATGGCTAAGGCCGGGTATACATGGCCCCCGGTGCCGCCTCCGGTTATAATCACTTTCATAGTCTATTTTCCACCTTTTTTCCGGGAGTTTTTAGAAATGTTCAGCAGAATTCCAAAAGATCCCATAAACAGTAAAAGAGCATTACCGCCGTAACTGATAAAAGGCAGGGTTATTCCTGTGGGTGGCATGGAGGATGTAACTACTGCAATATTCAGTATTACCTGAACCGCCAGCATTATGGTAATGCCGGATGCCATCAGGGTTCCGAACATATCCTCCGCATTGATAGCTATAATCGCACCCCGCCATATCAGGACAATGTAGCACAATATCAGCAGCAGGCAGCCAATAAAGCCCAGCTCCTCCCCGATAATTGCCAGTATGAAGTCATTCTGGGATTCGGGCAGATAAAGGCTTTTCTGTATGCTGTTTCCAAGGCTCTGCCCAATCAGGCCGCCGGACCCCAGAGCAAGCAGAGACTGCCTGACCTGCCAGCCCGCCCCCAAAGGATCGAGAAATGGGTCCCTGAAATCTGTCAGCCTCTTTATCCAATACCCATCTTTATCTGTTAAAATCAGGGCCAGGATGCCTCCGGCACCCAGCACACCAACCGTAATCAGGTAAAAGATATTGAGTCCTGCCACAAACATCATTCCGATAATAATAAAGCATATGGTAATTGCGGTGGACAGATTGGGCTGCTTGATTATCAAAACAAAATATATGCCGCAAAGAGCCAGCATGGGCAGGACTCCTCTTGTAAACGATCTTATTCTTTTAGGGTCTCTGGACAAAAACCAGGCAACGAAAATGATGGCGCAGATTTTTGCCACTTCACCCGGCATGAGGGTAAGAGGACCCACACCTATCCATCGAGTTGCGTAATTTCTCGTTATTCCCAGGGGAGTGAACAGCAGTGCCAGAAGGCCCAGGCTGACAAGCAGCAGAGCCGGTGCCAGGGCTTTATACCATTTATAATTAATCCCGGAGGTTATAAGGAACAGGAAAATACCCACCACCGCCCACTTGATATCATCTTTCAGGTAGGCATAGGCATCTCCGGTTTCGCTGATGGAACTGTAATAGCTGGCACTGAAAACCATGAGGATGCCAAAAATAACCAGCCCCATCATTACCAGAACCATGAAGAAATCCCCGGTGGTGACCTGGCTTCTGTCTATTCTTTCTTTAATTCTTCCACCTTTGATCGGAAATCATCTCCTCTTTGCTCAAAATTCTCATACATATCCCAGCTGGCGCAGGCAGGCGAAAGCAGAACTGTGTCTCCTTTTTCACCTAATCCAAAGGCATGTTTTACCGCCGCCTCCATATCAGGTTCTATATATATCTCTTTTAAGCCTGTGGCAAGAGCTGCTCTTTTAATGGCTTCTGCGGTTTCTCCCATCAGCACCAGAGCCTTGACTTTGCCTTTAAAAGCATCCACGAACTCTTCAAAGGATGCTGATTTATCATAACCTCCTGCTATGAGAATAATTGGGGTATCTATCGCCTTGACTGCCTTAACGGAGGAATCGGGATTGGTGCCTTTGGAATCATTTACGAAGGAAATTCCATCCACTTCTCCTATAAATTCCAGCCTGTGGGCCACACCCGGAAAACTTTCCAGAGCCCTGCCGATTGATTCAACCGGAACTCCCGCAAAGTAGCTCATGGCAGCAGCAGCCAGGGCATTTTCCACATTGTGGTCACCTTTAATCTTGAGCCTGCTGACCGGACAAATTTGATGAAGCCTTCCGTTTTCATCCGACAACATGATAACTCCGTCGGAGACGAAGGCTCCCGGCCCGACAGTACGGGTCCCGGAAAATGCAATAGGTTTGGATTTGGCCTTTTCTGCGATTTCCCTGCATTTGGGGTCATCTGCATTGTAGATAAAATAATCTTCCGGGCCCTGATTCAGTGTTATTCTTTGTTTCGCTTCGGCATAGTTTTCGAAAGTACCGTGTCTGTCAAGATGATCCGGACTCAGGTTCAGAATTGCCCCTATTTCAGGGCGAAAATCCCTTATGGTTTCCAGCTGGAAGCTGCTGAGCTCCGTCACCAGCCATGTTTCATCATCTGCCGCCAGCGCCTTTTCTATGAGTGGTTCACCTATATTTCCTGCAGTTTCAGCTTTGAAACCGGCTGATTTAAGTATGGCCCCCGTCAGTGCTGTGGTAGTGGTTTTCCCGTTGGTCCCGGTAATACCGATATACCTGCCCCTGCCCAGCCTGAATGCCAGTTCCACCTCTCCGATAGTTTCCCTTCTCAGAACAGCTGCTTTTTGTAATAAGGGAATGTTCAGGGGAACACCCGGACTTACGACAATCAAGTCAATTGACTCCAGATTGTCCGGCTCCCTTCCATAACAGCAGGTTATCCCTCTGTCCCGGAGATTTTCAACCGTTTCCCGTGGCAGTTCTTCAATATTTTTCGCGTCATAGGCAATAATAAAGGCTCCGGATTTTTCTAAGGCATCAATAACGGCCAGTCCTGTTTTTTTAAGCCCGATTACCAGCACTTTTTTCCCTTTTAAATGCATGCTATGTCCTCCTTTGGCCTGAATATCAGCGGGGAAAGCCTAAAAATGCCAGGGCGCTCAAAAGTAGCGTAAATTCCCAGAAAGCTGTGACAACCTGTTTTTCTTCCCATCCTGACAACTCAAAATGATGGTGAAGGGGCGACATTTTGAACAGACGTTTTCCCTTTGTAAGCTTGAAATAAGCCACCTGAAGGATTACGGACAGTGCCTCCAGCACAAATACACCCCCTGCAAGGGGAAGAAACAGCTCCATGTTCATCATTATGGCAGAAGCAGCCAGTCCGCCGCCTAAAGCCATGGAACCGGTGTCTCCCATAAATATCCTTGCCGGATACCTGTTGTATTTTAAGAACCCAAGACATGCCCCAGCCATAGCTGCGGAAAAAAGGCCCGGGGCATATGCTTTCAATACAAGGGCTGAAATAGCAAAAAAGAGAGCCACAATCGCCGAAATCCCTGAAGCCAGTCCGTCCAGACCATCGGTGAGATTAACGCTGTTTACCATCGCCACCACAACAAATATTGCAAAGGGCACATAAAGAATACCTAAATCCAGGCTTCTGTTCAGAAAGGGAATAATCAGAGCTGCGCCTGAAGATGTAAATTTCCATCTATAGATAACCAGCAAAGCCGATATCAGAAGCTGAATCAAAATCTTTTGCCAGGCAGTAAGCCCGAGATTGCGCTGTCTTGTGATTTTTACAAAATCGTCTGCAAAGCCCAGGGCACCGAATCCCAAAAATGAAGCGAGTATAATCACGGAATCCTTTCCCGCCCCGCCCAGGGCAATCAGGGCTGTCAAAACAGCAAAAGCCATGACTATTCCTCCCATGGTGGGGGTGCCTGACTTTTCATAATGGGACTTGGGCCCTTCTTCTCTTATCGACTGACCGCCATTTTTCTTTTTTACGAAATCAATAAAAAATGGCGTGCCCACAAGAGTAATAATCAGTGCTATGACTGCGGCAAGGGCAAATTTCACATAGAGCATCATTTCAATGTTTCCTAATCAATTTTCATTGCCTTGATGGCCTGTACGATTTCTTCCATGGCCATGCCCCTGGATCCTTTAATCAGGATGATGTCGCCTTTTCTTACCCATTGTTGCAGCACTTTCAGAAGCATTTCCTTGCTTTGAAAATGCACAGCCATCATGGACTTTTCCTTAAAAGCTTCGGCAATTTCTCTGGCATTTTCACCAACTGATAGTACCACATCCAGACCTTTTTGAAAAGCATAGTCACCTATTTCCCTATGGTAGGCGGCTGAGTCCCTGCCCAGTTCAAACATGTCTCCAAGAATAGCCATTTTCCTGTTCCCCTCTATGGATGTGAGCACGTCTATGGCCGCCTTCATGGAATCAGGGCTGGCATTATAGGTGTCATCTATCAGCTTGAAATCTCCGCAGTCAATAATGTTGAGCCTCATATCATTTGGTTTGTATTCAGCCAGGGCCTCCCGGGCAGGCTCAATATCCACTCCCAGTTTCAAGGCTGCCGTAAGGGCCATGGCAGCGTTCATGGCATTGTGCATGCCGGGGACCGAAAGACTGATGAGATTCTTGCTTCCCCTGTAGCTGTAGGCGAATGTTACACCTGCTTCCCCCCTGCAGTAGACTTCTTCAACCACAGCGTCTGAATCACTTTGTTGACCCACCGTTATGATTTCATAATCGACGTCCCTGGCCCAGGATCTCATCATTTGGTCGTCACCGTTGATGATAAGGGCATCACCGGCTATGAGGAAGTCACGTATTTCACCTTTCGCCTTTGAAATATTGTCCCGGTTTTCAAGTTTGGATAAATGTGAAAGGCCCACGTTGGTCACGAGAGCCAGATGTGGTTTGACTATTTCTGCCATCCTGTGTATTTCTCCCAGCCTGTCCATGCCCATTTCAAACACTGCTGCTTCATATGAGCCGTCAAGCCTGAACACGGTCAGGGGCAGACCGATTAGATTATTGTAATTTCCTTCGTTGCACAGGGTTTTATATTTTTTGGACAGCATCAGGAAAAGCATCTCCTTGGTGGTGGTTTTTCCGGTGCTGCCGGTTACGCCGATTTTCTTAACCGGGAACTTTTCCAGATAATAAAGCGCCAGGTCTCCCAGGGCATCCTCAGTGCTTTTGACCTCCAGATATGCAAGATTTTCAATCAGTTTGTCTGGAATATCCTCTATCACTGCCAGGCTGCATCCTTTTTCGGCAGCCTGGCTTATAAAATCGTGGCCGTCTGCCCTCTCTCCCTTCAATGCAAAAAAAGCCCCACCGGCATTGACCAGTCTGGAGTCTGTGAACACACCCTTAACCTCTGCTTTGTAATCCCCCTGAAGCAGACGGCCTTTACAGGCTTTTGCTATTTCTTTTACCGTCAAAGTTTCCATTTGATTTTCTCCTGCTATTTTTTATCTGCTGTATAAAATTATCTGGCTGCCTCTGTCCACCCTTTCTCCCGGTTTGGGATACTGGTCAACAATAGAGAAATCCTCGGTGTATCCTTCCGGCATGGTTTTATATGAAAGGCCTGCCCCGGCCAGTATGCCAATGCCTTCGCTGAAGTTTTCACCTGTAACATCGGGAACAGTCACTTGTTTTTTCTTCATGGCTTCCAGTTCCTTTTCTGAATAACTGGTTTCCATCTTGAGATATTTTAAGCTTTCCTGAAGTATAGCCTTTACTCCGGGGGCCGCTGTCACGCTGCCGAATTTTACACCCTGGGGTGAGTCAACCACTAAGAGTATAGCAAGCTGCGGATTGTCCATGGGCACCATCCCTATAAATGACGAATAAGTGTCATTTACGTAGGCGCCGCCCACAACTTTATTCGCCGTCCCGGTTTTGCCACCTATCCTGTAGCCCTGAACCGCTGCCGCTCCGCCGCCGCCTTCGGATACTACCGATTCCATAATGAGACACATTTCATTAGCTGTCTGGGCGGAAACTGCCTGCCTGATTTTTTTTGGAGGAATCTCCTCAATCAGGTTTCCCTCACTGTCTGCAAATCCTCTGACCAGACGAGGTTCCATGAGTATGCCCTCGTTCCCCAGGGCGGAGACTGCTGTCAGAAGGCTGATGGGTGTAACTGCTATACCCTGCCCGTATGCCATTGTAGCCAGACCCACAGGCCCTGCTGAATCTTTTTTCTGTATAATATTGTTACCTTCGCCGGGGAAGTCAATCCCCGTTTTTTCCATAAGGCCGAAGCGCCGGAGATAGTTGTAATATGTGTTGATTCCCAGCCTTTGAGACAACTGAACAAACACCGGATTGCAGGAATTTTGTACTGCCTCCACAAGGGTCTGTGCCCCGTGGGGATGGCCGGTGCGCCAGCATGAAAGCTTTGTGTTGCCGATATTTATGCTTCCTTTACATGTGAACTTCTCACCTGGTTTGACAGCGCTCTCTTCAAGCACCATGGAAGTAGTAATCAGTTTGAAAGTAGAGCCGGGTTCATATGTATCATTAATCATGGGATTTCGCCACATATCATTCCAGAAGGCTATTTTTTCGTCATCGCTCAGCAATTCCAGTTTTGCCGCCTCATCCTCATCCAGAGGGACCCTGGGATTATTGGGATCAAAATCGGGAGTTGAAGCCATGGCTATTATATCTCCTGTTTTGGGGTCCATAATCAAGCAGAAAACCCGCTTTGCTTTAGTCCGCTCCATAACAGCTTCAATATTTTTCTCTACGAAATGCTGTATGACCTCATCTATGGTCAGCATTATTGAATAACCGTCTTCCGGAGGGAAATACTTCCTGATGCCATGGGAAAGATCTGCGCCGGCTACGTCGGTATTCTTTATCCACCTGCCGGGCTTTCCCGAAAGATATTTTTCATATTTGAGTTCAATTCCCGATAAACCCCTGTTGTCATCGGTGGTGCTTCCAATGAGATGGGCCGCAAATGCCCCCAGGGGATAGGATCTGCGCACATCCTCCTGAATGGATATACCTGTAAGATTTGCTTCCCTGATTAAATTTGCCTTGTCTTTTTCCACATATTTGGCAACTTTGACCAGGGTTCTTTCCGATCTGAGAACGGACATTATCTCTTCTTCGTCAGTTTCCAGTATTTCAGCCAATTTGGCTGCCAGCTTGTGCTGTCTGATTGAAGCTTCTTCATCCTTGGCGCCTGCAACTACATCTCCCGGCCTTACCCATATGGTATGGGTAAGGGCACTGACAGCCATTTCTTTTCCGTTTCTATCAAAAATAATCCCTCGCTTTGCGGGGATTTCAATATCTGTGGTCTGCTGCTCCAGAGCCAGTCTCCCGTAATGGTCACCCATTACTATCTGAATCCAGCCCAACCGCAATACAAGAGCCGCTAAAAAGAGGCAAAAAATGAAAAATAATGCTATGACGCGTTTTTTGCTTCTTAGTATCCTACTTTCCATCTTTAAATGCCATCTGGCGAAGAACTGCCGCAAACTCCGGACTGTCTCCTCCATTGACATCTATGAAGGCAATCTGGCTGAACTCAGGATATACCATCCCCAGCTCATTGACGGCAATCTCTTCAATATATGATATGTTTCCGGATTTCTTGATTTCCAGATTCAGGTTATCTATTTCACCCTGCATGGCCTTTGTCTGTGCAATGATGGAATTCGTCTCCAGCTTTACCTGTGTCGAATAAGCTGCTGTAATTATAAGACCGACACCCAGGGCTCCGAGAATCACAAGCAGAAGCAAGAGGCGTGCCCTGTCTTTCAGATTGACGGTAACTTCTTCCGCCGTCGTTCTGCGTCTTTCCTGCCTGGGAAGATCCGGTTTCAGGCCGGGACCATATTTATTGTAGCATTTCTGATATTCGCACCATTGTTCCGCCGCCATCATCTTCCCTCACCTCTTTTCTATAATTCTCAGTTTTGCACTTCTGGCCCTGTGGTTTTTTTCGATTTCTTCCGCAGTGGGCAGAATCGGCTTTCCTACGACTTTCCTGACATCCGCCGTCTTTCCGCAGATGCATACCGGTATTTCCTTGGGGCATGTACAGGGATTTAACCGCCTGTTATATGCCTCTTTTATTATCCTGTCCTCCAGGGAATGGAAACTTATTACGCAAAGCCTCCCTCCCGGATTTAAAGCATCTATGAATTTTTCAATGGACCTCTCCAGCTGGCCAAGCTCGTCATTTACGGCTATCCTTATGGCCTGGAATGTTCTCTTGGCCGGGTGTGGCCCGTCTCTTCTGGCTCCTGCCGGTATGGCTTTCTTTATGATATCCACCAGCTCCCCGGTGGTTTCGACCGGGCCTTTTTTCCGGGCTTCAGTGATAAATTCTGCAATCCTTCTTGCCCATCTTTCCTCCCCATATCTGCGGATTATGTCTTCCAGCTCTTTCCCGGTCCAGAAGTTTACAATTTCATACGCCTTAAGGGAATCATCCTCGTTCATTCGCATGTCCAGCCTTCCGGGATTCATGTAAGAAAATCCTCTCTCCGCTTTATCCAGCTGATAGGATGATACTCCCAGATCCAGGACTGCTCCGTCTATGCCGGGAACATTCTCTCTTTCAAGTATTTTTTCAATGTTTTCAAAGTTCTCGTGAACCAGGATTTTTCTGCAGTTGCAGCTTTCCAGATTCTTTTCCGCTGCGGCCAGGGCTTCTTTGTCTCTGTCGATTCCTATGAAAGTCCCTCTTTGACTGAGCCTGGAACATATTTCCCTGCCGTGGCCTCCGCCGCCCAGGGTTCCGTCAACATAGGTTCCTTCCGGTTTAATCTGTAAATATTCTATGACCTCTCCAAGGAGAACTGATGTGTGATCAAATTCCATGGGAATTCTCCTTGTCCGTATCAGATTCCCAGGTCAGCCATTTTCTCCGCGATTTCATCGTAGCCAAGATTCTCACTGCCGTAGTTCTCCCATTCCTGTCTGCTCCAGATTTCAACCCTGCTCATAACACCTATGGTCACTACTTCACGTTCGATCCTGGCATGTTCTTTCAGATTTTGAGGAATGTTCAGCCTGCCCTGTTTATCGATTTCTCCTTCGACTGCGCTGGAAAAGAAATAGCGCACGAAGGCCCTGGCATCCTTGCTGGCTACCGGAAGGCTCAGAAGTTTTTCCTCAAACTTCTTCCACTCTTCCTGAGGGAAAATAAAAAGGCAGTTGTCAAGACCCCTGGTCAGAATAAATTTTGTTCCCAACTCATCTCTGAATTTTGAAGGAACAATTATTCTGCCCTTGGCATCTATGGAGTGCTGGTACTCTCCGATGAACATAACTTCTCTCCCTCTGCCTGAATGTACCACCACTATACTCCACTTTCCTCCACAATTCAACAATATCAATTAAAAATATGGGCGATTTCGCCCATATTTTTATATTTTTTCATGATTTGTCAGACAATTTACACGGCATCAACTATATTTTGTATTTATATTATATAATGCCACTAGTATTTGTGCCTGCACTTATTTTTCTTTTACATATACCAGCATGCTGTTACCATGCTTGACTGTCTTTATTTCCACGTTCTCTATAGATCTGATCAGGGGGGTAAGTTTTTTAAAGCCAAAATTTCGTACGTCAAAGTCAGGATATCTTTTAAGCAACATATTTCCTATGTCTCCGATGAACACCCAGTCGTCCTCGTCGGAATTTTCTCTGATAATAGTCATGACCGCATCTTTTATAGTTTCAAAAGTGGTCATTTCCGGCTCGGGTTCTTCGTCTTCAAAGCCTTCAGGCAAGCCTATTACAATTTTGTCTTTACGTATTTCCTCAGCTTTGGATTTTATCAGCCTTTCCTTGATGCCATCCTTCTTGTCTTCTTTTTCTTCCGTGTCCTCTTTGACCAGAATATCAAGATACTTGAATTTATTGCAGGCCACTATGAAGGCCTTTGGCGTTTTCCTCTCACCCATACCCACGACAGTCATGCCGGATTCCCTCAGCCGTGAAGCAAGTCTGGTGAAATCGCTGTCGCTGGTCACCAGATAAAATCCGTCTACATTGCCAGAATACAGAATATCCATGGCATCAATAATCATAGCCGCATCCGTTGCATTTTTCCCGGAAGTGTAGCCATACTGCTGTATGGGTGTTATGGAATATTCCAGCAATATGCTTTTCCAGTTTCCCAGAGCCGGCCTGGTCCAGTCACCGTAAATCCTCTTATAGGTTGCCACCCCGTCACTGGAAACCTCATCGAGAATAAACTTAATATATTTGTCCGAAATATTATCGGCATCTATCAGTACGGCAAATCTCTTTTCTCCTGCCATCTCAAGCTCCTTTTTTATTTTTATTATAGCACAGTGGCCTTCAGTCAACAGCATTTACTTTCAATTCCGTTGCGTTACGTGAGTCACTGATGTATAATTTATTTTCCAAGTAATGAAAAAGTGAAGGAACAGGAAGAGCATTATGTTTCATTTCCAACCAAACCCCGTGGCTTTTACAATTTTAGGGCTGGAAGTTCGATGGTACGGCATATGCCTGGCAACCGGCATACTGCTGGCTGTGATAGTTGCTTATCTGAGAGCCCCGAAACATAAAATACACAGCGACAGAGTCATAGACCTGGTTCTGGTTTCCCTGCCCATGGGTGTCATCGGCTCCAGACTATATTATGTGGCTTTTAACTGGCAGTATTACAAAGGTGATTTCTTCAAAATAATTAATCTCAGGCTGGGAGGCCTGGCCATACACGGAGGCCTTATTTTCGGTCTTCTGACGGCGGCCATACTCTGTCATCTCTGGAATATATCGCCGGCCAACCTGCTGGATTTGATGGCTCCACCGATTGCACTTGCCCAGAGCATAGGAAGATGGGGGAATTTTTTCAATATGGAAGCTCACGGCGGGCCTACCGATTTGCCCTGGGCTATCCTGGTCAACGGCGAGACAGTTCACCCGACCTTCCTTTATGAATCCCTGTGGTGCTTCATGCTTTTTTTCCTGCTTTCCTATATCGACAATCACAGGAAATATCAGGGGCAAACCTTCCTGTTTTACGGCATGCTTTATTCCCTTGAGCGGTTCTTCGTTGAACAGCTGAGAACTGACAGTCTCATGCTTGGGCCCATGCGGGTGGCTCAGCTTGTCAGCGGGATTGTATTCATAATATTTGCTGCACTTATTGTATACCGCTATGTCAGCCCAAAACGTAAAGATAAAATATTTTATTAAAAAAATGGGGCCCTGACAGGTTTGTCGGGGCCTCATATAAATTCCTCAAAATCCTAATCCCTGCATATTTCCACGGATGCAGAAGCTCCTATGCGGTCGGCTCCGGCCTCTATCATAGCCAGGGCCGCAGCCTTATCCCTGATTCCGCCGGAAGCCTTGACCTGCATTGCATCGCCAACCGTATCCTTCATGAGCCTGACATGGTGAACAGTGGCTCCGGCAGTTGAAAACCCGGTGGAGGTTTTTACAAAAGCCGCACCGGCATCTTTTGCCAGCTGGCAGGCAGTTACTATTTCTTCGTCTGTAAGCAGGCAGGTTTCAAGTATAACCTTGACTATGGCACCCTTTTTGGCTGCAACCTTAACAACCGCCTCTATATCATCCCGCACAAAATCATATCGCTTTTCCTTAAGAGCTCCGATATTTATGACCATGTCGATTTCATCTGCGCCCAGGCTTACCGCCATTTCGGTTTCGCAGGCTTTGGAATCGGTGATGGCAGCTCCCAGAGGAAAATCCACCACAGCAGCTATTTTAACATCGCTGCCCGCAAGCAGGCGGCTGACCAGAGGCACATGGCATGAGTTGACGCAAACTGCGTAAAACCCATAATCCAGAGCTTCCCTGCAAAGCTTTTTTATATCTTCGTCCGTGGCATCTGCTTTAAGCAGAGTATGATCCATATACTTGTTTAAGGGCTTCATACAATAAATTCCCCAAGATCTCCGTTTTTAAGACCGGCCGCATTGCCTTCGTCTGTATCCAGATGGATTTCGCTGTTAAAGCCTTCAGCAGTCCTGACCAGAACATTGTCAAATACCAGACCCCTTTCGCCGCCAAAGCGAATGCTTATCATCTGCTTGTCCGTGACTCCCGCTTCTTTTGCCTGCTCGGGCGAAAGATGTACATGGCGAAGTGCAACTATGGCACCTTGGTCCAGCACGGTCTCGCCCTTGGGTCCCACCAGTTTGACTCCCGGCGTTCCGCTGATCTTTCCGGATTCTCTCACAGGCGCATCCACTCCGAGGGTCCTGGCGTCGGTCATGGCCAGCTCCACCTGAGTTTCGGGCCTGACAGGTCCCAAAATCCTTACTCCCTTAATAGTAGCTTTTGGCCCCACAACATCAACTTTTTCCTCTGCGGCATATTGCCCGGGCTGCTTTAATTCCTTAAACGGTGTCAGCTCATAGCCCTCTCCAAAAAGTGTTTCAAGATCCTTGGCGCATATGTGCAGATGCCTGTTTGATAATCCTACCGGTGAATAAAATGACATTTTTTACCTCCCTGTTTTCCTTAAGCTATCCCTCTTGTAAATAACTGATATATGGCAGGTTGCGATATTTCTGATTGAAATCCAACCCGTAGCCCACAATGAATTTGTTTTCTATGGAAAAACCTATGTAATCCGCTTTAACGTCAGCCTGCCTTCTTTCGGGCTTGTCAAGCAGGGTGCAGATTTTGAGACTCTTTGGATTCCTGGCAAGCAAATAATCCTTAAGATATTTCAGGGTGAGTCCGGAATCTATGATATCCTCCACAATAATCACATTCTTGTTTTCTATGTTGGAATCCAGATCCTTGAGTATGCGGACTACACCGGTGCTCTTGGTGGATGCTCCATAACTGGATACAGCCATGAAATCGATCTCGGTTTCCACACTCAATTCTCTGATAAGGTCGCTTAAGAAAAGCACAGCCCCTTTCAAGACACAGATTGCAAGAATTGATTCCCCTTCATAGTCTGCCGATATTTCTCTGCCAAGTTCGGCAACTCTTTTGGAAATATCCTCTCTGCTTATCATTACCCCGCCGAATTCATAATCTTTCCCCATATTTCCTCCGCCTATTTTTCTTCTTCGTGCACCTCAAATTCTACATCATCTATGATATCTTTTCCACGAAATTCTTTTTTTAGATCCACACTCTTTTCGCCGAACCAATACTTATCCAGTTCGTCTCTGAGATAGTAAATTATAAAACCCCAGATTACCAGATCATCTACAAAACCGAAAATCAGAATTGGAGCAGGTATAAGATCAATGGGCCACAGTATGTATGCTATTCCGAAGATTACAATCAGCTTCTTTCTCAAGGGAACAGATTTGTCCTTCAGAAAAGCCGGAATTGCTTTTATTCTCCTGAGAAGCACCCGCATGAAAATAAACTGCATCAGTTGACACCTTCTTCCAAAACTGCTGAAAAAGCCTCCAGAGCCTCTTCTCTACCCGTTCTTTTCAAGGCGGACACAGGTATCAGTATATCCTTTTCGGAGAGATCGAGTTCCCTGGAAATCATTTTCAGATTCTTTGCAAGCTCATTTTTAGATAATTTATCGGATTTTGTTGCTATTACAAAGCCATCCAGACCGTAATGTCTCAGCCAGTCGTACATCTGCAAATCCAGCGCAGTGGGGCCATGTCGCACATCCACAAGCTGCACAACTTTTAGAAGTCCCTCTCTGTTTTTAAGATAGGCCTCTATCATGCCACCCCAGCTGTCCTTCATTCCCTTTGCAACTTTAGCATACCCATAACCCGGCAGGTCTACAATGCGAAATTCTCCGTTGACCTGATAAAAATTAATTGTTCTGGTCTTGCCCGGGCTACCGCTGGTTTTAGCCAGGGCTTTTCTTCCCAGGAGCAGGTTAATGAATGATGATTTTCCGACATTGGACCTGCCGGCAATGGCAATTTCAGCCATACCGGCTTCCGGATACTGGTCAGGCTTCACCGCAACGGATACCAGCTCGGCTTCCTTAATAATCATTCCTTCACCAGGGCTTCCTCCAGGACCTGGTCCATGGTTTCCACCAGTTTGATTTTTATGCGTTTTCTAACCTTTACCGGAATTTCCTCAATGTCCGCTTCATTTTCTTTCGGCAGAAGCACATTGGTTATGCCGGCCCTGTGAGCGGCAAGAACCTTTTCCCTTATTCCTCCCACCGGCAGCACTTTGCCGCGCAGGGTAATCTCTCCCGTCATGGCAAGGTTCTTTTTAACAGGAGTCCCTGTTAAAGCTGAAACCACGGAGGTGCATATGGTTACACCGGCCGACGGGCCGTCTTTTGGTGTGGCTCCCTCCGGTACGTGGATGTGAAGATCCTTTTCCTTGTGAAAATCATCCGCAATTCCCAGCTCTTTAGCTTTGGAACGGATATAGCTGACACCTGCCTTGGCAGATTCCTGCATCACCTCTCCCAGCTGACCTGTAAGCACCAGGTTTCCGCTCCCGGGGACAACGGCTGTTTCAATGGACAGGGTATCCCCGCCCACTATGGTCCAGGCCAGGCCTGTGGCCACGCCTGTTTCATTTTCTCCCTCAATTTTATCATAACGGTATCGGATTTTCCCAAGGTAATTATCCAGGTTGCCGGAAGTAATTTTCACAACGGTACCGGGCTTTTCCGCCACCTTTCTAGCCACTTTCCGGCAAATATTGGCAATCTCCCTTTCCAGGTTTCTTACGCCGGATTCCCTGGTGTAATTATTTATAATGCCCCTGATGGCAGCTTCTGAAAAACTGATATTCTCATCTTTCAGCCCGTGTTCTTTTATCTTTTTGGGGATGAGAAATCCCGTGGCTATGTGAACCTTTTCTTCTTCCGTATATCCGGTAACCTCCAGAACCTCCATTCTGTCCAGAAGAGGCCTGGGAATGGTGTCGGTAGTGTTAGCCGTCGTTATGAACATGACTTTGGATAAATCAAAAGGCACTTCCAGATAGTGATCGGTAAACTCCTTGTTCTGCTCAGGGTCCAGGACCTCAAGCAAAGCTGAGGCAGGATCCCCCCTGAAATCCGCACCGATTTTATCCACTTCATCAAAGAGGAAAACAGGATTGTTGGTCTTGCTGTCTTTTATTGCTGATATGATTCTTCCCGGTATGGCTCCTATATAGGTTCTCCTGTGGCCTCTGATTTCTGCCTCATCCCTGACTCCGCCCAGGGACATCCTGACAAAATTCCTATCCAGGGCTCTGGCTATGCTTTTTGCTATGGATGTCTTGCCTGTCCCCGGAGGCCCTACAAGGCAGAGGATGGGGCCCTTCATGCTCTTTGAAAGCTGAATAACCGCCAGATACTCGAGAACCCTCTCTTTTATCTTTTCAAGCCCGTAATGATCTTCATTCAGGATTTTTTCAGCAAGCTTCAAATCTTCGTTATCCTTTGAAGCCTTGTTCCAGGGCAATGCCAAAATCCACTCCACGTAGGTCCGGATAACGCCGCCCTCGGCGGAAGACCCGGAAATTTTCCTCAGGCGTTTTATTTCCTTTTCTACTTTTTCATGAACCGTGGGATTGAGCTTCAGCTTTTTAAGCTGCACCAGCCACTTCTGAATTTCATCCTCAGAGTCCTCATCTTCGCCCAGCTCTTCCTGTATAACGCGAAGCTGCTCTTTAAGATAGTATTCCCTCTGATTTTTGTTTATCTGGCTCCTCACCTTGCTGGTAATGGAGCTTTCAATGTGAAGAATTTCGATTTCCTTGGACAGAATATCGTTGAGTATCTCCAGCCGTTCTTCAATATCAAAAGCCTCCAGCACTTTCTGCTTTTCGTCTGTCCTGATTTCCAGGTGGGAAGTAACCAGGTCCGCAAAGCGCCCCGGCTGTTCCACGGAAGCCACTGAAGGGAAGACCTCATGACTGAGCCTCGGGCTGTAGTTTACATACTCCTCAAAACCGGCAAGGACGGTTCTCATCAAAGCCACAACCCTCGGGGGAATCTCCTCGAAATCCTCCTCGTATATTGCTGTGATGTTGCACTCAAAATATGGCACTTCGAAATTGAATGATTCTATTCTGCCCCGGCTTACGCCTTCCACCAGAACTCTTATGGTATCTCCGGGCAGCTTCAGCATCTGCTTTATTTTAGCAATTGTCCCCACATGATAAAAATCATCTTTTGTGGGCAGGTCAGTCTCTGCATTTTTCTGGGCAGACAAAAATACGGTCTGGTTCATTACCATGGCCTTTTCCAAAGCGCTGATGGACTTTTCTCTTCCTATATCAAAATGAAGAACCATGTAGGGAAATATGGTCAAACCTCTCAAAGGTATCATTGGCATAGTTTCTTCAATAATAATCTCATCTGTCATCTGTTAACACCTCCCAGCCTTAAAAACAGGCGGTGAAACCGTCTGTTTTTATTTTACTAAGATGCAGTTTCTTTCTTTTTGCCGGCCTTTTTGGTTTCCTTCAGAACCAAGGCCGGTCCGGTATCATTTAGTATTGTCTCCTCAGTGATTATACACTTTTTTATGTCCGTCCTTGACGGTATGTGGAACATTATGTCCGTCATGACATGTTCCATTATGCTGCGAAGCCCCCTTGCCCCCAGCTTTCTTTCTATAGCCTTTTCTGCCAGCCTTTTAAGAGCGTCTTCTTCAACTTCCAGTTCAACCCCGTCTATCATAAAGAGTTTTTTGTACTGCTTCAGCAGAGCATTTTTAGGTTCTTTAATGATTCGTATCAGGGCGTCCTTGCTAAGTTCTTCCAGGGTAACTATAACCGGCAGTCTGCCCACAAATTCAGGGATAAGTCCGTATTTCAGCAGGTCTTCCGCCTGCACTCCCTTCAGACCCTCCATATCCTTTTCCCTGCTGCTTTTAATGACGGAATTGAAACCGATTGTTTTCTCGCCGACACGTCTCTGAATTATCTTGTCCAGCCCGTCGAAAGCTCCTCCGCATATGAAAAGCACATTGGTGGTGTCAAACTGTATAAAATCCTGATGCGGATGTTTTCTACCCCCCTGAGGCGGAACTGAAGCCACCGTGCCCTCCAATATTTTCAACAGGGCCTGCTGAACTCCTTCACCGCTGACATCTCTGGTGATGGATGGATTTTCAGTCTTTCTGGCTATCTTATCAATTTCATCCACGTATATTATACCCTTCTGGGCCTTCTCTATATCATAATCAGCTGCCTGAATAAGCTTGAGCAGGATGTTTTCCACATCTTCACCCACATAACCTGCCTCAGTCAAAGCTGTGGCATCAGCTATGGCAAAAGGCACATCCAATATCCTGGCCAGAGTCTGGGCCAGGAGGGTTTTCCCTGAACCCGTGGGACCCATCATAATGATGTTGCTTTTTTGTATTTCAACATCGTCACCCTCAGTGGATTTTGCTCCTATCCTCTTGTAGTGGTTGTATACCGCCACAGCCAGTGCCTTCTTGGCATCTTCCTGGCCGATGACATACTCAGACAAAGCCTCAGCTATTTCCTTTGGCTTTGGCAAAGTCATCTTCCCTTCTTTCTGTTCTTCCTGAACCTGGGCAAATTCCTCGTTTATTATATCGGAACACAACTCTATGCATTCGTCGCAGATATAAACATCGGGCCCTGCCACCAGCCTTTTCACCTGGCTCTGGGGCTTGCCGCAGAAGGAACATTTCAGTTGCTTTTTATCATCGTATTTACTCATTATTCTCTTCTTTCTATAACTTTATCTATTATGCCATACTCCAGCGCTTCAAAGGCATCCATGAAAGTATCCCTGTCGGTGTCTTTGGCTATGCGCTTCAGGCTCTGACCTGTGTTTTCGCTTAAAATACGGTTCAGCCTGTCCCTGGTTTCGATAATCCTGTCGGCATGGATTTTTAAGTCTGCAGCCTGACCGCTTATTCCTCCCAGAGGCTGATGTATCATAATCTCCGCATTGGGCAGGGCAAAACGCTTTCCTTTTGTCCCTGCTGCCAGAAGGAAGGCCCCCATGCTGGCAGCCATGCCTATGCAGATGGTGGAAACGTCCGGTTTGATATATTTCATGGTATCATAAATCGCCAAACCGGCGGTTATGGACCCTCCGGGACTGTTGATGTAGAAACTGATGTCCTTGTCCGGATCCTCGGCTTCCAAAAACAGCAGCTGTGCCACTACCAGGCCCGCCGTGTGATGATCCACCTCTTCACCCAGAAATATTATCCTGTCCTTAAGCAGCCTCGAATAGATGTCATAAGACCTCTCTCCGCGGCTGGTCTGCTCCACCACCATTGGTATTAAAGGCATATTCTTTCTCCTCCGCTTAACATGCAGCAAGATTTATTCAATGACCGCATTATCGTATATTAAATCTATGGCTTTTCTGCTCTTAACATCCTGCCTGAGCATGGCCATACCCCGCAAACCCATCATTTCTCTGAGTTTGTCGTTTTCCATGCCGTACATTGCGGCCATTTTCCTCAGTTCGCTTTCGATTTCATCCTCATCAGCATCAATATTTTCAGCCTTGATAATGGCATCTACAAGCAACTTGGTTTTAGCCTTTTTAAAAGCATCTTTTCGCATTTCTTCCCTGAAATCCGCCAGGCTCTTATCCAGATATTCCAGATACTGCTCCAGAGCCAGGCCGCTCTGTTTAAGCTGTCCTGCAAACTCCTGTACCATCTCGTCAATATGGTTTTCCACCATTACATCGGGAACATCCACTTCCGTGCTTTCGTAAATGGCTTCCAGGACTGCATTTTTCATTTCATATTCGGCCTTTTCCCTTGCTGCTTTTTCCAGCCTGCTCCTGATGTCGGCCTTATACTCGTCCAAAGTATCAAACTCGCTGACATCCTGAGCGAAATCATCATTCAGTTCAGGCAACTCCGTTTCCTTGATCTCATGGACCTTGCATTTGAAGACGGCTTCTTTTCCCGCCAGATCTTCCGCATGATATTCTTCCGGGAAAGTAACCTTTACATCCCTTTCCTCACCGGTTTTTACTCCAATCAGCTGATCTTCAAAACCCGGAATAAATGTATTGGAGCCCAGGGTCAGAGGCTGACCTTCTGCGGTGCCTCCTTCAAACTGATTGTCCCCTACAAATCCTGCATAATCAAGGATTATGGTATCTCCCTCTTTCGCAGGGCCTTCAGAAACCAGCATGCGTGCATTTCTTTTCTGGGTGTTTTTCAAATCCTTATCCACATCCTCGTCGGAAACGCTGTCATCGACCTTTTTGATTTTCACGCCTTTGTACTCTTTTATATTAACTTCAGGCACCACTGTAACTTTAACCGTGGCTTCCAGATCCTTTCCGGCTTCAATAGCACCGAATTCTGCGGATGGATTATCCACCGGTTCTATATTCAATTCGCTCAAAGCGATCATATATGCTGTGGAAAACATCTCATTTACGGCATCCTCATAAAACACATCCGCACCGAACCTGGACTCAATCAGTTTCCTTGGCGCCTTGCCTTTTCTGAATCCGTCAATGCTGTATCTGTGTTTGTTTGCCCTATATACTTCGTCTATGGCCTTTTCAAATTCTGCGGCCTCAAAATCCATTTTAAAGGTAACCTCATTGCCTTCCCTGCCTACCATGGTTGATTTCATTATTTTAACTCCTCCCGAATTTATTTATACCCTTCTCCCAGGGAGAAAAACAAACCCCTGGCATATTTGCTGACATCCAGCGGCTCCAATTGATACTTTTCCCTGAACAATTGTCCCAAAGCCTGAACATCTTCTTCCCTGCCGGAAAACAGCTCGATTTCCAGCTCGCATATGGGCAGCTCACCCCTGCCCGTTTTGATTTCGCCTGTATCAATGGCCAATTCCATTATGCTTTCGTTGTAGTCCATCCGGATTTTTCTGCGAATGAAGCTCATCTCCAAAGTACTATGGAGCGTCTTTCCGCTGACAAGGTTTATCATATCCTCCCCCTGCTCGCTTTCCGCAAAAATATCCGGTGACGGAGCAAGAAAACATGCCGGATCATCAACAGGCACATTTACCTCTTCCCTTTTGTGCATACCTTCGCTGCTGCTGCCTTTCCATTTCAGGGATGCAACTACCTTGCTGCCCTCCATCCTTACTCTGAAAGCCACATCGTTTTTCAGAAGCACGCTGTCCTCTGTGTCAAAATATGCCGACTTTAAAAGGGCAGTTTCCCTGGACTTTGGATCACCGTATTTTTCCAGCAATTCGTCTTTCCAGATGGAGTCTGCCGTTTCCCTGTCAGCAATGGCATATTTCATCTCTATTTCCATCTTCATTCCTCTTTTCGTGTGTTGCCATTTTTATATTTTATCATTTTGGCGGCATGTCTGCAAGTATAAGCCTTTTATCGCAGAATGATGCCCCCGCCCAGAACTTCATCGCCCCTGTAAAACACAGCGCTCTGCCCGGGGCTTATGGCTCTCTGAGGCTGGAAAAACTCCACATTTATTTTCCCTTCATCTCCCGGGCTTATTATCGCCTTTGCGCCTTTATGACTGTATCTGATTTTAACAACTGCCTCCATCTCTTCATTTAGTGCCGGAAATGATATAAGATTTACCCTGTCCACAGTGAAGTTTTTCCTGTACAGATCTTCATCGTCACCAAGAGTCACTGTGTTCAGTACGGGATCTATTTCCAAAACATATTTTCTTCTGTCAAACCTTAAATTCAGGCCTCTCCGCTGACCCGTAGTATAGTGGATAATACCTTTGTGGTCCCCCAGAATATTCCCATCCTTATCGACAAATTTACCGGGGTCTGAGACCGCACCCATTTCCATTTCTAAAAATTTGCCATAATCATTGCCGCTGATGAAGCAGATATCCTGGCTGTCATTTTTCTTGCCGTCGCTTAAACCTCTGGATTTGGCAATCTTTCTGATCTCATCCTTGGTCAGATTGCCTAAAGGAAAAATTGTTTTTGCCAGAACATGCTGGGGCAGCCTGTACAGAAAATAGGACTGGTCCTTGGCGGCATCTGCCGCTTTCTTCAGCAAGTATCTGTCCGATTTAGCATCATACTCTATTTTTGCATAGTGACCCGTGGCCAGGTAGCCTTCCTTGTAAATATCGGCATCATAAAAAAGCCTGCCCAGCTTGACCTTTTCATTGCAGATTATGCATGGATTTGGGGTATCGCCTCTCACATAGGCTTCTTTGAAAGCTTCCATTACCTCTTCGCGGAAGAAATCCTGATAGTCAAGCACTCTGTGGGGTATACCAAGCAGGCGGGCTGCTTTTCTGGCTTTTTCTATATCATTTTTATACAGGTTTAAAGTGAGCCCGCTGACTTCACAGGACTGCTCCTTCAGCAAAAGGGCCGCCACAGTGCTGTCAATGCCGCCGCTCATGGCAACCGTAACTTTTTTAGACATTTTCCTCTTTCATTTTTGATATCAAATCCTGGGTGATAAGTGCTGTCATTCCCCATATGGCGTGTCCCTGATACTGGTAAATAGGGATCTGCGTATAGCCTTTCCGCCAATTGTATCCGTTTGGTTTGTTTATTTTCTCATAGGGGAAATTTTCAGGAACCTTGGGATAAATCTCCGAATCGATTACCAGGGGTTCATTCTCCATAAGGTATTTTATGGGTACAAAAAATATTTCCTTAACCTCGGCCTCGCTGGCCCTGACTTTTGCGCAGGCTTCAAAATCTATGACCCCCAGAAAAGGGTACATAGTGAAATTGCTGTAGGTATGAAGATAGTTGAGAGGAGAAATAATCCTGATATTTTCCGGCTTCAGGCAAAGCTCTTCACAGGCTTCCCTTATTGCGCACTCTTCCGGAGTTTCTCCTTCTTCTATGCGGCCTCCGGGAAAAGATACCTGTCCGGGCTGTGTCCGCAGAGTCTCAGCTCTGACTTCATAGAGCAGATGCAACTCGCCTTTTCTTTCTACCAGGGGAACCAGTACTGAATAGTACCGGTAAAAACCCAGGGGTCCGGGTTTAAAATCCTTAAATACTCTTTCAAAATCTTTTATTTGCATTTTTCTTCCATTTACTTTTGCGGGTAGCAGGTCATTTCACCTCTCAAATCCTCACCCATCAAATTTTTTACTTTTTCCATGGGATAATCCTTGCTGAGCAGATAGTACAGTTTAGCAACTGCAGCTTCAACAGTCATATCATAGCCGCTTACCGCTCCGGCCCTGGCCAGCTCTTCGCTGACTTCGTATTCTCCTATTATGGCGGAGCCCCGCAGGCACTGGGTGCATACTACAATTACAGTACCGTTTTCCCGGGCTTTTTTCAGGAGTCTCTGCATGGTTCCTTCAACATCGGGAATGTTACCGGCTCCAAAAGCTTCAATAACCAGGCCCTTCAGCTTTTCCGTCATTATATTTTCAAAAACCTCAAACTGTATGCCGGGAAATATCTTCAGAACCGCAATTTGCTGCTCCCTGAATTCCACCAGATTCAGTTTTTCCCCCGGACTTTTTATAAGACGGTCTGCCACAATTATCCTTACCCCAACCTGGGCAAGAGGGGGGTAGTTGGGGGAATCGAAAGCGGCCAGATCATCGGCACTGATCTTCGTTGACCTGTTTCCCCTTAGCAAAAGGCCTGAAAACAGCAGGCATACTTCGGGTATTTTATAGTTTGCTGCAATTATCAGAGCTGTTACCAGGTTGTCCCTGGCATCGTTTCTCGTCTCACTCAAAGGTATCTGTGACCCGGTCAATATTACCGGCTTGGTCAGGCCTTCCAGCATAAAAGATAAAGCCGATGCCGTATATGCCATGGTGTCCGTACCGTGCAATATCACAAAGCCATCGTAACAGTCATAATTCTTTTCAATATCTTTGGCCAGCATAAGCCACTCTTTCAAAGCTATGTTGGATGAATCCAGGGGCGGCTCATATTCAATCAGGTCAAAATCCGGCAATTCTGCGTTATGCCGGTCTTTTATTTCTTCCAGTGCTTCCTTTATGACTCCGGAGCCCGGTGCATAGCCGGCCTTTGTCCTCACCATGCCTATGGTACCGCCGGTATACATTATGCATATCTTGGGTTTTCTGTCTGTCCTATTTGTCATCTGTCTGTTTTTCCAGGACCTTTCTCTCCAGCTCAAGCAAAGCTTCTTTAATATGAAGTCCACCTCCGTAGCCAACCAGCCTGCCATCGGAGCCTATTACCCTGTGGCACGGAATTACAATGGCTATGGGGTTCCTGTTGTTGGCCATGCCAACGGCCCTGAAAGCCCTGGGGCTGCCTACCTTTTCCGCCTGCTGCTTATAGCTTCTGACTTCTCCGTAGGGGATTTCAAGCAGGGCCTTCCAGGCTGCCTTCTGGAAATCAGTGCCTTCTGTCTTAAGAGGCAAATCAAAGTCCAGTCTCTTGCCGGCAAAGTACTCTGCAAGCTGGCATTTTGCTTTCCTCAGAAGGGGCGTTTCCTCTTCATATATTTCTGCCCGGGATGATTCTCCCATCAATTCTTTAGGGTCATCTTCCCCGGGGAAAAATATATGGGTAATCTGCCCTTCCGATTCGATTATACCTAAAGGACCGATGATTGAATCCATATAAGCCAGATAATATTTCGACATTTCTCACCTCTTGCTTAGCTAATTAAATATTGATTCTGCAAATTCCCCTCCGTCAAAGGGAATCAGATCCTCTGATTTTTCGCCGATGCCGATGAACTTCACTGGTATGTCGAACTGGTCCACAATAGTTATTACGATGCCGCCTTTGGCTGTACCGTCCAGTTTAGTCAGCACTATGCCCGTTACATTACCGGCCCTGGTAAATTCTTCTGCCTGCGATATGGCATTTTTACCGGTGTTCGCATCTATAACCAGCAGGCTTTCAACTTCAGCCTCCGGATACTCCCTTTCAATAATCCTGTACATCTTGGCCAGTTCGTCCATGAGGTTTTTCTTTGTCTGAAGCCTGCCTGCAGTATCGCATATCAGTACGTCTATGTTCCTTGCCTTTGCGGCCTGGATTGCATCATATATGACAGCCGACGGATCTGACCCTTCCTTATGCCTGATCACCCCTACTCCCAGTCTGTCACCCCAAAGGGTCAGCTGTTCCGCAGCCGCTGCCCTGAAAGTATCTGCGGCCGCAAGAAGAACGCTCTTTCCTTCCCTTTGCAGGCGATAGGCCAGTTTAGCAATGGTCGTGGTCTTCCCCGACCCGTTGACACCGATAACCATAATAATCAGAGGCAGACCGGGTTTGAGAAGAGCCTGATCTTCTTTATCTATAAGTTCCCTGACAATTTCTTTTATTCTGTCTCTTACGGCCTCCGGTTTCCACAAGAATTTTGTTCTGATGTCATTTCTCAGATGGTCGATTATCTTTTCAGTGGTATCCAGCCCTATATCTGCCATTATGAGGATTTCTTCCAGCTCCTCCATGGTTTCTTCATCAACTTCCGGTCTTGCAAACAGAACATCTTCAATTCTCTCCTGCAGCTTACCGAAAAAGCCTAATTTGTTTTCTGCCAATTTATACCTCCCAGTCATCCCCCAGTTTGAGGGAAACAAGTTTCGAAATTCCGCCTTCCGGCATTGTTACACCGTAAAGCACATCTGCATATTCCATTGTGGCCTTCTGGTGAGTAACCAGGGTAAACTGAATATCGCTGAAGCTTCTCAGATATTTTGCAAATCTCTCGATATTACTTTCGTCCAGGGCCGACTCAACCTCGTCCAGAATGCAGAAAGGGGTGGGCTTTGTCTTCAATATTGCAAACATCAGGGCTATGGCGGTCAGGGATTTTTCGCCGCCAGAAAGCAGACTGATATTCTGCAGTTTCTTGCCAGGAGGCTGAACCACGATATCAATACCTGTTTCCAGCGGTTTGCTTTCATCGGCAAGCCTGAGTTCAGCCTGCCCGCCTCCGAAGAGCGCCCTGAATGACTCCTCAAAGTTTACCACCACCTGATCAAAGCTCTCGGTGAAACTCTTTTTAATGCTTTTATCTATGTCAAAAATAATGGATTCCAGGGATTCCATCGCCGCGACCAGGTCTGCTCTCTGCTCCAGAAGGAAATCATAACGCTCTTTTACACTCTCATATTCTTTAATGGCGCCAATGTTTACTTCTCCCAGCTCCCTTATACGATCTCTTGTTTCCCTGCTTTCTTTGAGAGCCCTGGACATGACAAAATCGCTTTTCTTAAAATCTATGGCCTGTATGTAGGATATTTCAAAATCCTCCCAGAGCCTTTCTTTGTAGCCCTCCAGCTGGGTTTCATTTCTTGCCAGCCGAAGCTCGGCCTCATGTTTGCTTCTCCGCAAATCTTCAATGCCGGCATCAAGGGTGTCTTTCTTTGCCCGTTTTTCAGCCAGAAGGCTCCCGGTTTGATTTTTTTCTTCCAGAAGCGATGCCAGTTCAAGGTTGATTTTTTCTTTCTCTTCCTCTTTTTGAAGCAATATTTCCCCGACGTTCTCATCACCGGAAAGAAGGGCTTTTGCTTCTTCTTCAATACTTTTTAAATTTTCCTCGCGCAGAATAATTTCCTTTTCGTTTTCGCTGATATAGCTCCTGACCCTCGCAAGGCTTTCATCCATGCCGGCAAGGCGGTTTTCTATTTTAGCAGCATCCAGCCTGCTTTCTGATAAATGCCTGCGACTTTCCTCCAGCTCTTTTTCAAGGCCGGTTTTTTTCTCTTGATTTTCCTTAAGCCTGTCATCGTTCTCAGCTATCTCTGCTTCAAGGCAGTCTATTTCGTCTCCCAGGTCTTCCTCGCTTTTTTCTGCCAGGGATATTTCTTTTTCAATGCCCGAAAGCTCATTTTCCTCCCTGTTTCTCTGGCCTTCCATGGCGAAAATCTCGGTTTCAAGGGCATTCAGCCTGTTTTCGCCGGTAAACAGATCCATTTCCGCCTTTTTAATGGCATTATCCATATCGGCAATTCTACCCGCCTTTTCCAGAGCCAGCTTTTCACTTGTTTCTATATGTTCCTCTTCAGACTTAAGTTCCGCCTCCAGTCCGGCAAGTTCATTTTTAAGACTTTCAGCCTCAGATTTCCGCTCCAAAAGCCCGGCAGTCCTGCTTTTGAAGGCCCCGCCGGTAATGGCTCCCGAAGCATTCACAACTTCGCCCTCCAGGCTGACAAAGCGCAGGCCGGCTGCTTCTGAAGTTTTGGATAGTTTCACAGCGTGGTCAAGATTTTCGACAATCACAACCCTGCCCAGCAAATATTCTACGGGGCCTTTAAATTTTGCATCAAATTTTACACAGTCAACTCCCGAACCGATAAACCCCTCATGGTTTTTCAGCCCTGCAATATTCTGGCTGATTCCGGATTTAATGCTGATCAGGGGCAGGAAGGTCAGCCTCCCCGCCTTCTTGTCTTTGAGCAAGGCCACCGCGGCTTTTGCGTCATCGTCATTTTCGCAGACAATATTTTGCAAAGCCGGTCCCAGAGCAGTTTCTATGGCTTTTTCGTAGCCTGCAGGGACTTTTATCAAATCCGCCACTGCACCCAGAATACCCTTTTGTCCGGATTTCATTATGAACTTAACGGCATCATTGTAGCCCTGGTAGGCCTCTTCCATTTCCAGTATAACCTTCAATCTTGCCCCTGTCTGGCCTGCATGAAGGCGCTTTTTGTCGAGCTCTTTGATTGATGCCTTAATCAGCTCTCTGTCAGATTCATAACTTTTTTGGAGTTTTGCGATTTCTTCTTTCAGGGAATCCAATTCTTTAACACGTAAATCATGTTCCTCCCTGAGTGCCCTTTGCTTGTCTGTCAAAGCCGTCTGACTCTGCTCTCTTCCCTCCCTGCTCTGTATCAGCTGATTCTGCCTGTGAGCCAGGGCTATTTTCAGATTCCGGGCATTTTTTACTTCACTTTTCTTTTCCACAAGGATTCTGTGGCTTTCATAAATTCTGTCCCTTTTGTCCTCGATTTCAGACAGCAGAAAATCAAAGCTTTTTTCCAGCTTTTCCATCTCTGCCTGTTTCTCGTCCAGCTGAGCTTTCATTCCCTTCAGCTCAGAGAAAAGCTCCTCCCGGCTCTTGCTGATTTCTGTGTCATTTGCCTGTTCACGAATCAGCCTTTCTTCCAGGGACACCAGCTCTTCCTTTATCCTTGTTTTGTCTCTTTCCAGAGAAGTCAGCCTTTCTTCATCAAGACGGCCCTTGCTTGAAAGCCGGTTGATTTCCTCAACAAGTGCCAGAAGGCGATTTCTCATATCTTCAGCTTTTTCTTCGATTTCAGAAAGCCGTGATTCCTTTTTGTTCAGCTCCTCCTGGAGCCGGGCCTTGTCCTGCTCGTGGTCTGCAATTGCCTGATCTGTCCCTTCAACATCTTCCTTAAGCTTTTCGTTTCTCTGTTCCAGGCCTTCGATGTTCCTTAATGTTATATTTATTTCAAGCTCTTTAAACCTGTCCCTCAGCTCAATGTATTCGGTGGCTCTGATGCAGTCTTCCCTTAAGCCGTCTATTCTCCCTTCGATTTCCCCGATAATATCTTCCACTCTTTCGAGATTATCCCTGGAAGACTCCAGTTTTCTTTCAGTCTCCTCTTTTTTGCTCCTGTATTTCACAATACCGGCTGCTTCTTCGAAAACCTCTCTTCTGGCTTCGGGCTTGTCGCTCAAAATATCGGAAATTCTTCCCTGGCCTATTATGGAATATCCGTCAACTCCAATACCTGTATCCATAATGAGTTCGCGTATATCTTTCAGCCTGCAGGGCACCTGATTGATGAAATAACCGCTTTCCCCTGACCTGTACATGCGGCGGGTAATAGCCACTTCAGTATAATCTATGGGAAGTATGCCTCTGCTGTTGTCTATCACAAGAGTCACTTCAGCCATGCCCCTGGATTTATGGTGGGCCGTGCCGGCAAAGATTACCTCCTCCATCTTGCCGCCTCTCAGCAGCTTCGCACTCTGTTCCCCCAGCACCCATCTCACAGCATCTGATATATTGCTCTTGCCGCTGCCGTTGGGTCCTACGATACATGTAATTCCTTCATGGAAGTCTATGCTCACAGGATCCGCAAAAGATTTAAAACCCTGAATGTCGATTCTCTTAAAGTACACTCTTCACCTCCAGAGCAGCTTTGGCCGCCCTTTGTTCCGCTTCTTTTTTTGTTTTGCCTGCCCCGGTTCCCAGCTTTTCTCCTGCAAACCATAAGCTTGCGTAAAATGTTCTGTCGTGGGGAGGGCCTTCCTGCCTGTCAATTGTATACTCTATGGTTACCTCTCCGTCTTTTTGCAAAATTTCCTGAATTCTGGTTTTGTAGTCTGTGGAAATATCCCCTGCCAGTGCCTTTTCAATCACTTTAGCGAAAGCAAACATAACAAACTCCTGGGCCCTGGCATATCCTCCGTCAATAAAAATAGCACCTATCAATGCTTCCATTGCATCGGCCATCACTGAGGGATTTCGGTCAACCCCCATGGCAGCATCATTTTTACCCATCTCCAGATAACGGTTAATATGGAATTCCCCGGCCACTTCGGCAAGTGAATTTTCACACACCACCAGGGAACGCAGCTTTGAAAGGCTGCCTTCCCCGGAATTTCCCCTGATTGTATACAGATAACTGCCTACTGCCAGATTTAGAACCGAATCGCCCAGAAATTCAAGCCGCTGATTGCTGTTTGGAAAGCGGCCGGGATTTTCATATACGGCCGATGCGTGTGTCATGGCTTCCTGCAGCAATTCCGGATTCCCGAAATGATAACCTATGCTTTTTTCCAGGGCTTCCTTATTCATTGACTATCACTTCCTCAAGATCCAGCACCGAATCCTGTATCAGCTGAACCACCTGGTTCTCTGCAAAGGGTATGCCCTTTAAAATTGTGTTTTTCACCGCATTTGCCGAGGATGACCCATGCATTTTAACCATAGCCCCTTTTACACCCAGGATTGGAGCTCCTCCGTATTCCGAGTAGTCAAATTCATTCTTTAATTCGCTGAGTTTCCCCGAAAGCAGCAGGGCACCCATTTTGGAAGCCAGGCCCTGGGTAATTTTCGCCTTTATAAGCTTAAGAATTGTCCAGGCCAGCCCTTCCGTCAACTTCAAAATAACATTCCCCACAAAGCCGTCGCATACTATGACATCGCACTGGCCTTTAGGAACATCCCTGGCCTCAATATTACCCACAAAGTTCAAATCCGTCTTTTTAAGCATCTCGTAAGCGGACTTAACTACAGTTGTGCCCTTTGATTCTTCTGCACCGACATTCACTAATGCGACTCTTGGGCTTTCAATCCCCAGGACTTTTTCCATATATATGCTGCCCATGTAGGCAAACTCAAGAAGGTTGTTTGGCTTGCACTCCACATTGGCCCCCGAATCTAAAAGCAGGGCCACACCGCCTTTGTTAAGCATGGGGTATGTCGCTGCCAGGGCAGGCCTGTCAATTCCCTGAATCCTGCCAAGTATAAAGAGACCGCCGGCAAGAATGGCCCCGGTATTTCCCGCAGAAATAAAGAGGTCTCCATTGCCTTCCTTTAACATGGTAATACCCTTGACCATGGAAGAATCGGTTTTGGTTCTCACTGCCCTTACCGGTGTATCTTCATTGCTTATTACATCCCCGGCATGAACCACGCTGATCTGGTCCTTGTTGTATTTATGTTTTTTCAGCTCCTTGCGAAGCCTGGCTTCATCCCCCACCAGAACTATCTCATGCCTGATAAAGGCGGCAGCATCTACCGCACCTTCCACAATCGCTGCAGGGGCATTGTCCCCTCCCATGCCGTCAATAATTATGCGCATCTCTTTCTCCTTATCCGGTGTTTTAAACACGAATCATTCTACCACAAAAGACCTTGTGATACCAGCCTGAAGTATATGCTTAAAAATGTTGATTTTTATAATAAATAGTGTCATTATTCAAGTAAGAAGATTGGGGAGGTGAAATTATGTCATTGCTTAAAAACTTAGGTACAAAAATAGGTGAAGCCGCCAGTGATGCGGCAGACAAAGCTAAAGAGGCCGCTGAAATAGCCAAGCTGAAACTTGATATTACCGGAGAAGAAAAGAAAATCCAGCAGGCTCATATAGAGCTGGGCAAGATTTATTACGAGGCCAACAAGTCAGCCGAAGACATCCCCGGAAAAGAATTCTTCACAATAATTGAGGAAGCCGAAGCGGCGATAGCCGAGATGGAGGAAAAAATTAAATCCATAAAAGAATAGCAGGGAAACCTGCTATTCTTCTAATATCAGCTTCATTGTTTCGGGAAAGCAGGTTTTCTGAAACTGCGGACATGACAGGCAGTCAAAAAGCAGGGGCACGTCAGTGGCGGGGATTTCCACAAAACCGTGTTTTTTGAAAAAGCCCGGAGCCTTGGCCACCAGATAGACTTCCTTGCCGCCCCTGGCCTTTACTTCATCCAAGGCCAGCTGCAAGAGGGTTCCTGCAATTTTTTCTTTTCTGTATTCAGGCTCTGTTGCTATGCCATCGATTATGTATTCGCCGCCTCTTGTTGCCAGAACACAGCCGCTAATAAGCTTGCCGTTTTCATCTTCTGCCTTCCAGCATTTGACCAGGTCTGTGGGCAGTGGCTCATCTATTGAAAATTCCAGGTCATGGCGGATAAACATTTCAACCAGCCTGTCGTATTCGTCTGTTTCGCTAATAGTATAGTTTACCAATTTGATCCCTCCATATTTTCTCTTAAGGTATTAATTTCAAGCACTTTTGGAACACAGGTGATTTTTAAGGGAAATTTACATCCCTTTTCACCGTCAATATCTGTTCCTATATCTTCATCAGTCTCGAGAAGCAGTTCCTTTGTCCTGAAAAAAATCACGTTTTTGTTCTCAGAATGATTGCCCTGCATGAAATTGAAAAGCAGCCCCGGCAGTTCCACCAGCGGCATCTCCCTGAACATGAGCACATCCAGAAGTCCGTCACTTAAACTTGCCGTGGGTGCCACCCTCTTGAAGCCTCCCGCTGACTTTCCATTCATCACCAGCATGAAATATATTTTGTCAACGCCGGAATATTCTTTACTTTCGACCTTCATTGTAATGGGCTTCAAATTGGGTACTTCACTGACTCCCTTGAGGTAATATGACATTACGCCTAATGTTGTCTTGGCGTCAGGGTCGGTTTTCTGGCTCACATCCACCAGAAATCCCATGGCAGCCACATTGACAAAATATTTGTCGTTTACAAGGCCCAGATCGGAGAAACTGTAGTTTTCACCCTCAGCAATCTGGATCATTTTATCAATGTTTGTTGGTATGTCATAGTAATGGGCAAAATCGTTAGCCGTGCCGGTGGGGAAAATGGCTATGGGCAGGTTGACCCCGCAGGCCAGCATGGTATTCACTACATTATTGATGGTTCCGTCACCGCCGGCGATTATCAGTTTAACCACCCTTTCTCTTTCTGCGGTTCTGAAAGCATCAGTCAAAGCCGTGGACCGGTCAAGCCTGATGGGTATTATCTGTTTTTTTTGCTTCTGAAAAGCCCTCACCACTCTGTCCATGTAGTTGACGAACTGCCTGTTACCGGCGTGCGGATTATAAACCAGCAGAACTTTTTCTTTAACCAGCATGGAAATATCCCCTTACCTTTCCGGCCAGATACAAAGATCCGGTTATAATAACTACATCGTAATCGTTTTTTACCTTATCAACGTATTTCAGAGCCTCCCCCACAGGACCGAGACTTTCACATTCACAACCGGCTCTGCGAACTATTCTGCAAAGGTCTTTAGCCTTAAACCTCATGAAATTTTCCGGCTCCGTGGTCACTATAGCGGCATTGGACAGACATAATTCCTTGACCATAAGGTCTGCTTCCTTTCCCTTAATCATGCCCAGGACGAAGAGGATTTTACTGTCTGCGAAATGCTCCACCACCACTTTTTTGAGAGCCTTTACCCCTTCGGCATTGTGAGCTCCATCGGCAATTATTAAAGGATTCTCCATGATAATCTCAAGGCGGCCTTTTTGCCTGCTTTTTGCCAGCCCTCTCAGCAGTGCCTCTATGTCCACCCTGATTATACCCATTCTGACCAGTATATTAATCGTATAAAGAGCGCAGATTGCGTTGGAAACCTGATGATCCCCAGCCATTCCCAGCTTAACATGAAAGCTGACGTCACTGATGGCATCCACAGCGTTTTTGTCTATTTCAAAGCTGTAACCCCTTATATCTCTTTCAATATCATATGCTTCGAAAACCGTGGCATCGTAAAAAGGGCTGCTCATTTCTTCGGCCTTTGCTTTAATAACTTTTGCGGCTGCCTCATCCCTGACGTTGGATATTACAGGCCTGCCCTGTTTGATAATCCCGGCTTTTTCCCGGCCGATTTTTTCCGTTGTGTCGCCCAGTATTCCTTTGTGGTCGATAGAAACGGAAGTGATTACCGAAAGCAAAGGGGCCTTGATTATGTTGGTAGCATCGCCCCTTCCTCCAAGCCCTACTTCAAGCACGACAAAATCAACTGGCCGGCTTTCGAAAACGGTAAAAGCGATGGCGGCAAGCAGTTCGAATTCAGTGGCCATATCCCCTGTTTCAGCGGCCAGTTTGTCGGCGGCTGCAAAAACCTTTTCTGCACCTTCAACAAATTCAGTCCCGGAAATTTCCTTCCCTGAAAGCAGAATGGAATCCAAAGGGCTTTCAAGGTATGGCGAGAGGAAGGTCCCTGTACTGTAACCGTTTTCTGCCAGAATTTCTGTCAGGTAGGTGCAGACCGATCCCTTGCCATTGGTTCCCCCCACATGGATTATCTGAAGCTTATCCTGAGGATTCCCCAGTAGGTCCATCAGGGCTTTCATCCTGTCAAGGCCCAGCCTGCTCCCCAGCTGCTGCGAATCTTTCAGCCTTTCAATGACTTCTTTGTAATTCATTTATGCGGTCTCTTACTTTTTTCAGCATTTCTTCTGTTCTGGACTGTTTTTCCCTTTCAGCAGTTACCACTTCAGGCTTTGCCTTCTCAACAAAGTTGGGATTGTTTAGTTTCCCCGAATATCTGGCCAGGTCACCTTCAAGCTTCTGCTCCTCCTTTTTCAGCCGCTCAAGCTCTGCCTCATAATCCAGAAGCTCATCCTGGGGGATGAAGATTTCTGCACCGTCTATTACCGCCGACATTACATCCTTTGGGATCTGATCTTTATTGCTTATGAAATCCACTGCCGTCAGGTTTGCAAGCTCGAGCAGATATTTTTCGCCTTCCTCAAGAGTGTTTTTCCTGCCCTGATCGGCTAAAATAATCGCTTTAAACTTCTTGCTTGGCAAAGCTCCCGCTTCCGCCCTGATATTTCTAATGCTCCTTATGGCATCCATATATAGCTTCATCCTGCCACTTTCGTCGGTGAAAACCATTTCTTTGTCGTACTGAGGCCATTCGGAAACAATAAGCATTTTTTCGTTGCCCGGCAGGAAGCCCCAGATTTCCTCTGTAATAAAAGGCATAAAAGGATGCAGAAGAGCCAGCATATCTTTTAATACTTTGACCAGGATGGTCCGGGCTGTCCTTTTGTCCCTTTCATCGCTTCCGTAAAGCCTGGATTTCACCATTTCTATATACCAGTCGCAGTATTCATCCCAGATAAAGTCCTGAATCTTCTGGCCAGCCAGGGCAATATCATAGGCTTCCATATGTTCTGTTGCCTCTTTAACGGTAAGATTCAGCCTGTGCAGTATCCATTTATCCTCATCTTTAAGTAAATTCTTAATATCGTTGAAGTTGAAGCTGTATGACTCTTCGTCTTCCAGATTCATTATTACGAAACGGGAAGCGTTCCACAGTTTATTGGCGAAATTTCTGCATGATTCCAGCCTGTCCATTCTGAACCTGATATCGTTGCCGGGGCTGATGCCGGTAAGCAGCATAAATCTCAGGGCGTCAGCCCCGTACTGCTCTATGATTTCAAGGGGATCCACGCCGTTGCCCAGGGATTTTGACATCTTCCTGCCCTCTCCGTCTTTTACCAGGCCATGTATATATACCGTGTGGAAGGGAGATTTTCCTGTCATGGCCAGGGATGAAAAGACCATGCGAACAACCCAGAAAAATATGATGTCATAGCCTGTCACCAGGACATCCGTGGGAAAAAACCTTTCCATATCGGGAGTATCCTCAGGCCAGCCCAGAGTTGAAAAGGGCCATAGGGCGGAACTGAACCAGGTATCCAGTACATCCTCATCCTGTCTTATGTTTGTGGACCCGCATTTTGTGCACTTTTCCGGCTTTGTTCTTGCAACCATCAGTTCATCACAGTCATCGCAGTAGTATGCGGGAATTCTGTGGCCCCACCACAGCTGTCTTGAAATGCACCAGTCCCTGATTTCTTCCAGCCAGTGCAGATAAATCTTCTCAAAACGCTGAGGCACATGCTGCAGTTCTCCCTTTAAGGCGACTTCAATGGCCGGTTTGGCCAGTTCTTTCATGGCCACAAACCACTGGAGTGAAAGCATGGGCTCAACAGCCGTGGAACAGCGGTAGCATTCTCCGACAGGAATTACCATATCCTCAATCCTTTCCAAAAAACCGCCTTCGGTCAGTTCTTTGACCCAGGCTTCACGGCACTCATACCTGTCCATGCCCTCATATTTCCCCGCCAGGGCTGTCATTTTAGCCTCTTCATCTATGCAGACCGGCTGGGGAAGACCGTGCCTCATGCCAACTTCAAAGTCGTTTGGATCATGAGCCGGAGTAATTTTAACAGCTCCCGTTCCTTTTTCCGGGTCGGGAAAATCATCGGCAATTATGGGCAGAACCTTACCCACTATGGGCAGAAGCACCTCTTTGCCTATGAGATGTCTATAGCGTTTGTCATCCGGATGGACTGCAATGGCCACGTCACCGAACATGGTTTCAGGCCTGGATGTTGCAACTACAATACCCTCACTTCCATCTGCCCCCGGATAGCGGAAATAGTAGTATTTGCTGTGCTTATCATCATGTTCTACTTCCGCATCGGAGAGAGATGTGCCGCAATCGGGACACCAGTTGATTATCCGGTTGCCCCTGTAAATGTGTCCTTGTTCATATAGCCGGACAAAGAACTCGATGACAGCCCTGGAAAGACCTTCGTCCATGGTAAAGCGTTCCCGCTCCCAGTCGCATGAATCCCCCAGTTTCCTGCACTGCTGTGTAATCATGCCTCCGTAGGTATCCTTCCACTCCCAGGCTCTTTTCAGGAATTCTTCCCTTCCCAGATCTTCCTTGGTCTTGCCCTCTTCGTCCATGATTTTTTCCACAACCTTGACCTCTGTGGCAATGCTGGCATGGTCAGATCCCGGCACCCAAAGTGCATCAAAGCCCTGCATCCGCTTGTATCTGATAAGCACATCCTGCAATGTATGGTCCAATGCATGACCCATATGGAGCTGGCCCGTTATGTTTGGGGGTGGCATGGAGATAACAAAGGGCTTTTTGCTCATGTCTCCCGTGTCTTTGAATGCCCCTGAATTTTCCCATTTTTCGTAAAGCCTGTCCTCAAAGCTCTTCGGGTCGTAGTTTTTGTTCAGATTTTTTTCCAATTCGTTACCTCCTGTTGATGGGTGGACGGGCCCAACCGGCCCGTCTCAAATAAAAAGTCCCTATGCCATGCATAAGGACGAATTCTCGCGGTACCACCTTAATTCTGCGCCTGTTGTCGGCGCAGCCCTCATTTAACCCTGCTCCCAAGCAACCTTCAGAAAATCCTACTTGCAGGATATCTCAGCCTGGTATCCTTTCTCTGTAGAAGGGTGTTTTCCTACTCCTCTTGTTCATCGCAAGCTGTATTAATTCGCTCAAAAAGCTATACATTCATTGTAGCCGCAGCGGATGCTTTGTCAAGTGGAAAATTTTCAAGCTTGGGGCACGGCTGTGCTGCTTGCATCTTGGTGGCTGCGCTGCTTGCGGCCCCCTGGCCACTGTGCTGCTTGTATCTTGGTGGCCAAGCCTGCAAGTTTTGCTAGTCACATTTCAGCTGAAAGGCTTTTTCTGGTCGGATTTGCAAGATTTGCTAGGGAAAAAGCCTGTCATTTTGGGGTTCTTGTAGCAGAAGCTGTTAGCTTGACCATAGAAGCTTAAAAAACCATGGTGACTCTAGCATAACCTGAATTTTTGTCCGCCGCAAAGGCAATGGCCAGCACCTCTCAATATACTATAGGCCTTTGGTGAAGCTTCGTCTGTGAATAGGGCAAAGTCCGAGTTCCCAGATGGCTTCATAATGGGCTCTGGTTCCGTAGCCTTTATGCTTCTCAAAGCCATAGCCCGGATATTTTTCTGCCATGGCAACCATGATTTCATCCCTGTGGACTTTGGCTAAAATTGAGGCGGCGGCTATGGAAAAACAGAACTCATCGCCTTTAACAATGGCCGTCTGGCTGATATCCAAACCTTCCAGCCTGACGGCATCTATGAGTACATGTTCAATCCTAACTATGCCCGAATTGAGCGTCCTCTTCAAATCCGCATCTGCCGCCGCCAAAGCCATTTTCATGGCTTTTTTCGTGGCTTCCAGGATGTTGATTTCATCAATCTCCTCATGATCCACCAGACCAATCCCCCAGGCCAGTGCATTCTCCTTAATGACAGCTGCCATAGTTTCTCTTTTCTTCGCAGAGAGTTTTTTCGAATCCTTAATGCCGGCATCCTCGAAGTCACGGGAAAAGACAACGGCAGCTGCAACCACCGGTCCGGCCAGGGGCCCCCGTCCGGCCTCATCAATTCCCGCAATATATGTAAGGCCTTTTCCGTAAAGAACTCTTTCGTATTCTCTTAAATTGCGGACATTGTTCTTTTCCACTAAACTTCCTCCGGTTCTTCTAAACTGATTCTGCCAATAAGGCCGTCCCGGAATTCGTACAACACAGTTCTGGCTGTTCGCTCATAATCTATGCGCCCTTTTGAGAGGAGGAAACCACGGCTTTTGGCAATCATGTCCATTGTGTTCAAAGGCTCGTTTCCCAGGCTTTCCAGGGCATACCTTCCCATGAGCAGTGCCGGGTATTTTTCCGAAAGCACCTCAATCAACTTTAATCCCAGACTTTCCAGATCCATAATTTCATCCTTAATTGAACCACAGAAAGCCAGCTTCAGCCCAACTTCCGGATCTTCGAACTTCGGCCACAAAATCCCCGGCGTATCAAGGAGCTCCATGGAATTTTTCATTTTCAGCCACTGTTTTCCACGGGTAACCCCGGGTCTGTCTCCGGTCATTGCGCCTTTGCGGCCCATAAGTCTGTTAATCAGTGAAGACTTCCCCACATTGGGAACTCCTACCACCATCATTCTAAGATGCCTGTATGCTCTGGCAGTTTGATTTCTGTCTGCCTGTATTTTTTCAAGGGTTTTCATAAGAAAAGGGAGGCCTTCACCGGTATTTGCATTGAGTTTAACTGCGCCGATGCCCTGATTTTGAAAATGGACAACCCACCGGTCATTGACGGTTTCGTCCGCCAGGTCGGTTTTATTAAGGATAATCAGTTTCCGCTTGCTCCCGGCCAACCTGTCAATGTCGGGATTCTTGCTGGCCATGGGTATTCTGGCATCCAGCAGCTCCAGAACCAGATCCACAAGACGCAGATTTGATTTTATCAGTTCGCCGGTTTTTTTCATATGGCCGGGAAACCAGTTAATGTTAGTTATATTATCGCTCATATTCTTACCTCCCGACCAGCAATTCCGGCCACTGAAAGCCCAATCATTTAACCGTCGGTCAATGAGACTACCGGCTGTTTGGCCCCCGGTCTGAACAAATCCGGGCTACATAAATCCCAGGCTGATAATATAAAGTATCCACAAATGAAGCGGATAAACAATATAAAACATCCATCTGGCGAAAAAGTCGTTTCTTCCTCTTTCGCCCGAATATAAATATATCAAAGGCAATACAAAAATCATTGCCCATTCTGCCGAATATGATAAAGTTCTGAAAAGAGTTAACCCTGTCCCACCTGTGTAATATGACAGCCATGCTTTAAAAAATAATAATAAAGACCACAAGGCGATTCCGACAAAGATTTTCCTGTTATCTTTGTAAAAGAAATACATAACCAATAATACGGGATACAAAAATATTCCGCCCTCAGTCAGCAGTGATAAAAACGAAAACAGCATAAACAGGGCTATGTTTTTTATTACGCTTTCTTTGTTTCTGATTTTTTCAAGGAAGGTCATCAGCATTAAAAAAACGCCAAGAGTCAAAAAGATATTGTTTCCTTCCATTATTGAATAAAAAGACATTTCCCCGGTGCGATAATCTGTGACCCCAAAAATAATGTTAATTATTGCATTTCCTGTCTGCATAATTAATGCAAAAAGAAAAACTCTTTTAATGTATTTTTTTCTGGATGATGTTTTAAAGAAACCTTCCACTATAAAAAATGTAAATAAAGGGGCCACAAATCTGGGAAATATTGATATCCAGTAAGGGCCGATGCCTAAATATGTGTGAACATGATCCACTACCATAAAAAATAATGCAAATAACTTTAAATGATAGGCTGATATTTTTTGCTTCATTAAGACTCCTGTGCACCCTTCTTTGTCATTCTATTTGCAATTCTCTTTGTCATTCTCTTTGCAATTCAATTTGCCATTAACACCTTTAGATCATAACATAAGAGGAGCCTTCCGGCTCCTCTCATTTAGTTATATTCTTTGCTTTTAATTTTCGCTGCCTTACCGGTTCTCTTCCTCATGTAATTCAGCTTGGCTCTTCTAACTTCTCCGTGTCTTACAACTTCAATCCTGTCGATTCTGGGAGAATGAAGTGGGAATGTTTTTTCTACACCTACGCCGGATGCTATTCTCCTTACCGTGAAGGTTTCCCTCAGTCCGCCGCTCTGCTTTTTCAAAACAAAGCCTTCGAAAACCTGGATTCTTTCCCTGTTGCCTTCTTTGATTTTTATGTGAACTCTCACTGTATCTCCCACTCTTACCAGGGGAAGATCCGGCTTCACATAATCCTGCTCAATGGTTTTCATGATATCCATCATGCTACCTCCTCTCTTCGTAGACGTTCATGGGCAGAAATCCAGAGGACCGTCCGTAATGCCGACGTTTATATTACCATACCGAAAAGGTCAATGCAAGCGATTTTTTCTATTGGGACTCAGGCTCTCGGGTGAGTGCTGTCATAAACGTCCTTGATTCTATTTTTGGAAAACTCCATATATACTTCTGTAGCTGTTACATCCTCATGGCCCATCAGCTCCTGGAGCGTCTTGATGTCAGCACCGTTCTGAACCATATGGACCGCAAAAGTGTTTCTCAGTATCTGGGGTGTAATCTTCTTTTCTATGCCTGCGCCTTTTGCATTATCCTTTATAATTTTCCACACACCCTGGCGGGTCAGTCTTTCACCGTTCATGTTTAAGAACAGCGCTTCTTCAGATGCACCCTGCCCGTTAGCTTTGCCACTGCTTTTAACAAGCATTTCCCTCAGTTCATACACATATTTTTCAAGGGCTGCCCTGGCAGGCCTGCCCAAGGGTATGACCCTGGGCTTTCCAAAGCCGTCCTCTATCATTACGAATCCCACGTGTATGTTCAGAGCGCCCACATCTACTCCCACCAGCTCACTGACCCGCATACCTGAAGCATACAATATCTCCAGCAAGGCCTTATCCCGTATTCCTTTCATGGAATTCCCCGGATAGTTGAGCAATCTTTCCATCTCCTCGCCGCTCAGGTATTCTATAGATTTCTTTCTGGTTTTGGGGGCGGTTATTCCCACAGCAGGATTGTCCACAAGGAGTTTTTTCACCTGTAAAAAACTGAAATATGCTCTGAGCGAAGCGAGCTTTCTGCTTATGGTAGCTTCCGATTTGCCCTGACCTCTCAATTCATACAAAAAAGCAAGAACAAGTGAATTGTTAATTTCGTCATAATTGGCAATGGCTTTCCTGTTCAAAAAATCGATAAACAGACCCGCATCCCGGCTGTAAGCCAGGATGGAGTTTTCCGACAAGGATTTCTGATTTCTCAAATATTCAGTGAACTCCTGCAAGGGTCTGTCCATCTGTACTTCCTTTATTTTATTTCCTTTGTTCTATTTCCTTGGTTTTATTTCCTTTGTTCCTCTGCTTTTGCCACGGCAACCATAATGGCCACTATAGTCTTTGAATCCTCAATCTGCCCGTCCAGCACCATTTTCTGCAGCCGGAAAATATCCACTTCCTCGGTTACTATGGCCTCTGTGTCGTCAAAATCCGTTTCGCCCGGGGTAAGCCCAGTTGCATAATACAAATGGATTTTTTCCTCTGAATAGCCTATGGATGAATAGAAAGAGCAGACATGCTCGATATGGGAGGCGGTGTATCCGGTCTCCTCTTTTAATTCGCGCAATGCCGTTATCTGAGGGTCTTCGCCGGGCTCAATTCTTCCGGCGGGGGATTCCAGTACAACCTTTCCCGCGGCTTTACGATATTGCTTAACAAGTATCATCTTGCCCTCTTCCGTAATAGCCGCCAGGGTGACGCCACCGGTATGCTCAATAATCTCACGATAAGCTGTTCTGCCGTTTACCGCAGTAACCTTGTCTTTTCTAACGTTTAGAATAGACCCCTCGTATATCATTTCACTGGAAATGGTTTTTTCCTCAAAAGTCATAGTTCACCCGCTATATTTGGACATTTCTTTGGATTTGATGCCGGCAGCCATGACCGCTCCTGTAACAGCACTTCTGAAACCGGCTTCTTCCAGCGCATTAACAGCCTCAATGGTCGTTCCCCCCGGTGAGCACACTCTATCCTTAAGCTCTCCCGGATGTATTCCTGTTTTTGTAACCATTTCTGCGGCTCCGGCTACGGTTCCTGCTGCAAAACGGTAGGCCTGCTGCCTGTCCATACCAAGAGCCACAGCTCCGTCTGCCATAGCCTCGATGAACATGTACACGTAGGCAGGTGCACTGCCGGAAACGCCGATAACGCTGTCCATGAGTTCTTCTTTTATTTCTTCAATGCCGCCTACAGAAGAGAATATCTTTTTAATCTCTTCAAACTCACCCTGATTTACATGATCCCCTTTTATCAGAGCAGTCATACCCTTACCGATAAGCGCCGGTGTGTTTGGCATGGCCCTTACAATCTTTAATGCTCTCTTATCTTCGCCGGACCTTTGCAGGCCCTTCTCAAGAAAATCCATGCTTATACCCGCTGCTATGGAAACTATGATTTTTTCATCCAGCGAACTTACACCTTTAATCTCATCCAGCACCATTGCCATTACATTAGGCTTAACTGCCAAAATAATTATTTCCGCCTGCTCCACTACGCCTAACAATGAGTCTGATGCTATGGCGCCGGATTCAGTGACAAAAGCCTCCAGGCTTTCCCTGTTCACATCAAAAGCGAAGACTTCGGATTTTCTTTCGGGATTGGCTTTGAGATAGCCCCCCATAAGAGCGCTTCCCATATTCCCTGTCCCTATGAGCCCTATCTTCATGGATTTCCTCCTTATTTTGCAAAGAAAATTGAGGCCTTTTCCCTGCCGTCAATTATCTTGTCAAGAATATCAGCCTTGGTGCCATTGGCCAGAATCACATTTATCCCGTATTCCGTCACCATCTCTGCGGCATGGATTTTTGTGACAACTCCACCAGTACCAAAACGACTCTTGCCATCCGACTCAATTTCCAGCATCAGGCCGTCAATGTCATAAATTTCTTCAATGAGTTCCGCATCCTTGTTTTCCTTGGGGTTTTTATCGTAAACGCCATCGATGTCGCTTAAGATAATAAGTAAATCTGCCCCCCACAAATTGGCTGTCAGGGCGCTCAGGGTATCGTTGTCCCCGATCTTTATCTCTTCCACACATACGCTGTCATTTTCATTGATAATGGGCACAACGCCCTCATCAACCAGGGTAAAGAGGGTGTTTCTGATGTGAAGGTTTCTCGTGGAGTCCCCGAAATCATCCCTCGAAAGAAGTATCTGACCCACGTGCATGCCGAAATCGCCGAAATGCTCCTTGTAAGCCATCATGAGCTCTACCTGGCCTATGGCGCAGAGAGCCTGCTTATAGTTGATATCTTCCTTTCTGTGCCATTTGTTTATGGCGGCTACACCGCACACACCGGCACCGGAGGATACTATAATCACTTTCTTGTTCTGATTAATGAGTTCACAAAGTTGCCCCACTATATTGTGGAGCAACTCCTGATTTACCTTGCCGTTATCTGCAGAAAGTGTCTGGCTTCCGATTTTGACCACAATCTTTCTGCTCTTCTGAATAATTTCTCCCGCTCTCGTCATCCCTCTGGCCCTACTTCATTATAATAGCCAACATTTTTGCAGGCTTGTCATCCAGTGCCGTCATGCCATGAGGAAGATTTGAGTCAAAATACAGGGAATCACCTTCGTTTAAAATAATCTCTTTATCTCCCAGGTATAACTTCAGATTGCCCTGAACCATATAGTTGAACTCCTGGCCCGGATGGGAGCTCTGAACAACTCTTTCATCCTTCGCCTTTGGCTCAATGGTTACCAGAAAAGGCTCACCCCTTTTGTTCATGAAGTTGTATGCCAGACTTTCATAATGGTAGGCCTGCTTCCTCTCAACTTCAACACCTTCACCTTTTCTTACAAGAGTAAAATTCTGAATTTTGGGCTCGTCTCCCGTAAGGAGCGCTGTCAGTTCAACATTGAATTTCTGTGCCGCTTCATACAGAAAACCCACGGGTATATCTACGCTACCCGCCTCGTATTCATAATAAAGTTCTGTGCTGATTCCGCCGCTTTCGGCCATGCTCTCCGCAGAAAAGCCTGAATTTTCCCTTAAGGCTTTCAATCTGGATGCAATCTGTTTAATCTGATCTGACATTTCTATCTACCTTTCTTTTTTTATTTTCCGTTCCTTTTATCCAGCGGCACATACTCTCTGCGCTGTGCCACGCTCATATATGCAGGGCGAATAATCTTGCCCGCGTTTACCAGTTCTTCTATTCTGTGTGCGCTCCAGCCTGATATCCTTGCTATGGCAAATATGGGTGTGAAAAGCTCAACCGGCAGTTTCAGCATGTGATATACCAGTCCGCTGTAAAAGTCAACATTTGCGCTGACGCCCTTGTAGATCTTTCTTTCTTCTCCGATGATTTCGGGAGCCAGTCTTTCAACCAGTGAAAAAAGTCCAAACTCCTTCTCCATCCCCTTTTCTTTAGAAAGCTCTTCCACATAGGATTTCAGTATATTGGCCCTGGGATCGGACAGGGAATAAACCGCGTGACCCATTCCGTAAATTAAGCCGGCATTATCAAAGGCCTGTTTATTAAGCAAAGCCCTCAGATAATTGCCAACTTCCTCCTCATCCTCCCAGTCACTGACAACTTTTTTCATATCCTCAAACATCTGAATTACTTTAATGTTGGCGCCGCCGTGCTTGGGGCCCTTTAAGGAGCTCAAGGCCGCAGCCATTGTGGAATATGTATCTGACCCGCTGGATGTAACCACGTGGGTCGTGAAGGTGGAGTTGTTCCCTCCGCCGTGCTCGGCATGGAGTATAAGGGCCACGTCCAGTATATGGGCTTCCGTTTCAGTGTACTTGCTGTCATTTCTCAGCATGTGCAGGATATTTTCTGCTGTGGACAGCTCAGGCTGCGGCGGATGGATAATCAGGCTGTTACCGCAAAGATAATGATTGTAGGCCTGATAGCCGTACACAGCCAGAACTGGAAAGTTCGCAATAAGCTGCAGACACTGGCGCATGACATTTGGCAGTGACGTATCGTTTGCATTGAGGTCATAGGCAAACAAGGTCAGCACGCTTCTCAAAAGCGAGTTCATCATGTCCTTTGTGGGTGCTTTCATAATGACATCCCTGACAAAGTTTGTCGGCAGAGTTCTGTAGCTCGCAAGCAGATCCGTGAAGTTTTTCAGCTGCTCTTTATTTGGCAGGTCGCCGAAGAGCAGGAGATATGTTGTCTCCTCAAATCCGTATCTGTTGCCGTCCTTTGTTCCTTCAATTATATCCTCAATATTTATGCCCCTGAAAAAAAGTTTTCCTTCCGTGGGAACCTGCAGGTCGCCCTCTTTTAAGAAAGACTGAATTTCTGAGATTTCAGTAAGGCCGGTTAAAACGCCTTTTCCGTTTAAATCCCTGAGACCCCTTTTTACATCGTATTTAGTATAAAAATCCGGATCGATTACGCTTTTTTCCCTGCAGATATCTGTAAGTCTTCTGATTTCATCGGTGATTTCTGAATATGTACTCCTATGTTGCATGTTATCCCCTTCTTTCTGACACTTCCTCAAACAATTTGTAAAACATTCTATCATAATTTCCTTAAGACTTGCAAGAGTCTGGCAAAATACTATAATGTTTTGTGAAGGAGATTTACCTTGAAAATTATAGAAAGTTCATTAGATATAAAGCCATACAAAAGCAGAATCTGGGACAGCTATTTTGCCGGACTGAAAACCGGAGTTTTCGACATTGAAACCACCGGTCTTAATCCCCTGTTTTCAAAAGTTATATTAGGCGGTTTGGCGGATTACACAAAGGGAGGAGTCTGCCGGCAGTTTTTTGCCGATGAGAGTGAGGATGAGGCTGAGCTGCTTAGAGCTTACACTGAGGCCATATCATCATACGATGTTCTGATCAGCTACAACGGTGAATTCTTCGACCTGCCTTTTCTAAAGGAAAGGCTGAAGAAAAAAGACATAGAGTATGATTTGGATGCCCACTGGTCCTTTGATTTATACCGGGCAGTACACAAGCATTCCGGCCTGCGACAAATTTTGCCGAATCTGAAACAGAAAACCCTGGAAAAATTTCTTGGCATAGCTCCCCACAGGGATGATGAAATATCAGGCGGAGAAAGCGTGCTGCTATACAAGGAATACCTGAGAAATAAAGATCCGGCTCTTGCCGAAAAAATTCTGCTTCATAATAAAGATGATCTGGTGCAGCTGTCTCATTTGACAAAAATCCTGGAAAAACTGGATTTACACAAGATTATGTTCCATGAGGGTTTTGCGGAAAGCCGCGGGAAGGCAAGAATAATTGTAAAGGAAATAAAGTTCAAAAAAGGGCAACTGGAAATCCAGGGGCTGGGAACCAACATCCCGTCAGACTTTTATTCATTTAAAGCTTCTCACCATGCAGTTTATAAAGACAAAAAACTTTTCCTGACTATACCATTTGAACAGGTCAAAAATGCAGAAATATTTGATCTTATGATTTTTAGCGGGGATTTTGCATCTCTTGAAAATCTACCTGGCTACGAAAAAGGCTATTTAATCGCCAGAGAAAATGGAGAAGTAAATTATGGCGAAGTAAACAGTCTGGTTAAAATCATCCTGCAGGAAGTACTCAGGGAGTTTGCTGGTCAGCCTCCCAATCTTCTTCCGTGATGCGCTTTCCCATCACTATATACCTTTCCTGCTCCCGCTTTGACCAGGTGCAGGTCGAAAGAGTAACGATTTCATCGTTTCCTTTTCTGCTTTTGTTAAAGTCATAAACGGCATCATAAACATCTGTTACATAAGCCTTGTATATCTCATACACTCTCATACCGTCCTCGGTAAAAATATAGAAAAATTTGTGGTTGGCCAGATAATCCTTGTTTTTATATGAATGCAGGGAGCCAAACATGGTCCCGTTGGTAGTGTTGTGTCCATATACAATGGTATTGGAGTCGCTGAAATCCTTCCTGTTTCTGGCATCTATAAAAATGCTGCCCAGCCTGTTGTAACCGCCTCTAAGCGACCTTCTCAAATATTTATCGTTATCATTGGAATACATGATAGGATAGTTGATTTTTGTGTCCGGAATCATGATCCATCCGTAAACGTCCCTGTTTACTTTTTTCAGGCCTTCAAAGTCGATGCTTATCTTCATGTCAAAGCGCGGAACCGTAGGGTCTGCAGGTTCCCGCTCAATATCGGGATGATTGATTTCATTTTTATGGGGAGGCTTCTCTTCAGGCTCATCTTCCTCAATGACAAAATCATCTATGGCATTTTCATAGATGGTTTTGCTTATATGATTCTCAACTAGAACTTTAGTCAGCATGGCCCCTGACACCAGAAAAGTTCCTATAAAAATAGCCAGCAATATGTTTCTGTACATATCAAATCCTTTCCTATGCATTTTGCCATCTGCAGCTGCAGTATGTCAAGAGCCGCCCTTCCGGGCGGCTCTCTGTTCGTTCGGCAGTAATTATCTGTTTGCTGTTTCAGTTATTTACTCATCCTTCAGTCTGCGTCTCCTTACCAGGAGTCCGGCACCTGCCAGAGATCCTGCCATAAGTATGGCAAGCAGTCCGATGTGATCATTTGTACCTGTCTTCGGAACGGGTGCTTCGGGGACATCTTCCTCGGGAAGGATTACCGGTTCATCAGGTGTGCCCTCAGGAATTTCCTCATCCGGAATTTCTTCAGGCTCATCTTTAGGTTTATCGCCTCCGCCGCCGCCTTTTCTGATTCTGACATTTGCGGTGTCGTCTTCTTCCAGCTTGCTCTCATCTTCCTCAAATGCAGTTGCAGTAACTTTATTTGTGTAATCTGAGGACATTGCTATCTTATAT
>JBPOJA010000011.1:0-226991 GCA_052034085.1 Bacillota bacterium | reverse complement strand
CATTCGAACAGCCTGCTTTTTAAACTCCTCATCATAACGAGCTCGATGATTTTTTGATGACATGGTAAAACCTCCTTAATCTTTGATACTATCTTACCATTTCATCCGATATTATAACGAAGTCCCTGGTGGGGCAATGCCAAAGACGGAACTCATCTACATAGCCATAGCTGGCAGGATGCCGGATATAATACGACAAATGTGGCCAAATCTATGCACAGAAAAGAAATGATATTCATTAAATAGGACCACTTTCCCGGAATGGGAAAGACCCCTGCTACCGTGGAACATAGACCATTTCATTTAAAATTATTTCTTCCACTATGTTTTCAATCATCAGTTTGTGCCGGTAGCTTTCGTAGGTGTCCCTGGGATTGGGCGGCGGATTTTTCTCCAGCATTTGATTAACCATCAGTGTTTTACGATCAAAGATCTCTTCCTCCAGCTTGTGCAGGACATCCGCCAATTCCCCGTTTGACTGCAGCTCCCGATATCTCTCTGAGTGGCTTTCTTTGAGATATTGTTTGGCCATTTGACCGTATTTGCCCAAGACTAATTTACTCATCACATACCTCCTGTTTTCTAACTCAGCTTTGGCGGATATGGCTAATTCAATTATAACATTTATTGTTGCCAAGAAATATGTTATTTGAAATATTTTCTAAAATTGTAAATAAATATATTCGGGACCCGGGGTCCTGCTGATGAAAAGAAGAGCAAATGGTCCAAATAGACAGAAAGAAAAAGACAGCTTTTTATTTGTGGCAAGTTTCCTGATTGTCCGACAATCAGCTTGAATACTTGGGAAGTTTCCCAAGACCCTCAGTTAAAATATGCCTTTTCGTGCAAAATTATAAATTGGATATCCCTATGCGTCATATAACCGTATCCTTTTTTCTATAGTCAATATACTGTCTTCCTTCAGCGGTCCGGCGACTACATCTAAATTCATTGTATTCACCACTTTCCCCGAATGGGAAAGACCCCCTGAAAACTGAAATCTGTCCTTTTTAAAATCCCGAATTTGTCCTTGTGGAACTTGCAAATTAGTCCGCTTGTGCTACAATGGTGCTGAGGTGAGGGAATGGACAAAAGTTTATACAAACCACGTATCATTGATGCCAAGGTCAAGCAGTTTCTTTCGGCTTTTGGCGCGATTTGCATCGAAGGGCCCAAATGGTGTGGAAAAACCTGGACATCCGGCTTTCACAGTAAAAGTGAGTTTTTTGTCGGCGATCCGGCTAACCAGTTCCAAAACAGGAAGTTGGCGGAACTTTCCCCAGATTTAATCCTTGAAGGCGAAAGCCCAAGACTCATCGACGAATGGCAGGAAGTCCCATTAATCTGGGATGCGGTTCGCCATGAAGTGGACAAGCGAAGCAAAAAAGGCCAGTTCATATTAACCGGGTCTTCTACCCCTAAGCGCAAGGGAATAATGCACAGTGGGGCCGGCAGGATTGGTCGCATAAGGATGCGGCCAATGTCTTTATTTGAATCGGGACACTCATCCGGCGAAATTTCTTTGCAGAAGCTATGCCAGGCTTCCTTTACACCGACCTTGATTAAAACTCCTGATCTTCGTTCCATAACTGAGTTTATCATCCGGGGAGGCTGGCCGGGCAACCAGGACGGCACTATAGAAGATGCAGCTTTACTGCCGGCGGATTATTTAAATGCAATTGTGGAAGATGATATGTATCGCACTGATGGAATTAAGCGCGATAAACAGAAGATAAACCTCTTGCTTAGGTCTCTTGCAAGGAATGTGAGCACAACGGCAACAAACAGGACTCTGATAAGAGATATCAAGGATGTAGATGATGAAAATATAGGTAAAGACACGATTGCTGATTATCTTGACCTCTTTGTACGGCTTTATCTGACAGATAACCAAAGACCCTTTTCATCAAATATCAGATCTTCCATCCGGGTCAAACAGGCTGAAAAACGCCATTTTGCAGATCCTTCCCTGGCTGCAGCCTTGCTCAATGCGACACCGGAAAAACTGATCAATGACCTGGAAAGTTTGGGCTTTTTGTTTGAGTCCTTGTGTATTCGTGATTTAAAGATATATGCCGAATCTTTTGGAGCCCAGGTGTATCATTATCAGGACTATAATAATAATGAGATTGATGCAATCATAGAACTTTCTGACGGAAATTGGTGCGCATTTGAAGTTAAGCTTGGGGCAAGTCAGGCAGAGGCAGCCGGAGATAATTTGGTTAAAATCAGTAAGGCCATAGCCGAAGAAGGAGGGAAGACTCCTTTGCTATCTTGTGTAATTTCAGGCCTGACTAATGCCGCTTATCAGCTGGAAAACGGAGTTTATGTGGTCCCCATTACAGCTTTGGGACCATAATGGCAATGTAGAATAGGAGATACTAATGAGAAAAGAAGCAAATCTTGAAGAATGGAAAGTTTTATATGAGGTAGCTACAAGAATTCAAGCCTTAGAGCCATGGAAAACTTTATGGGACATGGATCTTATTGGTGTTTTAGTGGGAGACAAACCGGAAGAAACAGTTTTTTATAGCGTGATGGGAAAAAACAATGAATGCTATGCCATAGCTGTCTATGAAGGTTACGAAGCCTTTAACAGCTTCATGCTTTTGCTGATGCATGAAGATATGAACATATCTTTTGATTATGCTATATACAATCAGCACAACTTAACTTGCTATTGGGGGAACCGGGAGGAATTATCCAAGGAACAGTGTAAAATAATAAAGGACCTGGGTTATCAATATCGGGGAAAAAACAATTGGATGTATTTCATGTCAAATGAGCCCGGTTATCAGCCATACAATTTAGACAAAGAAGAAGTTTTGCGAATGACAGAGCACCTGCAAAATTTGGAAATAGCTTTCACTTACTATAAGGAAAATGATATCCCGGTGGATTTTGACAATGGTAAAATGTTTTTAGCCATTTTTTCAAAAGATAAAAAAGAAAGAGAGTATAGAGAATGGCGTCTTCCATTTGATTACTACATTTTTGAAGGGATTGAGATAAGCGATGAAGAGCTAATAAACGACCTGAAAAAAGCTCCCAAAAGCAATATGGTACTGGAAGCAGATGCAGGTCCTATGGGAGTTGCGGTGGCAGATAAGAAGTATAAAAAGCCTGCTATCCCCACAGCGGGCATATTGGCGGATGCGAATACAGGAATGATTCTCAAGTGTGATATGAATGAACCTGATGAAGATCCCATGCTTAATTTGTTATACGCCCTTATTGATTTTATCTACACGCTAGGCGCTCCAAAAGAGGTAAGAGTATCCAACCCCATTGTAGAAGCAATCTTGGGTTCAGTTTGTGAGCTTTGTGGGATAAAACTTAAGTTTGTCAAAAAGCTTAAAACGATTGATGATTTTATATTCAACTTAAAAGGCATGTAAAAACGGCCATAAATTATTCCAATAATTTCGTGACTCGTTCTTTTAGTGAGGGGGCCTCTTTTTGTGCAATTTTTTCAGCAGCTGGATGTCTCTATGCTTCATATAACCGTATCCTTTTTTCTATAGTCAATATACTGTCTTCTTTCAGCGGTCCGGCGACTACATCTAAATTCATTGTTTTCACATCAATTTAATTATATCTATTATTGCTTTCCAGTCAAAAAATGACAGTGTCATAAGACCATTTCTCTGGAATGTGAAAGCAGCTCTTTGCTTATTTCAGAAATATGGCACAATATGAAATAAGAGCAAGATTTGTTTGAGCTTATTTCATTTTTACCCAAAGCCCTGCCGCCTGACCCGGAGATAGAGCTGGACTTGGAGATGGTGGACTTATTAGCCGGCGCAAATAGAAGCATTGGGACCTTGGAAGGGGCCTCAAAATACATACCAAATATTGACTTGTTTATAGCCATGTATGTGCGAAAAGAAGCTCTTTTATCATCACAGATTGAAGGCACACAGGCAACTATGGATGACATTTTGGATCCCAGAGTTGGCGAAAACAGCAACCAGCATGTTAAAGATGTGGTTAATTATATTAAAGCTTCTAAATATGCCAGGGAAAGGCTGGATGATTTACCGATTTGCAATCGCCTCATAAAAGAAACACACAAGCTTTTGATGGGAAATGTCCGGGGCGATGAAAAAAATCCGGGTGAATTCCGACGGAGCCAAAACTGGATAGGGCCTGCAGGCAGCACTTTAAAAGATGCCAGATATATTCCTCCAAATGTGGAGGATATGACAGAGACCATGTCTGATTTGGAAAAATTTATCAATGCAACTGTTAAGATAGACCCTCCTATTAAAATCGCCTTAATCCACTATCAATTCGAAACCATTCACCCTTTTTTGGATGGCAATGGCAGGATTGGCAGGCTTTTAATCAATCTTTTTCTGCTGGACCAGAAAATTCTAAGCAGTGAAAGCCTCTATATTTCTTACTATCTAAAGCGAAACCGAATCGAATATTATGATAGACTGATGGAAGTGAGAAACAAAGGGAATTATGAGCATTGGATTAAGTTTTTCCTTAAGGGCATTGTTGAGTCAGCAGATGATGCAATTACGACCATAGAAAAATTAACAGGGCTTCATGAAAAAAATAGTAAAACTGTTAAAGAAGCTGCAGGAAAATCAAAGACTTTAGTCAGGCTTTTCAATTATTTGGAAGCAAGTCCCATTATAGAAATCAAAAAAACCAGCCAGGATTTAGGTCTCACATACAATACCATAGCAAAAGGTGTGGATAAACTTGTGGAACTGGGAATCTTGAGGCAAACAGAAAATGTACAAAGAAATCGAGTCTTTGTGTATGAAGATTATGTAGATATATTGCGTAAGGACACTTAGCCTGAAAATTTTGGTGTTTATTTGGTGCTTATGAACACCAAAACAGGGCAAAATAGACCAAATTATATTTTGAGAGAAAACCATGAAAGTTTGATAAATCAAGGCTTGTAGCCATAGGGCTGAATAGGTAAAGTTGGAAAAAGCAGACTCATAACCCGGAGGTCAGGGATTCAAATTCCCTCCCCGCAACCATTGAAAGAAAGCCCATCACATTCAAAAGTGACGGGCTTTGTTCTAAGTTGCATTTGGGTCAAAAAAAGGTTATTATTTATGAAAATAAGGAGGGCACAGTTTGGACAGCAACAAGTTTCTCAAGTATATTGCTTTGCCTGGATTGATAATTGTTGTCATCATACTTGGTTTTTTTATGATGAAACAATATCAGCTCAATATTGAGCTTAATCAGAAGTTAACGCAGGCGGCAGCGGATTATGACGAGCTGAAGGGCAGCTTTGATGAAATGGAGGATACCGCCTCGGCACTGCTGGCGCAGGTGGAAGAATACCGCGAGAAAGAACAGGCGGCTATCGATGCAAAGACCCCACATCTGGATTTGTACCCTGATTTATATATTGGAGAAATTCCCACACAGACCAAGGCTGAAAAAACGGTTTACCTTACTTTTGACGACGGGCCGTCATCGCTGACTTTACAAGTGCTTGATGTGCTCAAAGAAAAAGATGTGAAAGCGACTTTCTTTGTGGTGGGAACCAATCTTGAGTCGAAAAAGGGCGAAGCAATATTAAAAAGAATATCGGACGAAGGCCACAGCATAGGGGTGCACAGCTACAGCCACGTATATTCCAGAATATACAGTTCTGTAGAGAGCTATCTGGCTGATTTTGATAAGGTTTTCAATAAGATATATGACATTACCGGACAAAAACCGGAAATATTCCGGTTTCCCGGCGGCAGCATAAACGGACACAATATCGGCATTCACAGAGAACTCATTTCAGAAATGCTGAGGAGAGGCTTTGTCTATTATGACTGGAACGCTTCTTCCAGAGACAGTGATACAAAGGTAACAAGCGATCAGGTATTCAACAGTGTTGTGGGCGGCGTCAAAAGCGTAACGCGAAGCATTGTCCTAATGCATGATACAAGCAGCAAAACAGAAACCCTTAAGGCCCTTCCCGCCATTATCGACAATTTGGAAAATAGCGGCTACAAATTTGATACAATTACTAGGGAAGTTTGGCCCATTGTTTATGTATACAGAAATAGTTGAACCGGAATCCCGGTTATGGGTAGGAGGTGACTTGAGTGATTATTAAGTACAACAAGCTGGTGAGGGATAAAATCCCATCATTAATTGAAGAAAGCGGCAGGAAGCAGCTTTCCCGCAAGCTGGATAAAGAAGATTATTTTAACGCCTTAATCGACAAAGTGGTAGAAGAAATTGAAGAGTTCAGAGCCAGCGGATCAGAAGAGGAAATAGCTGATGTCTATGAGGTCCTGGATTGCCTGGTCAAATTCAAGGCCTATGAGCCCATGCATATAGATTATTTAAGGCTGATTAAGCGTGAAGCAAGAGGCTCTTTTTTAGATGGAATCCTCCTGGTTGAAGTAGAGGACGATAAATAGAATGAAAATTATCGACAACAGATACAGAGTTGAAAGACTCATAGATAAGGAAATAAGCTACGATTATTATCTGGTAACGGACCTTATGGATGGCAATACCCAGAAAGTGCTGGTTACTTTTGAGTATAATGGCAACGAGGAAATCGTAGATTATTTTATTGAAAATTACAGGACCTTTTCGGAATTTGAGCATAATAATCTGAAAAGCAACCTTTCTTTCACCCTTACAAAATCCATAGATTCAAGAGCAACAGCTATAAGGCTTTATTATGTGGTAAGTGAATTTGTACAAGGAGCCAATCTGGATGCCGTGAAAGATTCCCTGTCCGGGGACGAGAAAAAACGGATATTCGGCCAGGTTTTTGATGTAATAGATTATCTGCATTTCAGAGGCGTTGCTTATGGCATATTAAATCCCAAAGATATATATATAGGTGAAGACAAGTCTGCAAAAATCACTGATCTTGCTACGGCGACTATTAAAAGAGAAAGATACGTGTACGATGAAGACATAAAAACATTTATCTCTCCTGAATTATTAATGAACAAAGACACGTGCAATTTCGAGGTGGACAATTATTCCCTGGAGGCTTTATATAAATATCTTTTCGGAGAAGAAAAAAACATTGAAGAGATTAAGAACCTCTATGCGGTCGACTTATCCAAAAACCTGAAATCAGCAAGAGAGCACTTGTATTACAATGGTAAGATCATCGGCAGGGACGATCAGATCAAAGCTTTGCTGGGAAATGGCTGTTTTGGCAAATCCGCAGTAATTTCCGGAGATTATGGCATAGGCAAAAGCAGATTCCTGAATGAAATTTATTACAGGATGACCATAAAAGGATGTTATGCCTACCAGATTGGCTTAAAAAATGAAAAAGTAGATGGGTTGGGATTTATTTTCGCCATTACGGATACGATGGCAGATGATTTCTATCACAGCAAGATCAGGGACTATAAAACAGAACTAAAAAGCCTGATGAATCTTGATATGTCAGAAGAGAATACACGATTCAAGTTCTATAACAGGGTTGGCAATCTGCTCAAGGAAATGTCGAAAATCGAAGATATTTTTATCCTGATCGATGATTTTCATCTGGCTAACGGGTATTTCCTGGAGGGTCTTGATTATCTTTTAAAAACTCTCACCGACGCCAGAGTTGGCTTCTACTTAACATATAATTTCAATACCATAAGTCAGCAACCGGACAAAGAGGACAAAATCCGGGAATGGAAAAGTAAAGGACTGGTGCAGCAGTTGCATTTGCCTGAACTGACCGTCGACGAAGTTGCTGAAAGGATAAAAAGTATTCTGGGAATCAACTACAAGCCGGTAAATTTTGCCTCCCACATAAACAAGGAATGTAAAGGCAACCCAAGGTACATTAAGCAGATAGTAAGATATCTGTATGAAAAAGGTGAGCTTTACATGAATGAGGATGGTTTGTGGAAGCTGAAGGCCGACGAATACAGCCAACTGGTTTTTCCGGCAGTCAGGGACAGCGATTTTGAGCAGCAGCTTAAAACTATTGTAGATGAATATTATGAATATTTCACGTTGCTTTCAATTTGCGATGAGACCGTACCAAGAGAATGGCTGCTTCGCCAGTTGAAAGAGAAAAGATCAACAGTAGAAACTGATTTAAAAGTTCTCATGGACAGAGGTTTGCTGCTGGAGGAAAGAAGAACTTATGGGTTATCTTACAGAACGAAAAATTATGAGCTGAAAAGGACGATATATGCTATGTTGCCGGAAGAAGAAAGGATAAGACTTCACGGCGACCTGGCGGATTTTCTGATTCAAAATTACTCAATCAGGGACTTTTATTATCTGGAGAAAGCTCTTTATCATCTGGCCAAGGCGAGAAGAGAAGCAGAAGCTTATGAGATAATCAGGACGCAGGCAAAAGCTCCCGAAAATCAGAAAAGCCCTATACAGCGATTTCTCTGGGAAAGAGCATACAGACTGAATTTTGAGAAACCGCCGGAAACAGAGCTGGAAATCCTCGATAACCTTCTGAAAGCCATGCTCACCGGAAGTGAAGAGCAAAAAAGCAAGGAATATTTAGAAAGATATGGAAAGCTGGCCACAGAAGTAAGAGACAAATATCATATGGCCAACTACAAGAAGCGCATACTTGACATTTACCTGTCGGCAGCAGATGTGGAAAAAGCAGAGGCGGAATTAAGGGATTTAGAAGAAAAGGCCAAGCTTTTCCAATGTCACAGAGGGACAATAATAGGCCTGAATACGAGGGCGAGGCTTTTGATTGACATGGGAGAATATGACAGTGCCTTCAAAACTTTGCTTGATTCAAAGGAACTTTGTGAACAAAACAAAGAGGATGAATTTTTCCCCGTAATATATAACAGGATGGGGCTGTGCAAATATTATAGCGGCCAGTACAAAGAAGCCGAGCAATTTTATCTGCAGGCAATCGATTGGAGCAAAAAGGTCGGTGACAGCTTTGAAATGACCAGACCCCTTAATAATATTGCTCTGCTTTATGTGGAAGTCTACGAAGATTATGCCACGGCAAAAGCATATTTCAATGAAGGGCTGAAGATAGCATCGGAGCAGGATTATCCTGAAGCAGAAATCCTGTTTTCGGTCAATTTGGCAGAAGATTATATGGAAATCGGCGAATATGATGTGGCCATTGAATATCTGAATAAAGTTCATTCCGTGGCAAGTGAGCAGAAAGATTATGTACTGGATGTTCTGGCCTATGTAGATATGGGAAAAATTTTCCTGGCCCAGAGCAGATTTGACAAGGCATTTGAAATATTCGAGCACTTGCAGGTCCATCAGGCAGAAACAAAACTGCACAATAACGAAATATTATCCCAGTACTATGAATTTCTAGGTATATTTTTCACCAATATCGGGGATTTACGCAAGGGTTACCGGTACTATTTGAAAGCATATAACCTGGCAAAAGACAACAATGCCAGAGTTGCGTTGCGAATCCGGGTATCCATGATGTTCCAGCACTTTATGATAACAGGGAAGTGCAATTTGGACGAGATGGAGGCTATCAGGCAGGCTTACCAGAAAACCCATCTGAAAGCAGACAGGAAGCACACTCTTATGCAGATGTCTCTGGTGCTGATGATGAAAGGATTTTCGGAAAAAGCCAACGAATTTTATGAGGAGGCCAAACAGATTGCTTGCCTTAAAGTGGATGCAGACCGCGAGGCGGTAAACCATGTGGCCGGCTGTTTTTTAGAGGCCAAAAACGAAGGCGTTCTTAAATGCCTCATGGAAGTGGAAAATGAATATGTAACTGAAAATCAGCTGAAGAAAATGGTTTTCAAATCAGAAATAGGCCATAAACTGTTTGAATTGAACCGGGATAAGAAAGCTCTGATTTACCTGCTTGACAGTATGAATCTCTGCTATGGCCTTGCTCTGCAGATTCCTTATGACAAATATAGATATAGTTTCCTGAAATATGCCCAGCTGGAACGGATGAAAGATGTGATCGGGCAGATTGTTAAGCGCAATTACGGAGTAGATGTTGCCTTTCCGGAGTTTACTGAAGAAAAAATGGCGGCACTGCCCGAATTCTTCGATTTAAATCCCATGATAGATGCCATTGGTATAGATAATTTCCTGCAGCTGTATCAGCCGGAATACTATGGAGAGGCAGTTAATATTAAAACTGTGGATCAGCTGGTTGCCAACCTGACCCGAAGTCCCGCCCAGAATGTGGATTTAATATTGCAATATATGGCAAGAATTACTTTTGCAAAGAAAGCTCTTATAGTAGGCTGCAGCAGCAACAGGAACCGCTATTTTACTGTTGCCTCATTAACCGAAATGGTTGAAGAGGATTTCAATGCCAGTTTGCTTAAGCTGTCGAGAGATACAGGAGGAATAATAATCAAGGCCGGTGTGGAAAGCGAAATAAAGGGCCTGGGCAGATTCCTGGAAGACAGAGTCAAAAGTGTTATGGTAATTCCCATAAACGATTGTGACCGCAGGAAAACAGAAAAAGACAGGAGAAGCTCAAAACCGGTTACTCTGTATCTTTATTTCGAAACCGACAGTATATTCAACAAAATGAATGACCAGACACTTGAGATTATTCAAAACCTGACGAAACTGCTTCTTGTAAATATGGACAGCATGAGGAATGAAAATATCGCTTCAACCGATAAGCTCACAAACACATTGACCAGAAAATATTTTGACCTCATGTTCAGCGAACTTGCCCAGCAGGCGATGGAGGTAAAATCAGTCTACTCGGTACTTATGCTGGACATTGACAGATTCAAAAATGTCAACGATGCTTACGGGCATGGCATAGGAGACCAGGTGCTTAAGGAAATGGGGGCCATCTTGCGCAGATTCACAAGGAACACCGATCTTGTCGGCCGCTACGGAGGAGAGGAATTTATAATCGTATTACGTGACACTGATGAGAAAAATGCGGCAAAAATCGGAGAAAGAATCAGGCATGAGATTTCCAGGCATAAGTTCGCCGGATTGGATACCAACATTACCGTAAGCATAGGTATAGCCCATTTCCCGAAAGACGGCAATTTTGGAGAAGATGTTGTGCAGAGAGCGGATCAGGCGCTATATAACGCCAAAGAAAGCGGGAGAAATAAAACCAAAGAATGGAAAACGGGCATGCAGATGGGTCGCCGCCGCACTGACCGGCTGGCGGGCATAATAAGCGGCAACCCAGAACAGGACACCCGGAAATTGCTGAACATAGCGGAAACCATGGATCTTATGGAAAAGGCCGGCGACAAGGATGAAAAAGCCATGGCGCTTTTATCCGTATCGTTTGAAGCAACCGGAGCACGGCAGGGAGCTATTCTGCTGTTTGAAAATGACCAGCTGGTAGATGTTATGGCGGGCAACAGAGGCGAAAAGCGAAAATTATATGCCTTCAACTACAACAAAGAAATGGTCGATGAAGTGATGAAAACCGGGGAAAGCAAGTGCCAGATAGACTGGGACCTTATAAATTACCGGAAGGAATCCGGGCAGGAACCGGATTGGCAGTCTCTGATGATTACCCCGCTCAAGCGGAATGGCAGGATTCTTGGTGTTTTATACCTGAGCGTGCCTCTTTCGGTAAAAGAATTCAATGCAGAAGATTTAAATATAATTAAGGTATACAGCAGCATCGGGGCTGTTCTGGTAAGCTGACAGGAAGATGCGGGCAGATATGAGAATAAACATTACGCACTTTGACAGTGTGGGTTCGACAAATGATATTGCGGCTTCCATGGCCAGAGAGGGAGCTCCTGAGGGCAGCGTTATTGTTGCAGATGAGCAGACAGCAGGCAGAGGCAGGTTCAACAGAAGCTGGATTTCATCCGGAGGCAAAGGCCTTTGGATGAGCCTTGTTCTCAAGCCACCTGTACAGGCAGAAAAAGTGGCTCAGCTGACAATGGTTGCGGCTATGGCGGTGGCGGATGCAGTTAAAGTGCTTTATGATGCAGAGCTGCAGATGAAATGGCCCAATGACCTCCTGCTTAATGGCAGAAAGGTATGCGGCATTCTTTGCGAAAGCGCTCTCAAGGGTGATAAAATAGAATATGTAATCGCCGGCATTGGCATCAACATCAGGTCTGCAGAAATCCATGGGCCTATGCAACTGTCTGCGGCTTATCTGGAAGAGGTAACATCCGGGCAGGTTGACAGGGATGTGTTGCTGAAACAGATTCTTAAAGAGTTTGGTAACTATTATAAGAGATGGATATCAGAGCCGGGTCTGTTACTGAATGAAGCCAGAAAAAGGATCATTACACTGGGCAAGGAAGTTGAGGTCAGCACTCCGGAGGGTGTCTTCAGAGGCAGGGCGGTTGATATCGATTTAAACGGCTCTCTGCTGGTGAGAAGTCATAATGGTGAAACCCGGACTTTCAATGCGGGCGATGTGAGTTTACACAAACTGTAGGAGGTCAGAAAGATGAAAAAAGAAGTTAAGTTAAGCGCAGTGGCATTCCCTGCACCGGTATATATTGTGGGGACCTACAATGAGGATGGTACCCCCAATGCCATGAATGCGGCCTGGGGAGGGATTTGTGCGTCTGAGCCGCCTGCCATAATGGTGGCAGTGAGAAAAAGCCGGAAAACCTATGAAAATATCCTCAACAGAAAGGCATTCACAATAAATTTTCCCAACGAGGAGCTTATGGAAATTGCCGACTATATTGGATTGGTATCGGGTAAAAAAGAAAACAAAATTGAAAAAGCAGGACTCCAAATACTTGAGGGCGAGGAGGTTGATGCGCCTATATTAAGCGATTTTCCGGTAAGCCTGGAATGCAGCCTCATTGATAAACTGGAAGTTGGAAGCCATATGCTGATGGTGGGCGAAATAAGAAGGGTAGTGGCGGACGAGGAAGTGCTTAATGATAAAGAGCAGATAGACGTGGAAAAAGTCGGGGCCATAGGCTATGATCCCTCATGTAATAATTATATTCAAACCAGCAAGGTTGTGGGCAAGGCGTTCTCCGTTGGCATTGGTATGCTGAGAAAATAGCCCCAATGAAAGGAACACCATGAAGCAGGTAGCAATTTTAAGTAAAGAAGATACGCAAAAAGTATTGAAAATTGAAGATGTTATTAAGGCTGTTGACTCAGTTTACCGCCAGAAGGCAGAAGGCAAGGCTGTGGTCTGGCCCATGGTATTTTACGAATTTGAACCGGGTGTGGCCGATATGGACATAAAATCGGGCTGGCTCAAGGACAGCGGAATTTTTGGTTTAAAGCTGGTTTCCTGGTTTTTAAAAAATCCTGAGAAAGGTCTGCCGCAGCTTACGGGAACACTTATGGTTATGAATGCGGAAACAGGTGAACCACTGGGCTTTCTGGATGCAGCTTACATTACGGGAATAAGAACCGGGGCAGCCGGCGCTCTTGGCGCCAAATATCTGGCCAGACCCGAATCTGAAAAACTTCTTCTGGTGGGCGCTGGGCATGTGGCTCAATTCCAAATCGCCGCCATGCTGGTACTTTTCCCTGAACTTAAGGAAATCATGATTTACGATCCCCTTGATTTTGAAAAAGCCGTAACTTTTGCAGAAAAAATGCCGGATATTTTAAAGGATGATTTCGGCATTTCAACAGATATCAGACCGGCCTTAATACCGGTGGACGTCGGCGAAATTGAAAAAGCAGTCGGAGAAAGCGATATAATCATCACGGTGACACCTTCCAGAAGCCCGATAATCAAGGAAAGCTGGGTGAGAAAGGGAACACATTTCAGCTGCATAGGGGCGGACCTGCCGGGGAAGGAAGAAATAGATCCCGAAATTTTTAAAGTTGCAAGAGTTTTCGCCGATGATATTCCTCAGTGCTGCCGTGTGGGAGAGCTTGAAATCCCTGTTGCAAAAGGCTTTATATCAGCAGAAGATGTCGCCGGCGAAATCGGGGATGTGGCAACGGGCAAAGTGCAAGGGCGCGAAAATGACAATCAGATAACGATATTTGATGCCACAGGAACTGCCTTACTTGACCTGATTACCGGTAAGCTGGCTCTGGATAAAATAGTGGAGGCCTGAGCATGAAAATTGACACTTTTAAAGTTGAGCGCTGGATGAATGATTTTGAAGACGATGCAGTTTACAATCTTGGAGAAACTTGCGTGGACTCCCTTACAATAGACCAGCTGCTGGAACTTTCAGGCATGGAAGGCAAGGAAAAAGACGATTTCATGCTGGATTTAAAAGATGTGCGTTTAACTTATGGCCATATTTTCGGATCGCCCGAACTCGTGTCCGGTATAGCCGGCTTATACAAAGATATTAAACCCGGGCAGGTTGTGCCCAGCCACGGAGCTATAGGAGCCAACCATCAGGTGCTGATTTCCCTGATTGAGCCTGATGATAACATGGTATGCGTGCTGCCCACATACCAGCAGCATTATTCCATACCTGCAAGCATAGGGGCCGAGGTAAGGATACACAAGCTACGGCCTGAAAACAATTATCTGCCGGACCTGGATCTGTTGAAACAGCAGGTGGATAAAAAAACCAAGATGATTACCCTGAATAATCCCAACAATCCCACAGGATCCTGGATTCCGGTTGAAATTTTGGAGGAGATAGTTAAAATAGCCGAGGAGATCGGGGCATATCTCCTTTGCGACGAGGTTTACAGGGGTCTTTCTGAAGATGGAAGTTATATGCATTCAGTAGTTGATCTTTACGAAAAGGGAATTTCCGTAGGCAGTATGTCTAAGATATTTTCGCTGGCCGGGCTCAGAGTGGGCTGGATTGCAAGCAGGTCGGAAGAAGTTCTGAACCAATGCCGCAACAGGAGAGATTACGATACCATTAGTCTGGGGGCTTTGGATGATAAACTGGCAGCTCTGGCACTTGCTAATAAGGATGGTATCTTTGCCCGCAATATTCAAATCGTAAAAAAGAACCGGCAGATTCTTGATCAGTGGGTCAGGGAAACAGAAGGCATGAGCTATGTAAAACCTGTTGCAGGTACCACCGCCCTTGTTTATTATGACAATGAGATTCCTTCTTATGATCTTTGTGTCCGTTTGATCAGAGAAAAGGGAGTACTGGTGACGCCCGGCTCTGCCTTTGAAATGGAAGGGGCTGTGCGCATTGGATATGCTTTTGATTCAGCTCAGCTGAAAACCGGTCTGGATTTGTTTGCAGAACTGTATCGGGAGATAAAAAACCGCTAGAAATATTTCGCAGCGGGTTCTGTCAAGCCTGAAGTGAGTAAGATCCACTTTATCATCCATGCCGGAAATTTTGTCTCAGGTTTACATCATAAATAATGATACTATGATTATCTTGTGATGATAAGGGAGAGCTATGACCCGGATAAAAAAAGAGGTGGAAACTGTTGCACTGAGCCGCAATAAGTTATACAGGACCTACCAGTTCCATGGAATTCTCGGCAGGGGGAAAAAACCGGAACAGGTTATGGAAATTTGTGTGGCAGAAATTTTTTCCTGGCTCAGGTCCAGATTTCGCAAATTTGACAATGTTCCGGAAGAAATAAAGAGCTCTGAACTAAAAACATTCCGGATCAGTGATGGTTACATTATTGAAACCGTCTATCTGCCTGAATATAATTCGTGGTCTTTCCGGCTTACGGAGCCCGATATGGGGACAGGAGAGCGGGATCCTGCCCCCGGCAGACTTTTCATGACAAACTACGGGGTAAGAATTGCAGATGACCAGGTTGAATTCGGTGCTATGATAGAGTGCTCTCAGGCTGAGGATATGGAGGAGGATGCCGAAGTATTCCGCCCCAAACTTATCAGGGACCTGCAGGAATCACTGGGGCTTTTTTCTGTTATAGATTTGTGTTATGAAGGCCGGAAGCTTTCAGACCAGGGAACAAGAAAAAAATACGAAAATCTTTTGCGGTCGGAACAACGAAATATGCCTGTTGTTTTAATTGAAAAAAAGAGCAAAGCAGCCGAAATTGCAGAAAAAATGGCTGTTAAATCTATATTTGAACCCAAAGTTAAATTAAATATTGATATACAGGATCTTCCTGGGGGCATGAATCAGATAATATCTGATACGAACTGCAGACAAGTTGCAGACAGATGGGCAAGATCCTTATGTGGCATAGCCTATGTCTTTTTAGAAGAGAACGGAAAAGAAAACCGCATAACCATTACAGACAAAGCAGGGTTGACCGTAGAATTATTCAGGGAAGAAAAACTGACAGCCGACAATGAAAAGCACATTTTCAAGAAAGTAATGTCAGAGGTTGGCGGATATTCCAAACGGATGGACGATTTCCACTATGGGAACGTCATTTTTATTAATGAAGCCGGGATTATAAAAAATGAAATTGATTTCAACAAAGCACAGAGCAAGGAAGATTTTGCATCTGAAAATGGAGCATTGAAGAAAACAGTTGCAAGGCTGGAAGAAGCCCTTACTCAGTCGGAGCAGAAAATCAGGGATCTTTATTCCACGCTGCAGCAGGAAAAAAAGGAAAGAGAAGACGATAATCACAGACTTGGCATCAAGTTAAATATGCTTGAAAAAGAAAAAGAAGAAATCAAGAAGTTGCTTTCAGATGCAGAGTACAAGTTATCCGCACGGGAATACGAGATTAAGAGACACCGGGCCAGGGAGAAGAGGCCAAAAGATATAGGAAATTTTATTAAATGGGTGGAAAATTATTATCCTGCCGACATCTGCCTTTTACCCAGGGCAAAGAACGAACTGAAAAAGGCAAAAAACTATGATCTGGGAATGCTTTGTGACGGCATAGAGGTGCTTTCTGAAGCATACAAAAAAATGCGAACCGGAGAAATAAGCGAGCAGGAATGCAAAGAGCTCTGCATAGGCCTTACCAAATCGTCCTTCAATATTTCCCTGTGCGGAGAAGCAAGTATAAAGCGGTATCCGGAGGATTATTCCGTAATATATGAAGCTTGTCAGGGAGGGCCTCAGGAAAAAAGAATTTTGGATATGCACTTAAAATCGGGAGTAGACAGCCGCAATCTTTTGCGCATTTATTTTTTCTGGGATCAGGATAAAAATGTTGTGGTGGTTGGTTCGATGCCTGATCACCTTCGCAGTGTCGATAAATAGAGTTGCATAAATATATCAGGGGATGCGCCGCATGATAAAACTCAAATGACGGCCGCTTTTTTTGTCCCTGCGATAAGAAAAGCAGTCGGAGCTTTGAAATGTGCAGACGGAATCGACTGTTATATTTTCCGGCGGGATCCCTGCAAGTTCACATTGCCGCCTGACGACAGCCTTGTTGTCTATGTGATATTTGCCCGTTTCTTCTTTGAAACTGACGAATGGCAAGGCATATGGCTCATCAGCGAAAGTCAGTTTTTCATATTTCAGATAAACATCTTCGTCAACTTCAAATTTTTCCCGGCTGATTGCCGCCCCTATATATGCCTTAAAATCTGCGGGATTGCAGTTTTCCTCACCGGCCAGATGATTAAAAAGCTTGAGAGTGATTTCTTTAACGGTTCCCTGCCATCCGGAATGCACGGCTCCCGCAAGGCCTGCTTTTTCGTTGTAAAACAGCAGGGGAACACAGTCGGCGGTTAGGCAGCAAAGAAGCAGGTGTGGTTCATAAGTGTAAAGGGCATCTGTGTCCGTTATTGCAGTGTCTGAACTCAAGGCACCCCTCCCCGCATCCTTGGACGTAACTCTATAAAAATTGGCGCTGTGAGTCTGGTTTGGGCAGACGAAAACAGATGGGCTGATGCCAAGAGCGGCTGCAAGTTTCAGCCTGTTTTGCACAACATCTTTTTCCGATATGCAGGCGTGCAGAGCCATATTACCTTCTTCAGGCATGGATATATCCTTTAAAGTCATGCCCGTCACAATGGTTCTGCTATTTTCATAGAATTTGATTTTCATTCCGCAAATTACCCTGTTTATGTTATATATGGTCATATTACACTGATTGCAGGTATTTAGCCAGCAGATTGATGTCCTGAAAAAGCATAACAGAAATCTGTGTGCGAATAGTGTATAATAAATTCATGTTATAACGTTATATGACATAATTATCTGTATAATTAGCTAGTAAATAATGAGGTGGAAAATGATCAGACTGCTGCATTTGGCGGACTTGCATCTGGGATGGGAACCTTCGTATATGCCCGGAGAGAAAGCCGCCGTCAGGAAAAACGAACGAGATCAGCTCCTGAAAAAAGCTGTGGATTTTGCTATTGCGCCGGAGAATAAAATACAGGGCGTTATCATTGCCGGAGATCTTTTTGAAAAATACAATCCGGATAAAAGTCTGGTTAATAGCGTTCTTGAGGATCTCGGCAGAATTACGGGAGCAGGCTTGATGCTGGTGACTGTTCCGGGTAATCATGATGAAATCACCTACAGGGAATCTGTTTACCGGAAGAAGGCTGACGAGTGGCCGGGCTGTCTTGTAAAAGAGCCTATGCCATGTCACTGTCTGACTCATACCATCGAAGGATGCCCGGTCCACATTTATTCTCTGGCATATACTGGAGGAGTTACAAAGCCCGGAAATATTAAAGTGTTTCCGCGCTTAGCCCAAGACGGTTTTCACATAGGAGCCTTTCACGGCTCTCTGGACTGGGAGGGTTTGAGTGACCGCAGTCTGCCACTGACATCTGAAATGCTGTCACAAGCCGGCTATGGCTATGTGGCCCTGGGACATTATCATCAATTTATAATAAAACCTTTAAAAAACGGCAAAGGCATTGCAGTTTATCCCGGAGCTGTTGAATTCAAGAGCTTTAGTGATCCGGGTACGGGAAAATTTACAGTTATAAAATGGGACGGAAAAAAGGCGGAAGCAGAAACTCATCAGGCTGATGTGAGAAGATATGAAACGGTGTCTGTAGATATTTCAGGAATCAAAAGGTATGAGGATTTGCTTGAAGCCTGCGGGACAGGCATTGATCCTGACAAGATAGTTCAGATGCAACTGACGGGGGCTCCCGCCTTTCAGATAGATAGGGAAAAACTCACTGGTGACCTTGAGAAATCCTGTTTTTATGTGGAAATGAAGGGTTTAACTCAATATTATTCCGATGCATATCTGGATATTATTTCTAAAGAGCCGACGTTGAGGGGCTTGTTTGTGCGTAACATGCGGGAAACCCTGGAAGATGCAAAAGATGAAGATGATCGGCAGATGATTGAAATTGCCCTGACTGAAGGTCTGAATGCCCTGGAAGGGAGTGATCAGCATGAATAAGAATGTCAGGTTTGAAATGCTGACACTGGAGGGTTTCGGGCTTTACAGGGAAAAGGCAACATTCAGTTTCAAGGAAGGCATCAACAGCTTTATCGGAGCCAATGAAACCGGGAAAACAACAATGGCCTCAGGCATTCCGGCAATAATTTTCGGACTTACGCACAGGCAGAAGGCCACGTCGCCATTTAATCTTGACAGGTTCAGAAACTGGGATAATCCCGCAAGCTGTACGGGTTCACTCAGCTTTACCGTCGATGGAAAACTATACAGGATCGACAGAAATTTCGACAATCATAAGGTGGCACTTATGGAGCTGGACGATATGGGAGAGCCGGAAAGAGTGATTGTTGAGGGTGTCCACAATCCGGAAGCAAGAAAACAGCTGGATTTGTACGAGGAGGAGATTCATCGGATTCTGGGAGTGAGCAGTCAGGATTTGTTCGAGGATGTGTTCTTTTTAATGCAGCCGTTACCTGAGGCAAGCAGAATCAGTACTGAGTTGCAGGGGCTGCTGGCAGGCAGTAAAGGCGGTACTTTTCAAAGCGCATTGGATAAACTGGAAAACAGCCTGAAAAAGCTGACCAGATTTACCGGTCCTAATGACAGGGGAGTTACGGTGCGAAATTTCGGAAAAGACGGCGAACTGGAAAATATTGAAAAGAATATCAGCACACTGTCAGCATCACTGGAAATGAGCCGGGAGGCAACCGATTCCCTGGAAGAACTTCAGAGAGAAGTCATTGAAATTGAGGGTAAATTGCAGAAGGTCAAAGAAGAACTGGCCGCAAAACGAAAGGTACGGTCCGCATGGTCTGAATGGCGGTTGCTTGAGAAAAAGTATTCAGAGGCAGGCCGGGAGCGGAGCAAGCTCAGAGAAGCCCTGGAAACTGTCAGGCGTTTTGAGAATAGAATCTCGGAGATTGACTCAACCCTGAAAAGAGAGTATGGAGAGTTTGAAGGTACTGATCAAACAGCTAGAGATGATATAACGGCCATGTCCGGACTGGCTAAATCTATTGCTGATGCAGAAACAGATATATCAAAGTTGGAGGGAACCCTGGCCGGACTTAATCAGGCACAGCAAAAACTCAGTGAAGAAAAAGAAGACCTTAAGGATTGGGAGAAATTAGGCAGGGATCCTGCGGAAAAACTCAGGACGGCAAAACTGGGTTCAGATGAGTGTATAAGGCTTTGGCAGGAATATAACAATACTTTGGAAGAATACAGGCAGCTGGATGCTGTTTTGAAGCAAAAATACACACCCTTTGAAAATGCAGACGAAGATGAACTGAAAAGGCTCAGAAACTATAAAAGTCAGGCATATATTCTTGCTACGGAAAGGGACAGGGCCCAGGAAGCTTTTGATATTGCAAGCCAGAAAATTCTGGACTTGCAGGAAGAAGAAGATATATTCTCCCGTGAATATGCAGATATGCCGGCAATAGAAGAACTCGATACAATGCTTGAGCTTGCCGGGCGAAAATGGTCACTGCTCAAAGAGGAAAACCACCTAAAAGAGGAAATGGGCAAAGGAGAGCACAAAAAGTCTTCGATGCCTCTCCAGCTGGCTACATCTGTCGCTTTTATGTTATTGGCAGTTTTTCTCACACGGGGACAGGAACACATTATTGTGGGATTGAGTACAGCACTGGCATTTCTGGCGGGCTTTATAGTCTACGGAATAATTATTAAAAAAAATCTTTTATTCCGAAATACAGAGTATAAAGCCATTCAGTCTGAATTGGAGAAGCTGGAAGAGCTAATCGTGGAATGCAATCAGTCTTTGGGGGCTTATGCTGGGCTGAATCAGCTGGAATTGGCTGATTTAATTCAAAAAATGAAAGCCTGCAGGGAAGACCTGATTGAACTGGAAAATCACCGGAATGATATTTCTGCACTTGATATTGACAGGCTGGAGAATGAAGCCAAAGAGAAGGAGCTGGCAGAAAAAGAGTTCTCAGATAATCTGAAGGTATTCACCGACAATTATGACGATCCTGAAAAAGCTCTGGCTAAATGGGACGATTTAAAACAAAAACAAAGTAATCTGTGCAGAAAGCTGACAGAGTACAGGTCAGCTAATATAGACGGAGAAAAGTGGAAGAACCTGGCAGAAATTATGCGCATAATCCATATTTCCGATTCTGAAATATACAAAACTCACGAGGCTTTTATGCCGTTTCTAGCTGATTTGTCAGATTCGTGGTGGCAGGAAAAAACGGATACAGCTCAAAAACTGACACTCCTGAAGGAAGAGCTTAATAATTTGCAGCTCCGTATCGAAAGCCAGGCTGCCGGTATTTCTGAAAAAAGAAATGCTCTTACTATTCAGGAGGAAGAGTATAGCAGGTTGAAAGACAAATATAAAGGAGTTCTGGAGGCAAATAACCAAGATGCACAGCAGGTCCTGAGCAGGTTGGAGCAGAGGGGAGTACAGCTGAATGAGGCGGGCGAAATACGGATTAAACTTGTGACTTTGCTCAATAGCAACGGAGCAGAAAATTCCGAAGAATTGGCTGCCAGGCTGACTTTGGCGGAAGATCAGGCTGTGGCTGCCATGATTCAATGGGAGAAGTTCATTAAAGACCATCCCGGACTTCCTGAAGCCAGTCAAGCGGATGACCCTGAAGGCTTGCAGAAAAAAATTGATGACCTGGAGAATGCTGTGGAAAAGCTTGAGGCTGAAGCGGAAAAGCTTGACCACGCAAGAAATGAAAAGCATAAAGAGCTGTCTAAGGCAGAGGGAGCCACACCGATAAATATAGCATCAGCCGAAATTGAGCTGAGACAGTTGGAGGAAAACCGGAAGCAGATGAGCATCAGGGCAGATGCCCTGACTCTGGCATATAAAAGTATAGAATCCGCTATTGCAGATTACAGCAAAAATTATCAGAAGAGGCTGGAGGAAAAAGTTACGTCATATTTCACAGAAATATCGGGCCGTAAAGACAGGCGGGTTGAGTTTGATGAGCAGTTTAACATTGGTATTGTCAGGCAGGGACGCAGGATTGGGCTGGACAGCCTGAGCAAGGGAGCAAGAGACCAGTTGTATCTCTCACTTCGCTTTGCAATTGCTGATCTGCTGACACAAGAGGCCGGCCTCCCAATAATTTTTGATGATCCATTTACAAGTACAGATGAAGCCAGGCTGGAGCGCATATTCCGTGTCCTGAAAACCCAGGAGACTCAGAGACAGTTTATTATACTGGCGCATTCCAAACACTATGCCGACTGGGGTGAAGCTGTGAAAATGGGAGGAGAAAATGCTGTTTGATGTAATTGCACCGGTCTATAAGAAGTTCTTCAATTATCAGGTGAGAATGTATGAAAGAGATTTTGCCATTGTGGAAAAAACCATCTCTCTGGCGGGATTGAGAACAGTAATAGGAATCGGATCGGGGCCGGGAGCCCTGTGCAGCGTACTCCAGAATCACGGTTTTATCGTTAAAGGTTCAGATTTAAGCGGGGGCATGCGGAAAGCCGCCATGGAAAAACTCCGTGGCAAGGGCATGGATATAGTTTCGGCAGATGTGCTCAATGGGCTGCCATTTGAAGATAAGAGCTTTGATGTGGCTATTGCATCCTTCGTTGCCCATGGGCTTCAAAAAGATGACAGAATGAAGATGTACGGGGAAATGAAAAGGGTCGCATCAGAAAAAGTTATAATAGTAGATTATAACAACAGGAGCAGATCTATAATTACTAACATTGTTGAATATCTGGAAGGAGGGGATTATTTCAATTTTATTAAAGCGGCAGAGGCGGAAATGAACCGGATTTTTCCCAAAGTGACAGCCATTCCCACCGGGATACGATCATCCTGGTATATTTGCGAAGTAAATCCAAAAACCTATTGACATTTAACACAAAAGGAAGTACCATTAACCCAAATAGTGTTATAATTCTCGAATGAATGCTTTCTTGATTTTGTTTTTGAAACCGAGTTTGATAGCACGAAAAGGCAAACTCATTGAAAAATGAGGACGCAAAGCCAGGACCTAAAGTCATAAGACCAGGGCAGCCGGCTACCGAAATATTAAAGGCAGGTGAATGAAATGATGAAGTACAATCAGAGGAAAGTATTTTTTTTGACCCTGTTAATACTGATTACTTTGATAGCTTTACCTCTGACCGCAACAGCCGCAACAGCCGCTACATCAGATGACAGCTATAAAGATGAAGTTATCAGACTTACAAACCTGGAAAGAGAAAAGGCAGGCTTGGCACCGTTACAGCTTCTCGAAGGTCTCAGCGGAATTGCCCAGCTCAGAGCTGACGAAACAAAAGTTCTGTTCAGCCACACCAGGCCAAACGGCGAAAAGTGGTACACAGTGTTTACAAACGCTAAAATGGAGTATACAAGAGTCGGTGAAAATCTCGCATACGGATTTACAAGTCCGGAAAAACTGGTGAAGGCCTGGATGAGCTCCGAAGGCCACAAGGCAAATATTCTCAATCCCGAATTTGAATATCTGGGTGTGGGATATGCCAAAAATGCAGCAGGCAGAATCTATGTATCACAGTTGTTCTTTAAGCCTATGCCGGTTATTGAACCTCCTGTCGTACCTGAGAATGTGCCTGTGGCAGGCAAATAAAATTGATAGAAAACAAATAAACTGATACAATGCAGGTGATTCCGAATAAATGCTGAAAGGACAGATAAAATGTTTGAATCTCCTGCAGATTATGATGTTTTGACATTCGCAGTATTGGGAGCCATTTTGGCGGTTGCCTGCCTTGCGCTTGGTTTACTTGTGAGAACATTGCTAAGGCGCCTGAAGATCAGTGATTATCTGATTAAAAGAAAGCTTCCGCTGAAAATATATTTCTTACTTCCCGGAATAATATTCTATTTTGCCGTGCCCTTATTGCCAAATGGCCGGCTTCTTTTTGAGAAAATAACTTCTACTTATGTGCTTCTGGTATTGGCTATTGTGATTCTTGCCATACTGGATGTTCTAAATGACTACTACAGTACTTTTTCGGTTTCAAAAACCAGGCCCATCAAAGGTTTTGTGCAGGTAGGAAAAATCGTAGCCATAATTATTTTTGCCATAGCAATTATCGCAGGAATTTTGGACAAGAGTCTGTTTCTGCTTCTGGGAAGCCTCGGTGCAACCATTGCCGTCTTTTCCTTTGTTTTCAAGGACATGATTCTGGGACTTGTAGCCGGTATACAGCTAACTTCCAACGACATGCTGAGAATAGGGGACTGGATTGAAGTTGATAAATACAAGGCTGAAGGAACGGTCACTGAGATTTCACTGACCAGCGTCAAAGTTGAAGGTTTCGATAAAGCTGTAAGCACCATGCCCACTTATGGACTTATTTCAGATTCCTTTAAAAATTGGCGGGGCATGCAGGAAGCCGGTGCACGGCGCATAAAAAGGCCCATATATATCGATGTATCCACAGTAAAATTCTGTGATTCCGAACTACTGGAAAGACTTAAAAGGCTGCCGGGCCTCGAATCATATATAGATGAAAAACTTGCAGCCGGCAGGAGGCTGACCAATCTGGGAACTTTTCGCATTTATATAGAAAACTATGTCAGAAGTCTGCCGGATATAAACAAAGAAATGACACTTATGGTCAGGCAACTGCCGCCTGGTGAACATGGTATTCCCCTTGAAATATATGCATTTGCCGCAGATACCAAATGGGAAGTCTATGAAAGGATACAGTCCGACATATTTGACCATCTTCTGGCTATTACTGGCGAGTTTGATCTTGCTTTGTTCCAAAGGAGATTTTTATAAATGCGGGTTAACAATGTAGCGGCAATCTTTGTTTCAATTCTGATTTTTGTGGCCAGCATAGCGGCTGTATTGTTCATTAATCTTTGGGAGTTTAGCAGCAAGCAAGATAAAAATCAGGTACAGTATGGTGTTCTGGATCTTTCTGAAGAAAGTAATATAAAATTGACAAATCTTAATGGGAGCTGGGAATTCTATCCCGGTGTTTTCATCGATAGCCCATCTGAGAGCCCGATAAAACCGGAATATGCAAATGTTCCCGGCAGCCTGATAAATATGAAGGAAGCGCAGGTTGGCGGAGGATATGCCGGAACTTACAGGTTAGTTGTCAAAGTACCTGCGCAAGGTGCATATGGTATAAAAACAGGATCCATAAGAACAGCCTGCAGGACATTTATCAATGGAGAAGAGGCTTTTGTAATCGGCAAACCATCCGTGAATAAAGGTGAACATGAACATGGGAGCAGGTATGAGACAGCCTTCGCCCACGAGACAAATGGTGAAATCGAGATACTAATGCAGGTATCCAGTTTCAATTATCCGGAAGCGGGAATCATCAAAAGGATTTTGTTTGGGAGCTACGATGAAATCATAAAGCAGGACAGGCTCAGCAGAAGTGTAGATGTGATTGCCATAACCATTTGTCTGGTTTTTGCTTTGCATACTTTTCTTATATGGACCCGAAAGTCCGGGGACTATTACCTTATATTTGCAGGTATGGCCGGATTGATGATGGCTTTGTATCTCTCCGTGATGAGGGAGCAGGTTTTTTATTCATTCTGGGCATATAACATGGTCATTCGGACAATAATACAAACTGTTTCTATTATCTTCATTAGTTTTTTCCTTTTAAAATTTATTCAATATTTTTTCACAGAGCTTAAAGACAGCCGGATTATCCGGGGTTTGTCGATTATTCAGCTATCGACACTATTACTGTTATTCAATGTGGGCAGTTTTGCACGGGGGTCTTCAGGAGGGCTACTTCCTATAGGAACTGAGCAGCTGATCATGGCTCTGATTTTGATGGTGACATACACTTATATAACCGTTACTTTGTTTGCGAAAATTCGAATTCGCCAGGCCGGAAATTATATTTTGGTTATCGCCTCTTCGCTTTTCGCCTATTGGGTCACATTGATATTGAAAGCATTTTTCGAAATGGACCAGTCTTATGTGTCCGTCATTTTGATTGTCATCATTAACTTTTCGGTTTCGCTGCTTATCAGCGACAGGCTTCAGCAGGATGCAAAGAGAATTGCAGCTTTGGAAGAAGAAATGGCGGTCAGAGACAGACTGAAGGATGACTATCTGGCTTTCACGGCAACAGGAAACAAGATGCAGCCCGCAAGACTTCTGTTGTTGGCTGATGAAAGCGAATATTACAGAGATATGGAAAAACTTATGTTGTCTGAAGGCCATGTTTTATTTAAAACAAACAATGTGGATGAAGCTTTGGAAATAATCAGGAGGGAAAACATCGATCTGGCAATAATAGATGCCGAGCCGGCAGGATTTTCCGGCGAAGCAGTCTGCAACAGTTTCCGCGAGGAGTATTCCATGGTAGAACTGCCGATACTGCTGATTTTATCTTCTGAGAGAAATTATGATTTACGACATATTCTGGAATGCAATACCAACGACTTTGTCAATAAACAATCGGAACCTTGGGAACTTCTGTCACGAATAAGGTCACTTTTGCTGCTTAAAACTTCATACGAAGAGGGTCTGGAGAAAGAATTCCGATATTTTTACAGCCAGCTGTCGCCTCATTTTCTCTACAATACACTCAATACGGTAATAGGCCTGAGTTACAGCGATATAGAGAGTACCAGAAAAGCCATGAATGACCTGGGAACATATCTCCGCGGGAAAATGGATTTCCATAAGACCAACAAACTGGTCAGCCTTGAGTCAGAAATGGAGCTGACAAGAGCATATCTGGAAATAGAACTTCTCAGGTACGGAAAGCGACTGGAGGTGGAGATTCTGGGCAACGCATATCTTCCATGCAAACTACCGCCCCTTACCATACAGCCTCTGGTGGAAAACTCGGTAAGACATGGAATAAATTACAGAGATGTACTTAAAATAAGCATAAATGTACTGGATAAAGGAGAAAGAGCCGAAATAATAGTTGAAGATAACGGACCGGGTATTTCAGACGAAGAGAAAGCCAAACTTTTGAAAGGTCTGGGGGAGGGCATGGGTTTGACAAATGTGGTACGCAGAATAAACCTGCTGCGGAGCACAAAGATTTCCATAACTGACGGGGATCTTGGCGGCACTCGTGTAAGCATATTGGTGACAAAAGAACAAGAAGGGAAGCAGGATTATGAGGGTTATATTAGTGGATGATGAACAGTATTCTTTGAGAGTGCTGGAAAATTTGCTTTCAAAAGAAAAGGATTTAGAGATTGTCGGCAGTTATACAAATCCTGAAGAGGCTTTGAAAGACTTGGACAATACCGAGCCTGATGGAGCTCTTTTGGATATTGAAATGCCTGGCATGAACGGCCTTGAGCTTGGAGCTCAGCTTATGAATAAAAGGTCTGAGATGGAGATCATTTTTATAACAGCTTATTCTGAATATGCTCTGGAAGCTTTTGAGGTCAGTGCCATAGACTATCTTTTAAAGCCTGTCAGTGAAAAAAGACTGGCCGGTGCCATTGCAAGGTTAAGAAACCGAATTGAAGCATCAAAAACTTCAAGCAGATTAATGAGTTCGGACGGGCTCAGAATAAAGAGTTTTGGAGGCTTTGATTTATATGATTCCAATGGCCGGACAGTCAACTGGCGTACGAAAAAAGGGAAGGAATTATTCATCTATTTATGGTTGCTGGAAGGCAGGTCAGTCAACAAGGACCAGATTATAGAAGATGTGTTTCCGGAAAAGACAGCCGACAAGGGCAGTGCACTTTTGCACACAACCATATATCAAATCCGCAATGGCCTGAAAAAAGTGGGAGTGGGGGATTCCATCAGCTATGTCAATGAAAACTATTATTTAAATATTTCTGTGGAAAGCGATATCAAACTTCTCAAAGATCTTTTGGAAAAGGATGAACTTACTGCTGAAGACATAGAAAGTATTGTGGGAATATGCAGGGGGGAGTTTTTGCAGGAATCTTATCCCTGGATGGCAGATGTTAAGCAGGAGATTGACAACATGGTTTTTAACAGGCTTAACAAATGCGGCCGCCGGCAACATCAGTTACTGACAGCAGAAGCCTTAAAACTTATGCTGAAAATTGACCCGTATTCAGAGGAAGCTGCCAGGTGGATGATAGAACTTCTGGGCAAACAGGGCAAGAAAAAAGAGATGGTTCTATTCTATAACGGTTTTGTGTCTGAATTATCCAGAGAACTGGGCATATCTCCATCCCGGGAAACTGAAAATCTTTTGTTACAGTATTATTAAATTCAAATATTCAAATTAGGATGTTTAAATATGAAATCCTGTGGTATCAGTGGTTGACAATTTTAACATGTTCAGAAAATGTTCAGAATAAACGGATAAAATGTCAAAGGTGTATTACAATTCAGGGCTTTTTCGCCGGAAAGCAGGAGGTTAAAGATGTTCATTGAGAAAAACAAGAAAGTTACAGCCTTTATCCTGGCCATGGCACTTGTGCTGGGGGTATTTGTTATGCCCGCCACATCGGGTTATGCAGCAGGATTGGATGTAACACATTTACTGCAGAAAAAGGAAGTTGAAGTAACGGATAAAGATGGAAACCCAATTCCTGCAGGAGACTATATCCCGTATGGAGAAAAGATATTTCTTGACATAAGCTTTCGTGTGCCTGTCATAGGTGATGCTCCAAATGCAGGAGTTGATGCAGGAGATCCTGATACATATGTCACCCACATGGATTTGGCCAGCTTTGAAATTTCGGAAGGATTTTCCATTGTAGGACCAGACAGTTTCGAACTTATGGCAGATATAGGCAAAAAATTGGGCGATCTTACACTCGGGAAAGATGGTAATAAGGTTGTGGCCGATGTGGTGTTTAACGGTGATGCTGATATATTCCAGGAAGACGAAGGCTGGTATGAGGTATACGGAGAATTTACTGCAGAGCTGGAATTTGACGGCTTTCAGCAGGGAGAAGAAGAGGAAGAATACACAATCACAATACTGGATAAGACATTTAAAGTAAAAGTGCCGGCTGCGGAAAAAGTGTACGAGGTCGAAAAAGAAGGCATTTTAAATGGCGATGAAATTGAGTGGAGGGTCACTTTTTCAGGCAGACAGCTGACAACTCCTCCGAGAACTCTGGATCTGGGAGGATTGGTGTTCAGCGATGACCTTTCATCGGTAGGAGATTATGTGGATGGCTCTTTGACCGTCAACGGAAATGCGGCAACTCCTTCCTCAACAGAAAATTCAATACTGAAATATGAGTTTCCCGACGGCACAGACAGCCCTGCCCTGGTTACTTTTAAAACAAAGATAAAGGATTCAATATATAACGGGACAAAAAAAGAAACAATCGCCAATACGGCTGAACTGCAGACTTCCGATGGGGATGTTTTGGCATCTGATTCAGACTCGGTAGAATTCAATCCTATATGGATAGAAAAAACGGGAACTGTCAGCGACGGTTTTGCAGGCAGCACCTACAATCCCACGAACCGCACTATCACATGGACGATTGTCGCCAATCAGATGGGCAGGAGCATAACCGGTGCTTCAATAAAAGACACACTTCCATCGGATTTGATGTTTGACAGTGCTGAATGGTTCGTATGGAACGGAAGTTCCTATGTTTCTCAAGGAGCGATTACACCCGCTCAATCCGGCAATGTTTACACATTCAGTCTGGGCGATATAAACAGTCAGGTCAAGCTTGTGATTGTAACGAAGGTACCCGATGAAACCTATTCTGTCGCAGCCAAAGAATATACAAATAAAGCGGAGCTTCTGGGAGGCGGAATATCGGGAACACCCGGGGATACAGCTACCCAGGGAATAGGTTTTAATGCAATTTCAAAAAGCGGCAGCAGGCCGGATCTTTCAAAGCCGGTTGTCAAATGGTCCGTAACAGTGGACGTAAAGGGCCAGAATGTGCCAAGCATGAGGGTTTTCGATTTGCTTGTTCATGGAAACACAGCAATAGCCGGGACTGTTTCCGGGCTGCCCGCAGGCATCAGCCTGAGTGACCTGACACAGCAGCTGAATCAGAAATATGTTGCGAATTCGTTTTCCGGCACAGGTCTTGCGGTGACGGTGCATCCTATAACCCTGGACGGCGAAAAAGTAGCCGACTTGCTTGAGGTTACCGGATTTACCAATAGCTCGTCCCATACATTTACTTTTGAGTCACAAATATTGAATCCGGACATTTTTGCGAGCAATACCAGTAAAAATGTGAGAAATACCGCCTCCTTGTTCAGCGGCACAAATAAACTGGTCAGCAGCACCGGAACAGTATCATATGTTAACAATCTTTTATCAAAAGAAATGTTGGAGAGAGGAAAAAATCCGCTTACCGAGCCCAATGCAAGAACAAATGATGCTTCAAAAGGTTTTGACTATGCAGATAAATCAGTCATTTTCAGATTGAGCATAAATGCAGACGGCATTGATCTGCCCAACTTTGAAAATGTTTCAGGAACAACAATGGGTGCAGTTACGGTTACCGACGTTCTGCCGGAAGGCTGGGAATTTGTTGAAATAGTACCGGGAAGCAATTACCTTCTTTTTGAAGGAGTTAAAGCCAGCGGTAAAATTGTCCATGCCAACGGTCCCGCTATAATACCGCCGACCACAGTAGTGACATCTTCAAGTTTTGATAATGATGCGGATGGCGGAGCGAAAGCGGAGTTTACATTTAGTACTCTGAATAAACCATATTTAATCCTGGTAAAAGCAAAACCGACTGTCGAAACTCAGGAAATTCTGTTTGGCAAAAACGAAACAACCACCGTTACCAATACGGTTAAGCTTAAAGCAGAGAATTCAAATGAGGTTTCGACGACAAGAGATGTCAGTGTGAAAAGTCAGATTCTGTATAAAGGCATGGATGACAGCAAGGCTGATACAGACGGATATCTGATATGGACCATAGACTATAACCCTGCCAATCTTGACAAGCCGGGGGCATTTATAGAGGATGTTTTGTCAGAGGGAATAGAGCTGCCGATGACAGCTTCCGGAGACCTTGATATTCCGGGCAACATATCGCTTGTCGCTCTGGAATACCTGTCCGACGGTTCACTGGTGCCTGCCGGATCTCCCATAGATTTGCCGGGGACAGGTGAAACAAAGATAATAGAATACAATAACGATACAAGAGTTCTAAGGTTCAACATTGCAGGAAGCGGACTTGATACCAGGACTGCATACAGACTTCAATATGTTACTTACATCACAGGAAATTATCCTGAAGAAGTAAGCAATGTGGTGGAGCTTATGGGTGTGAGCGAAAGCTCAATCAGCACTGAAGCCAACTATGCCATAAGCAGAGCTTCTGCCAGCGCCAGCATGAAACGGGGCGGCTGGATTGAAATCACAAAAATTGACGGATCCAGCGGCAGAGATGTAAAACTTGCCGGTGCTCAGTTCAGACTGCTGGCGGAAGACGGAACCACTGTCCTTCGCACAGGAACAACTGATTCTGAAGGAAAAGTAATGTTCAAGGGACTGCCTGTAAATACAGAAGGGAAATATTATATCCTGGAAGAAACAAACTTCGGCAGCATGGGCTTTGAGCCTCTGGCTATAGTGTACAGAGTTACCGTTTCTTCAGCTGAGGATGGTATTGTGACTGAAATCAACGGGGAAGGACAGGAAATAACTCTTTATAACTATAAAACACTGGAAGTGGGCAATGTAGAAATATCCAAAGTATTATCCGGAAGCGCTGCTGATGCGGAAAAGGATTTTGACTTTACGATAAATGCCCCTAAGGCCATGGGACCTTTCGAATACGACCTGCTCGATTCAGAAGGTGGCCTGATAGCAACGGGAACAGCTGTGTTCACAGACACCGGTTTCAGCTTCAGCCTTAAGGGGGGTCAGAGAATCGTTATAAAGGGTGTGCCCTTCGATACCTATACTGTAGAAGAGGCTGATTACTCGGGCGATGACTATATGACCTTTGTGGATGGAGAACTGGCTGATTCTGCAACATTAATAATTAATGCAAATAGTCCTTCAGATGAAGTGGAATTCAAGAACAGCAGGGCCGGATGGATTGAGATATACAAATTCGATGCATCCAACGGGGAAGAACTGCTGTCCGGCGCCGAATTCACACTGTTTGATTCAGATGGCAACCAAGTTGCGAAGGGAACAACGGATGCCGATGGGGTTGTCAGGTTCTATGACATAGACCCGGGTGAGTATATTTTGAAGGAAACAAAAGCGCCTTCCGGATATGAAAACCAGTGGGAGATTAACAATGCAGGCGATATAGAATATTCTGTCCTGGTCATGATAAATCCGGAAACGGGGAGAATCGAAACTTTCTTTGAAGATGAACCGACAAATACGATTTATCTGTACAACTACGAAGACGACACAGTGGGTGACCTGACGGTGTCAAAGACCTTGTCCGGAAATGCCACAGACAAAAACAAAGAATTTGTTTTCAGAATAACTTTTGGCGATGAAACTGCGGGGAACGATCAGGTATATGTGGACGGTCTTTATCCCTACATTAAGGCACTGGCAGACGGCTCCACTGAAACAGGTTTCGTTTCCATCGTCGGTGGTGTGGTAAGATTCGGCGATGATGATTACTTCGGACTTAAAGGCGGAGAAAGCCTGACTATAAAATACCTGCCGAAAGGTGCGGCATACATGGTCACTGAAGAAGATTACTCAGGCGAAGGCTATCGCACTTCTTCAACAGGAGAAGAAGGAACAATAGAGGCTGATGAAACGGCCGAAGCAAAGTTTGTGAACTCCAAGAGCAGAAAACAGGATATCAGAGAAGGCAGCCTGTCAGTAAGCAAGACAGTTACCGGCAACGGCGGTGACAAGGAAAAGAGATTCTCATTTGTTGTTACCTTCAGTAATACAAGGGGAAGCTTTGAAGTCAGCGGAACCGGTGAAGCGGGTAAAACAATTAAGAGTGGTGATACCTTTACACTTGCACACGGCGAGAGCATAACAATTACGGGAATCCCCGAGGGCACCACATATAAAGTGCAGGAAGTGGATTACAGCGATGAGGGTTATACCACTACCGCCACAGGTCACAGTGGTGAAATATCGGATAATAAAATATCCAGCGCCAAGTTTACTAATGACCGCAAAACAGATGATGGTGATGAACCCGACGATGATGACGGCATTCTGGATGACGATGACAGCAAGAAGCCTGGTAAGCCAGGTGAAGATGGCGGACTGTTAGGTGATGACGATGCGAATGTGCCTAAAACCGGAGATGATTTCCCCATGGCTATATGGTTTGGTATATTCCTTCTGTCAGTAACGGGTATAGCTGTATTCCGCAGAAGGCCACAATCTGATGAATAGTTGAACAAAACTTGAACATTTTGAAAATCAATTAAATAACGTAAAAATTATAAAAGCCTGTAATCATTGAGATTACAGGCTTTTTCCTGGAGGCGACACCCGGATTTGAACCGGGGAATAAAGGTTTTGCAGACCTCTGCCTTACCTCTTGGCTATGTCGCCTCGTCGCAACTGGCTCGACTCCGGTCGCCTGGTGCTTGCGCATAAGCTCCCCCGTCTCGCAGTTGCTCCTCTCCCCACGATACTTCGTCTCGCGGGGGCCCCAGGGGCCATTTTTTATGACAGCGCTTTCTGAAATGTTAGGCGCTTTTTTGAAAAATGGCTAGGGTAGCAGGATTCGAACCTGCGAATGACGGAGTCAGAGTCCGTTGCCTTACCGCTTGGCGATACCCCAGCAAGTAATGGGGTGGGTAATGGGATTCGAACCCACGAATGCAGGAGCCACAATCCTGTGTCTTAGCCACTTGACTATACCCACCGTTTTAAAAATGGCGATCCGGATCGGGCTCGAACCGACGACCTCCAGCGTGACAGGCTGGCATTCTAACCAACTGAACTACCGGACCGTTTGGTAGCGGCGAGTGGAGTCGAACCACCGACCTTCCGGGTATGAACCGGACGCTCTAACCAACTAAGCTACACCGCCACAACAAAATTGCGAACATGCCGCAAAGTGAATGATACCATCCACTCCATAAGGTGTCAAGGGTAAAATAAAAGCAAAAATAAGAAGAAAGGGCGGTTATTTTTGCTTCATTATGGGTGAAGCGCCGCCCAGCACCGCCTAATGGCCATCCGGTATTTATCTCGCAGCTAACTCGTCATTTTTGGCCAAATACTTGAGATATGCAGGGGCAGGTGGGCGGAAAAGGCTTTTTCCGACCAAATTTTGGAGTTTTGCATGGGAAAAAGCCTTAATTTTTTGTGGTGGACTAAAATTTGTACCGCATAACTTCATGCATAGGCCAAAAATCGCATAAAACTGAGGGCTTGCGGTGCATTTCTTAAGATGTTGGCCAAAAATTACCCCCGCCTGCCCCTTTATTAAAAAAGCAAAAATTACCCCCACCTGCCCCTTTATTAAAAAAGCAAAAATAACCTTCCCTCTTGCTTACTTAATTTTAAGCAAAAACCCTTGCATAGGGTATAAGCCTGTGTTATCATTAATTTTGCGGGGAAAAGACCGCAAAAGCAAGAATTCGTTAACACTGGAGTGGGCAATCCCACTCTTCATTTTTTAAAAGACAGGCAAGAAAAATGGCGGAAAACAAAGCAAAAAAAGCCGAAAAAAAGAAGGTCGTAGACATAGTGGAAGAGATACTAGCCCCATTCTTTGAGGAAGAAGGGTATGTGCTTTACCACAAGGAGTTTGTTAAAGAAGGACCTGACTGGTTTCTCAGGGTTTTCATAGAGAAAAAGCCCGGCGAAGGAAGCATCTGGCCTGAAAATGTAAGCGCTAAGGATTGCGAAATAGTCAGCAAATACCTGAGCAGGGAACTGGACATCATCGACCCCATCGAACAGAACTATTATCTCGAGGTTTCATCTCCCGGAATGGGCAGACCTTTGCTGACGGACGAGCATTTCAGGCGATATGAGGGCCATTTGATTGATATAAGGCTGTACAAGTCCATTGAGGGTAAAAAAACTCTCAGAGGCCGGATTTTGCCCCATAAAACTCTTGAAAAAAGTGATGCTGACGATGCAGCAGCCGGCGTGATTAGCATTCAGGACGAAGACGGAAAAATATTTGACCTGCAGCGTTCCCAGATAGCTGCGGCAAATCTTACCATAGTATTTTAAGGTATTTAAGGAGGAACAGGTTCACAATGAACAGGGAATTTATTTCAGCCATGGAAGAACTGGAAAATGAAAGGCATATTTCAAAGGAGCTGCTGCTTGAAGCTATCGAATCGGCTCTGGTATCGGCTTACAAAAAGAATTATGGCACTTCCCAGAATGTAAGGGTAAACATTGACAGAGATCTAGGCAATATAGACGTTTTTATGAGAAAAGACGTGGTGGAGGAAGTTGAGGATCCCATGGTTGAAGTTTCTGTGGAGGAGGCAAAGTCCTTCGACCCGGAATATGAAGTGGGAGATGTAATAGAATACCAGGTTACTCCCATGGACTTTGGACGCATAGCCGCGCAGACGGCAAAGCAGGTGGTTGTTCAAAGAATCAGAGAAGCAGAAAGAGGGATTATTTACGATGATTTCATAAACCGTCAGGGAGAAATCATAACCGGCGTTATCCACAGAATCAGCAACGAAACTGTTTTCGTAAATATAGGAACCACAGAAGGTATCCTGCCGGTGAATGAACAGGTCAGAGGGGAGCGCTATCAGGTCAACTCCAGAATCAAAGTATATATTCTGGATGTCAAAAAGACCACGAAAGGCCCACAGGTATATCTTTCCAGGTCGCATCCCGGACTTGTAAAAAGGCTTTTTGAGCTGGAGGTGCCGGAAATCCAGGACGGCATAGTAGAGATAAAAAGCATAGCCAGGGAGGCGGGTTCCAGGACAAAAATCGCCGTTTATTCGGATGATGAAAATGTAGACCCCGTAGGTGCCTGCGTAGGAGCCAGGGGCGTGAGAGTTCAGGCAATTGTTGACGAATTATTCGATGAAAAAATAGATATTATCGAATGGAGCGAGGATCCGGTTGAGCTTATCAGCAGCGCTTTATCTCCTTCAAAGGTGGAAAAAGTTCTGATTGATGAGGAAGAAGAAAATTCTGCTACCGTTATCGTACCGGACTACCAGTTGTCGCTGGCTATAGGAAAAGAAGGGCAGAACGTTCGCCTTGCCGCCAAACTCAGCGGCTGGAAGATAGATATCAAGAGCCATTCCCAGTTCTATCCCGACGATGAAGAAGAGAATGGTGATGAGTATTATGATGAAAAATAGAAAAGTTCCCATGAGGCGCTGTGTTGGCTGTATGGAATCCAAACCCAAGGGAGAACTTGTCAGAATTGTATATACGCCGGAAGGGAATCTTACTATAGATTTAACAGGAAAGGCCAACGGCAGAGGTGTTTATCTCTGTAACAATCAGGCATGCGTGGAAACAGCCAGAAAGAAAAAGGCAATACAGAGGGCCCTGCAGAAAAACCTGGATGAAAATCAGCTGGCCAGTGTGCTGGATCAACTGATAAAGGGAGAAAATTAGTATCGGGGAAAGATAGAGATAATGCGGGAAAAAATACATAGCTATCTGGGCTTTGCAAGAAAGTCAAGAAGTCTTGTTTCGGGATATAATTCATGTATGCACGAAATACAAAGAGGCAATGTCCGCCTTCTTCTTCTGACAAATGACCTTAAGCAGGGCACTAAGGACAGTTTTGAAGAAATAGCACGATCAAATAAAATTCCGCTCTGCTATTACGGAACCATGGATGTAATGGCGGAGATGACGGGTATTGAAGGCCGGGGAGTATTTGCGGTCACAGATGTAAACCTGGCAAGAGCCATAGAAAAAGAAGTGACTAAAAACAGGAGTGAGGTACACTGATGTCGAAAAGAGTATATGAACTTGCAAGAGAATTGGATATGGAAAGCAAGGAGCTTGTGGAAAGAATAAACGCTATGGGGATAGAAGTAAAATCTCACAGCAGTGTTGTTTCCGATATTGATGCTCAGGCAATAAGCAACATGATTCTTCACAGCAGGGCGAAAACCACTGAAACGAAGATTGTGAAAGCTCCTCCCAAAAGCAGCACTGTGGCAAAAGAGCAGGAAGTAAAAATAGAAGTAAAAGCAGCACCGATTCCTGCGAAAAGTGTAAAGGATAAGGCAGCAGCCGCACAAAAAGCTGCTCAATTTTCAGAAACTGCAGTGGAAAGAGAAACCATAGTAATAACAACGGGAATGGGTGCAGTGAAGCTACCGCCCGGAAAGCCCCTGCCAAAATCCCAGTCAAAGCAGATGCCTATAGGAGTGCCGTTGCCTAAATCTGAATCCTTGCAGGAAAAAGTAAGACCGGAGCCAGAAACTCCTGTTGAGAGCAGGAAAGACGACGATAAAAAAGATATTAAACCCGACAAGGTTATAGACACTGCAGTGGAGGAAAAGCCGGCAGAAGAGCCGGAGGCTGAACTTGCAGCCAAACCAAAAGGCCTTGTTATAAAGAAAAAGGCTTCTGAAATTGCCGCAGAAAAGGCTGCTCAAAAGCCGGCAGAGAAGGCTGCTCAAAAACCGGCAGAGAAAGCTGTTCAAAAGCCCGCAGAGAAGGCAACTGAAAAGCCGTCCGTGAAAACAGAACCTAAAAAGACCAGGCCGACTGAAAAACCGGCAGAAAAAATTGCAGAAAAGCCTTCGGGAAGAAGGGAGAAGCCTTCACAAAAACCGGCGGAAAGATCTGCCGAAGCAGCAGAAAGACCGGCTCGTGACAAAAAAGCCGCAGCACCGGCCAAAAAAGATAAAGACAGAAAAGATAAGGCCAGAGACAGAAGGGATGATGGCGACTACAGGGAAAAGGGAGCCAAAAAGGGCGGTAAAAAAGCCGGCCTGCCACCCCTTGTTTCCATGGAAAAGCAGGCCCCCAAGAAATACAAGAAGAAGGCGGAGAAAGTCGTGGAAGCTGAAACAAGCATAGATCTGGAAACCCTGGAACCCGGCTCAAAAGTGATAAATGTTCCAATAACGGTTAAAGGCCTGTCAGAGCAGATAGACAAGAGCACGTCTGAAATCATCATGGCTCTCATGAAGCTTGGTATAATGGCCAACATCAACCAGAATCTTGATGGCGACACAGCGGTCCTTCTTGGCGATGAGCTGGGGATTAATATTGTCATAGATAAAGAAGAAGAACATGTGGCAGAGGAAGGTCTGGAGATTTTCGAGGATGATGAGGCTGATCTGTTGCCCAGACCTCCTGTAATAACGGTTATGGGACATGTCGACCACGGAAAAACTTCTCTTCTGGACGCCATAAGGAAAACCAATGTAACCACAAGAGAGTCGGGGGGGATTACCCAGCATATAGGTGCCTCGGAAGTAACCGTAAACGGCCAGAGAATAGTTTTTCTGGATACACCGGGGCATGAGGCTTTTACCGCAATGAGGGCAAGAGGAGCTCATGTCACAGACATAGCCATACTGGTGGTGGCTGCCGATGACAGCGTAAAACCCCAGACAATAGAATCCATAAGCCATGCAAAGGCAGCAGGCGTTCCCATAATTGTGGCGATCAACAAAATTGATAAACCGGAGGCAAACCCGGACAGAGTAAAGCAGGACCTTGCCAATCTGCCGGCTGACCAGCGGGTCATTGTGGAAGATTACGGCGGAAGCACTATCAGCGTTCCCGTTTCTGCCAAATCCGGAGAAGGTATCCACAATCTGCTCGAAATGGTGCTGTTACAGGCTGAAATGCTGGAACTTAAAGCCAATCCCAACAGGCTGGCTTTAGGAACCGTCATCGAAGCAAGACTTGATAAAAATAAGGGTCCTGTTGCCACCCTGCTGGTGGAAAACGGCACATTGGAAACCGGTATGCCTGTTGTTGTGGGCAATACCTGCGGAAGAATAAGGGCCATGACCAATTTCAAAGGTGAAATCATTGAAAAAGCAGGCCCCACCACAGCCGTTGAAATTCTCGGTTTAAACGATGTCCCTGAAGCAGGGGACGAATTCAATGCTGTTAAGGATGAAAGAATTGCTAGAGAAATTGCAGAACAGAGACGAATGAAGGTCAGGGAAGAAGTGATGACCAGAAAGTCATCCTCCAGCCTGGAACAGCTTTACAGCCAGATTCAGGAAGGGGAAATCAAGGAGCTGAACCTCATAGTCAAAGCAGACGTTCAGGGTTCAGTAGGCGCTTTAAGTGCCTCTTTGGAGAAAATGCACAATGAAAATGTGAAAGTCCGGATAATCCATTCCGGCGTGGGAACCGTGACCGAAAATGATATTATGCTGGCTGCAACATCTGATGCAATTATTCTGGGATTCAATGTGAGCCCGCCGACAGCAGTTATAAACATGGCAGAGAGGGAAGGCGTTGAAATAAGGACCTACAGGATAATATATGATGCAATTGAAGACATAGAAGCCGCCATGAAAGGCATGCTTGATCCTGTCTTCAAAGAAGTAGTCCTGGGCAAAGTCGAAGTACGCAACACATTTAAAGTCCCCGGTGTCGGCATAGTTGCAGGTGCATATGTAACAGAGGGCAAAGTAACGAGAAACGCAGGTGTCAGACTGGTAAGAGACGGAATCATAATACACGAGGGGAAAATATCCTCGCTTAAGAGATTTAAGGATGATGTGAGAGAAGTTACCCAGGGTTACGAGTGCGGCATTGGAATAGAAAACTATAACGACATAAAAGAAGGCGATGTCATAGAAGCGTTTGTTGTAGAGGAGATAGAAAGATAAATGGGTAAAAGTTTCAGAGCCGAAAGAATGGCTGAGGAAATCAAAAAAGTTGTCAGTCAGCTGCTGTTGCGGGAAATTAAGGATCCAAGACTGTCGGGAATGGTGAGTATATCCGACGTGGAAGTATCTAAAGATTATGGCTATGCAACTATTTATATCAGTGTTCCCGAGTCTGACAACAGGGAAGAGGTCCTGAAGGCATTTGAAGGTGCTAAGGGCCTGGTCAGGAAGGAAGTAGGCAGGCAGATAAAACTGAGGCATGTGCCGGAAATTAATTTCAGGCTGGATACTTCTCAGGAATATGGCCGTCACATCGAATCGATTCTGGAGAGCCTGAACATTAAAAGCGGGGAAGATGAGTCGGAGGAAGAAAAAGAGCTCACTCATGATGAAGAATAAGATAGCAGCGTTATTAAATGAAGCGGAAAGTGTTGTAATACTTCCCCATATACAGATGGACGGCGATGCCCTGGGGTCTTCTGTAGCCCTGTGCACCGCCTTAAGAAATGCGGGCAAAAAGGCAGAAGTTCTTATAGAGGATAAAATCCCAAGAAATATCGAATTCCTGAATGCAGGTCATTGCGTCTATGAAAGTTCCATAGAAAATCCATCAATCTGCCTATCCCTTGACAGCAGTGATGAAGGCAGGCTGGGGAAGCGGGCCGGCTTCCTGAAAAAAGGTGATACGACCATAATGGTGGATCATCACAAAACTGCCAGACCTTTTGCAGACTATAATCTTATCGATGCAAAAGCCTCTTCGACAGGCGAAATTGTAATGGACATTATCAAACTCATGGGGGCTCATATAGATTCTGAGATAGGGCTTGCCCTTTACACTGCACTTGTAACGGATACCGGCCGGTTCATGTATTCCAACACGTCGAAAAAGACCCATATGCAGGCGGCTGAATTGTTCGACTCTGGCATGGATCATAACAGAGTCTCTTTGGAGGTTTACCAGAATAAGAGAATGGAGAGAATGGTTCTGCGAAATAAAATTCTCTCGACTCTTGAAATGTTATATGGTAATAAAGCTTGCATTGCTCTTATGACCGAAGAAATGCTTGAAGAAAGCAATGCCCTGATGGAAGAAACAGAAGGGCTGGTTGAAGAGCTGAGGAATATCGAAGGCATTGAAATTGCCGCATTTTTAAGGGAAGAGGAAGGCAATACCAAGGCTACATTCCGTTCGAAAGGTAAATATGATGTAGCCAGAATAGCCGCAGGCTTCGGAGGAGGCGGACACAAAAATTCAGCTGGCTGCGTTGTGAATAAACCTATTGAAGAATTCAAAGCAGAAGTGATTGAAGCCATAGGGAAAGAGCTGGAAACATGGAAGGATCAGGCATAATCAATCTGCTTAAGCCGGCAGGGATGACTTCCCATGACTGCGTGAATCATATACGGAGACTGACGGGTGTAAAGCGCATAGGTCATGCAGGGACCTTGGATCCTATGGCTACAGGTGTCCTCGTGATCTGCATAGGAAAAGCTACAAGGATAATAGAATATCTGGAGGAGGATAATAAGCAATATTTAGGTGAAATGTTGCTGGGCATCACTACAGATACACAGGACATATGGGGAAATATACTGGATTCTCCTGAAAATGCAAAAAAAATACCCCAAAATACAGTTGAAATACAGGAGATTTTCAGGGGTTTTGAAGGGACGATTCAGCAGGAAGTTCCGGGATATTCGGCAGTCAGAATAAACGGCAAGAGATTGTATGAGTATTCAAGAAGCGGTGAGAGGGTTGAAAGGCCCAGGAGAGCTGTCAGGATTTACAGGTTTGAGGTCATCGGCTACAATAGAGAAGAGGCAAGAGTCAGGTTTCTTGTTGACTGCTCAAAAGGCACTTATGTAAGAACTCTGTGCCATGACGCAGGCTGTCGGCTTGAAACCGGGGCAGCTATGAGCTTTCTTTTAAGAACAGGCAGCGGTTTTTTCAGATCATCGGAGTCCGTAACCCTGGAAGAGCTGGAAAAGGGCTATGAAAAATATCTGCTGCCAATGGACTACCCCCTGGGACATCTGGGCAGAGCAGATCTTACGAAGGAACAAAGCAGTGAGTTTTGCAATGGCAGGATGCTGAAAGCGTCAGAAGTGAAAATCTGCCGCCGGCCGCAGACCGGAGAGTATTGCTCAAAAGCAGATCACAGATACTGTTTATATTACAATAATGAATTTTTAGGCGTAGCTGTTAAAGAGAACAGCAAAGATCTTTTGAAGGCGGAAAAAGTGTTATGTCTATGAGAGTTTTTACAGATTTAAACCAGATTGATGACATGGAGAATTCAGTCATTGCCTTTGGCAATTTCGATGGAGTTCACAAAGGCCACCAGGAACTTATCAGGAGAACAGTCAACAGTGCAATCAGCACCGGCTTGAAGAGCATCATTTTCACATTCAGCAACCATCCCAAAAATGTGCTGGCAGGCAGACGGGTGGTAAAAAATATTCAGACTTTCGAAGAAAAAATTGAAAGTATCAGAAGTCTGGGAATCAACTATGTGGTAACGGTGCCTTTTGATGACAATATCAGATATATGGAGCCTGAAGAGTTTATCATTGACATACTGGTTAAAAAGCTCAATATGAAGGAAGCTTTTTGCGGCTTCAATTACAGTTTCGGGAGAAACGGCAGGGGCACTCCTGAAACTTTGATGAAGGTTGGTTTTTCCCAAGGCTATGGTATTCACGTAGTGGAGCCCTTCATGGTCGAGGGGGAAATAGTCAGTTCCACTCTCATAAGAAAATATATAGAAGAAGGCAGAGTGGACAAATGCCTGAAGCTCATGGGGCGCTATTATGCGACCGGCGGCACTGTGGTAAAGGGAAACAAATTTGGCAGAACTCTGGGATTTCCCACCACCAATCTTACTCTTGATGACGACATGGTCAGCCCGGCAAACGGAGTTTATGTGACCTATTGTTATTTTGAAGGCCAAAGATATGCCAGTATTACCAATGTGGGCACAAGGCCGACTATTGGGGATGCCAATGCCAGAAGCATAGAAACCCATATATTCAATTTCGACAGAGACATATACGGTCAGCCGATTAAAGTAGAATTCCTTGAAAGGTTAAGGCCCGAATTAAGGTTTGAAACCATGGAAGAACTGGCTGTTCAGATAAAAGAAGATTGTTTGACAGCTGCCAGTTACCATGGTATTATAAATCGTTAAGTACGTTCCCATAACTGAGCTTTGCGAATCTCCGACGCCAGGCGCGGTATGGGAGAATTACAAAAGGAGAAAATGAAATGATTGGTAAAGAAAAGAAAGCTGAAATCATCAGGGATTTCATGATTCATGAAGGAGATACGGGTTCGCCTGAGGTGCAGATAGCCATTCTCACAAGCAGAATCAACGATTTGAACGAGCACCTGAAAATCCACAAAAAGGATCACCATTCCAGAAGAGGTTTGCTGAAAATGGTTGGACAGAGAAGAAACCTGCTCAACTATCTCAAGGAAAAAGATCTGGAAAGATACAGAAACCTTATCGCTCGCTTAGGTCTGAGAAAATAGCTATTTTTGACGGCGGAGGATAACCTCCGCCTTACTTTTGGAGGTTAACAACATATGAGTTTAAATGAATTTAAGACCTATCGGACAGCAATAGGCGGAAGGTTGCTGCAGGTGGAAGTAGGGAAGGTCGCTCAACTGGCCAATGGCACTGCCACAGTGCGCTACGGCGATACAGTAGTAAATGTAACGGCAACAGCATCAAAAGAGCCCAGAAAGGATATAGATTTTTTCCCTCTTTCATGTGAATTCGAGGAGAGGATGTATGCTGCGGGAAAAATTCCCGGGGGGTTTATCAAAAGAGAAGGCAGGCCGTCGGAGAAGGCCATTCTTAGCGCCAGACTTATGGACAGACCCTTAAGGCCTCTTTTCCCCGAAGGATACCATAATGATGTTCAGGTGGTTGCCACGGTCATGAGTGTCGACCCCGACTGTACACCTGATATAGTTGCCATGATAGGTTCATCCATTGCCCTGTCTATTTCTGACATCCCTTTCCAGGGGCCAACCGGTTCAGTGCTTGTAGGCAGAGTAGACGGCGAACTGGTCATCAATCCGACCCTGGCACAAAGGGAGGAAAGCGACATGCATCTGGTGGTGGCCGGAACAAAAGATGCCATCATGATGGTAGAAGCAGGAGCCAACGAAGTACCTGAAGAAGAGATTTTGGAGGCCATACTTTTTGGTCACGAAGAGATTAAGAGCATAATCGAATTTATCGAAGATATTGCCAAAGAAGTCGGTAAGGAAAAAGCTGAAGTTGAGCTTTACCGGGTTCCTGAAGAGATTGACTTCGAGGTTAGAAGTTTTGCCACAGAAAAAATGCGTACCGCCATCTTAACCGAAGACAAGCAGGAAAGACTGGATAATATGGATGCCGTTGAAAAGGAAACACTTGCCCATTTCGAGGAGGAATTCCCCGACAACGTCAAGGATATTGAAAATGTCCTGTATTCCATCAAGAAAGAACAGGTCAGAAGCATGATTGTCAACGATGGAATCAGGCCTGACAACAGGAAACGGGACGAAATCAGGCCAATATGGTGTGAGACAGCATTTTTGCCCAGGACTCATGGCACAGGCCTTTTCACCAGGGGGCAGACCCAGGTGTTGTCAGTGGCAACCCTGGCTCCTGCTGCAGAGGCTCAGGCCCTCGACGGTATAACCGAAGAGACAGAAAAAAGATATATGCACCATTATAATTTCCCGCCTTACAGCACAGGTGAGGCAAGACCCATGAGAAGCCCGGGAAGAAGGGAAATTGGCCACGGTGCACTTGCGGAGAGAGCACTGATTCCCGTTTTACCTTCGGAAGAAGATTTCCCGTATGCAATCAGGGTGGTATCAGAAGTCCTGTCATCCAACGGAAGTTCCAGCATGGCATCTGTATGTGGAAGTACCCTGGCACTTATGGACGCCGGCGTACCCATAAAGGCTCCGGTAGCCGGTATTGCCATGGGACTTATTACTGAAGGCGAAAAAGTAGCTATTTTAAGTGACATTCAGGGCATGGAAGACTTTCTGGGAGATATGGACTTCAAGGTTGCCGGTACTGCAAAAGGTGTTACCGCAATACAGATGGATATCAAGATACACGGACTTTCCAGGGAACTTCTTACGGAAGCGCTGAAACAGGCTCATGATGGCAGAATGTTTATCATGGGAAAGATTTTAGAAGTAATGCCTGAACCAAGGCCGAAAATATCACCTTTCGCACCCAGGATTATTTCTATGGTAGTGGATCCGGATAAAATCAGGATTATTATCGGAAAAGGCGGAAGCACTATTAACCGCATCATAGCTGAAACCGGTGCAAAGATAGATATAGACGATGATGGAAACGTCTCCATTGCATCGCCTGACATGGACAGCGCCCTGGCCGCTCAGAAGGAAATTGAATTGCTTCTCAGAGAAGTGGAAGTGGGAGAAATCTATGAAGGCAAGGTCACAAGACTCATGACATTTGGAGCTTTTGTTGAAATTCTGCCCGGCAAAGAAGGCCTCCTGCACATTTCAAAAATGGCAAAGCATAGAGTGGAAAAGGTGGAGGATGAGCTGGCGGTTGGTGACACTGTTGTGGTTAAAGTCACAGAAATAGACAGCCAGAACAGAATAAACCTTTCAAGAAAAGAACTACTCTAATCAATAGAAATACCTTGGTTGATGGAGATTATTGCAGCCATTTTTCTGATGGCTGCTTTGGCTATGAAAAAGAAGACATAACGTTGGGAGAAAAGGATTTAATGATAATTGAGGAGAAACTGAGTAACGGTATAAGGCTGGTTATGGAAGAACTGCCCTATGTGGAATCCCTGGCTATGGGCATATGGGTTAAAGCCGGCTCTGTTGATGAGAGTCACGACAGAATGGGGATATCTCATCTTATTGAACATATGTTGTTTAAAGGCACTAAAAAGAGATCTGCCAGGGATATTGCCGAAGAAATGGATATTCTGGGTGGTCAGATGAATGCTTTTACAGGCAAGGAAGCAACCTGTTACTACACCAAGGTATTGGACAGCAATATGGAAAAGGCGGCTGATATACTTTCAGATATGTTTACCTCTTCGGTCTTCGATAAGGAGGAACTGAAGAAAGAGAAGAATGTTATTTTTGAAGAAATTAAAATGATTGAGGACAGCCCCGAGGATTTTGGCAACGATCTGCTGACGGAAGCTGTTTTTAAAGGCGGCCCTTTGGAAACCCCAATTATCGGAACCAAAGAAGTGCTGAAAAAGGTCAGCAGAGAAGACATACTTCAATATTTGGATGAGCGATACACAGCCGACAACATTGTGGTTTCTATTTCGGGCAACTATGATGAGAAAGAAATCAAGGCTGTTTTTGAAGAGAAACTGAACCTAAAAGCCCACGGCATGAGAAGACCCCTTGCCGGGAAAGCCTCCTATGAAAAAAGCCACATCCTGAAAGTGAAGGATGTTGAGCAAAGCCACATTTTCCTGGGGTTGAGGGGCGTGCCCAGGGAAGGTGAATTGCATTATCCCCTGGTAATCCTTAACAATATTTTAGGCGGAAGCATGAGTTCCAGACTCTTCCAGAACATAAGGGAGCAGAAGGGCCTCGCTTATTCGGTTTTCTCCAGCAACGGCTCTTTTAAGGAAGATGGAATTTTCAGCATTTATGCAGGCACCGGTCATGATAAAATAGAAGTGGTTATAGATGCCATAAAAGAAGAACTGACCTTGCTTTTAAGCGGAGGCGTTACCAAGGAAGAACTTATAAAGGCAAAAGAGCAGCTGAAAACATCCATAGTCTTTGGCCAGGAAAATGTCAGCAGCAGGATGTATTCCAATGGTAGGAATGCTCTGCTTATGGATAAAATTTTATCGACGAAAGAAATTCTGGATAAAATCGATGCGGTGAATGAGGAAGATATTGTAAACGCAGCCGGACTCATAAGTGACATTGAAGAATATTCCTCAGTCCTCATTAGCGACAGGGAAGTTGACCTGTCCAAATTTTTGAAGGCATAAAACGAAAACTGACCGGAGGCATTATGAAGATCAGAATAGTATCTAAAAGCGGACAATATCCACAATATGAAACTGCAGGTTCAGCCGGCATGGATTTGAGAGCTTTCCTGGAAGAACCGGTAGTTTTGGAACCCGGTGAAAGGAAACTCATTGGAACAGGACTGTTTGTGGAAATTCCTGTGGGATTTGAAGCCCAGATCAGAGCGAGAAGCGGGCTGGCAATAAAGCATGGTATAGGTTTGGTTAACGGAGTGGGGACGATAGACTCGGATTACAGGGGAGAGGTCAAGGTGGCCTTAATCAATCTGGGCCAGGAAAGTTTCACAATCAATAACGGTGAACGCATTGCACAGATGGTAATTGCCAGACACGAGAGAGCCGAATGGGTAGAAGTTGATGAACCGGAAAGCCTCACTGAAAGCGAAAGAGGAGCCGGAGGCTTCGGTCACACAGGAAGATAAAAGGACGGCTGGAAATCATGCAGATGCTGACCAGAGTTGAACAGGAGACAAGGGAATATGAGTTGCTGTCACGGGAGGCCACAAAAAGCGCAGACAGCAGGGGCAGAGTGCGTCCGGAAGAGGAATGTCTGCTAAGGACGGCTTTTCAGAGAGACAGAGACAGGATAATTCATTCCAAGGCTTTCAGACGGCTTATGCATAAAACCCAGGTTTTCCTGGCACCTGAGGGAGACCATTTCAGGACAAGGCTGACTCATACCCTGGAGGTTTCACAGATAGCCAGAACCATTGCAAGAGCCTTGCGGATGAATGAAGACCTTACAGAGGCCATCGCCATGGGTCATGATCTTGGGCACACCCCTTTTGGCCATAGCGGCGAGGAGTTTTTAAATCTCAGGCACAAGGGAGGTTTCTCACATAACGAGCAGAGTCTGAGAGTCGTGGATGTACTGGAAAAAATGAATCTGACCCATGAGGTCAGGGATGGTATTTTGAACCACACTGGAAAAGGCAGACCGGCAACACCGGAGGGTATTATAGTCAGATACAGCGACCGCATAGCATATATAAACCACGATATTGACGATGCCCTGAGAAGCGGCGTGATAGCGCAAAGTGATCTGCCTGAAAGCTGCATTATGACACTTGGAAAAGACCATCGAACCCGCATAAACAGCCTGGTCACCGATATGGTTAAAACCAGCAGCGAGAGGGGAAAAATCACCATGAGTCCGGAGCTGCTGGAATGCATGAACGTTATGAGGGAATTTATGTTCCAGAACGTTTATCATAGCAGAAAAGTGAAAGAAGATTCGGAGCTTGAAAAAATCGGACTGCTGATTAACACGCTTTACGATTATTATGAAAACGAAAAGGGAGAAATCCCCGATGGCTGGGAAATCAAAGACTATATTGCGGCCATGACTGACAGGTTCGCACTGAATAAATACAAGGAAATTATGAATGAGTCTGATTGATGAAATCAAAAGTGCATGCAATATTGTAGATGTTATAGGGAGTCAGGTGACTTTGAAGAAGGCAGGGAGCAACTACAAAGGCCTGTGCCCGTTTCATAATGAAAAAACTCCTTCTTTTATGGTTTCGGAAGATAAACAGATTTTCACCTGCTTCGGATGCGGAGCTACCGGGGATGTAGTAGAATTCACGCAAAAGTATCACAACCTGGATTTTCAGGAGGCCCTGGAAAAGCTGGCCAAGGATTACGGGATTGAAATCAGGGACAGAAGCTATGGCAGCGAGTCCAAAAAAGAGGAACTATACGAACTGAACCGCGAGGCGGCAATATTCTTTTATCGCAACTTTAACAAAGAAGCAAATCCCGCTGTTGAATATATGAAAAAAAGGGGCATCAACAGTGAAACTTTGAGAAAATTCGGCATTGGCTACAGCCCCGACAGCTGGCAGGAACTGTATGACTATTTGAAGTCAAAGGGGTTTGAAGAAGAAAAAATGCTTAAGCTGGGCCTGATTTCCCAGTCAGGAGACAGATATTTTGACAGATTCAGAAACAGGATTATTTTCCCTATTATGAACACAAGGGGCAAAGTTATAGGCTTCGGCGGCAGGGCACTGGGAGATGATAGCCCAAAGTACCTGAATTCAAAAGAATCCATAATTTTTTTGAAGAAAAACAACTTATTTGGATTATATTTAACAAGACAGGATATAAATATAGAAGGTTATGCAATTTTAGTTGAAGGATATATGGATGTATTATCCCTTTATCAGCATGGAGTCAGGAATGTAGCCGCTTCTTTAGGGACAGCGCTTACCGAAAACCAGGCGAAAATGCTGAAACGTTACACAGGGAAAGTGCTGATAGCCTATGATTCCGATGAGGCGGGGACGGGAGCTGCCATGCGGGCAACAGATGTCCTGTACGAGGCAGGATGCAAAATAAAAGTACTGGAGATGCCTCAGGGACAGGATCCTGATGACTTCATCAGGGAAAAAGGTAAGGACGAATTTCTCAAGCTGGCCAAAACTGCTTTACCTTTTGTCGATTATAAACTGAAGCATATCAGAAAAAGCATAAACACCGACACCACCGAAGGCAGTGTAAGCTTTCTTAAAGAGGCGGCAGGGGTTTTAAGAAAACTGAAGCCAATTGAGGCAGAGGCATATATTAAAAAGATTGCCGCAGAGTATGGAATATCACAGGGGGCTTTAAAAATCGAGGTGTTCGGAAGTGAGGGCACCCTAACAAAGGGCAGAACAGCAGCGGATTCAGAAATAAGAAAGAGTGAAAAGCAAGAAAATTGCAGCTTGCTGGAACAAAATTTAATAGGGCTCATGCTCTTTAAGAGCTCATACGTAACAGAACTGGTTCCACATGAGAGTTCCTTTGAAACTCCTGAATGCCACAGGATTTATGAAAACATAAAATCCATGTACAAAAAGGATGAGGAAATAAATTTATATCAGCTCAAGGACAGTCTGGACGCAGAAGCTTTGAAAGTGCTTGAGTTTATCGTGGATACGGTGCATATCGCCCATAGGGACAGGGAAGTTTTTGAAGAGTGCATTGCCCATATAGAAGGGGCAGCCCTGAAGAAAAGAGAAGAAGATTTAATCAAACTGCTGGCTATACTGGATGACAATAAGGATAAAACCCAAATAGAGCAGTTAAGCCGCGAACTGCTGGAAGTACAAAAAAAGAAACACGGGGGAAATCGCTATGACCTATGAAATGGAGCAAACAGAAGATAAGAGATTTGAATTTGTCAGTGAGCTGATGGAAATGGCTAAAAACAAGGGCAGCATCAGCTATCAGGAAATCTCAAACCATCTGGAGAATGTGGTCATGGATAAAAACCAGATGGATGATCTTTACGATGCTCTGATCTCCATGGGAATAGAAATCGTTGAAGAAACGGATCCGAACGACCTGGAAATCATAGCCTTGGAAAAGGAAGAGGAAACAGAATCAGACGATGGACAGGATGATGCCAAGGAAGACGAAGAAGGAGAGCTTGAAGCGCCTAAAGGAGTAGCAGTGGATGACCCTGTCCGCATGTATCTCAAAGAAATAGGTAAAGTGCCCCTTTTAACCGCAGAAGAAGAAATTGAACTGGCAAAACTCATGGAGGCCGGCGACGAAGAAGCAAAGCAGAGGCTCTGTGAAGCAAATCTAAGACTGGTGGTAAGCATAGCCAAGCGCTATGTGGGAAGAGGGATGCTCTTTTTGGACCTTATTCAGGAGGGCAACCTTGGTTTGATAAAAGCCGTTGATAAATTTGACTGGAGAAAAGGTTATAAGTTCAGCACATATGCCACCTGGTGGATAAGACAGGCCATTACAAGATCGATTGCGGATCAGGCCAGAACCATAAGAATACCTGTGCATATGGTGGAAACCATCAATAAACTGATCAGGGTTTCAAGGCAGCTTCTGCAGGAATACGGAAGAGAACCGACTCCTCTGGAAATAGCCTTGGAAATGGATATCCCCGAAGAGAAAGTCAGAGAAATATTGAAAATTGCCCAGGAGCCGGTTTCTCTGGAAACTCCCATTGGAGAAGAAGAAGACAGCCATCTGGGAGATTTCATACCTGATGAAGATGTGCCTGCGCCTGCAGATGCGGCTGCTTTTTCCATGCTTAAGGAGCAGTTGGTAGAGGTGCTTGATACCCTTACGGAAAGGGAACAGAAGGTTCTTAAGCTTCGCTTCGGCCTTGACGACGGTAAAGCCCGAACTCTGGAAGAAGTTGGCAAAAGATTTGATGTCACCAGGGAAAGGATAAGACAAATAGAAGCTAAGGCACTGAGAAAGCTCCGCCACCCAAGCAGGAGCAAGAAACTTAGGGATTACCTGGAATAGGAGTATAGAATTGAAACTTGCCGGTAGACTGCTTGCAATGGCTGACATGATAGAAACGGGTGAGAGTATTGCTGACATAGGCACAGATCACGGTCTGCTGCCTATTTTTTTAATGGAGAGAAAAATTTCCCCAAAGGTAATAATGACTGACATAAATACAGGGCCTCTTGAAAGGGCAGAGAAAAATTTTCACACTTTTTTGCCGGATTTTAAGCCCGATTTAAGAAAGGGCAACGGTCTTGAGCCCCTGAAAGCGGGTGAAGCAGATGTGCTGGTTATCGCCGGTATGGGCGGTGAAATGATAATAAATATTTTGGAGAAGGACTTTGAAAAAACATTGAGCTTCAAAAAAATAATATTGCAGCCACGGACGAAACCAGTTGAATTACGCAAATTTTTGCATAATTATTCATTTGAAATCATGAAGGAGAAGCTGGTAAGGGAAGGTAAATTTATATGTGAAATTATCCTGGCCAGGCCCGGAACCGTAAGAAAAAGACACTATGATGAAATGGAACTTGAAATTAGTCCTTTGCTTATTTCCGCCAAAGACCCCTTGCTTGAACAGTTTATCAAGGGTAAAATGAAAAAGGAAACTTTTGTTATGGATGAGATTCTGAAAAAAGGGTCAGCCGAAAGTGCAGCAAGACTGGAAACGGCCAGGAAGAGAATAGGCTCTTATACAGAAATCTTGAAAGAAATCGGAGGATAAAATGGGAATAAAAGCTGATGAATTATTGGATCTATTGCGTATGATTGCTCCCAGGGAGCTGGAGGAGGACTGGGACAACGGAGGATTTCAAATAAACATCAGAAACCCCGAATTCAGCCGCATTATGGTAGCGCTGGAGATCACTAACGATGTTATTAAAGAGGCCGCTGAAAAGAAAGTGGACTTTATTGTCACCCATCATCCATTGCTTATGGAAAAGCTGGATGTTATAGATGCAGACACATTGACAGGAGGTTATGCAATCAAGCTGATAAATCTGGGCATCACAGTTTATTCCGCGCATACCAATTTTGATGCGGTATTTGGAGGAAATAATGATTATCTGGCGGACCTTCTTGAACTGCAGATGGTCAGAAGACTGAAACTCAAAACGCCTTTCGGAGACAATGAAATGATAGGCAGGATGGGAAGTCTGAGGAAACCCGTTACTTTAAAAGAAATGGCTGAAAAAGTGGAAAAGGTGCTAAATCTTACTGAGAAACCTAGAGTGGTTGGAGATTTGAATGCAAAGATTTCCAATGTGGCATTATCCACGGGCTCAGGTGCAGAATCTATGGATGCAGCAATTCAGAACCATTGCGACTTGTTTATTACCGGCGATGTTAAATATCATCAGGCTCAAAAAGCAAAGGAAATGGGGCTGAATGTGATAGATGCCGGACACTATGGCACTGAATATATATTCATAGAAAATTTTGCCAATATATTAAGAAAGGCTGTGGAAGGCAAAGCAGAAATCATAGAATCCACCTCGCTTGTTAATCCTTTCGATTCTGTGGTATATTGAATATGTGAGTAAGTCAGACGGTCGCGTGGGCTTATCAGTCCATGAGGAAAGTCCGGGCTCCACAGGGCAGGATGCCAGATAACGTCTGGCGAAGGTGACTTCAGGGAAAGTGCAACAGAAACACACCGCCAACCGGCCTTTCGCCGCGGCAAGGGTGAAATGGTGAGGTAAGAGCTCACCGGCGTTATGGTAACATGACGGCCGTGTAAACCCCATCCGGAGCAAGACCAAGTCAGGGAGGTAACTGTTCTCAGAAACAAAGTGCCTGAAAGGCGGCGGCCCGTCGCTTCCCGCAAGGTAGGTCGCATGAGCCTGCTGGTGACAACAGGCCAAGATAGATGATCGTCGAATACAGAACCCGGCTTACAGACTTGCTCACTTTTCAATTGAAAATTTATGGTTTGATTACTTTTAAATACTCAACTATATTAAGGGAATAGTTAACAGGACGGATATTTACAGTTGATTTGCAGGAGCCGCCACATGCCTATCTTAAAAAACATTGGAATTCAGGCATTTGGATAATATTAAGATAATTTATTTATGGATTCTCCCGATTGGGGAGAATCCTTTTTTTATGCGAAAGTAGTTTTGAAAACAGCGTGGTTTCCAGAGGCACATATATATACGTAGAAACTGGTTTACATAAAGAAGGCACCATGCTATAATCTACAAGGTTTATTGACAGACAAAAGGGAGGCCGTTTTTATATGAAACTGGGCATAGACATAGGTTCCACAACAGTAAAACTTGTTCTTCTGGATTCAGAAAACCAGGTTCTGTTTAAAAAATATGAGAGGCATATGTCCAACGTCTTCGAGAAATTCAGCGAAATGATGGAGGCGCTGATTTTTCAATTTCCAAATTTAGAAGCACATGTTGTCGTTACGGGATCAGGAGGCCTGGCCCTGTCTGAAACTATAGGCATTCCATTTGAACAGGAAGTAATTTCCTGCAGTGTAGCTGTGGAGCACTATATCCCCGAAACTGATGTTGCGATTGAACTGGGCGGAGAAGACGCCAAGATTACATTCTATGGCCCGGCAATAGAACAGAGAATGAATGGTACATGCGCGGGAGGAACGGGAGCTTTCATTGACCAGATGGCTGTATTACTGTCTACAGATGCCGCGGGATTGAATGAAAGTGCCAAGGAATATAAAACACTTTATCCCATAGCTGCCCGCTGCGGTGTTTTTGCAAAAACTGATATTCAGCCTTTAATAAATGAGGGTGCCAGCCTGCCTGATCTTTCGGCTTCCATATTTCAGGCTGTTGTTAATCAGACAATCAGCGGCCTGGCATGCGGAAGAACCATAAGAGGAAAGGTTGCCTTTTTGGGTGGCCCCTTATCTTTTATGTCAGAACTCAGGAAGCGTTTCATTGAAACATTGAAAATAAGCAGTGAAGATATAATTTTCCCCGAAGGAGGAGAATATTTCGTTGCCACGGGAGCAGCCCTGCTTTCACCGAAACATGCAGTGCTGGACATTAATGCTGTGTTGGAAAGGCTGGATTGGCTGAAGGACAGTGACTACGAAGAAAGCAATCACCTGCCTGCCTTATTTAAAGATAAGCTTGATTATAAAGAGTTTAAAGAAAGGCACAGTAAAGAATCTATAAAGAGAAAAAGCATAAACCAGGCTGAGGGCCCCTTGTTTTTAGGCATAGATGCAGGGTCAACAACTACGAAGGCTGCACTTATAGATAAAGACAAAAACCTGCTTTATTCCTATTACAAAAATAACGAGGGCAGGCCACTGGAATGCGTACTTGCGTTGCTTTATGAGGTTTATGGCCTTATACCGGATGAGTCATATATAGGAAAGGCTGTTGTCACGGGCTATGGTGAGGGGCTGGTAAAAACCGCTTTCAATATTGATCTTGGGATTATAGAAACAATGGCTCATTACAAAGGCGCAGAAGAATTTTCCAAGGGCGTGGATTTCATACTTGACATAGGAGGTCAGGATATGAAATGCATGACAATCAGAGACGGAGCCATTTACAATATTATGCTTAACGAAGCATGTTCTTCAGGCTGCGGATCATTTCTGGAAACATATGCTAAGTCGCTTTGTATGGAAGTGGCTGATTTCGCAGAAGAGGCTCTCTTTGCCAGAAAGCCTGTTGACCTGGGAACCAGATGCACTGTTTTCATGAATTCCAAAGTTAAGCAGGCTCAAAAGGAAGGGGCCACAATAGGAGATATTTCTGCAGGTCTTTCATATTCTGTAATAAGGAACGCGTTGTATAAGGTTATCAAGCTTCGCAATCCGGATGATATCGGCGATAATATTGTGGTTCAGGGGGGAACATTTTTAAACGATGCAGTATTGAGGAGTTTTGAAAAAATCGTGGGGAAAAATGTAGTCAGACCCGATATAGCCGGCATAATGGGTGCTTATGGCGCTGCTTTAACAGGTTTGGATGCCTATCACGAAGGTGAACGTTCAAAGATTTCATCCCTGGAGAAACTCTCCGATTTCAGGGTTGAAAACCGTAATTATAGATGCAAAGGCTGTGAAAACAATTGTCTGGTTACAGTTAACAAGTTTGCCGACGGAAGCAGATTCATAACCGGAAACCGCTGCGAAAGAGGAGCAGGCGGTGAAATCAGGGAAAGCAATATTCCTAACCTGTATGAATATAAATATAAGCGGCTGTTCAATTACGAGCCTTTGTCTTTGGAAAATGCAAAATACGGGGTTATAGGGATACCCAGAGTGCTCAATCTATATGAGAACTATCCATTCTGGTTCACTTTTTTCACTGAGCTGGGTTTCAGGGTCGAATTATCTCCTGGCTCGACTAAGAAAATCTATGAACAGGGGATGGAAACAATAGCTTCAGATACAGCCTGCTATCCGGCAAAGCTGGTTCACGGTCATATTAAAGCACTGATAGATTCGGGGGTTAAAAGGATATTCTATCCCGGAATCAATCATGAGTTGTGCGAGGATGAAACTGCAGTAAATCACTATAACTGTCCCGTCGTGGCTACCTATCCTCAGTCCATTGCCGGCAATATGAAAGAGGTTATCGAAGCTGATGGAGTGGAGTTCATACACCCATTTCTGCCTTATGATATGGATTCCAGGCTCAAAAGGCGGCTGTACGAACTGTTTGGACATATGGGCATCAGTAGAAAAGAAATCTCTGATGCAGTTGACAGGGGGAGAGCGGAAGATAAGGCCTTCAAAGCTGAAATTCACGCAAAAGGAGAGGAAGCGTTAAAATTTTTGGAAGAAGCCGGACTGGACGGAATTATTCTGGCAGGAAGACCATATCATGTGGATCCGGAAATAAACCATGGTCTCGATAAGCTCATCAGTTCTTTTGGGATGGCTGTGCTCACTGAAGATTCGGTAAGCCATCTGAGAAACGTTCCCAGGCCTATAAGAGTTCTGGACCAGTGGGCATATCATTCAAGACTGTATAAAGCAGCAGCGGTGGCTTCAGACTATGAGAACCTTGAGCTGGTTCAATTAAATTCCTTTGGCTGTGGTCTTGATGCCGTTACGACTGAGCAGGTGGAAGAGCTTTTAAGAGAAAGAAATAAATTATACACGGTTCTTAAGATAGATGAAGGTTCCAATCTCGGAGCTGCCAGAATAAGGATAAGGTCCTTAAAGGCAGCCATGGAGGAAAGAAGAAAAAACAAAATCCTGCCCATGGGAGAAATGAAACCATACGAAAGAGTGATTTTTGAAAGCTCTATGAAGGAAGCGGGCTATACCCTACTGATTCCACAGATGTCGCCATTGCATTTCAGATTGCTGGAAACGGCTCTTCATGAGGAGGGATTTAATGCTGTGCTCATGCCTTCAGTAGACAAAAATGCAGTTGAAGAAGGCTTGAGATATGTAAACAATGATGCCTGTTATCCGACAATTGTCGCACTGGGGCAGGTAATAAGCGAACTGAAATCGGGCAAACATGATTTGAATAAAACTGCTGTGGTTTTGTCCCAGACCGGTGGCCAGTGCAGGGCCAGTAACTATATTCCTCTGCTGAGAAAGGCCCTCATAGATCTTGATATGGCCCACATACCCGTGATTTCATTCAGCTGGACAGGTATAGAAAGCAATCCGGGATTTCCCCTCACATACAGGCTTATAAAAAGAGGGGGAATATCCCTGCTTTACGGCGATGTACTGATGCGGGTGTTGTATGCCACCAGGCCTTACGAGGCGGAAAAGGGCTCTGCCAATGCCCTTGCAGAAAAATGGCTGGAAATCGCAGCTGAAAACGTTAAAAACGGCAGCCTGAGAATAATGAGAAAAAATATCCGCCGGATGGTAAAGGAATTTGACGAGTTGCCTCTGCTGGATATCAAAAAGCCTAAAGTGGGAGTGGTCGGAGAAATCCTGGTAAAATATCATCCCATGGCCAATAACGATATAGTAGATGTGATTGAAAAAGAGGGCGGAGAAGCTGTGGTGCTTGAACTTATGGATTTTTTCCTGTACGGAATGTATAGTAAAAGGTACAACATGAAGCAGTTGTCGGGCAGTTTTTCCACCATGATAAAAAATGATTTATCAGTCTGGATTATAGAAAAATTCAGAAATGATGCCAGAAAGGCCCTGGATAAGAGCAGAAGATTTCATGGGCCGGCGCATATAAGCCATACGGCAAAGCAAGCTCAGAAAATCACATCCCTGGGCAACCAGTGTGGTGAAGGCTGGCTGTTGACCGGTGAAATGGTGGAATTAATAGATAAAGGTGTTACCAACATCGTATGCCTGCAGCCTTTTGCATGTTTGCCAAACCACGTTACAGGCAAGGGTATGATAAAACCTTTGAGAGAGTATAACCCATTGGCAAACATCGCAGCCATCGACTATGATCCGGGGGCCAGCGAAGTAAATCAGATTAACCGGATTAAACTGATGATGGCTACAGCTTATAAGAATTTGAAAGCACAGGAGGTTTAATATGGGGCGTCACGGAACGATAGCGGGGAGAAAAGCGGCGCAGGACGCAAAGAAGGGACAGATTTTCACGAAGTATGCCAGAGCTATATCTGTTGCAGCCAAAGGAGGAGGGGACCCTGACTACAATTTTGCACTGAAGCACGCAATTGACAAGGCCAAGGCAATAAATATGCCCAATGAAAACATTAACAGGGCAATCCTAAAGGGAACCGGGGAAGGCGGCGGAAATGCTTATGAGGCCGGGACCTTTGAAGGCTACGGACCGGGTGGAGTGGCGGTTATCGTTGATGTCCTGACAGACAATAAAAATCGCACTTCTTCAAACATTAAGCATGCATTTGACAAGCACGGAGGTAATCTGGGAGTCCCGGGCTGTGTTTCCTATATGTTTGAAACGAAAGGCATTTTTGTGATCGAGAAGACTGACAATCTGGATGAGGATGCTCTTATGGAAACGGCACTGGATGCCGGAGCAATGGATATTATTGAATATGAAGACAGTTTCGAGGTGCAGACAAGCCCCGAAGATTTTGATGCAGTTTCAGAAGCTTTAAAGAAAGGCGGTTACGAAATAGCAGAATCCGAAGTTGAGCCGGTGCCTTCCGTTGAGGCTAACCCAGGAGAAGAAGAACTGGTAAATCTGCGAAAAATGATAGAAATGCTGGAAGATGACGAGGACGTACAAAAAGTATCTCACAATTGCGGGGTTGATTTGTACGCTTGATTCAATTTTTTCAAAATGATATAATAAACTCATCCTGAGGTGTTCGTTAAGGTTTTATAATTTAACCTACAATGAGTTCACGGGACTTCGAGTTTAGCTTGCGGATGCCGGGCCTCCTTTGAGGGGAGGGCAGAAGGAGCGACAGATAACCCACCTATCTGAGGATAGGTTGTGAATTAAAAACCTGACGACACATTCGGGATTTTCTATGTTATAATAGTTAATAAAGAAAAGTGGAAAGAGGAGAAAGAAGTGAACAAATACAAAGCTGTTGTTTTTGATTTGGGCATGACTCTGATTTACCCTCCCATGTCCTCTTCTTTTCTGGAAAGGCTTAAGGAATTCGGCGGCAGTGCAGAAAGAACCGAAATACGGGATGCCCTTTCCTTTGTGGACAGACATTTTATGAACAACTATCCCGGCTATATTAACAGGGATGTAAAAGAGTTTTACACCTCTTATGCCAGTATGGTCTTTGCATATCTTCATATCACCGATATCCCGGTAAAAGAATTTTCTAAAGCGATGATGGAAAAGAGTCCTCCCAGATCTGAATGGAGAACTTTTGCCGATGCTTTGCCATGTCTTGAAGGTCTTAAAAATATGAACTGTCCCGTCGGTCTGCTGACAAACTGGGATCTGGGGGCAAGGGATCTTCTTAAAAAAATGAATCTATACGGATATTTCAAAAGTATTGTGGTTTCATCGGAAATCAACTCGGAAAAACCTGAACCCGAAGGTTTCTTAAAAACGCTTAGCAATCTGGAGTTAAGCGCCGAAGAAGTAATTTATGTAGGAGACAATTTTTATGATGATGTGAGGGGAGCCAACAACGTGGGTATAAAGGCCCTGCTGGTGGAGAGATGGAGCAAACATGCCTATCCCGAAGGAAATTATGAGAGGATATCGGGTCTTCACCAAGTTTTAAAATATTGCGAGAGGAAGATATGACAGATAAAAAAAACATTGTAATTTGTGGACATTACGGCAGCGGTAAAACGGAGTTTGCACTGAATTATGCAATTCATCTGGCAAAGAGCGGTAAAAAGACAGCTTTGGTTGATCTCGATATAGCTAATGTGTATTTCAGAAGCAGGGAGTTGAGGGGATTATTGGAGGAGTACGGTATTCATGTATACGGAAGCGCCTTCAAGCATGAGGTAACTGCCGAGATACCTGCAATCTCTGCTGAAGCAAGAAAACCACTTGAGGATGAAGATATTTACACAGTAATTGACCTGGGTGGAAATGACAGCGGGGCCATGATCCTCAAGCAGTTCGCCAAGTATTTTAAAGAAGATAATTATGAGATGTACCTGGTGATAAATGCCAACAGACCGGAGACTTCAACAATTGAAGGCATACTTCGCCATAAGGAGGCTATTGAAAGAGTCACAGGTATCAAAGTGACAGGTATTATCAACAACACCCATATGTTAATGAGCACGAAAATCGACGATGTGCTTAAAGGTTATAAATTGGCCAAGGAGTTGGAAAAACAGCTGGGAATCCCTGTTGTCTACAATTCCTATCCTGAAAAATTAGTTATTCCTGAAAAACTGGCAAATCCTTTTCCTCTAGGATTGCTCATGAGGCCGAACTGGCTGGATCGTTAATAGAAAAAGGAGGTCTATATGGCTAAAGGACGCTTGGAATTCAACCTGGACAGGTGCAAAGGATGTGAACTTTGCGTCAGTGTCTGTCCCAAGGAAATTCTTGTCATTGATGACAAGAAGATTAATGCTATGGGTTATCATCCCATTTCAGTTACGGACATGGATGAGTGCACAGGATGTGCCAACTGTGCAATTATTTGTCCTGACGGTGTAATCAATGTTTTTAGGGAAGAGAGGTAGGTAAAGTGAGCGAAAAAAAGTTACTTAAAGGGAATGAAGCATTTGCCGAAGCTGCCATCAGAGCCGGGGCAAGATGTTATTTCGGATATCCCATCACTCCTCAAAATGAAATCCCGGAGTACATGTCAAGAGAAATGGCTAAGCACGGTGGTATTTTTGTTCAGGCAGAAAGTGAAATTGCCGCAATAAATATGGCTTATGGAGGAGCTCTGACAGGCAAATCCGTTTTCTTATCGTCGGCATCTCCCGGTATTGCCCTGATGCAGGAAGGTTTTTCGTTTGCCGCATCGGCGGAAATTCCTCTGGTTATACTGAACGTATCCAGAGGTGGCCCCGGTATCGGCGGTATTCAGCCCGGGCAGGCGGACTACAGGCAGGCGACAAAGGGCGGAGGTAACGGAGATTATCACGTTCCGGTATTCGCTCCGTCATCGGTTCAGGAAACTGTGGACACAATTTATAAAGCCTTTGAGATAGCTGATAAATATAGAAATCCGGTTATGATATTGGTTGACGGAATGCTGGGCCAGATGATGGAGCCTGTGGTTATGCCTGAATTCAGACCGGCAAGAACTGCAGAAGATATTGAAAGAGATAAACCCTGGGCAGCGGTTGGTCATGGCAACAAAAGGGAGCACAATGTTATCAAATCACTGCGTCTTGACCCTGCCAAGCTTGAAGCCCATGTTGAAAAACTTGAAGAAAAATATGTTGACATGAGGGGAAAACTGGTTGAATACAAGAAATTCAACACAGAAGATGCTGAAGTTGTACTGGTAGCCTTCGGAACCATGGCCAGGATTGTTAAAGAAGCCATGGATGTTCTAAAAGGCATGGGCATAAATGCGGGACTGATTCAGCCGTATTCCCTGTGGCCCTTCCCGGAAATTGCATTTGACGAGCTTGGATCAAATGTAAAGGCGGTTATTTCGGCAGAACTCTCCATGGGCCAGATGATGGAGGATGTGAGAACCGCAGTTAAGGGCAGATTCCCGGTAAGACTGATTTACAGAACCGGAGGAATGGTGCCCACCCCTAACGAAGTTGCAAACAGAGTTAAGAGTATTCTGGAGGAGGTAAAATGAAGACAGTTTTTAAATATACAGAGGCCATGTTGCCTGTAACCACTACTTATTGTCCGGGATGTACTCATGGAATAGCCCACAGGATTCTCATGGAAGTGCTGGAGGAGAAAGGCCTGCTGGGGGATACCATAGGAACGGCTCCCATAGGTTGCAGCGTTCTTGCACCCAGTTTTATGAGCGTGGATATGTGCGAATGTGCTCATGGCAGAGCTCCCGCAGTGGCGACCGGTATTAAAAGAGCGAATCCCGATAAAATCGTGTATACCTATCAGGGGGATGGCGATCTTGCATCCATCGGTGCAGCTGAAATTGTACATGCGGCTCACAGGGGGGAGCATTTCACAACTGTGTTTATAAATAATGCCATTTACGGTATGACAGGAGGCCAGATGGCACCCACAACCCTGATTGGACAAAAATCCACCACGGGAGTAGAAGGAAGAAAGAAGGAATTGTCCGGGATGCCTCTCAGAATGGCAGAACTTCTGGCTACCATAGAAGGAGCGGTTTTCGTGGAAAGAGTAGCACTTAATAATCCCGCAAACATCCGGAAGGCAAAAAGAGCCATCACCAAGGCTATAGAAGTTCAGCAGGCGGGCCTGGGATTCAGCTTTGTCGAAGTTTTGTCCACCTGTCCCACCAACTGGGGTATGACGCCTGTCGATGCCTTGAAATGGCTTACTGACAATATGATTCCCTATTATCCGCTGGGTAATTTGAGAAGTCCTGAGGAGGTGTAAAGATGGCCCTTCATAAAATGATTCTGGCCGGATTCGGCGGCCAGGGTATAATGCTAATTGGTCAGATGCTGGCCTATGCCGGCATGAGGGAAGGCAAAGAAGTTACTTTCCTGCCGTCATACGGACCGGAAATGAGAGGCGGCACGGCCAACTGCACCGTAATAGTGTCAGATCAGCCTGTCAGCTGCCCAATTATTGATAAAGCCACCTGCGTTGTGGCTATGAATCAGCCCTCTATGGCCAAGTTTGCGCCAATAGTAGAAAAAGACGGAGATCTTTTCCTGAACTCATCCCTGATAGATGCCGATCCTGAAAGAGATGACTTGAAGGTTCACAAAATTGACGTAACCGAGCTGGCTAAAAAAGAAGGTAACGACAGGGTAGCAAACATAATCATGCTGGGAGCCCTGATTGAACGCACAAAAGTAGTGAAGCCTGAGACGGTGGAACAGCTCATAGAGGAAACATTCTCCGGGGCCAGGGCCAAGTTGCAGGATATTAACAAGAGAGCTTTTGCACTGGGCAGAAGTTTATAACAGTTATTTTTAGTGGAGGTAATGATGACATTTAAAAGCGATATAGAAATAGCTCAGGAAACCAGGCCGAAAATCATAAACGAAGTGGCAAAGGATCTGGGAATAGATGAGGAGTTCCTCGAAAATTACGGCAGGTATAAAGCCAAAGTTGACTACAATATACTTAAGCAGGAAGGTATGGATAGAAGAGGCAAACTCATTCTTGTTACGGCGATTACACCAACACCTGCAGGTGAAGGAAAAACTACGACAACTGTGGGTCTGGGAGATTCACTTGCTGCCTCAGGCAAAAAAACCGTTATAGCACTCAGAGAACCTTCTTTAGGCCCTGTTTTCGGTGTTAAAGGCGGTGCAGCGGGAGGCGGGTATGCCCAGGTAATACCCATGGAGGATATTAACCTCCATTTTACCGGAGATATTCACGCTATAACCACGGCAAACAATCTTGTTGCCGCCCTTTTGGATAATCATATTCATCAGGGCAACTCATTGAGGATAGACAACCGAAGGATAGTCTGGAAACGCTGTATGGATATGAATGACAGGCAGCTGCGCTTCATGGCCAACGGCTTGGGCGGCAAGACTAACGGTACACCCAGAGAAGATGGATTTGACATTTCGGTTGCATCTGAAATCATGGCCGTGCTTTGTCTGTCCGACGACCTTGAAGATTTGAAAAACAGAGTGGCCAGAATTGTTGTTGCCTACACATATGACGGAGAACCGGTAACGGTCAGGGATCTTAAGGGGCAGGGGGCCGTGGCTGCCCTTCTGAAAGATGCTCTTAAACCCAACCTGGTTCAGACTCTGGAGCATACACCTGCCTTTATCCACGGCGGTCCTTTTGCCAACATTGCACACGGCTGCAACAGTGTAATGGCGACAAAAACAGCTTTGGCCCTGGGAGAGTATGTTGTGACGGAAGCCGGTTTCGGAGCTGATCTTGGCGCTGAAAAATTCATTGACATAAAATGCAGAATGAGCGGACTCAGACCTGATGCCGTAGTAATTGTGGCTACCGTAAGAGCTTTAAAACTTCACGGCGGAGTCGCAAAAGCTGATTTGGGAACCGAAAATGTTGAAGCACTGGAAAAAGGCATGGAAAACCTGCTTAAGCATGTGGAAAACGTAACAGAGATTTATGGCCTGCCTGCAGTGGTAGCCGTCAATCGTTTTCCAACTGATACCGAGGCTGAACTGGAGGCAGTGCGCAAAAGTTGTGCCGCCCATGATGTCAAAGCTGTTTTGTCGGAAGTATGGGGCAAGGGCAGCGCAGGCGGTATGGAACTGGCAAAGGAAGTAATAAATTTAGCAGAAAACGGGAAAAACAATTTCAGCTTTGTATATGATGAAAAAGGTTCAATTAAAGAAAAGATTCATACCATTGCCACCAGAGTATATGGCGCTGACGGGGTTGACTATGTGGGTAATGTTGAAAAGCAGATTGATGAACTGGAGAAATTGGGATTCGGACAGCTTCCCATCTGTATGGCGAAAACACAATATTCATTATCAGATGACCCCAAAAAACTTGCAAGACCGGTCAATTTCAGGATTACAGTGAGAAATATCAAGGTTTCTGCAGGGGCGGGTTTCATAGTTGCCATAACAGGAGATATTATGACAATGCCGGGACTTCCGAAAGTTCCTGCAGCTGAAAATGTTGACGTTGATGTTACCGGAAAGATATCGGGACTGTTTTAACAGTATTCCGGAGGTAAAAAATGAGAATAGCAATTATTGGAGCAGGAGCCATGGGCTGCCTTTACGGAGGCAAGCTCTCGGCTCTTGCCGAAAATGAAGTATTTTTATTGGATGTTTGGCAGGATCATGTAAATGCAATTAATAAAAACGGACTTCTTATGGAAGAAGACTCGCAAGTGCTGACTTATAACAAAGTGAAAGCATTCACCAGGGCAGAAGATGTTGGAATCTGTGATCTTGCTATAGTTTTTGTAAAATCCACCATGACCAGAAAAGCCGTGGAAAGCAATAGAGCTCTGTTTGGCGAAAATACACTTGTGCTGACTCTGCAGAACGGCCTCGGGAATGCAGAGCAAATCGAGGAGGTGCTGGGCAAAGGCAATGTGCTGGCAGGCACTACGGCGCACGGTGCCACCATGCTTGAGCCGGGCAAAATGAGACATGCCGGCAAGGGAATGACCATCATGGGAGAACTCACCGGTGAGCTTAGCCCAAGACTTGAAAATCTGGTGGATATGTTTAACAGAGCTTCATTGGATGCTCAGAAGTCGGACAATGTTGTAGGGCTTATATGGGACAAGTTGCTGGTCAATGTGGGCATTAATGCGCTGACTGCCCTGACGGGGCTATTGAACGGGGAACTTCTGGATTATCCGGAAATAACCGATATAATGGAAAAAGCAGTCAGTGAAGCAAAAGATGTGGCTTTGGCGCTGGGCATAAAGCTGGGTTTTGAGGATCCTGTTGCCCATACCAAGGATGTCTGCAGGGCAACTGCCGCCAACCGGTCCTCCATGTTGCAGGATATAAGCAATGGCAGACCAACAGAAATCTCCATGATTAACGGAGCTGTCTGTAAAGAAGGTGAAAAAGCAGGAATTAAAACGCCGGTTAATTCCGTGCTTACTAATCTCATAATATTTAAGCAAAGCAGCTAGCTGCGGAAAAGGAGGTTGTATTATGTCTGATGATTCAAAACAGATCAGGTATGCTTCATCTTTCAGTGAACAATTCACTGTAAGAGGTATGATCATCGGTATGATAGGTGCCATAATTCTTACGATGAGCTCCATGTTTGTTGCACTTAAATTAGGTGCGCTTCCATGGCCTATCATGTTTGTTGCCCTGGTGTCCATGTTTACACTTAAAGCTCTTGGCAACACCAACATTAATGAAATCAACGTGACCCACACGGCCATGTCATCAGGTGCCATGGTAGCAGGAGGACTTGCCTTCACAATTCCCGGCATCTGGATGATAAATCCGGATGCGGAAGTGAGCTCGCTGGCCCTGATAGTAGTAACCCTCGGCGGAGTTATTTTAGGTCTTATTTTTACTGCCCTGGTACGTTCATATTTTATAGAAGTAAAGCAGCTTCCTTTTGCCATGGGTCAGGCAGCAGCAGATACTTTAATTGTGGGCGATGCCGGCGGCAAAAAGGCGGGAACCCTGTTTGCTTCCCTTGGAGTTGCAGCTGTGTTCACAGTGCTGAGGGATTGGTTTGCAGCATTCCCGGCAGTGGTCTGGTTTAAGAAGATGATGGATTACGGCTCCTGGGGCGGTGCGTGGCTTTCCATGATGCTGGTAGCGGTAGGCTATATAATCGGACCTGTGTTTATCGGTGTATGGTTCCTGGGTGCCATTATCGGCGATTTCGGGATTCTTATCGGCGGTCAGGCGGCAGGGCTCTGGGATGCAGGCACGGCGGCCAGCATTAAAGCCTCGCTTGGAATAGGACTGATGGTGGGTACCGGAATAGGCATTATTGTCAAGGGTATTCTTCCCAAGGCAAAGGAAATATTCGGGCCCATGTTCAGCAAGGCTGCGGTCAGCCAGGGCGTAATTCCCTTAAGATGGGCGCCCATTGTCATGGTTTTGCTTGCCTTTATCTTCACAGTGGTTGCTAAGATGGGGGTTGTCGCATCTATAGTTACCATAATAGGCGTATGGCTTGCCACGGCCATGTCTGCCCAGTGCGTAGGCCAGTCTGGAATCAATCCCATGGAAATTTTCGGCATTATTGTATTGCTGGCGGCAAAAGCAGTTTCCAGCATAGGCCAGACTGAAGCTTTCTTTGTGGCAGCAGTTGTTGCTGTTGCATGCGGTCTGGTTGGAGATATAATGAACGACTTCAAAGCAGGTCACATTCTTAACTCCAGCCCGAAAGCACAATGGATCGGCGAAGTTATCGGAGGCATTATAGGCGCCTTCGTTTCGGTAATTATTCTGCTGGTCATTCTTAAGGCCTATGGCTCATCAGCCTTTGGCAACCCTGACATGTTCCCGGCACCTCAGGCAGGAGCAGTTGCCGCTATGGTTGGAGGCATATCGCATATGCCGTCCTTTATCATTGGACTGGTTGTTGCTGTAGTGCTTTACATAATTAACTTCCCGGTAATGACACTGGGACTCGGGGTATATCTGCCTTTCTATTTATCAATGACAGCATTTGTTGGCGGTGCTTTGCGCTTCATCACAATGAAGGCAGCGCCTAAATATGAAGAGAGCGGAAACGGTCAGATTATAGCTGCAGGTCTGCTGGGAGGGGAAGCTGTGGTAGGAGTTATCATTGCCATAATTCAGGCAATACAGATAATGACAGCCCTTTAAAGGAGGGATTGTTATGAAAGAAGTCAGTATAACAGATATCAAAGGTATTAAGGTGGGTCATGCACAGAATGTGGAAGGCGGAACCGGATGTACCGTAATTCTGGCGGAAGAGGGAGCTTATGCCGGAGTGGATGTGAGAGGCGGTGGTCCCGCATCCAGAGAGACTGAGTTGCTAAGACCGGTAAATCTGGTCGAACAGATTCATGCTGTCATGCTTTCCGGCGGCAGCGCCTACGGCCTTGACGCAGGTTCAGGAGCCATGAAATATCTGGAAGAGCAGGGCAAAGGCTTCGACGTGGGAGTGGGTGTTGTTCCCATAGTATGCGGAGCATCCCTGTTTGACCTGGTAGTCGGCGACCCCAAATGCAGACCAGATAAAGAAATGGGCTATGAGGCATGCCTGAATGCCGGCAGGGAAAAACCCGCCGAAGGCAATGTAGGGGCAGGTACCGGAGCTACGGTAGGCAAGTTTTTAGGCATGGAATACATGATGAAAAGCGGCCTTGGCACTTATGCAATACAGGTAGGTGACTGGATTATCGGTGCCATTGTGGCGGTAAATGCTCTTGGTGATGTCATTGATGTAGACAGCGGAAAGAGAATAGCAGGTATCCTGAATAAGGAAAAAACAGCCGTTTATGACACTGAAAAGACTATCCTTGAAGAATACGATAAAAACAGGAATGTTTTCAGCGGCAATACCACTATAGGCTGCATAGTTACAAATGCCAGGCTGACCAAGCCCCAGGCCAACAAGGTGGCATCGATTGCTCATAACGGCTTTGCAAGGGCAATAAGGCCCGTGCATACCATGGCCGATGGCGACACAATTTTTGTTATGGCCACAGGTGAGGTTGAAGTAATGCCGGATGCAGTTGGAGCCATGGCAGCAGAAGTCATGGCAAGAGCCATTAACAGGGCAGTTTTGGCCGCAGAACCTGCTTACGGCCTTAAAGCAGCAAAAGATTTTTTATAAAAGTTAAAGTTTAATAAAAGTTGGCTGGCGTCGGCGGAAAGTTGTGAAATACCTGAAGCCGACGCTTTTCATTTTTTCAAAGGCCCAGTCCAGACCGTAACCGATGTCGTTTACTCTGTGGGCATCGGACCCCACTGTAATAATTTCACCGCCCAGATTCTTATAAAGAACCAATATTTCATGACTGGGAGTTGTGTGTTCTCCCATTCCGTATCTGAAGGATGAAGTATTAATCTCCAGACCTTTGCCATCGGCAATCATCATTTTCAGGGTTTCCTCAATGATATCCCAGAAATCATCATAAGCAGGCACATAGGGGCTGTAGCGGTCTATTACATTCATATGGCCCAGCACATCATAATCTTTATACAGTTTTAAGTTATCATAATTGTATTTATAGAAAGCCTTTACCGATTCCGGCACACTTCTCCCCCTGTAATAACCGCTGCCGGCAAGATCAAACCCTTCCGCGCAGTGAAATGAGCCTATTACAAAATCGAAATCGTAAGAGTTGACTAAATTACTGCATTTTTCCAGGGTTTCTCCATGCTGAATGCCTATTTCAATACCCTTAATGAGGATTCGATCTTTCAGATATTTTTTTTCAAGCCTGATCAATTCATCAAAATATTCGTCGGGGTTAAAACCGGAGCCCCAGCCTGACGAAGGGTAGTCCGGGTCGTAGTGGTCAGTAATGGCAATTTCCTTCATGCCGGCTTTCCGCGCTCCTTTTATCATATCCTCCAGTGTGTTTCTGCCATCGGTGGAAAAGGTGGAATGGCTGTGATAGTCGTACATAAATAATCTCCGTCTCTGTTTTTCTCATAAAAATGATGCTATAATCACCTGTGTAGTATATCACAATAAGGCGAGGAAAAGTTGGGCAAAACAGAGGAAAAATTCTTAATAAAACGTGCCATTGCCGGAGATGAAAAGTGCTTTGAAAGGCTCATAGAGAGCAATAAAACCAAAGCATACAATCTGGCTCTTTCCTATATGAAAAATGAGTATGATGCACAGGATGTGCTTCAGGACAGCTATATTAAAATTTTCCGTAACCTGAAAAATTTCAAAGGGGAGAGCAGCTTTGATACCTGGGTTTACCGGATAGTTGTGAATACTTGCAAGGACTATTTAAGAAAATATAAAGACAATCTGGTGGAACTGGAGTTCGCCAACGAAGTGGAAGATCATCTGCCGGGGCCGGAGGCTCAGGTTGAAAGCAAACTAACAACTGAACTGGTTTTGAAAGCTATGGATTACCTGAGCATAGATCACAGAGAAATAATTATCCTGCGCGATATAAGAGGTTTAAGCTATGAGGAGATATCTTTTATTCTGGAATGCACCGAAGGAACCGTCAAATCCAGGTTAAGCAGGGCACGGGAAAAATTAAAGACTACGATTCTGGAACTTTACGGAGACATACGCGTCTAAAAAATGAAGAGTATAATGCAGGGAGCAGAAATTTAAAAAAAAACATGGATAAGATATTGGATTTACTAAAAGAAATACCAGAGAAGGAGTTGCCGGAAGAGTTTGAAAGAGAGCTCAGTTTCAGGCTGAGCCAGGAAGCCGGGAGACTGAAGACAAGGAGAAGAAACAGATTTGTGGCTGTGGCTGTAGCCAGTTTTTTAGTTGTTTTTGGCTCGGTTTCTGTGTATAATAACCTTGGTAAGTTCATGATGGGAGGCGGCTCCGCTGACAGTGCAGTCATGGAAATGGCTATGGACGGTGCTTTAGAGGAAGCGTTTGATGGCGCATATGGAAACCGGAACAAAAACCTGAGTCCTGATGGTGAAGCTGATATAGCGGCGGCCGACAAGGGTGCCGGCACCTTTCAGGACGACGAATCAAATTATTTAACCATGATATCAGAATATCTTGGCAGTGCAGATTATGCAGTTGACTATTCATATTTGGAGGAAAACGGAGACTGGATTTTTCATATTATTTATGAAGGCCGGGAAATAGTTTTCATAGGAAGGTCAGGAGAAATTCATGAGCAAGAAGGGGAAGAACAGCAAGCTGATAGTGATTGACGGCAACAGCCTGATCAACAGGGCTTATTACGCCATACAAAGACCTATGATGACTAAAGAGGGACTGTACACACAAGGGGTGTACGGTTTTCTTAATATTTTACTTAAAATCAGGGAAGAATATGATCCCGGCTATATTGTGGTTGCTTTTGATTTGAAAGGGCCCACTTTCAGGCACGAGGAGTACAAGGAATACAAGGCCGGCAGAAGGAAGATGCCGCCCGAACTGGCTATGCAGATTCCCCTGTTGAAGGAATTGCTTGAGCATATGAAAATTGCCAGACTGGAAGCGGAAGGTTTTGAAGCTGATGACCTCATCGGAACCGTGGTAAAGAAAGCAGAAGCCGAGGGTTACGAGCCCACGATTATTACGGGCGACAAGGATGCTCTTCAGCTGGCATCAGAAAAGACCAGGGTTCTTATTACAAGAAAAGGTATATCAGAATTTGACGAATATGATGCGGAGGTTTTGCAGGAAAAGTTTGGCTTCAGCCCTGAACAGTTTATTGATTTCAAGGGGCTTATGGGCGATCCTTCTGATAATATACCTGGAGTCCCGGGAGTTGGAGAAAAGACGGCACAGAAACTTATTGCCGAATACGGCAGTGTGGAAAATTTGATAGCCGGACTGGAAAGCATGCCCGAAGGAAAGCTGAAAGATAAAATCAGCGAGAATATCCAGCTGGCGACCTTAAGCAGAAGGCTTGCGGAAATAAATACACAGGTTCCAATTGACATAGACATTGAAAATTTTGTTGAGGAAGAACCGGACTATCCAGGGCTTATAGAATTCTATAAAAAACTGGAGTTCAACAGCTTTCTTAAGAGACTTAAAATTACTGCTCAGGCGAATGAGCAGATTTCAATGACCGGTCTGAATGAGAACGGCGATACAAAAGCAAAAAAAGAATTTGTTTTTATCGATTCGGAAGATAAGTTGAAAGAGCTGTCTTTGATTTTTGCCTGCAGGAAGACTGACGGAAAAAAAGATTTGAAAGCCAGTTGCATCGGTATGAAAACCTACGGAAATAAAAGTCACATCGATAAGCCTGAATTATGGGGCGTGGCTTTTGCCTCAAAGGAAAAATGTTACTATGTTGACTGCAGCACTGAAAACCTTTCAGAAGGGCTCAAATCGCTGTTTTCAGAGGCGAAACTTAAATTTGGGGGTCATGGGCTGAAGGACGACTATTATACTCTCAGATGCCTTGATTTTGATTTGTCGGGCAAGGAAACTGTCTTTGACACAGAAATTGCCCAGTATCTCCTTCAGCCGGGCAGGAGAAGCTATGAATTTGAATCGCTGGTGAAAGAGCATTTTCACGAAGACATATCCAGTGATATTGAGTCCATCGACGAAGCTTCACAACATGCCGAGAAATGGGCAAGTTATCTTTTTGAAATATGGGAAATACAGGAATCCCGGCTGAAAGAAGAAGAACTGACCAGGGTTTTCAATGAGATAGAGCTGCCGCTGATAAAAGTCCTGGCTGAAATGGAATATCATGGTATAAAAGTTGACAGGTCTGAACTAGAAAGACAGGGGAAACTGCTGACGGCGGAAATATCCAAGGTCTCAAAAAAGATATATAATATCAGCGGCAGGGAGTTCAATATCAGCTCACCCAAACAGCTGGGCAGTATATTGTTTGAAGAACTGAAGCTGCCTCCGGGCCGCAAGACCAAGACCGGTTATTCCACCGATGTTGAGGTTCTGGAAAGTCTGAAAGGTGAGCATGAGATAATCGATCATATTCTGGAATATCGCAGCCTGACCAAGTTGAGTGGGACCTATGTGGAAGGTTTAATGCCGCTCATAAACCTTGACGGCAGAATACATGCGCATTTTCAGCAGACTGTGGCTGCTACGGGCAGGATCAGCTGCACTGAGCCAAACCTGCAGAACATTCCAATTAAGCAGGAAAGAGGAAGACAAATCCGAAAAGTTTTCATTCCTGAAAGCGAAGAGTGGATTTTCGTGGCTGCGGACTACTCTCAGATAGAACTGAGAGTACTTGCCCACCTGTCAGATGACCCGTCTCTTAAAGACGCTTTTGAGAAGGGCGCCGATATTCACAGGGCTACAGCAGCGCGTGTTTTCGGGATCGATGAAGACAAAGTGACACCACTACAAAGAAGCAATGCCAAAGCGGTTAACTTTGGTGTGATTTACGGCATGAGCGGCTTTGGACTTGCCTCAGAACTTAGTATAAGCCGTTATCAGGCAGAAAAATATATTGAAGAGTATTTTCGGATGCATCCGGCTGTAAGAAAATATATGGATGGTCAGATTGAGTTTTGCAGGGAAAATGGTTTTGTAACGACTATAATGGGGAGAAGAAGGCCGGTTCCGGAGATCAGGGCCTCGTCTTTCATTCAGAGACAGGCAGGGGAAAGGCTTGCAATGAACAGTCCGATTCAGGGTTCAGCTGCAGATATTATCAAGCTTGCCATGAATGATTGCAATCGTTTGTTGGAGGAGGGCAGGTTTAAATCCAGACTGATCCTGCAGGTACACGACGAGTTAATAATAGAAACGCATAAATCAGAATTGGAAAATGTTAAAAAGCTTCTGAAGGAAACCATGGAAAATGCCGTTGAGCTCAGGGTTCCTTTGGTGGCTGAAATAAACACGGGCAGCAACTGGTTTGAAGTGAAATAGGGGACAGGTGAATATGAAGGAAAAAAAGAAACAGGCAAAGGGCATGATAATTGGTATAACCGGGGGAATCGGGACCGGGAAAACTACCGTAGCCGAGTATCTGGCTGAAAAGGGCTACCTCGTGATTTCAGCGGACAAGGTGGCCAGAGAAATAGTCGAACCGGGGTCTCCTGCATTGGAAGATCTGGCCAGGGAATTCGGAAACGAGATTATCAGGGAGGATGGCAGCCTTGACAGGCAGAAGCTGGCGGCCCTGGCCTTTGCCGACAAATACAAGAAAAAACGTCTTGATGAACTTACTCACGGCCGGATAATAGAGATTATGATGGAGAGGGCCAGGGCCTATATCAATTTCCAGGCATACCATTTCCCTGATGAAAAAACACCTATTGTTTTCATGGAAGTGCCCTTGCTTTTTGAATCAGGCATGGACAAAATGGTGGACAAAATATGGGTGATTGATGCTCCCATGGATGTACGTATGTCCAGAATCAGGCTCAGAGACGGACTCACCATGGAAGATATTAAAAAAAGGCTGGAATATCAGCTTGACAGCATGGAACGGCGTAAAATGGCAGATTTAATACTGGAGAACGATGGTGATAAGGAAGACCTTTATATGTCTGTTGACTACGCACTGAACAAATATCTCAATGCAGGGTAGATTATGAGAAATAAATTATTACTGAGCAGCTTCCTTATTTTTGTTTTACTGTTGTTTGCATGTGCTGAAAACGACATCGTCGATCAGGAGGAAAACAGCGGCGGAAAAAATACTGTAATATCGCAGACAATTATAATCCCCATGGAAAAGGTAAAAACTCTTAATCCCATCATTTCTGCCGACGAGGATGTTTTTTTCATGAGCAAACTTCTCTACAGAAATTTATTCTCCCTGGATGACAGCCTGTCAGCCATGGCCGATGTGGCGTCGGACTATGAATATTCGGGAGATGGTTCACTGCTACTGACCATCAGGGACGATATCATCTGGGAAGACGGCAACAGACTTGTTCCTGCAGATGTGAAATTTACCATCGATGCTATTTTATCCCTGCCTCAAAACAGTGGAAGCCTGTATATGGATTCGTCCGGGGCAATCAAGTCATGCAAGCTGGAAAAAGATGGCAAAATAAGAGTGTATTTTACCGATGCCGGGAACAGAGACCTTACCAATCTCCTTTTTCCCATTATGCCGTCACACAAATACAAAAGAGCAGCTGATTTGCTTAAGGATGACAAAAATTTCATGCCTATGGGGACGGGTTCATATAAAGTTGAAGAAATAGATGAAGGTAAGCATATAGTTCTTACCGGCAGTTCCGGCTACAAAGGCTTTGTAGCTCAGAATAAGCTGGTTTTCAAATATCTCAGAGATAAAGAAGATGCAGTTAATCTGTTTGGAACCGATGAAGTCAATGTAGTCCTACTAAGAGATGTGGACAGAGGTACCCTGCTGGCAAGGGAAGGCATTGATATACATTCTTTTATATCCAATGAAGCAGAAGTCCTGATGTTCAACCTGAACGAGGAAGTGCTGCAAGATCCCGCTGTCAGGAGGGCCATTGCAGCAGCGATAGACAGGGAAGCAATTGTTCACAATGGCTATTTTCAAAGCGGAGTTATCCATGACGGCTTATATTATCCGGGATATCTTGGGGTGGAAACAAACTACAGCGCCCTGTCGGGAAGTTCCGGGGAAATAACTCTCAGGCTGATTTATAATTCGGGCAATAATTCAAGAAAGATTGCTGCCGATATTATAAAACACAACCTGGCAAATATAGGAATCAGCCTTCATCTGGCCGGACTGCCGGAAGATGAATACGTGCAGGCTTTATCAGCGGGAGATTTTGATCTTTGTATTGGCGGATACAAAATAAACAGGAGATATGATTTGCAGCTCATACTCGGAACTGACGGTCAGCTCAATTATGCTTCTTACTCCGATGAAAAAATGGATGAACTTCTTGTAGCACTGCAAAGTGGACATGATCCTGAAGCAAAAAGAGATATTCTAATTCAAATAGAGGACCTCTGTAACAAGGATTTACCTTATGTGACATTACTTTATAAGACATACGGCCTTGCTGTAAGCAAAGGACTCTCAGGCAACATTTCCCCTGTATTTGACAATATTTTCAATGGGATAGAAAACTGGCAAATCAGTTATGAGGTTGAGAAGTAAATTAAGAAGGGGCTAAGCCCCTTGACAAAGATGCCGCCAAACAGTACTATAATGTTCGTGAACGAAATTAATGCGGAATATTATTGATTGGCAGTATGCGGTTGTGGCGGAATCGGCAGACGCGCACGGTTGAGGGCCGTGTCCGCGAGGGTAAGGGTTCAAGTCCCTTCAACCGCACCAGACAGAGCACCCCGTCAGGTTTTGACGGGGTGCTTTTTCGTGCCCTTTGCAGCTTCCGGCTTCAGCATGCTGCAACTTCCGCATGCAGCAGCTTCCGCATGCTGCAGCTTCTGTGATACTGCTTTTATTCTTCACTTTTTGGCCCTTTATTTTTTTCCGCACTTTCTGGTCAAAATCTCAAGTTATGCTAGTGAAAACCAGCTGGATTTCCCTAAAAATGTATGAATATGCGCATACTGCCGCATATTCCAAGTATACATGCATATTAATGCATCATGCCCTAGCACATCTTGAAAATTTGGCCAAATCAAGTGCCCTGCCGCACAACAACAAAAATACAACAGCATTTGATGTGGACCTGACAAATAAAAAAATCCCCGGCCTATCAGAACGGGGATTTTTACAGCTGTGAATCAGCTTAAATAGCCCTGGTGACTCTTCCGGAACGAATGCACTTTGTACAAACCTTTTTCCTAGTGACAGTGCCGTTTTCCGAAACTCGAACAGTCTGGATGTTAGGGTTCCATTTTCTTCTGGTGCGTCTGACCGAGTGGCTGACATTATTACCGGAAGTCTGAGCTTTCCCGCAAACCTGGCATCTATTTGACATCTGTAACACCTCCCTTGACTGTTTTCATGAACAAACGACATTATAGCACGGTATTTCATGTTTGTAAAACACTTTTTTTATGATACTATATTCATTAGAAGTTCGGGGATAAAGACTTTGATTCACGTTAAGAAAAAGGTAATTCAGGAGGTCGATGTGGCCCTATTTTATCAAAAAACAGAGGAAGGCAGCCTAAAAATAAGAAAGGCCGTAGTGGGTCAGATTATAGTGGCTGCCGTAAATAAGTTCAGCGGCAGAGTGAAAATAACAAATCAAAAGGGGAAGATTGTTAAAATTAAGGAGAAATATGGTATCCCCGATGCTTCTGACTTCCTGGAAATTACTATGGGTGATAGAGGACTGGATATCCGTGTCTACATAGCAATCAGGTTCGGCATGAGTATAGGTATGGTAACTGAACAGCTGATTAGTGAGATAAAAAGCGAAGTTGAGAAGATCACAGCAATTGAAGCAAACAGCATAGCTGTGGTGGTTACAGGCCTTATAGCCAAACACTTAAGCCCCAGAAATATCGAAGTAAAAAAGAAAAAATAGAAAATATTATGGATCTCAGAGAAAATGTTACAACTCTTAAAGGTATTGGTCCAAAAAATGCGGCATCTCTAAAAAGGCTGGGGATAGAAGTTGTTGAAGACTTTCTTTATTTTTTCCCGAGAACTTATCAGGACAGGCGCAATGTTACGCGCATTTTTGATTTAAGGGAAGGCGAAAGCTTTCTTGTCCGCGGCGTACTAAAAAATATTATAAGAGGCGGTTATGGTCCAAGGAGACATATTAAAACCTATATTGATGATGGCAGCGGTGTCCTGGAGGTTTTTTTCTTCAATGCCCCATATTTATTAAATTCGCTGAAAACAGGTGCAGAGTATGAACTGTATGGTATTGTGAACCGTGGCAAATCGACTTTTTGCATGATGCATCCTGAAATCACACGGTTTGGTATTGCAGGGAAGGGAGAAATAGTCCCTGTTTATCCGCTAACAGAGGGGATAAGCCAAAATTCCATGAGGAAGTGGCAAAAAGATGTTGCCCGGCTTGTCCATGAGAACGATGTAATAAATGAATACCTCCCGGAAGCTATAATAAAAAGAAACAGACTGTGCAGCCTGGATTATGCCTTAAAAAATATCCATTTTCCTGCGGAGCTGCGTATGGCTAAAGAAGCAGCATTCCGCCTGGTTTTCGATGAGTTGTTTATGCTGCAGCTGGGGCTTCTCGCAATGAAAAGAAACATAGGTAAAGCGGAGGGCATATCCTTTGGCAAGGATGCGGGAACAGACAAATTTATTGCCGGTTTACCTTTTCCCCTGACAGAGGCTCAGCAAAAAGTAATATCCGAAATTGAAGCTGACATGGAGAAAAGTGCAGTGATGAACCGGCTTGTGCAGGGGGATGTGGGTTCAGGCAAGACAGCAGTCGCAGCTGTGGCAGCTTATAAGGCCATAAAGAACGGTTACGGCGTTTTATACATGGCTCCGACGGAAATACTGGCCAGACAGCATTTTTACAGTTTCAAAGAGCTGTATGCCGGACAGAACATAGAAATAAGGCTGCTGACGGGGAGCATACAGGATTTTGCAGGCAAGGGTGATGCCGGTGTTTCACTGACTATAGGAACCCATGCTTTAATCCAGGAAGCTGCGAGCTTCGAAAATATCGGTCTTGTCATAACCGATGAACAGCACAGATTTGGAGTTAATCAGCGTAAAAATCTGGCCTTAAAAGGAAAAAATCCGGATGTCCTGGTGATGACAGCCACTCCTATCCCCAGGACACTAGCAATGATTTTGTATGGAGATCTTGATCATTCAGTCATTGATGAAATGCCTGCAGGCCGAAAACCCGTAATGACCAAGGCAATTTCTTCGCGAAACCGGGAAAAGGCATATAAGTTCCTGGAAGATCAAATAAAAGAAGGCAGGCAGGCTTACGTTGTCAGTCCTCTTATCGAGGATTCCGAAATTATTGAAGCCAGGTCAAGTGTTGAAATATTCAAAGAAATTTCTGCCAGATACAAAAACTTAAAAGTGGGACTTTTGCACGGAAATATGAAACAGGCGGAAAAAGATGAGATAATGGAGGCTTTTAATAAAGGGGATATTAACATACTTGTATCGACTTTGGTAATTGAAGTAGGCATTAATGTACCAAACGCCACCGTCATGCTCATTGAAAACGCCGAAAGGTTCGGACTTGCGACTTTGCATCAGTTGAGAGGCAGGGTTGGCAGGGGAGAGCATCAATCCTATTGCATTCTGATTACCGATGCAAAAAATGATGTGGCTGTCGAAAGGGCCAGGGTAATGGAAGAAACCGGCGATGGTTTTGTCATTTCTGAAAAAGACCTGGAGCTTAGGGGACCCGGGGAATTTTTCGGTCTTAAGCAGCATGGGGTTCCGGGACTTAGAATAGCAGATTTGTCGAAACATAAAAATATTTTAATGGATGTGCATAAAGAAGCCTCGGCACTTCTGGATGCGGACCCTCAACTCAGCGCACCCGAGCATGAAAATCTGAGAAACAGGGTTGAAAAGCTGTTCAGTCAACAGTTGATATTTTAGAAGCTTGTGATAGTATATTGTAATGAAGATAATATCCGGAACATTAAAGGGCAGAAAACTAAAAATGCCCGATGGCAACAATATCAGACCGACTCCCGGCAAGGTTAAAGAGGCCATATTCAGTATGGTGGGTCATGATTTAACCGACAACCTTGTCCTGGATCTTTTTGCGGGAACCGGCAGTTTGGGCATGGAAGCAATCAGCAGGGGGGCCAGTTATGTCTGGCTGTCAGATAAATCCATAGAGGCTTGTCAGCTTATATCTGAGAACATAAAGCTGGCGGGCGCCGGCGAAAAGGCTAAACTAATCAGGGGTGAGTGGCAGCAAGTATTGGAACACTTAAGTAAAGCCGGGCAGAAACTGGATGTCATATTTCTTGACCCCCCTTACGAGGCAGGAATACTGGAGAGTACAATAAGTACCATCAGCGATTATAAATTGCTAAACCCTGAGGGTATTATTGTGGCAGAACATGACCATAGGCTGGTGTTGCCGGACAGAATCGGTGAGTTTATTTTGTATAAACATAAGAAGTATGGCCATACAGATCTGTCCCTGTATGGCTATGAAGACGGAGAGACTGAATGAAGAGAATGCTTTATGCGGGAACTTTCGATCCAATTACCAACGGACACCTGGACCTTATTGAACGGGCTTCAAAGCTGTGTGAAACTCTGGTCATAGGAGTTATGGAAAACCAATCCAAAAAACCCTTTTTTACATGTGACGAAAGGGTAAAAATGATTAAAGCCTGCACAAAAAAGATCCCAAATGTTGAGATAATTTCTTTTTACGGACTGTTGGCGGATTATGTCAACAATCACGGTATAAGTGCAGTACTCCGGGGGTTAAGGGCATCCAAGGATTTTGAATTTGAAATACATATGGCTCAGATGAACGCAAGATTATATAATAAAGACGTGGAAACCATTTTCCTTATGACAAGACCGGAGCATTCTTTTATAAGCTCAAGCTTAGTCAAAGAGGTGTTTTCTCTTAAAGGAGATGTTAGCGGGCTTGTTCCAAAGGCTGTTCTCAAAGAGCTGCAGAGAAAATTTGAAGAAGGGGTCAGAGAATGAAAGTATTTGAGTTGTTAGACGAGATTGAAGAAATAATTGAGACGGGCACCAGCTTTCCTTTGACGGGAAAAATTATTGTTGACGGCATCGAAGTTCTGGAAATTATCAAAGAAATCCGCATGGAGCTGCCCGACGAGATTCAGCAGGCACAATGGATTAAGGGCGAGCGTCAGAGGATTCTTGATGAAGCCAAGGAAGAATACGAAAACGTGCTTAAAGAGGCAAGAAAGCAAGCTGAAAGCCTGATTGAAGACGACGACATTACAGTTAAGGCTAAAAAGCGTGCGGATGAAATAATGCGAACCGCGGAAAACAATGTGAAAAACCTCAAGCTCAGCGTCTTTGAATACGTGGACAGCATTCTTTATGAATTCCAGAATAAAGTTGACAGCCTCAATGAGATGTTCTTCAATGATATGTATGGCGATTTGCAGAGCCATTTCGACAAGGTCAATCAGGTGCTGTCAGACAATCGAAGTGAAATAAAAGATATGGCTTACAAAACTCAAATCGAGGATGAGTAGTATTCAGCGTGAATAATATTGGAATAATAGCCGAATATAACCCTTTTCATAATGGTCACTTGTATCATTTGTCCGAAAGCAGAGTCAAAGGTCGAGCTGACAATATTGTGGTAATCATGAGCGGAAATTTCATGCAGAGAGGGGAACCGGCTGTATTTGACAAGTGGATAAGAGCAGAAATGGCAGTAAAAGGAGGTGCTGATTTAGTTATAGAACTTCCTTTTATTTTTGCCTGCAATAATGCTGAATATTTTGCCTATGGTGCCGTGAAAATACTCAGCGCTCTAAATATGATTTCAACCATTTCTTTTGGCAGCGAATCCGGATCTTTGAATGAGTTATGGGATTTGTCGAATTTTTTAAGCAAGGAAAGTGATGAGTTCAGAAAAAAAATAAAAGAAAAGCTGGATGAAGGAATATCCTATCCAAAGGCAAGATTTGAAACTGTAAAAGATTTGAACGGGGAAAAAGCTGCTGATCTGCTGACGGAACCCAACAATATCCTTGCAGTTGAATACATGAAGCAACTGATACAACAAAACAGCCATATGAAAGCTATGACGTTTGCAAGAAAAGGCGAGGCTCATCATCAAAGCGCCACTTTTATAAGAAATGCTCTTGCAGGAGACAAAAGTGATGCAAAGATAAAAAAGTTACTGCCTCCATCGACACTTGAAGTAATGAAAAACTGCGGCCAGTCTCCGGTGACGGATTCGGAAAACCTTTTCCCTTTAATCATGTACAGAATTCTTATAAGCACTGAAAATGAATTGTCTGAAATACTCAGTTCGGGCGAAGGCCTGGAAAACAGGTTGAAGAAGGCTACCATAAACAGCCGCAGCTTCGAGGACCTTATAAAAACCGTTCTTTCAAAGCGATATACAGAGACGCGAATCAGAAGAATGCTTGTCCATACCCTTATATCTCTGGAAAGAAATGACTTTTTCCGAATGAAAGCAGAAAACAATCTTTATGCGAGAGTGCTGGCCTTTTCCCCCCAAGGGGCCCGGCTTTTAAGGGAAATGAAAAAATCTGAAGACACTCAGATTCCGGTAATAACAAATATAAACAAAGAAGCCGACAGAAAAAAACCGCTGTGGGAAGTGTTGAAATATGATATAGTAGCTTCGGACATATACAATCTTAGCTGTTACGGGAATATATATGACAGATCAGATCACATTATGAAGCCTTTTGGCGCAAATATTGATGATGGTGTCTTAAATTAATAATTTAAATATTGATAAAATGTAAAGGAGCAATGTTATGAAGGTATTAGTAATTAACTGCGGGAGTTCTTCCCTGAAGTATCAGGTCATGGACATGACAAGCTCAAAGGTTATGGCAAAGGGTCTGGCGGACAGAATAGGCATAGATGGCTCTGTCCTGAAACACGAAAAGGAAGGGGAGGAAAAGTATACCCTGGAAACTCCGATGAAGGACCATAAAGATGCCATTTCTGTCGTAATAAATGTTCTCCTGGACAAGGATCAGGGTGTTATCAAGTCCATGGACGAAATCGGAGCCGTGGGCCACAGAGTGGTTCATGCAGGAGAAGAGTATGCCGGTTCAGTCTTTATAACAGAAGATGTTGTCAATGCCCTGAGGAGATGTATTGACCTGGCGCCACTGCATAATCCACCAAATATTCTGGGAATTGAAGCCTGCCAGGAGCTTATGCCCGACACACCCATGGTAGGGGTGTTCGATACGGCCTTTCATCAGACGTTAAAACCTGAGGCATTCCTTTATGCCATTCCCTATGAGTATTACGAAAAATACAAAATCAGAAAATACGGTTTTCATGGAACCAGCCATAAATATGTTTCCATGAGGGCGGCTGAAATGCTGGGTAAAGACATTAAAGATTTAAAAATTATTACCCTCCATTTGGGCAACGGTGCCAGCATGGCAGCCGTTAAGGGAGGAGTAAGCGTAGAAACCAGCATGGGCTTTACCCCTCTGGATGGCCTTGTAATGGGGACCAGGTCGGGAACTATCGACCCTGCTGTCATCACTTTTATATCTGAAAAAGAAAACATCACTGCGGAAGCGGTAATCAACATCCTGAATAAGCAGTCAGGAGTCAAGGGGATTTCAGGCCTTACAAATGACATGAGGGATATTGAGGAAGCCAGTGCAAATGGTAATGAAAGAGCAACTCTGGCCTTGGAAATGTACGCCTACAGGGTAAAATCCTTTATAGGTTCATATATGGCTACTATGAACGGAGCTGATGTCCTGGTGTTTACAGCCGGAATAGGAGAAAACAGCATTCATATCAGGGAAATGATATGTGATGGCCTGGATAATCTGGGCATCAAATTAGACAAAGCCAAAAATGCAGTCAGGGCCAAGGAAGCCATAGTCAGTACCGACGATTCCAAGGTGAAAATCCTGGTTGTTCCAACCAATGAAGAGCTGATGATAGCAAGAGATACGGCTGAAATCGTGGAAGAAATGCAAAAGAAATAACTGTTAATTATTGTTGACAGACCTGGCCGTCCTGTGTATAATCAATGACGTTCGTACACAAAGAAGGAGGTGTTAGAGATGGCAGTACCCAAGAGAAAAACTTCAAAAGCGAGAAGAGATAAAAGAAGATCTGTGAATATGAAGATGACAGCTCCTGCATTATCCATTTGCTCAAAGTGTCACGAGCCCAAGCTCCCCCACAGGGTGTGCCCCAACTGCAATCACTATGACGGGAAAGAAGTCATTGCTTCTGAAGCATAAGAAAGAACATTTATAAATTATAAAAATCGCCGAAAATTTCGGCGATTTTTTTACTTAAGTTTTTCCAGGACAAGTTCTGCTATCTGGACTGCATTTGTGGCGGCGCCTTTTCTGATGTTGTCTGCCACCACCCACAGGTTCACTCCGCTTTCTATGCTTTCATCTCTTCTTATTCTCCCCACAAACACCTGGTCTTTTCCCGCAGCCTCTCTTGCAAGAGGATAAATATTATTTGCCGGATCATCCCGGACTATTATACCGGGAGCATTTTTAAGTACACTTTTAAGCTCGTCTAAATCATAGGGTTTTTCGAATTCAAGATTGATTGATTCGCTGTGGGAGTCAAAAACCGGCACGCGGACAGTAGTGGCAGTGATTTTCATTTCAGGGGCTTTCAGAATTTTTCTTGTTTCATCAATCATCTTCATTTCTTCTTTGGTATAGCCATTGTCAAGAAAGACATCGATATGAGGCAGGCAGTTCCCAGCAATGGGATGAGGATAAGCTAAAAGCAAATCTCTGCCTTTTATGCCTTCCTCAAGATCCTTTATACCCTTAACACCCGTTCCGGATACGGCCTGATAGGTAGAATAAACCACCCGTTTTATATTGTATTTATCATGCAGGGGTTTAAGGGCCACCATGGCCTGAATAGTTGAACAGTTGGGATTTGCGATTATTCCACGCTTTAAATTCAGATCTTCGGGGTTAACTTCAGGAACAATGAGAGGCACATCTTCATTCATTCTGAAAGCGCTGCTGTTGTCTATTACAACTACGCCTTTTGATGCGGCAATTTCCGCATAAGATTTACTGACTGTGCCCCCTGCGGCAAACAAAGCAATGTCAATATGTTTGTCGAAAGAGCTCTCAGTAAGTTCCTCTATAGTGTAAGTTTCACCTTTAAATACAATGCCTTCTCCCGCAGATCTGGCAGATGCCATTATATATAGTTTTTCAATGGGGAAATTTCTTTCCTCAAGTACTTTCAATATAGTGCTTCCCACAACTCCTGTGGCTCCCACAATAGCTAAAACAGGTTTTTTATTCATATCTGCCTCCATATTTTTAATTTGCTATTCATTATATACAAAATTTCTCATATTGTAAGCATCTTTGTGGTATAATTTATCATTAGTGATGAATTAGCTATTTATAGAACTATCAGACATCGGGAGGTCGGCTTGAGCATCTTTGAAAGCATTATTTTAGGCATAGTGCAGGGTCTGACCGAATTTCTGCCTGTGAGCAGTTCGGGACATCTGGCCCTGTTGCAGCATTTCTTTAATATTGACGGAGAAAAGGTGCTGCTTTTCAGTGTTATGCTGCATATGGGTACGTTAATATCACTGATTGCTGTTTATCACAGAACCCTGTGGGATTTGATTCTGGAACTTTTTGCAACGATAGGCGATTTGATTAGAGGAAAAGGCCTGAATATGGAACATAACGAAACAAGGAAGCTGGGAGTTATGATTGTTGTGGCCTCCATACCGACAGCCATAATAGGTGTGCTGTTTAATGATTTTTTTGAAAGCTTGTATACTTCAATAACGGCCATAGGCTTTGCATTGATTCTGACAGGTGCCATGCTCTTTTTTGTCGAATCGGTAAAAAGAAAATCCCGGAACAAAATAATTGGCGACATGAAAATCAGGGATGCAATTTTCGTTGGAATTTGCCAGGGTATTGCTATCATCCCAGGAGTGTCCAGATCAGGAGCTACAATATCCGGCAGCCTGATGACGGGATTGTCCAGGGATGCTGCCATAAAATTTGCTTTTCTCATCTCATTCCCGACAATACTCGGAGCAGGCCTTCTTGAAATACCCAAAGCTCTGATTACCGGGACTGCAGGAGAGGAGATGGTAACAATGCTGGCCGGGATGATTTTTGCTGCAGGCTTTGGTTTTGCAGCCATAAAAACGATGATAAAAATCGTATCAAATAAAAAATTATACATCTTTTCTGCTTACACCGGAACACTGGGACTGGCAGTGGTGTTTTACGGCATTTTGGTATAATAAATGGGTTATTGGGCATGAGAGAAAAAAAAGAAGAAAAGAAACTTCAGATAAAGAGTGAAATTTGGGCCATCGCAGCCATAGCCACAGGTATATTCATTGCTGTGGCCCTGCACACCGAAGCTGCGGGAAGAATAGGAAATGGTGTTGCAGGACTCCTGAAAGGACTGTTTTCGGGGATAGCCTTCGCGTTGCCTTACTGTCTTATTGTCTTCAGCATTCTTCTAATATTGAAGAAACTGGACAAAATATCCGGCCATACACCGGTATTTCTGTTTATTTTGCTTTTAATGGGAGCAATAATAAACTCCGGCAGATTTTTGGCTGATGCAGACTATTCCATGTCCTTTGATTTTGTACGGGAAAGCTACCTTTCGGGCAGGTTGCTGGAAGGCGGAGGTGCTCTGGGAATGAGCATCGGCCTCATATTAAAAAAGGCCCTTGGAATTTACGGCCTGTATATCCTGAGCATTGCAGGAGCCATAATCAGTATTGTGCTCCTGATTGACAAACCTCTTTTTGAACTGTTCCGAGGCGGATTTAAAAAAGAAGATCCGAAAAAAACCGGGCGTGGCTCAAAGCCGGGGAAGACTTCTGCACAAATTGATTCGGAAAGATCCAAGCAGCTTAAGATAATTGATTACATGAAAGATGAAAACCTCTTTGAAGGTGAGGAGAAAAGAGAAAGTGTCGGTCTTGAGAAACCCGCAGTTGTACTTCCCGGCAAAGGCTTAAACGGAGGAAAACAGAAGATAAGCGAAGAAGAACTGAAGGCTGAAATTGAAGAAATCAAACAGGATGCAGATACAACACCGGTTCAATATAAGATTCCGCCCATTGAACTGTTACAGAAAGTGAGTACGACGCAAAAACCCGAGGATACAAGGCAGCTAAAAATAAAAGCGTTAAAACTGGAAGAAACCCTGGCTGATTTTGGCGTAAAAGCCAAAGTAATCCAGGTTACAAAAGGACCGGCTATAACCCGTTACGAAATACAGCCCCAAACAGGTGTCAAGGTGAGCAGCATAGTCCGGCTTGCTGACGATATAGCCCTGAATCTTGAGGCAAAGAGTATAAGGATGGAAGCGCCCATACCGGGCAAGGCTGCAGTGGGTATAGAGGTTGAAAACGAAAGAATCAACCTGGTTTCCATTAGGGAAATCATAGAATCGTCGGAATTTCAGAACAATACATCCAGGATAACATTTGCCCTGGGCAAAGATATAGCCGGCATGCCTATTGTGGCCGATTTGAAGACCATGCCGCATTTACTGATAGCAGGTTCAACGGGATCCGGCAAGAGCGTATGCCTCAATTCCATAATTATCAGCCTTCTGTATAAAGCAAAGCCTGACCAGGTTAAGCTGGTCCTGGTCGATCCAAAAGTTGTTGAACTTGGCAATTACAATGGAATACCTCACCTGCTGGTACCGGTTGTCACTGAAGCAGGGAAAGCCGCCGCGGCACTGGGGTGGGCAGTTTCTGAAATGACGGACAGATATAAAAAATTTGCTGAGACGGGAGTAAGGGATCTGGAATCCTACAACAAAAAGATTACAAGAAATCCGGAAGAGAAACCCCTGCCACAGATAGTTATTGTGATTGACGAGCTGGCTGATCTCATGATGGTTGCACCGGCGCAGGTGGAAGAGTCCATTTGCCGCCTTGCACAAATGGCAAGAGCCGCGGGCATGCATCTTATAGTTGCAACCCAGAGACCCTCCGTAGATGTAATCACTGGTGTGATTAAAGCCAATATTCCGGCAAGGATCGCCTTTGCCGTTTCCTCACAGTTTGACTCGAGGACTATTTTGGACATGGCCGGTGCAGAAAAACTTATGGGCAAAGGCGATATGTTGTTTAATCCTCCCGGTATGGCTAAGCCCATGAGGGTGCAGGGCTGCTTCATTTCAGACGGTGAAGTAAACAGGGTAATAAGCTTTATTAAATCATCTTCGCCTGCTGCAGATTACTCGGAAGAAGTTATTCATAAGATCGACTACAGCCAGGCCGGGGATTATAACGATGACTATGATGAGCTGTTAAATGAGGCCATAGAAACAGTGGTAAGGGCTGAACAGGCCTCTGTCTCCATGCTTCAGAGAAGATTCAGAATAGGCTATAACAGGGCTGCCAGGCTGGTTGACATGATGGAGGCCAGAGGAATAGTCGGAGCCAGTGACGGCAGCAGGCCGAGGAAAGTTCTTATCAGCCTGGATGAATACAACAGACTATTGAAAGAAGAGGACAATTGATGAAAGTATACATCGAAACTCTGGGCTGCCCGAAAAATACATGGGATTCCCATCAGGGAACTTACTTTTTAAAAAAGGCCGGCTATGAAATTACCGACGAATTGAAAGAAGCCCGGGTAGTAATGATAAACACTTGCGGCTTCATTAAAGACGCCAAAGAGGAGTCCATAGATACCATCCTGGATCTGGCTGAAATGAAAAACGAAGATGCCATACTTATGGTAACCGGCTGTCTTTCGGAAAGATACAGGCAGGAATTATTTGCAGAAATACCGGAAATCGACATTTTAACTGGTGTAAACGATTACAGCCGCCTCAGCCAGCTAATTGAAAAATACAGGGATTCTGGCAGGTTTTACGCTTTTTCCGAGTCCGACATTGAGGCAGATGAACCTGAGTTTTCCTCTTATCTGAAAATTGCAGAAGGCTGCGACAGCTTCTGCAGTTATTGCTCCATTCCCTTTATAAGGGGAAGGTACAAAAGCCGGCCAATAGAAAATATCATCAGAGATGCAGAAAAGATGGTCGGGCAGGGAATTAAGGAAATAATACTCATCGCTCAGGATCTGACTTATTATGGGATGGATCTTTACGGTGAAAGAAAGCTGGCAGACCTTCTAAAAGAACTGGTAAAAATTAAAGGCATTAAATGGATCCGGTTAATGTACTGTTATGAAGACGGCATAACTGATGAGTTAATAGAGACAATGGCAGCTAATAACCAGATTTGTCCATATATAGACATACCTGTTCAGCATTCGGTAGACAGAGTGCTGGAGGCAATGAACAGAAATTCTACAAATGCTTCTATTAAAAACACTATCAGCAAACTGAGAAACCGCATCCCCGGCATACATATCAGGACAACCCTGTTAAGTGGCTTTCCGGGGGAAACGGAAGAAGATGCCAGAGCCCTTGAAGATTTCATAAGAGAGATGAAATTTGAGCGTCTCGGAGTATTTGCATTTTCAAGGGAAGAAGGCACACCTGCTTACGATATGGAAAATCAGGTTCCTGAAAATATTGCAGAAGAAAGAAAAAACAGGCTCATGGAAATTCAAAGGAAAATTTCCCTGGAGCACAATGAATCTCAGGTCGGTACAGTTTTGGAAGTACTGGTAGAAGAAAAAGAAGGGGATACTTTTCTTGGCAGAAGCCAGTTTGATGCGCCGGAAATTGACAACATGGTTATTTTCGCATCGGAATTTGACAAAGAACCGGAACCTGGCGATTATGTAATGGTTGCTATTGAAGAAGCATGGGATTACGATTTGTTTGGAAGACAGGTAGGGAGGATTTGATGAATTTACCAAATAAGTTAACCATATTGAGAATTATGTCAATTCCTGTTTTTATCGTGCTCCTCCTGAATGAATTTTATTACTCATCAGGAATAATATTTATTGCTGCATCGTTAACAGATATGCTGGATGGCCATATTGCAAGAAAGTACGATCTCATCAGTAATTTCGGTAAAATTATGGACCCCCTGGCTGATAAACTTCTTGTAACATCAGCTATGCTGTGCCTTGTAGAATTGGGTCAAATCAAGGCCTGGATGGTAATTGTAATACTATCGAGAGAATTTCTTATTACCGGGCTCAGGGCCGTTGCGGCAGGTGAAGGAATAATAATAGCGGCGGGTATATGGGGCAAAATTAAAACAGTCCTTCAAATGGTATCTTTATCGATAATTCTGCTGCGTGACTGGCCATTCACCCTTTTCACAGATTTTCCCGCAGGGATGAGCCTTTTGTGGCTCGCCGTACTTGTTACCATATATTCCGGAGCAGAATATGTTTATAAGAGCCGGGAAATATTCAGGAAATAAATCTTAATGAATATAGAGGTGCTGAATTGAAATCTTCAATTTTAAGTGTCGGAACCGAGTTGCTCTTCGGCCAGATTGTAAACACCAATGCGGTGTATCTGTCCCAGCAGCTCAATCTGCTTGGCGTAGACGTCTTGTCGCATCACACTATCGGAGACAATCCCAAACGGCTTGCTCATATTTTACAACTGACTTTGCAGGACAGCGATCTTATAATAACAACAGGAGGCCTGGGACCCACACAGGATGATATGACTAAAGAAATAGTGTGTCAGGTTTTTGAAGATGACCTTGTGGTGCATGATGAGTCTATGAGAAAGCTTGAATCCTATTTTAAAAAATTAAACCGGAAAATGACTGAAAACAACCGGAAGCAGGCCTATCTTCCGTCCAGAGCCCTGGTGCTCGATAATGACCGGGGAACGGCTCCGGGTTTCATACTTGAAAACAAGGGAAAATATATAATCTGCCTGCCGGGACCGCCTGTCGAAATGAAAAATATGTTTTCAAAACATGTGGCCGGTTACCTCGGGAAACTTACGGACAGCGTCATTCATTACAAAATGATAAGACTTTTCGGTATAGGCGAGTCCATGCTGGAAACCAGACTTTTACCTCTTATAGAAAATCAGACGGATCCAACCCTGGCCACTTATGCAAAAGCCGGTGAATGCAGCCTCAGAATAGCATCTAAAAGATCAACCCTTGCGGAGGCAGAAGATGCCGTAAATAGTATGGTAGAAAAAGTGAAAGAATATGTGGGGGATTACATATATTCAACTGATGATGAGGAACTCTGCCAGGTGGTGGCAAACAAACTGCTTGCCGGAAAAATCAGCATTTCCGCAGCTGAATCATGTACAGGAGGGATGTTTGCAGAGACATTGACCGGGATCTCAGGTATTTCTGACGTTTTTGACAGATCAATCGTTACTTACAGCAATAAGGCCAAAATCGAAGAGCTGGGAGTCAAATCCGAAACCCTGGAAAAATACGGTGCTGTCAGCAAGGAAACTGCCATAGAGATGGCCGCAGGAGTGAAAGAAGTTTCAGGATCGGACATGGCAATATCTGTTACAGGCATAGCCGGACCTTTGGGAGGCACTGATGAAAAACCGGTAGGGCTTGTATATATTTGTCTTATATGCAAAGACGAAATCAAAACTCAGGAATTCAGAATAAGAAATGTAAGCAGGGGCTGGAACAGAAGCTATACCACATTACTCATGTTTGACATGATAAACAGGGCCCTGGACGGCAGGCCGGAACTGATATTGTAATTCTATGCAGAATTAATATTTGACAATATTTACAAATAATGGTAATATGTTAATGCTTGACAACCAACTTATGCTTTAGTAGAATGGGTACAGAACACATGTTCGCATTTAATGGAGGATGAAATGAGCATAAATCAAACAGAGAAAGATAAAGCCCTGGAGATTGCAATGCTGCAGATTGAAAAGCAGTTTGGCAAGGGCGCTGTCATGTTGCTGGGAAGTGATAATGCCAGGCTGAATGTGGAAAGTATTTCCACAGGCTCTGTCAGTCTTGATATAGCGACCGGTATAGGTGGTGTTCCCAAAGGCAGAGTGGTGGAAATATTCGGGCCCGAGTCATCAGGAAAAACAACACTGGCTTTGCACATAATAGCAGAATCGCAGAAGCAGGGCGGGAAGGCCGCATTTATTGATGCTGAACATGCCCTGGATCCGGAATACGCGAAGAATCTGGGCGTCAATATAGAAGAACTTCTTGTAGCTCAGCCGGATACCGGGGAACAGGCTCTGGAAATCTGTGAAGTTCTCGTCCGAAGCGGAGCTATTGATGTGGTGGTTGTGGACTCTGTAGCAGCCCTTGTTCCGAAGGCAGAGATCCAGGGTGAAATGGGGGACAGCCATGTGGGTCTGCAAGCCAGACTGATGTCCCAGGCCCTGAGAAAGCTCACAGGAGCCATAAACAAATCAAATGCCAGCGCCATATTCATCAATCAGCTCAGAGAAAAAGTCGGTGTAATCTATGGCAGCCCGGAGGTTACCACAGGAGGCAGAGCACTAAAATTCTATTCATCCATGAGGCTGGATGTGAGGAGAATAGAAAGTATCAAGGTGGGCGACACGGTCATAGGGAACCGTACAAGGGTCAAAGTGGTGAAGAACAAAGTAGCACCCCCCTTCAAGCAGGCTGAGTTTGATATTATGTACGGCACAGGCATTTCCAGGGAAGGGGATGTGCTGGACAGCGCCGTAAGCGCCAAAATAGTGGATAAGGCCGGCGCTTGGTACAGCTACAAGGGTGAAAGAATTGGACAGGGCCGTGAAAACGTTAAAAACTATCTGGCTGACCATCCTGAAATGCTTGCAGAGATTGAAACTGAACTCATGGGCACATTCAAAGCATCCTCCGCCAAAGAAGACGATTTAAGCGTTGACGAAGACGGGGTTGTGCTGGAATAAAATGCTTTATATAATTTGATATATTTGATATAATAAGCCGTCAGTGCATGGCTTATTATTATTTTTAATAACAAAGGGGAGAACTGTAATTGGGCGGACTTTGGGAAGAGCTGCTGGCAGGGATAATAAATTTTCAAATAGGGCATCTGGTCATGTTTGTTATCGGAGGCCTGCTTATATATTTGGCGATTGCTAAGGAATATGAACCAATGCTTCTTTTGCCAATAGGCTTTGGTGCGATTTTATGCAACATACCCATGTCTTCAGCTGTAGGCGAGCAGGGCTTTCTTACCATATTATACAAGGCGGGAATACAGACTGAGCTTTTCCCGGTTCTTATTTTCATAGCGGTTGGAGCCATGATAGATTTTAAGCCCCTGCTTCAAAATCCTTTCATGATATTTTTCGGTGCTGCAGCCCAGTTCGGCATTTTCTTTACAATGCTTTTTGCCCTGGCCACCGGTCATTTTGATTTGAAGGAAGCAGCAGCCATAGGTATTATCGGTGCGGCTGACGGGCCAACATCCATTTATGTTGCCAAAGAATTTGCCCAAAACTATCTGGGGCCCATTTCAGTGGCGGCATACTCTTATATGTCGCTGGTGCCTATTATTCAGCCTCCTGTAATTAAACTTCTGACTACAAAAAAGGAAAGAATGATAAGGATGAGATATACCCAGGTTGAGATTCCGGCTATTATTGAAATACTTTTTCCCATTTCGATTACTTTGATTGCAGGTATTCTGGCCCCGATAAGTGTGGCTTTGATAGGCTCTCTCATGTTCGGCAATCTGATCAGAGTCAGCGGAGTACTTACCAGACTTTCCAATGCTGCACAAAATGAACTGGCTAATCTGGTTACCTTGCTTCTGGGAATAACTATTGGTTCAACCATGACGGCTCAGTCGTTCCTGAATATCCAGACTCTGATGATAATGGGCATGGGCCTTATTGCTTTCATATTCGACACAGCAGGCGGAGTACTTTTTGCAAAGTTGATTAATTTGTTCCTGAAAGAAAAAGTCAATCCCATGATAGGCGCAGCAGGGATATCCGCATTTCCCATGTCAGGAAGAATAGTTCAAAGACTTGCCAAGGAAGAAGACCCAAACAATTTCATTCTGATGCAGGCTATGAGCGCAAATGTGGCCGGACAGCTGGGATCTGTGGTTGCAGGCAGTCTTGTACTGGCCCTGGTTCCTGCTATTCTTGCCGGAATGTAGGAGGAGATCATGGATTTAATATTGATGAAAGCCGGATTAAAACTAATGCTGTTTGGCCTCGGAGGCGTTTTTGCCGTACTTATTTTTATATATCTGACTACAAGCATTATGCTCAATATAGCCAAAAAGAAAAACTTGACAGATACAAGCAAAACATGATATCATACCAAAGTTGTTAGCCGCTCGTTAAAGGCCTTAAATGTGTAATCACTGCCTGATACGGCGAGACTGGATAGAGGAGGTAAGAAGTTAATGTATGCAGTAGTGGAAACCGGTGGCAAACAGTACAGGGTTCAGGAAGGAGACTTGATTTCCGTAGAAAGAATGACCTGTTCTGAAGGCGACGAGGTGGTACTTGATAAAGTTCTCATTTATGGTAGCGGCAAAACCGTCAAAATCGGAACACCTTATGTAAAGGGAGCCGCAGTCAAAACAGAGGTTGTAGAAAATGGCAAGGGAGAAAAAGTTGTCGTTTTCAAATACAAATCCAAGAAGAACTACAGAAAAAAGCAGGGTCACAGACAACCTTATACACTGTTGAAAGTTTCATCCATAGATATGGAAAAGAAAACCACAAAAAAAGCTGAGGAAGCTGAAAGCCAGGAGGAGGTGTAAAAGATGGCGTCTAAAAAAGGTGTAGGAAGCTCCAGGAACGGCCGCGACAGCGAGTCCAAACGCCTGGGAGTTAAAAGAGCTGACGGCCAGCTTGTAAGCGCCGGAAGCATACTGGTAAGGCAAAGAGGTACCAAGCTTCATCCCGGCAACAATGTGGGCAGAGGCGGAGACGATACCTTGTTTGCAACCGTAGACGGAACAGTTAAATTTGAAACTGTAGGAAAAAGAAAAAAACAAGTAAGCGTATATCCAAAAGAAGCTTAAAATTAAGCCTCCGAATCCGGAGGCTTTTTACTATAAAAGGTATAAACCGAAAGCTGGGCAGGGGAAAATGTTTGTTGACAGAGCAGAAATTACAATCAGGTCAGGGCGTGGCGGGGATGGAGCCGTATCCTTCAGGAGAGAGGCTTTTGTTCCCGATGGGGGCCCGGATGGCGGAAATGGGGGTAATGGAGGCAGTGTATTTTTCATAGGTGATGCTTCCATGAAAACCCTTATGGATTTTCGATATAAAAAGAAATATCAGGCAGGTGACGGAGAAAACGGCAAGAAGAAGAATCAATACGGGAAAAAGGGCGATGACCTGCATATTAAAGTACCTCTGGGCACAATAATTATCGACCAGGCATCAGGGATTCCGGTTAAGGACATAGTGGAAGATAAAGAAATATATCTGGCTGCTGCCGGCGGAAGAGGCGGCAAAGGCAATGCCATGTATAAAACATCTACCAGGCAAGCCCCAAATTTTGCTCAGGCCGGCAGCGTAGCTGTTGAGCGCCGTCTTACACTGGAGCTGAAACTTATTGCAGATGTAGGATTGATTGGTTATCCCAATGTGGGCAAATCCACATTATTGTCTGTAGTAACCGGAGCAAGACCAAAGATAGCCGACTATCATTTCACTACTCTTGCGCCGAATCTGGGGGTTGTAGAGAAGAATGATTCCATGTTTGTGATGGCCGACATACCCGGCCTTATTGAAGGTGCAAACGAGGGTGCAGGTCTCGGTCTGGATTTTTTGAAACATATAGAGAGGACCAGACTTCTGTTTCATATGGTGGATGTTTCGGGAATAGAAGGCAGGAATCCGCTGAATGATTTTGAGATAATTAACAATGAATTAAAAAGCTATAGTGAGAAGCTGGCATCAAGGCCGCAAATAATCGTCGCCAATAAGGCTGATATTGCAGAGCAGAATAAGGTTTCTGAATTTGTCCAAGCCATGGAGGCAAGAGGTTACAGGGTCTTTGTTATTTCAGCGCCTGTACAGCAGGGGGTTAAAGAACTGATAGATTATGCTTTTGAAGTTCTTGCCACTCTGCCCGAAGAAAAGATGGAAATATTTCCCGGTTTTGATGACAGAGGGGAGCTCAGCGATGAAGAGTTCAAGGCTGTTCACATCGAAAAAGATGGAGATACCTTTGTTTTATCGGGGCATCAGCTGGACAGAATCTTCAGATCCACAAATTTAAACGACTTTGGCTCCCTTCAGTATCTCTATAAATACATAGAAAAGAGCGGAACAATAGATAAAATGCTCGCCATGGGATTAAAGGATGGAGATACAGTCAGAATCAGCGATTTTGAGTTTGATTACAAATCAACCTTATAGGAAACCAGTCTGCCTATATATTGAATTTCATCCAGACTGGAATAAACATATATCTCATAGGATTTATCATCAGGAATGAGCATGATTTTGTCTTTAATAAAATATACCCGTCTCAAAGTGGGAACCTTGCGGTTGTCCGGGTAAAGTGCAATTATGTCCCTGTCCTTCAATAAATCCACTTTGGTAGGCATTATGTAGAGGTAGGCGTGCATGGGAACGCCGGGTGCCATGGAATTGTCCGCCAAAAACATATTTGTCATTTCGCCCTCCGCATCAGCAAAAGCAACATCACCGGCATTAAGGCATATTTCTTTTACCAGATTGCGTCTTTTATCGGGGTCATTGGTTGATATGTAGTCCGAACTGAGCTCCATCGCAGCAAGTATGTCGAGTTCTCTGATATATTCCTGCATCTGTTCGGTAAAGGCCCGGTTTTCTTCCTTGCAAAGGCTCTCCAGGAGAATTTTGTTAAGGCTGGATGATGCAATCATATATTCCTTGACCATTTTGGGAGCTTTTTCCATAAAGCCCTGAAAAACAAGATATGCCTGCTTATCCGATCCACAGGCCTTTGCCAGTATCATTGATACCTCCTCGCTTGGTGGAGGAAGTTTCCCGTTTTTCAGCTGAGAAATATAGGAGGGCGTGATTTTCAGGCCCAGATCCTGACAGCGCTTTGACAGCTTGCGAAGGGACAGCTCGCTTTCCTTAATCATATCATCCAGCATGCTTGCATAATTCATAACATTTGTCTCCCCATGTTAATTATATACTTAACTATAGTTTAAATACATTTTATTGTCAATGTAAGATAAATTTGATAAAATATAAACGGGTAAAAACATGGAAAGCACATTGATACAACTGAATTTTGAAGATGTGGAGCCCATAGCCAGAGAATTCTTTACCCAGTACAGCGAACTGGGTGCAGGAGCCAAAAATCATAAGATATTAATCGAAGAATCTTTACAGGTCCTGGATAATTTTAAAAGTTTTATGAAGATTCAAGTAGTTTTGATTCCGCTCCCTGAAGGTTCTTATGACGATGGCCTTATTTTCATGGAAAGAAATAGTTTTTCCTGTACTTTACTGGAGGAGATTGAAAAACATACAGTTGAGTCCATATATGCTTTCCTCATAACTTTGGGTGAATGCTACATGTCTACAAAAAACCAGGCCGAACTGTATTATCAGGATGTATGGATAAATTGTTTTTTTGAAGCAACAAAGACATTGGTTCGGAATCACATAAAAGAGCAGGAAAAACTGGATGAAAGAGGTCTGTTTATTTCTGTGGCATACGGACCGGGAACTTACGGAATGCCATCCAGACGAATTAACGATATGCTCGACGAAGTCGCAGACACCATGGTGGGGCGTATTTTGGACAGAGATGGAAATCTTCCCAACCAAAGGCTTTCGGGAGGATTTTTCCTTATTACCAATGAAGAAAGCCCAACACCGCCTATAGACTGCAAAGGATGCCAGGGACACGAAAAAGGCTGCATGATCTGCAGTGTGCAGAATGTGATCCCGACAAGGCAATTATGTATGGAGATTCTAAAATCTTACGGAACTCCGGCCAATGTTATTGCACACAGTGAAGAAGTAACCAGAACAGCCATGACTATAGCAAAAGCTTTAGTTGAAAAGGGATATGATCTTGATCTGCGACTGCTGGAAGCGGCAGCTTTACTCCATGATATAGCAAGGACAGAAGAAAATCATGGCCTGGTGGGTGCACTGGCTTTGGAAAAGAAGGGTTACAGAAAGGTGGCCGGGCTCGTCAAATGCCATATGTTTTATGCTACAGATCCCTTTAAATCAGAAATTACTGAACTGGACATACTCTGTCTTGCTGACAGGATGGTCAAAGAGGACAAATTCGTAGGCCTGGAAGTGAGAATGGGGTCAGTGCTGGATAAACTCATTTCAAAAGGTGTAGATACAGAGAAAGTTATCAGCCGTATAGAAGAAAATAAACTGCTGAAAAACAGGATAGAAGGCATTCTCGGTAAAACAGTTGAAGCTTTAATGGCGGAAGAAGGGAATGCACGGGAGAATATATGGACATAAACGACAAGCTTGATAAGATACTGCCTCTGGTGGAAAAACCCGGACGTTATATTGGCGGTGAACATAACTCCGTAATTAAAGACGATAATGAAATAATTATAAGATTTGGCTTTGCTTTTCCTGACACTTATGAAATAGGTATGTCTTATACCGGATTACAGATTGTGTATAAAATTTTGAATGATATTGAAACTGTCCAATGTGAACGGGTTTTTGCACCTGCTTTGGATATGGAAGCTATTATGAGGCGGGAAGGCCTGCCTCTATTTACTTTAGAGACAAAAAGGCCCTTAAAAGAGCTGGATTTACTCGGTTTTACCCTGCAATATGAACTCTCTTATACGAATGTACTGAATATGCTGGACCTGTCTGGAATCCCCATAAGGAGCAAAGACAGGACATTTGAACATCCATTTATAGTGGGCGGCGGCCCATGCGTATTTAATCCGGAGCCGGTTGCTGAGTTCTTCGATTTCTTTTTACTGGGAGATGGAGAAGAATCGCTGGAAATGCTTTGCAAGGCATACGGGAAATGGAAACAGGCCGGCAAAAAAGAAACTGACCCGGTTAGTGCGTTAGCTTACCGTAAACAATTTCTGTCAACTATTAAATCACTGCCCGGAATTTATGTTCCGGGGACAGAAGGGGATCAGCCTGAAAAAGTAAAGAAATATATAGTTAAAAATCTTGATAAGGCAAGTTATCCCGAAAAACCACTTGTTCCGATTATTGAAATTGTTCATGACAGGGCAGTTATGGAAATTTTCAGAGGTTGTACCCGTGGCTGCAGATTCTGTCAGGCCGGCATGATATACAGGCCCGTAAGGGAACGCAGCAAGGAAACCAACATGAGGCTTATTAAAGAACAGCTTGCCTCAACCGGTCATGAAGAACTCTCTTTACTTTCGCTTTCCACAGGTGATTATTCGCAGTTTGCAGAGATGGCCGACGAGCTGCTGACTCTGGGCAGAGATGAAAACATTGCCATTTCTCTTCCTTCGCTAAGGCTGGACGGATTCTCATTTCAGGTTCTTGAAGAAATACAGGGCTACAAAAAGACCGGGTTAACCTTTGCTCCTGAAGCAGGTACCCAAAGATTGAGAGATGTAATTAACAAAAACATTACCCATGAAGATATTATTTCAACTATGACCCAGGCCATTGAATACGGCTGGACCGGTGCAAAACTGTATTTCATGATTGGCCTGCCCACGGAAACTTATGAAGACCTGGATGGTATTGTCAATGTGGCAGAAGAAATCATGAAACTGGCCGTGGGCAGACGGTTCAGACTTACGGTCAGCGTTTCCAATTTTGTGCCAAAGCCGCACACACCATTCCAGTGGGAGGCTCAGGATCTCCCTGAAACTTTCAGGGAAAAGAACATGTATCTGAAAGACAAGTTGAGAAAGATCAAAGGAGTCCAGTTCAATTATCACGACAGCGGCACTGCAGAGATTGAGGCAGTTCTCGCCAGAGGGGACAGAAAACTCTGGCGCGCCATTTATCGTGCTTTTGAGCTGGGCTGCAAATTTGACGGCTGGCGGGAGCATTTCAATTATGATAAATGGCGGGCGGCCTTTGCAGATGTTGAAATCGACCCCCGATATTATACTTCGGGGGAGGTGTGCAAAGGCCGGGAACTGCCCTGGTCCCACATAGATTCTGGTGTAAGTGAAGAATACCTTGAACTGGAGAGAAAAAGGGCACTGAAGGGCATAACCACACAGGATTGCCGGCTGGGTTGCACCAATTGCGGGCTAAGGAGCGTTTGCTATGAGTAGATATATTTTGAAGTTTGAAAAAACGGGGCCGTTACGATACACCTCCCATCTGGACCTGATAAGGCTTTTTAAAAGAAACTTCAAGAAGGCAGGCATAGATTTAACATATTCCAGGGGATTCAACCCTCATCCCAAAATAAGCTTCGCACTGGCTTTGCCGCTTGGACACGAAAGCACAGGCGAATATCTGGAAATAGAAACCAAAAGACCATATGTCCCTGATATGGTAACGGGACTTGTGAACAGTCATTTGCCATATGGAATCAAAATATTATACACGCAGGAACTTGATGAGAATGCGGGTAAACTTGCATCTTCCGTTGAGTATGCCTGCTATCTGGCCATTCTCGAATCAAAGATTAAGTTCAGCCAGGAAAATATATTGGAAAAATTTTTAGGCCAGGACCAAATACAGTTCAAAAAATATAGTAAAAAGAAAAATCAGGAAGTAATTATTGATCTAAAACCTCTAATAGATAGTTTATCAATGACCATCGAAGGTGAAAAAACAGTTATTTCAATGGTTATCAGGGCCGGCAGCCAGGCAAGTCTGAATCCTGATATGCTGCTGGATGCAGTTTTCAGGTTTGATGGTATCATAGCAACCAAAGGTGATTACCGTTTAATAAGACAAGACATACTTGATAAAGAAAAGAAAACTCTGGTTTAGATATTGACATTATATGGAAATATTGTATAATATTCACAACGAAGGGGTGGATTTATGCAGTTTTTCAATTTTTTCAATAAATATCGCATTCCTGTTACAGTCGGCATAATTTTTATTGTGGGCGCAGCAGCTTTGCTTTTTAAGAATCTGAACACAGAAGAAGATATTATTGTGATGCTGTCAAAAGCAGATGAAGGAATGCAGATAAATGAGCCTGAGGCATTGTCATCAGAAATCGGGGACCATTTGCAGTTTAACGATGATGAGACAGACAATATTTCGGAAGCGCAAAATGAAGATGAAATGATTGTGGTTGATGTTGCGGGTGAAGTAAGCAATCCATCTGTTTATATCCTGCCCAAAGGAACGAGGATCTATCAGGCTGTCGAGGCAGCAGGCGGTCTTTCAGCAAAAGCTGATACCAGTAATGTTAACCTGGCAGCGGTTTTGCATGATGGTACAAAACTTTATATACCAAGGAAAAATGAAAGCGTGCCCGTGATACAAACCTCTTCTTCGCCTGATGCAGTAAGTGAATCAGGACTGATTAACATCAATACTGCAAATTCTTCAGAGCTACAGAAATTAACCGGAGTCGGGCCGGCAACAGCCGAAAAAATTCTTGCTTACAGACGTGAGTACGGCCAGTTTAATAAAATTGAAGATTTGAAAAATGTCAGCGGCATTGGAGAAAAAACATTTGCCAAGCTCAAATCCCACATCTGTGTTCAATAACCGGCTATAGATTTGTAATGGATGAAAAAAACAATATGACCAGGAAAGATATGATTGCATTGAGCATAATTGAGGAAGGAATAGGCTTGGCAAACAAGGGCTATCGCTACATATTTGATGCAATAGAGCTTGTTCTTTCAGATCCGGATATTCTAAACGCACTGACTAAGGAGCTTTACCCTTCAGTTGCTTCCAAAAACAATTCCACCCCGTGTGCAGTTGAAAGAGCCATAAGAATTTCAATAAACAAAGCCTGGCCCCAAAATGCTGAAAAGAAGCCTACAAACGGGGAATTTCTCGCACTTTTAAGTTACAAAATTATTTCCAGAGGCGGTTTATCTTCTTAATCAAAGTGGTATAAATACCTGTAACAGCCGGATGTTATTATTTTTTGCGGCTGCAGTTACAGGAGGAATGCCTTGAGAGAAGTTTATTTGGATTATGCGGCGACAACGCCGGTTAAAAAAGAAGTGCTGGAAGAAATGCTGCCTTTTTTTACCGAAAATTACGGCAACCCCTCCAGCCTGTATAGGATTGCATATAAGTCCAAGGACGCATTGGCACAGGCGAGAAAGAGGGTGGCTGACCTTATAGGCGCCACTGAAAAAGAAATATTTTTCACTTCCGGAGGAACAGAAGCAGACAACTGGGCCGTAATGGGCGCAGCCAGGGCGCTTCGGGACAGGGGTAAGCATATTATCACCTCAAAAATTGAACATCATGCATTGATTCATACCGCACAGGCTTTGGAAGAAGAGGGTTTCAGAGTTACTTTTCTTGATGTGGACAGTCAGGGTCTCATTTCTCTGGAGCAGCTGAAAGAAGCCATAACCGATGAAACCACCGTAATCAGCATAATGTTTGCAAACAATGAAATAGGAACAGTACAGCCCATTAAAGAGATTGCGGAAATAGCCAGACAAAGAGGTGTTCTGTTTCACAGCGATGCAGTCCAGGCTTTGGGCAATGTACCAATAGACGTCAAAGACCTGGGGGTGGACATGTTGTCTTTTTCGGCCCATAAAATATATGGCCCAAAAGGTGTCGGTGCCTTGTATTTGAGAAAAGGGCTTAAGATCCAGAACCTTATACATGGCGGGGCACAGGAAAATAAAAAGAGGGCAGGGACGGAAAACCTGCCCGGCATTGTAGGTTTTGGAAAGGCCGCCGAATTGGCGGGACAAAATCTGTCCGGCAGAATAAAGGAACTGAAAGAGAAGAGAGATTATTTCTTGAAAGAAATCCAAAGCAGATTGGATCATGTTGATATAAATGGAAGCATGGAGCACAGACTTCCCGGAAACATTAATTTGGTTTTCAACTTCATTGAAGGTGAAGCTTTAATAATATTTCTTGACAGCAAAGGTATATATGCATCGACGGGCTCTGCGTGCTCATCATCCAGCTTTGCACCTTCGCATGTTCTGGATGCAATAGGCCTGTCCCTGGAAAAGGCCTACAGTTCAGTAAGATTCAGCCTTGGTGAAATGACAACAAAAGAGGATATAGACTATGCTGTGGGTGAAATAGTTGATATAGTAAAAAAACTGAGGTCTTTTTCGCCTTTTGATGAAAACCACTCCATGGAATCGGTGCAAAGAATCAAAAAATAGCCGGACAGCAGAAAATATGTAAATTTTAAATACGGGAAGGAAGTATAAACATGAGCATGTATAACGAAAAAGTTATGGAGCATTTTACAAATCCAAAAAATGCCGGATTCATCGAGGATGCAGATGCAGTAGGCACCTATGGCAGCCCGGTATGCGGAGACATGATGGAAATATCCTTAAAAGTTGAAGACAACATAATTAAAGATGCAAAATTCAGAACTTTCGGCTGCGGCTCTGCCATAGCTTCATCAAGTGTTGCCACAGATATGATAATAGGAAAAAGCCTTGAGGATGCATTAAAACTTACAAATCAGAATTTCGTGGATGAGTTAGGCGGCTTACCCAGCCCCAAAATACACTGCTCTGTCCTGGCAGAGGGGGCTATAAAAACAGCCATATATGAATATGCAAAGAAAAACAATCTTCAGCTTAAAGGCCTGGAGGGATTTAATCCGGATAAGGATTTCGAGCACGACCACGATGAGGAAGAGTAGTTTTTAGTTAGTGGTTAAAGCATTATAATAGCCCGGACGGGGCACACAGGTGCGCAATAGCCGCAGGTCAGGCATTTGTCATAATTGATTTCTGCCAGGCCTGCTTTATTTATAAAAATAGCATCATTGGGGCATCGGTAATAACATGCCTGACAACCTTCACAGTCACCCTGGTCAATAAAAATTCTTTTGTGGCTTAAATCAGGCTTATAATCCCCGGGCAGCCGCGCTTCAATATAGTCAAAAACGGTGTCCACTTCATCTATGCTGCCAAAGCCCAGAACCGTAGAATTTACACCCGGCAGACCGGTAACGTAATCCATGGCCTCCACATAATCGGCAGCCAGAACGCCTCCGCCGAGAGCTTTCATGGCAAAGACGCCTTTTCCCGCATCTGCAGCCATTTTTATGGCTTTTGCCATTTCTTCCTTTTCTCCCGGACCATCACCCTTTCTTATGCCCAGGCTCCTGAAGTTTATCAATGGAAAGAGAGTGTCAATTTCCTTGATTTTACTGGCCATAAAAGCTACATCGACATGGTGGGTTGATACACCGGTTGCTTTTATTGTCCCCTTTGCCTTATAATCCAGCAAACATTGAAAAGCCCCTGATCTCAACCTGAAATCATCAGGGCTTCTGACTTCGTGAAGCATAAAAATATCGATTATATCCCTGTTCAGCTCCCGCCTGGCTTCTTCGATGGCATATTCCATATCCTTATAAGACCAGTCCAAAGACCTTGAGCAGATTACAGGGTTGTAATCCTGTCCTTTCAGAGCTTCTTTTATATAACTGTAAGTATTGTAATATTGGGCTGTATCAAGAAAGTTTATGCCTCTTTCCAGAGCATACATAATGATTTCGGCACCCTTTTTTACAGGCAGGTTCAGCTGGCTGCCGCCTACAGTAAGCACGCCAAATCCAATTTCAGACACTTCAATACCCGTATTGCCCAGTTTGTTCTTTTTCATAATAATTACCCCCGATATATTAACATTTTTTTCTCTTTGCATCTACATTTTACTTACAAACTGTGGTAAAATATTGGGAATCTATGAAATAGGAGCAATGTCATGAAAGTATTGGGATTAAATGAATTAAGAAAACTTTTTGAAGATTTTTATGTAAGCAAAGACCACTATCCTGCCAAAAGTTTTTCATTAGTGCCGGAAGATGATAAAAGTCTGCTTTTGATAAATTCGGGGATGGCACCTTTAAAGCCTTTTTTCGCAGGGACTAAAACCCCTCCCAGCAAGAGGATGACCACCTGCCAGAAATGCATCAGAACAGGCGATATAGACAATGTTGGCTATACGGAGAGGCACGGCACTTTCTTTGAAATGCTGGGAAGTTTTTCTTTTGGTGATTATTTCAAAAAGGAATCCATTGAATGGGGTTGGGAATTTCTTACTGAAGTTCTTGAAATGGATGCCGATTTACTGTGGGCCAGTGTTTATGAGGAAGATGACGAAGCTTATGATATATGGAAAAATGTAGTTGGAATGCCTGAGGAGAAAATCATCCGTCTGGGCAAAGAAGACAACTTCTGGGAAATAGGAACAGGACCCTGCGGGCCCTGCTCGGAAATCTATTATGACAGGGGAGAGGAAAGGGGATGTGGAAGCGCAGAATGCCGTCCGGGCTGTGATTGCGACCGGTTCGTGGAGGTATGGAACCACGTTTTTACCCAGTTTAACAAAGATAATGACGGCAATTACACTCCGTTAAAGCATAAAAATATTGATACCGGGATGGGTCTTGAAAGGTTGGCATGCGTTGTACAAAGCGTTGACTCCATATTTGATGTGGACACAGTCCGTCATATTCTTGATCAGATAGTAAAAGTAAGCGGCGTGGAATATGCCAGCGGAAAAGCTAAAACTGATGCATCCATCAGAATTATTACCGACCATATCAGATCAATTACTTTTATGACTGCCGATGGTATCTTACCTGGCAACGAAGGCAGGAGCTATGTTCTTCGCAGACTGTTAAGAAGGGCTGCAAGACACGGGAAACTTCTCGGCATTGAAGGCCCTTTCCTGGCCGATCTTACTAAAGCCGTAATAGCGGTCTCTGGGGGAGCTTATCCGGAATTAATTGAACAAGAGGACTTTATCTATAAGATAATAAAGACCGAGGAAGAAAAATTCAGCTATACCATAGAGCAGGGCAGCATATTGTTAGAGGAGGAAATGTCAAACCTCAAAAAAGCCGGCACCAGCATACTTGCAGGGGACCATGTTTTCAAACTGTACGACACTTACGGCTTTCCCTATGAGCTGACTGAGGAAATATTGCAGGAAAATGGCTATACTTATGATAAGGATGGTTTTGACAAACTCATGGAAGAGCAAAAAGAGATGGCCAGGGCAGCCAGAAAAGCTTTGGGCGAAGTGGGCTGGAGCGGAGACCTGAGCTTCCTGAAGGAACTAAGACCCACTGTTTTCAGGGGGTACACCAGACATTCGCTGGAAGCAGAAATTGTTAAGATTTTTCCCGCAGAAGATGATGCCAGGATAATAATTTTGGACGAAACGCCTTTTTATGCAGAAGGAGGCGGCCAGATAACCGATATAGGCACTATTACAAAAGATGATAGTCAGGCAAGGGTTATTCATGTTAGCAAACATGATGGAGTTTACTTACATAAAGTTATGGTAAACAAGGGTGATTTTAAGGAAGGCGACCGGGTAACCGCTGCCATAGACTCTAAACGTCGCAATAATTCTGCAAGAAACCATACCGTTACTCACTTACTTCACAAAGCTCTTATGGAAGTCCTTGGAGGCCATGCAAAGCAGGCGGGATCATATGTGGGACCGGGTGGACTTCACTTTGACTTCAGCCATTTTCAGGCTATGAGTCCTGATGAAATTAAAAGAGTTGAAGATATTGTAAATGATAAAATCATCGAGTTCTTAGATGTGCACACTGAGGAAATGTCCCTTGTAAAGGCAAAAGAAGCCGGTGCCATCGCAAATTTTGGCGAAAAGTATGAAGATGAAGTAAGAGTCGTTACTATAGGTGACTTCAGCATGGAACTGTGTGGAGGCACCCATGTCAGTAACAGCGGTCAGATTGGCAGCTTCAAGATAATTTCAGAGAGCGGTGTAGCTGCCGGAGTGAGGAGAATAGAAGCCGTCACAGGTCTTGCAGTAAGGAAAATGCTAAATGAAAGCGAAAGTCTCATACAGAAAGCATCAGGGTTTTTGAAAGTGCCTTCAGATATGATGTTGAACCGTTTGGAGGATATGGCAAAAGATTTGAGGTCTGTAAAAAAAGAGCTGGAGCACTACAAAGCAATGGAAATCAGTTCTTCTGCAGATAAATATCTGGCAAATTCCACTGAAATAAAAGGAATAAGGCTAATAAGGGAAAAATTTGAAAACATGGATGTGGATGAGATGCGTCGCATAAGCGACGAGATTAAGGCACATACCAAAGAAGCTGTTATTGTACTGGCATCGATTAATGAAAATAAGGTGAATTTCATTGTGTCTGTTACCGACGATTTACTGGATAAGGGATATCATGCGGGCAATATGATTAAAAAGATAGCAGCAGCTGCAGGCGGGGGAGGGGGCGGCAAAGCCGACATGGCTCAGGCCGGAGGCAAATCTCCCGAAAAAATTGCCGATGCTTTCCAAGTCGCTGAAGAACTGCTATAATGGCCTTTGAAGGAAGGTGTTACCAATGGATGACAGGAATACAGTTGTTTTCAGCAACCCATTAAAAGATGGAACGCAAACTACAGAATCCATATTGAAATCAGTGTACGATGCACTGGAAGAAAGGGGATATAACGCCATTGATCAGATGGTGGGATATATTCTTTCCGGCGACCCGTCTTATATTACGGGACATAACAACGCCAGAAACCTTATAAGACATATAGAAAGAGATGACCTGGTGGAAGAACTCCTCAGGGCATTTATGAAAAAATAAAAGTATGAAAATTATGGGTTTGGACGTGGGCGAAAAAAGGATAGGCATTGCACTTAGCGATGAGCTTCTTTTAGTTGCCCACGGCCATTCTGTTTTAGAGAGAACGGGTATAAAAAAAGACACTTCTCATATTATGGAAATTGCAAAAACGAACGGTTGTTCTAAAATCGTTCTTGGACTGCCGCTTAATATGGACGGATCTTCAGGCCTTCAGGCCAGGTTAACCGAAGAATTCGGGAAAGCACTGGAAAACAAATTGAGAAGCAACGGCTTACCTAATGTGGAAATAATTTATCGGGATGAAAGACTGACAAGCTTAATGGCGGAAAAAGTTTTGCTCGAAGCTGATGTTAAAAGAAAGGACAGAAAAGCCGTAATAGATAAAATGGCTGCCGTAATCATACTGCAGAGCTATCTGGACAGTCTTATCAGGTGTTAAAAAAGTTAAATATAACTATTCCGAAAATTATGATTTAAGGAATAGTTTAAATCGTCGATTTAAGCGTTTTTATTCAGGTATCTAATATCCCAATACCTTGAAAAAACTTCATATAAGCGGTATTTTAAGCTCCTGCCCCGGCCTCAGCTCTTCTGGCCCTATTTGGTTGATCAAACAAATCTTGTGAACAACTCTTCTTATATCTTTTCCTTCAGGCCCATATAATTTTGCCATATTCCAGATTGTGTCACCGGGATTGACTTTTACAACCACGTAGTCATCTTTTGTTTTCATACCATTCTTGTCTGAGCCCGCCACATTAGCTGCTATGGATAAAACCAAAAACAGTATTATCATGAAAGACATGAAGAATCTCAGCCTGGATTTAATTCTATATCTCTTCTTCATTGCCCTGCCCTCCGATAAACATATGTTCGTTATCAAGAACATGATATCAGAACATATGTTCATTGTAAAGCACTTTTTCTAATTTTTTTTCTTTTCCGGATACTGATTGAATTTCTGGTAATATTTATCTACAAGAGTTGTCAGGCCTTTACGTTTTATGGACATGCCCATAAAGACAAGACCTGTAAGTATAACAAGAACAACAACACCAATGTAACTTTCGTTATTTATCATTGCTCCCGCGAGAAGGCTTACCATCAAGGCCGGAGTTCTTGCTACCAAAGCCAGAATCATGAAAGGCTTGTATTTGAAGTCTGAAACACCGGCAGCATAGGTGAAAATATCCTTGGGCAGGCCCGGTACCAAAAATACCATAAAAACAACGGCAAAGGCCCGTCTGCTGTTAAGCTGATTAATGAAGCGGCTCATGCGTTCTTCTCCAAAAATCAGATGCACCCCTCCTCTGCCCAGTGTTCTGGCCAGGCCAAAGGCTATGGAGCTTCCGAGGAAAATGCCGGCTATTGACAGCAAGTATGAAATCCAAAAGCCGAAGGCAAAACCACCGGCAACCTGAATAAATTGCCCCGGTATAATGGAAATAACAATTTGAATGATCTGAAGGCTCACATAAACAAACATTCCCATGGTCTTATTGGCTTCAAGGTAGGCATTAACGCCCTCCATGGTTTTAAAATGGTCGAAAAATTCCGGGAATCGAAAATAAACGATCATGGGCAGACCTGCAACGATAAAAATCAGCAAAGAAAGTTTTAATATGGCAAGAAACAGCTTCATAAAAGTCCTTTCTTTTCCAGAGTATCCATAGCTTTTATGACCCCGAATTTTGAGTGTTCATATGTCAATCCTCCCTGAAAATATCCGACATAAGGTTCTCTCATGGGGCCATCAGCCGATAATTCGATAGAGGAACCCTGAATAAAGGCTCCTGCGGCCATGATAACCTCATCTTCATAGCCCGGCATTTCCCAGGGGACCGGTGTTACATGGGCATCAACCGGAGATGCAGCCTGGATTCCCTCGCAGAAGGCAATCATGGCATCGGGGTTTCCAAACTTTACCCCCTGGATGATATCACTTCTTTTATCAAAAGGACCGGGGCAGACCTCAAAACCCAGATTTTCAAAAACCTTTCCGCACAGCGTCGCGCCTTTGACAGCCCCGTTTACAACACTTGGAGCAAAGAAAAGGCCCTGCATCATGGTCCTGGTCTGGTCAAACATCAGTCCGCATTCGCCGCCAAGCCCAGGGGAGGTCATACGATAGGATACTTTTTCAACCAAATCCTCCCTGCCTGCCACATATCCTCCTGACAAGGCCAGACCACCTCCGGGGTTTTTAATCAAAGAACCTGCCATCAGGTCAATTCCCGCCTCTGTGGGTTCTTTCAAGTCCAGAAACTCTCCGTAACAATTATCCGCAAGGCAAATTATGTTTTCATTTATTGATTTAACAAAACTGGTGAACCGTTGTATTTCTTCTATAGTAATTGCCTTCCTCCATGCATAGCCCGTTGCTCTTTGTACCGCGACAGCTTTGGTGCTGGGTGTAATGGCACGCTTAACTCCTTCAAGATCTATAGACCCATCCTCCGTCAGTTCAACCTGATTGTAAGAAATCCCAAATTCTTTGAGAGAGCCCATGCCTTCTCCCCTGAGCCCGATTACATCCCAAAGGGTATCATAAGGGCTGCCGGTACAGTAAATAAGCTCATCTCCGGGCCTTAAAACACCGGCAAGCATCAACGACAGGGCGTGAGTCCCGTTTACTATTATCGGTCGGACAAGAGCGGCTTCTGCGCCAAAGACAGCGGCATAAAGTTTTTCCAGAGCATCCCTGCCCTGATCGTTATAACCATAGCCAGTATTGTAGCCGAAATGGACATCGCTGATCCGGCATTCCTGAAAAGCTTTCAAAACTTTGTACTGATTATAGGCCATAATATCGTCAAGTTTTTCAAACTGGCTCCCTACTTCCTTCTCTGCAGTATTTATGTGTGATATTACTCTGCTGCTGATGCCAAAAGCAGATTTTAATAATTCTTCGGTATTGTGTTGCATTTACAGTTTGTCCTCCTCGTCACTGTCTTTAATATTGTCTATCATGTCTTCTCCCCATTCAAAACCTTTTATAAGGTCTCTTCTGGAGTTTTGCGCGTGATCGGCGTAAAGCTGGGTTGTTGTAACATTTTCGTGGTCCAATAGGGCCTGGACATCATAGATGGAACTCCCCCGCCCGATAAGCGAAGTGGCGGCGGTGGCTCTTAGTTTGTGGGGGCTGTATCCTGCAGATCTGGAAGTTTCCAGACCTATTGATGTGTATTTTTTTACCATTTCCCTGATTTGTCTTTCCGTCATGCGTTTCTTCTGCAAAGAAAGAAAAAGTGCATCCTGATGTTCCTCCCCGACGCCTCCTTCGGGCCTTTCCTGTTCCACATATTCCAGGACCGCTTTTCTTGTTGTGTTATTGAGTGGCATTACGGACTCCTTTCCTCTCTTTCTGTATATTGTGAATTCATCCCTGCTGAAATTGAAGGAAGAAAGGTTAAGCTGCTGAAGTTCGGTTATTCTTAACCCATAGGTCAGAAAGAAAAGCAAAATGGCCTTGTCCCTGAGTTTGGTTTTTTCCCAGTATGATTTTTCTCTTTTTGTAAGATTGTCCCCAGTTACGACTGAATCCAGCATTCTCATTACTTCATCGTCTTTTAATGCCTTTATCTGCCGTTCTCCCGGTTTGGGCACTCGTATCGGATTGAAAGCATCTGTGATATTTTTACTGACAAAGCCTTCTCTGTATAAGTGTTTAAAAAGCACTGAGAGGGAGGATTTTTTTCTGGCAAGCGACCTTTGGTCATTTTCATAAGCATGGGCATAGCCGTCTTCTTTAAGAGTATAGCTCCTGCAGTAATCAAGAAACAGATTTATGTCGCTGCCTCTGATTTTATCAAAATCCTGCTCTCTTAACTCTTTTGGGCTTCCGGCATCTGTCAGTCCGGTTTCACGAATCAGGTAGTTGGAAAAGAAAAGAACATCACGAAGATATGCCAGACGTGTCATGGGGAGCACATTGCCACGCAGGTAAGCAAAATAACCACTCATGAACCGGGGCAGCTCCTTCTCAATTTCTGCGCACCGGTCTTTGATTTCCAGCTCTTTTTTAATTATATTTTCCGGTTTTCCTCCTTGATTGTGAATTACCAGAGTTTTTTTAACCGGTTTTTTTTCAGTCACACTACCAACTCCTTTATGGCTAAAAGCACCCGGTCTTCTATTCCGTTTTCGCTTAATTCAAACCAGTGCGTGTCATTATATCGTCTGAACCAGGTCAGCTGACGCTTTGCATAATTCCTGGAATTCTGCTTTATCTTTTCAACAGCCTCATCAAGACTTATTTTTCCTTCTAAATGAAAGAACAGTTCCTTATAGCCAATTGCCTGCATAGAAGTGTTCTTGAGAGACAAACCCATTTCAGCCAAGGCCTTAACTTCGTCCAGAAGGCCCTTTTCCATCATAATATCAACTCTCTGATCAATCCGGCTGTATAGATTTTCCCTGTTCCTGTTTAAACACACAAGGACAAAATCAAACTTTTTATTTTTCACCTTTATATTTTCAAAGTATGCCATAGGCTTGCCTGTGCTTTCAACTATTTCTATGGCCCGCATAACCCGTTTCACATTATTGGGATGGATTTTGAAGGCGGCATCGGGATCCGATTTTGCCAGTCTTTCATGCAAATCAATTCTGCCTCGTGTTCTGTAGTATTCTTCAAGCTCTTTGCGAAGTTCAGGTTGTGCCGGAGCCTGATTGAAATCCATTTCATACAATAAGGCGTTAAGATATAGTCCGGTCCCTCCGGATACGATGGGCAACCCACCCCTCGCTATTACTTCACCGACAGCTTTCTCTGCGTAGTTTTTATAGTCTGCAACAGTAAAGTCGCTGAAAGGGCTTATATTCCCTATCATATGATGAGGAATCAGGGCAAGTTCTTCGGGAGAAGGTCTGGCACTGCCGATAATCATATGTTCATAAATCTGAACAGAATCTGCGGAAATGATCTCGCCCTTCATTTGCTGTGCCAGTCTGACAGTGTATTCTGTTTTTCCCACAGCAGTGGGTCCCATAAGTGCCAGAACTCTGTTTTTCATATTAAGCCCTCTTGAACAGCCTTTCTATTTCATACTTTGAAAGACTGAGTATCGTGGGTCTGCCATGAGGGCAGGAATAAGGGTTTTCGGCTGCATCAAGCTCATTCAGTAAATTTTTCATATCCCCTATATTTAATAGGTTATTGGCTTTTATTGCGGCCTTGCATGCCTTTGCAATGGTTTTTTCATGGTTTTCATAATTTGTTTCATCGCTGAAATACCTGAGAAAATTTTCGGCTTCCCCTACTTCCATGAAACCGGGGATTCCTTTTACTATAACGGTTCTGCCACCGAAATCTTCAATAATAAAACCTAATAAACTGAGTTCCTTTGACCAATCACTGAATCGCCCGGCAGCCTCAGGTGTCAGATTTATTAGCAGTGGAGAAAGGAGCATCTGGCTTGCTTTCTCCTCAGAATTGTATAGTTTGAGAAATTTTTCATAAATTATTCTTTCATGAGCGGCGTGCTGGTCTATCAAATACAATCTTTCAGGGCTTATAGCGATGATATAAGTTGCGAATACTGAACCCAATGGTTTCAATTCAGAAAAAACGAATTGTTCTCGACTCTCATAAATCGACTCTGCAGCTTCGCTTACTTTTTCGCAGTTAAGAATCTGTTCTCTCTTTGTTGACAGTAATTCTTTTATGTCAACTTGCTCTGATTTAAACGAAGTTCCTTCATCGGTGAAGCGGAAATTTTGTTCACTTTTAAAAGGCAAGACATTAAACGATTTGTCTGAATCAAGGGCAAGGTTTATAGCTCTTACCGCCATTTCTTTTATCAATTTTTCATTCCTGTGCCGTATTTCAAGCTTATTTGGGTGGATATTCACATCAATGGCCTGTGGTGGAACTTCCAAAAATAGAAAAGTATACGGAAATCTTCCACTTTCCATCCTTTCCCTGTAGGCGGTTCTGATTGAATCTTCAAGGACTTTGTCTTTAACGCTTCTCCCGTTAACAAAATTAACCAGATTGCTTTTTCCCGGCCTGCTTACGTATGGCGGGCTTATATAGCCGTATAATTTATACTCATTGTCGATGTAATCCACCTTCAGGAGCTTGCTTACCATTTCATTGTCGTGTATTTTCAGGAGATTGTCATATAGTTCACCCCTGCCGTCTGTGGCAAAGAGCAGGGTCTGATTATTGATAACCCTGATACTGATTTCAGAATATGCCAGGGCCATTTTTGAGAGAAATTCAATTAGCATACCGGCTTCAGCGGAATCAGATTTTAAAAATTTCATCCTTGCAGGCAGATTGAAAAATAAGTCCCTTACTATTACCGTTGTGCCCTTGTCAGCGCCAACAGGGGATCTTTCAATGATATTTCCGCCCTCTATGAGGATTCTGCTGCCAACGCCCTCCCCTTCCGCTTTCGTTATCATTTCCAGGCGGGAAACGGCCCCTATGCTGGTTAAAGCTTCGCCCCTGAAGCCAAGGGTCCTGATGGCATACAAATCGCTTAAATCAGCGATTTTACTTGTTCCATGACGTAAAAATGCTGCCTCGACCTGATCAGCGCTGATGCCTGTACCGTTATCTGTAACTCTGATATAACTTTTCCCGCCATTTCTGATTTCAACTATAATGCTGTCGGCTCCGCCGTCGATGGAATTTTCAAGGAGCTCCTTAACTACGGACAGTGGTCTGTCTACGACCTCTCCGGCCGCGATCTTTTCGGAAATTTCAGGAGGTAATACATTTATTTTGCTGTAATTCTGCATACATTAATCCTCCTTCGGCATGAAATCAAACAGCGAGAGCTGGCTTTGCTCCATTCTGGGTTGATAATCTTTATCTTTTTCAAGCTCTGCAAGCTTTTCTTCGGCCCGCAATAGCACATCTTCAGGCACTCCCGCCAATTTCGCCACGTGTATGCCGTAACTTTTACTGGTGCTTCCCTCAACTATTTTGTGGAGAAAAACAATATTATCTTCCATGTCCCTTACATCTACATTAAGATTTTTTATACCTTTTATCTGATTTTCCAAAACCGTAAGTTCGTGATAATGGGTGGCGAACATAGTCCTTGCCCGGAATTTATCGCTGCACAGGTGCTCAACAACAGACCAGGCTATTGAAAGCCCGTCATAGGTGCTGGTTCCCCGCCCTATTTCATCCAGTAAGATAAGGCTTCTTTCAGTGGCAGTGTTAAGTATGAAAGCCAGTTCGCTCATTTCCACAAGGAAAGTGCTCATTCCCTGACTTAAATTATCTGAAGCGCCGATTCTTGTGTAAATCCTGTCTACCAATCCAATTTCGGCTTTCTCAGCCGGAACAAATGATCCTGCCTGAGCCATAAGGACAATAAGGGCAGTCTGCCTCATATAAGTTGATTTACCGGACATATTGGGACCCGTAATTAAAAGAAAACTCTGGTCTTCCCGGTCCATAAAAAGATCATTGCTGACAAATATACCATCTTCGGTCATATGCTCCATAACCGGATGACGCCCTTTGACTATGCGAATCTGACTTCCCTCATTTATTTCCGGCTTAACATAGCCGTTATTTGATGCCACTTCTGAAAAAGCCAGGAGCACATCCAAAGTACCTATTGCCTTGGCTGTTTTTTGAATGGTTTGAGTAAAATTAACCAGCTCATTCCTTAATTCCTGAAAAAGCTCATATTCAAGCTGATTAATTTTAGCTTCTCCGTTTAATACCAGGCCTTCCACTTCTTTTAGCTTAGGAGTAATAAACCGCTCACTGCCAACAAGAGTTTGTTTCCTTATATAGTCATCAGGCACAAGGTCATAATATGATTTTGTTACTTCCAGATAGTATCCGAAAACTTTATTAAAGCCAACTTTTAAGTTTTTTATGCCTGTTCTGCTTCTCTCAAGTTCCTCAAGACCGGCTATCCAGGCTTTGCCGTCTTTTATGGAGTGCCTCAAATCATCAAGTTCACGGGAGTAACCATTCTTAATAAGCCCCCCTTCCCTGATTGTAACGGGGGCATCGTCTTCTATGGCTCTGTCTATAATGTCATACAATTCAGGCATGGAGTCCACCGAGGTTTCCAGCTCTGCAAGCTGGCCGGAAGCATGGTTTTCCAGGACAAGGTCTTTAAGGGCCTCCTTAATGTCCGGAATGCCGTAAATTGAATTTTTCAGGGCTATCAGGTCCCTACCATTGGCATTGCCCAGGGCTATTCTTCCCATGAGCCTTTCCAGATCATAAACCTGCTTTAAATGTGTGCGCAGGGCATTTCTTTTTAAAACATCCTTGTACAGAACCTCCACTGCATCCTGTCTGTTATTGATGGCTTCAAGAGTTTTCAAGGGTTCTCTCAGCCATTGTTTAATCATCCTGCCGCCCATGGCCGTGACTGTTCTATCGAGGACTCCCAGCAAGGAGCCTTTTAGCTGTCTGTCATAGATAGTTTCCGTTATTTCCAGATTCCTTATTGTGGACTTGTCAAGAGACATGAATCCGTTAAAATCCAGTATTTGCAGATTATTAACATGTAAAAGGCTTTGTTTTTGCATTTCAAGGAGATAGGCAAACAAAGCACCCAGGGCCATAATCGAACAGTCAGCATCCAAAAGGCCGAGCCCATCCGTTGTTTTTACTTTAAACTGACGCAATACCAGGTCTCTGGCTCTTGACCTGTTAATAAATGAAGTTGGCAACAGGTTAATGTAACCTTTGTAGATGGTTTCCAGCTCAAAAGAAAAGTTCTGAGTTTCCTGTTCCTTATCAGAAAATATCAGGAGCTCTTTAGGGGAAATTTTCATTATTTCATTTACAATGCTGTTATAGATATCTTCTTTAGGGAAGTCCCCCACTTTCACTTCACCCGTGGATAAATCACCGTATGCCAGAGCAGCTCTGCCATTTTCAATATATATTGCAGCTATATAATTATTGGATTTTTCGTCTAATATACTGCTGCTGACGGCAGTTCCCGGTGTAATAACTCTTACAACTTCCCTTTTCACAATGCCTTTGGCTGTGGCGGGATCCTCCATCTGCTCGCAAATGGCCACTTTAAAGCCTTTCTCTATAAGCCTGGCAATGTATAGGTCCGCTGAATGATGAGGTACGCCGCACATGGGAGCTCTTTCCTCAAGGCCGCAGCTTTTGCCTGTGAGGGTGACCTCCATCGCTTTGGAAGCTACTATCGCATCATCAAAAAACATTTCGTAAAAATCTCCCAGCCGAAAGAAAAGTATCTCGTCGGGATAATTCTTTTTGATATCCATATATTGCTGCATCATTGGAGTGAGTGCCATCTATTCACCTGCCGGCGGTATTTCCGCCTTTTCCAAAAGCATTAAATATTCTACATTTCCTTTGGCTCCCCTAATGGGAGATTCAGTTACATTCAAAGGTATCAGGCCGTTTTCAAGCCCATAGGATTTTACATTCTCGATTACTTCTCTCCGCACCATTTCATCCCGTACAATACCGCCTTTCCCAACCTTTTCCCTGCCTGCTTCAAACTGGGGTTTAACCAGGCATATCAGGCGGCCACCCTCTTTTAAAAATCTGGCCGCAGCGGGAAACACCAGTTTCAGTGAAATAAAGGATACATCTATGGTAATAAGATTAACTTTTTCGGCTATTTCCTGCTCTGTCAAAAATCTCGCATTCATTCTTTCCAGATTGACTATTCTCGGGTCCTGGCGGAGTTTATAGTGCAGCTGTCCATAGCCCACATCCACCGCATAGACTTTTTTTATGCCTTTTGACAGAAGACAATGGGTGAAACCACCGGTTGAAGCCCCTATGTCCAAAGCAATAAGCCCTGATACATCCAGGGAAAATTCATTGAGTGCTTTTTCCAGTTTCAGGCCACCCCTGCTTACATAAGGGCAAGTCTCTTCTTTTATTTCAATATCTATGTCCTCTTTAAATTTTGTGCCGGCTTTGGTACATACTTCCCCATTCACCAGCACATTTCCTGCCATTATGTTAGCCCTGGCTTTTTCCCCTGATTCGTAAAAGCCCCGATTGACTAAAACAGCATCAAGCCTTTCCTTCAAGGAAATCCCCTACTTTCTCAGCTATTGAATCTGCATCCATACCGTAACGTTTAAACAATTCTTCAGTATTTCCCTGTTCGATAAACTTATCGGGCCAGGCCACAGCAAGATGTCTGAAATCAGAAATTCCCCTGCCGGACAGCAGAGTTAAAGCCGAAGAAGCCAGACCCCCGACCACTATATTATCTTCTAAAGTTACCAGCTTACCTGTTTTGGTAACCGATGCCACAAGATAATCAATATCAAGAGGTTTTAAAAACCTTGCATTGATTATTTCTGGTTCAATTCCTTTATTAACCAGAATGTCGCCGGCAAGGAGAGCTTTTTCAACCATCCTGCCTATTGCCAGCATGGTGAGATCCTTTCCTTCCCGCATAATTTCAACCTTTCCGTCTATCGGGAAGCATCCTCTTTCGTTAACAACAGGAACTGAACAGGATCTTGAATATCTTATGGCAACCGGGCCCCCTATTGTCAGAGCGTAATCCATCATTGCCAATAGTTCTTCTCCGTCTTTTGGAGCCATTACCGTCATTCCCGGCATATGGGAAAAATAAGACAAATCAAACATTCCATGATGGGTCTCACCGTCATTGCCCACATTGCCCGCTCTGTCAACCAGAAAAATCACAGGAAGTTTCTGAAGGCAGATGTCCATAATCAGCTGGTCGTATGCTCTTTGCAGGAAAGTTGAGTATATTGCTACAAAGGGCCTGTAGCCTGCAAGAGCCAGGCCTGCCGCAAAGGATACGGCGTGCTGTTCCGCTATGCCCACATCAAAAAATCTGTCCGGAAGAGTTTCTTTAAAAGGCAGTAATCCTGTTGCCTCGGTCATGGCCGCCGTTATGGCGCAAATTCTGTCGTTTGCCAGAGCCAGCTCAAGCAATTTTCCGCCTGCAATTTTCGAATAGCTCTCTCCGCCTTCTGCTGCACATACTAGTCCTGTTTCCTTGTCAAATGCTCCAATTCCGTGGAACTTACCCGGGTCATTTTCGGCATTTTTATATCCTTTGCCTTTCCTGGTAACCACATGCAAAAGAACAGGTCCTTGCAGGGATTTGCAAAGTTCCAGGGTCTCAGTCAATTTTTCGATATTATGGCCGTCAAGCGGGCCTAAATATTTAAAACCGAAATCCTCGAAGATGGAACTTGCGATCAGGGCGTATCTTATGGAATCTCTGATGCGGCTGAGCTTGTGATAAATCAGGTTTCTAGTCTGTGACCTGTCTTTTAACCCCTCCCTTACTCGCCTTTTGAATTCAAGATACGCTTTTGATGTTCTCAGGTTTTTGAAATGTCTTGTCAGGCCCCCCCTGCTTTTGTCAATGGACATTTCATTGTCATTGAGCACCACAATCAGCTTGCTGTTGCTGCTGCCTATATTATTTAAAGCTTCAAAGGCTATGCCGCCTGTCATGGAACCGTCTCCGATAACAGCAATTACCTCTTCCCTTCCTCCCGATAAATCTCTGGCCCTGGCATAACCCGCAGCAATTGATAAAGAAGTGCTTGCATGGCCGGCATCGTACATATCATGGGCGCTTTCCCGCCGCTTGGGAAAGCCTGACAAGCCGTCAAGCCCTCTTAAACAGTCAAAGCCTTCAGCCCTTCCAGTCAGGATTTTATGGATGTAGGCCTGATGTCCCACATCCCAGATTATTTTGTCTTTGGGGCTGTCAAATACTTTATGCAAGGCAATTGTTAATTCGACCACACCCAAATTGGAGGCCAGATGGCCTCCGCTTTTTGCCACTTTTTCTATTAAGTATTCTCTGATCTGATAAGAGAGAAGTTCCAGTTCTCTTTTGCTCATTCCCTTCAGATCTTCGGGGAAATTGTATTCACACAAACCTTTCATAAACAGGTGTTATCCTTTTCTTTCTTTCAGGCTCAAGGCAAATTCCGTAAAGAATTCCGCTTCGTCATAATATGGGCTTACAGCTTCCAAAGCTCTCTCCGTTAGATCAGCAAGTCTTTGCTCTGATTCTTCCACACCAAACAGCAGGGGGAAAGTGCATTTTGATTTTGCTTCATCCCTGCCTGAACACTTACCGGTTTTTGTAGGATCCCCGTAAATATCCAGCAAATCATCGGATATTTGAAAGCCCAAACCAATGGCCTCTCCATATGCGGTAAGCGCTTCCAGTTTACCTCCGTCACCACGTCCCAGGAAAACTCCCGCACGTAAAGCTGCCACAATGAGCGCTGCTGTCTTGTTAAAATGTATGTATTCTATATATTCCTTGGAACATCTCCGGCCCTGGGAATCTATATCAGCAACCTGACCGGCAACCATGCCCCTGATACCGGCTCCTTTAATGATTTCGTAAGCAGCTTTTAGTCTGGATTTAAGCTTATCCGGATCATCCATATAAAGCAGCATGTCTCGCATCATTATTTCCGAAGCGCTGGTCAAAAGACCATCACCTGCCAGTACTGCCATATCTTCACCGAATACTTTGTGGTTTGTCGGCTTCCCTCTTCTCATATCGTCATCATCCATACAAGGAAGGTCGTCATGGATAAGAGAATAGGTGTGAATATACTCCAGGGCAATGGCATAAGGTAAGGCCAGATTTATGTCATAGCCGCAAAACTCCGCTGCCGCCAAAAGCAAAACCGGTCTGATCCGTTTGCCTCCGGCAGTAAGGCTATATTCCATAGCTTCTTTCAGAGGCTCATTGTGCTGGTCCATTTCCGGCAGGAAGTTTGTAATATGATTTTCCACAAGGGCCTTGTATCGGCTTAAGTATTCTTGTAGCATCTTTGCCTCCTATTCCTCAAAATCAGAGAGTTCCTGCTTGATTTTATCAAACATTTTTATTCGTTCCTGAGCTTTATCCAATTGCTCTTTGCAAACCTTATACTGCTTCATTCCATCTTCAAAATGAGCCAGGGCTTCATCCAGGCTGATATCTTCGGATTTAAGTGCTTCCACAGCTTCTTCCAGTTTTTTCAGAGATTCTTCAAAATCAAGCTTTTTCTGTGCCATAGTTCCCCTCCATGACTTTCTCCACTGAAGCTATAATTTTACCACTCCTATGGATTAGGGTCAATAAATCGCCCGCCTTAAGCTGTCTGACATCTTTTATCAGCCTGCCTTTCTGATCTGTCAGAGCTGCATAGCCCTTTTCCAGAATGTTGATGGGGTTCAAATTTGTCAGCTCCCTTTCCAGAAGTTCCACCCTGGATTTCAGTCTGTTGCTTTTGTCGACGAGGGCAAAATAAAGTTCATTGATAATTTTAGAAAGCTTCAGTCGGTTAAATTCCTGCATATTTATCAGTCTGTTTTGAAAGAGCTCCAGCTGTCTGCGTTTTTCATCAATGAGCCTGTAGAGATCAGGTACGGCCATATCCGCTGCTTCCGACGGCGTTGCCGCCCTTTTGTCTGCTACCAGATCCGAAAGACTGAGGTCTGTTTCATGCCCAACCGCTGAAATCACAGGAATCTTTGAGGCAAAAATTGCCCTTGCCAGGATTTCTTCGTTGAATGGCCACAGTTCTTCCAGAGAGCCTCCTCCCCTCCCCAGTATAATGATATCAGTTTCGGGAAGAAAGTTATTTACCGCATACAATGCCGCTGACAAATCCGATGAGGCAGAAGGGCCCTGCACCAGGCTGGGGACAACTATTATCTCAACCAGCTTATTCTTTTGCCTAATGATTTTAATGATATCCCGAACAGCCGCACCTGTAGCCGAAGTTATGACAGCAATCTGCTTTGGCGAATCAGGCAATTCCTTCTTATGCTTCTCTTCAAAAAGACCTTCTTTTTGAAGCTTTTCTTTCAGAGCCTCAAAGGCAAGAATTAAACTGCCCACACCTTCTGGTTCTATATCAAGCACATTAAGTGAGTAGCTGCCATTTTTCACATAAACCGAAACATATCCCGCAGCTTTGAGCTGCATTCCGTCCTTGATTTCATATCGGATATTGGCTAGTGCATCTTTTGAAAGAAAGCAAGAAAGGCTGCTGTTTTCATCTTTCAAAGTAAAGAACACATGGCCTGAGCCATGATATTTTAAATTCGAAACTTCGCCAATTACAGTGACATTGCCCAGCAGGGGGTCTGTTTCTAAAATTCTCTTTACATAATTATTAAACTGGCTTACTGTTATAGGTTTTATTGCCATCTTGTCATTCTTTAACTATCTTTCCTAAAATCCCGTTGATAAACTTGCCTGAATCTTCACTGCCGTATTTTTTAGCCAATTCCACAGCTTCATTGATGGAAGCGGAAAGCGGAATGTCATCCAAGTACCTTATTTCCCCGATGGATAATCTCAGAATGCTTAAATCCACTTTGGAGATCCTGGTGATTTTCCAATTTTTGGCCAGCCTGCTTATCAGGTCATCAATTTCGTTTATGTGACCGGTCACAAGACTTATCACTTCAGATAAATATGCTTCATCCAGGTCACAGGGGTTTTCCTCCCTCAGTGAAAACAGCATTTCAGTGTCCGGATCATTCATTTCATCTTTCAGCTTGTTTTGCATTTCCAGAGCATAAAGATGCTGCATAGCTATTTCTCTTGTGAGGCTTCGGATTGATTTCTTTTTCATCTGCTCTGCTCTTTATCCACAAAATGAACCCCCGCGACATGGATGTTGACGGTCGTTACGGCTAAACCTGTAATGTCTTCAATCTCTTTCTTGACCTGCTCCTGAAGATTCCATGCAACATCGGGGATTTTTACTTTATAATCAACAATGACCGAAACATCAACATTGACTCCCTCTTCGGTCTGACTGACTTTAATGCCTTTGTAAGCGGGAGTTATGCCGAACAAATTTTTTGAAATGTTGTCTGTCAACCCGCCGCTGAATCCATATATTCCCTTAGTAGCCAAGGCGGCATTTTGTACGCATATGGCAATTACTTCATCGGATATTTCTATGCTCAACTGACTTCCTCGCTGTTTTCCTCTTTTTCCATTATCTCAAGCCGCACCTTTTCGATTCTTCTGTCCGTCACCGCTTCAATCCTGAAACAGAGGTTGTCAACTCTTATCTCCGGATACTCTTTGAGGTCTTCTTCCGGTATTTCACCTAAAATCTCAAGCAGATATCCACCCAGAGTTTCGCTGTTTTCAGACTCCAGGTCCAAATCCAGCTCCTCATTCAGGTCATTGAGAGAAATAAGTCCGTCTACTTGATAAACATTCTCTCCGATGGGTACTATTTCTTCCATGGCCTCATCAAATTCATCATCAATATCACCCATTATTTCCTCAACCAGGTCTTCCATGGTAACTATGCCTGAAAAACCGCCGTATTCATCTATCAATATGGCGATATGTTGTTTGCTGTTTTTCAATTCGGAAAACAGGGCATCAATATTTTTGCTTTCCGGAATGAAATAAGGTTTTCTCAGAATTTCCTTTATGTTAACATTTTCAAAACCTTTGGCCCTGGCAGCAATCAGAAAGTCCTTAACATTCAGGATACCGATTATATTGTCGCTGTCATCTTCATATACCGGTATTCTGGAATATCGCAGCTCCATCAGCTCATCTATATATTCATCGAGGGGATCATCTATGTCTATGGCAAACACATCCGTTCTCGGTGTCATAATTTCATAAGCCAGCTTGTCGTCAAAAGCAAAAATGCTGTTAATCATTCTGGCGCCGTCTTCCTTTATAAAACCGCTTTCCTGCCCCACTTCAACCATAGACATAACTTCATCTTCTGAAAAATTTTCAGTTTCTCCCTTTGTATTCTGCCTGGTTATTTTCAACAGCAAAGTAACTGAAGAAGATAAGAGCCAGACGAAAGGTGCCGCCACTTTAGCGGAAAAAATTAAAGACTTAACTGTAAATCGCGCAATTTTCACAGAATGCTGCATTGCAATTCTTTTAGGAAACAGTTCTCCCAGTACCAAAGAAAAATACGACAATATCAAAGTCATGAGAAACACAGCCACCTGAGTGGGATAAGGGATATTAAGATCTGACAGGAATTTCGAAACCCTGTCCGCCATGGTAGCGGCCGCTGCGGCGCTTGCCAGGAAGCCTGCTAGTGTTATGGCCACCTGCACTGTCGATAAAAACTGATTTGGGTTATCAAGCAAATCCAGAATAAGTTGGGACTTTTTATCTCCTTCCTGGGCTAATATTTTCAGTCTGTTTTTATTGACCGATATCAAGGCGGTTTCTGCTGCGGCAAAATAGGCGTTAATAAATATCAGAACTCCCAGCAGCAACAGTAGCCACCCAAGCGTAATACCCTGATCAGGGTCCATTAAAATTCCTCCTTAAAAAACTTCGTTTTTAACATTTTCGCTAAATTCTTGTCGATATATTATATCATTTTTTTGCAGTTGATACCATAAAGTTTTCCGCCACGGGTTCTTTGGTTCTGAAGCGGATAATCTGCTGTGGGTGAGGTGCCGAATCAATCATCTCACCTTCTTCATTCCACATGCTTTCAATTACTTGGCTGAAGGTTTTCAAGCCCGGCCCCGTTATTTCCACCTGGTCACCTTTAAACATTCTGTTCCTCTGTTCAAGAGTGGCTATTCCTGTGTTTGGATCATAGGATTTGATAATTGCAGTAAAATTTCTGCCCTTATCATATTCTGAGCTTTCGTAGCTATGGTCTTCCTCGTGAGGTTTATGAAAATAAAAACCCGTTATATATTTCCTGTGGCTGACTTTATCCAGATTTTCCTTGAGTTCCCTGATAATTTCGTCATTGTAACTTCCATCGTAATAAGCATCTATTGCCTTTCTGTATGCACCGGTCACCAGGGCAACATAAAAAACACTTTTTACCCGTCCTTCAATTTTCAGTGAAGAAAGACCCGCTTCCACCAGCTCAGGTATATACCCTATCATTGACAGGTCACCGGAATTCATAATGTAGCTGCCACGGGCGTCTTCTTCTATGGGGAAATACACTCCCGGGCGTTTTTCTTCCACAAGACTGTATTTCCAGCGACAAGGATGTGCACATTTACCCCTGTTTGCATCTCTGCCGGTCATAAAATTGGATAAAAGGCACCTCCCCGAATAGGAAATACACATGGCTCCATGCACGAAAGCCTCAAGTTCCAAGCTTTCAGGTGTGCTTTGTCTGATATCTCTTATCTCGGTCATAGACAGTTCCCTCGCAAGAACTGCTCTCTTTGCCCCGGCTCCATGCCAGTAGGAAGCTGCAAGGCTGTTAGTGATATTAGCCTGAGTGCTTATATGTATTTCTGCATTTTTAATATTATCTTTCAGATAAGCAAAAATTCCCGGATCCGAAACAATAAAAGCATCTATATCCAGATGCTTTATTTCATCTACAAACTGCGGAAGTTTAAGTATATCTTCGTTATGGGGAAATATATTCATAGTAAGGTATAATCGTCCCTTGTTTTTGTGAACGTAATATATACCCTCTTCTAATTCTTCTTTTGTAAAATTGCCGGAACCTGCTCTCAGGCCGAAGTCACGGGCGCCGCAATATACGGCATCGGCACCGTAGTCCATGGCAACTTTCAATTTTTCAAGATCTCCTGCTGGAGACAGCAGTTCGATTTTATTTATCAATGTACATCGCCTTGTATTTTAAATGTTCTTCATATGTTTTTGAAAACACATGTGACCCGTCACCCTTCGCCAGAAAGAAGAGATAGTCGCTTTCTTTGGGCCATAGAGCTGCATCGATGGATTCCATTCCCGGTGAAGCAATCGGTCCCGGAGGCAGGCCGGTGTGTATATAGGTATTATAGGGAGATTCAATCTGAGTATCCGCCGTTGACAACACAGGCTTTTGCTCGCCCAAAATATACTGTATAGTAGCGCAGGACTGTAATGCCATGTCGATTTTAAGTCTGTTTTGAAAAACCCCGGAAATTACAGGCCTGTCTTCTGAAACCAGAGCCTCTCTTTCGATTATCGAAGCCAGCGTTATGACCTCAAAGATGTCCTTGCCCACTTCCTTTAAACGGGCCTTGTGATCTTCGTTAAAGACTCTGTCAAACTGCCCAAGCATTCGGTCTATTATGGCATGTTCATCTGCATCTGCATATATTTCATAAGTTTCAGGGAATAAAAATCCTTCCAGTCTTTGTGAATTCCGGGGCAGGCTGTCAATGAACCAATAGTCAAACTCTCCATTTTCTATTTCATACAGGAATTTTTCTTTATTTACCAGCCCCTTGTCACTTAACAGATTTGCCACCCTCTCAATGTCTAAACCTTCGGGTACAGTAAATCTGACAGTGTCGGCTCGTCCTGACAACATGCTTTCCATTAGTTCATTCATAGTCATGGATGGTCCCAAACTGAAAGACCCTGCCTGCAGTCTCCCGTCATATTTGTCAATTTTGGCCATTAGCAGAAAAATAATCTCATTATCAATTATTCCAGTTTCCTTCAGAATGGAAGCGATAGTTTTTGTGCTTGCCCCCTGAGGTATGGTAATTGAAACAAAATCCTGGCTGTCCGGTTTCAAGGCCTGACTTTCATTAAGTATGTAGCGAGTAACAAAAAATCCCGCCAGAGAAACTATTAAAAATATGACAAGAACAGTTTGCCTTACAGATCCCCTCATAATCCTATTCCTTTGATCTTGATAAATATTCTCCCGTCCTTGTATCTATCTGAATGACTTCCCCTTCTTCTATAAATATTGGGACCTGAATAACTGCGCCGGTTTCCACGGTTGCAGCTTTCGTGACATTGGTAGCAGTATCTCCCTTAACGCCGGGTTCAGTCTCTATAACCTTAAGATCCACGAAGTTTGGCGCCTCCACTGAAAAAGCATTCCCCTTGTAGAACTTAATTGTAGCATTGTCGTTTTCCCTGATGTACATCATGGCATCCTCCACCTGATCTGCCATAAGGGGAACCTGCTCATAGCTTTCCTGATCCATGAAGTAATAGAGCTCACCGTCATTATACAGGTACTGCATTTGTTTTGTTTCAATATGGGCCTTTGGAAATTTGTCATTGGGATTGAAAGCTTCCTCCCTGGTTGCTCCGGTAAGAATATTCTTGTATTTAGTTCTTACAAAAGCTGCACCCTTGCCCGGCTTCACATGCTGGAAGTCCAACACTATATGAGGCTCGCCGTTAATCTCAAATGTTACTCCTTTTCTGAAATCGCTTGCATATATCATGTCTCCACCTCCGATTTATTTTACAGAATTATAAGTTCTTTTAAAGACTTCGTCAGGTTAATTATACCTTTCGGCTGAATTATTGCCAAGTCTTCAATGCGTACCCCGAACTCACCGGGAAGATAGATTCCGGGTTCAACGGTTACTACCATGTTTTCCTTCAGGACTTCTTCACTTTTTCGGTTAAGGGTGGGTGCTTCGTGTATCTCCAATCCCACCCCATGCCCGGTACCATGCCCAAAATAATTGCCATAGCCATTATCTTCGATGATATCTCTGCATAGTGCATCTGCATCTTTACAGGAAATTCCTTCCCGTAAACCAGCCAATCCTGCCTGTTGTGCTGTCAAAACAAGGTCATATATTTCTTTCTGCTTTGAATCCGGCCTTCCAACCGCCACTGTTCTGGTCATATCCGAGCAGTAGCCATCAACCATACAGCCAAAGTCCAATGTAACAAAATCACCTTTTTCGATGAGTTTATCCGATGGGCTTCCGTGAGGGAGCGAGGTTCTCACACCGGAAACTAAAATTGTGTCAAAGGAAAGTCTGTCTGCACCTTCTTTTTTCAGATAAGCCTCCAGTTCTCCGGCTCCTTCTTTTTCGCTGATGCCGGGCCTCAGATAATCTAGCATGAAGATAAAGCCCTTGTCTGTGATTTCCTGCGCTTTTGATATAGCTTTTAATTCAGCATCTTCTTTAACCATTCTGGCAGTTTCCACCGTTTTACTGCCGTCCTTGAGTATCAAACCCGGAATCTTCTCGAAAAGTTTATATTGTTCAACAGTCAGATTGTTTTCTTCCAGGGCAAGAACGCCTAAATCCAGGCTCTCTATGAAGTTGTAAATGTTTCTGTTATCATCCAGCAGAACGACAGTATAAAGGCTTGAAAGTTCACCTGCAGCTTCAATATACCTGAAATCCGTCATCAGGTAATTGGCATCAGAGGAAATAATAAGCTTGCAGTTGGTGGAATGAAAGCCTGTAAGATAATACTGGTTTTCAGGTTTGCTTACCAGCAAAGCTTCAATATCATTTTGCTTTAAAATCTCCCGGACTTTTTTAATCCTCTTTTCCATGGGGTCCTACTCCTATCGCTTCCTGAAGAATCTTATACACATCTGCAAACATCAGGGTGAAACGCATTTCAGCCTGAATGTATTGCGCCGCCAGGGGATCCCTCATCAATATCTCCCCCAGTGTCTGAATCTGCTCCAGCATTGAAGCATCCCCCTCAACTCCCATCATCTGCTGGGCCTGCAGCTGAAACTGTTTTTCTTGAAAATCGTTCAGGCTGGCAGAAAGCTCTTCGTTTGCAGATACCTGTTCTTTCAATTCCATGTAGCTTTTATACTCATGGGAATCCTTTAATGCCCTTGCCAGTGCATGGGCATGATCATATACGTTCATTTTACACCTCCATAAATATCGGCAGTATCACCGGGTTTCTCTTTGTTTTTTGATAAATAAAGTTGGCCAGCTCTTTACGTACTATACCTTTCATGGCTTCCTTATCTTTGCATGTCTTGTCAAAGGTACATTTGTTAAGGCTGTTCATTACCGTTTTTCTGGCTGCTTCCATTAAATCTTCCGATTCTTTTACATAAACGAAGCCTCTCGAGATAATTTCAGGGCCCGAAAATATGTGGCCCGTATTAAAATCCATGCCGGTTACTACAATAATAAGGCCGCTTTCAGACAGGAGTTTCCTGTCCCTTAAAACAATATTGCCCACGTCGCCGACGCCCAGCCCGTCCACAAAAACAGGATCGCATGTTATTTCCTCCTGACCCATCTGTACCTGATTTTTCTTTAGTATCAGTGTTTCCCCGTTGGTCAGTATGAATATGTTGTCTTTGGGTGTGCCAAGGCTTTCCGCTATCATGCCATGGCGCCTTAAATGCCTGTATTCTCCATGCACCGGCATAAAATATTTTGGCTTAACCAGGGAATGCATGAGCTTAAGTTCTTCTTCCGAGGCATGTCCGGATACGTGAATATCAAAGATCTCTGAATAGATTACATCTGCTCCCCTCTGAAAGAGCTTGTTAACAACATTGGAAACCGTTTTTTCGTTTCCGGGAACAGGTGTGGACGAAAGTATAACCTTGTCGCCTTTTTTGATCTGAACCGCTTTATGGTCATTATTTGCCATTCTGGCCAGAGCCGACATGGGTTCTCCCTGGCTGCCGGTTGTTATGATAACCAGTTCTTTGTCTTTTATATTTTTTATCTGATTTATATCAACCAGAACCCCGTCGGGTATTTTTAGATATCCGATATCTCTGGCAATCTCCACAACATTAATCATACTGCGTCCTGAAATGGCCACCTTCTTTTTGAACATAACGGCTGTATCGATAATCATCTGCACCCGATGGACATTGGATGAAAAAGTTGCAATTATTATGCGACCATCAGAATTTCTGAATATCTGCTCAAGGGTTCTTCCGACATTAGCTTCAGGGGGGGTAAAGCCAGGCCTTTCTGCGTTTGTACTGTCAGAAAGCATCAAAAGCACACCTTTTTCACCCACCTTTGCTATGCTGTGAAAATCCATGGGCTCCCCGTGGAGCGGTGTGTAGTCTATCTTGAAATCTCCTGTATGAAAAATTGTCCCAACAGGTGTATCTATGGCCAGTGCCACAGAATCCGCTATAGAGTGAGTTACCCTGATCGGCAGGATTTTGAACTCACCAACCTTAAAACTGTTTCCCGGCTTTATTATGTTAGTTTTTGCTTTAATCCCGTGTTCCTTCAGCTTGCTTTTAACCAGCTCCAAAGTCAGCTTTGTCCCGTAAATGGGCACTTTGACATTCTGCATCAGGTATGGGATTGCCCCGATATGATCTTCATGACCGTGAGTCAGCACCAGGCCCTTAATTCTGTCCCTATTTTCCTCCAGATACTCAAAATCAGGAATAACTATATCTATTCCAAACATTTCATCATCCGGGAATGACAGGCCGCAATCTATTATAATAATATCTTTTTTGTACTCTAAAACAGTGATATTTTTACCTATCTCATTCAAACCGCCAAGTGGTATCAGTCTTACCCCCTGGCCTTCCTTAAAATTTATTCTTTTCTTCAAATTTTATTCCTTTCAGTTATTTGACCACATAGTTAAGCAGTTTCCCCTTAACCGGTATGGTCTTTATGACAGCCCGTCCATCAAGAATGGCTTGAACTTCAGGGTTGCGTAAGGCTTCTTCCATAAGCTCTTCGTTTTCTAAATCCTTGGGCACAAAGATTCTGCCTTTAACTTTGCCGTTAACCTGAATAACTATTTCCACTTCGTCTTTAACCAAAGCATCGGGATCAAAATCCGGCCAGTTTTCACGGGAAAGGCTTTCTTCATGACCCAGATGCTCCCACATTTCCTCGGCCACATGAGGCACAAACGGAGACAGCAGCAGAATCAGCTTATCCATAGCGAATTTCAGTAGCTCAGTATTGATATCCGCTTCTGCTTTGTAATGGTATATTTCATTTACCAGTATCATGACAGCTGAAATAGCCGTGTTGAAATTGAATCTGTCTCCCAGGTCATCCGTAACCTTTTTTACCGAGGTGTTGAGCACATGATAAAGCTCTTTGTCAGCTTCGTTTTTAAGCACGAAATCCTTGCCGGCGCTATTAATATTATCTTTGAGTTCGTATACAAGTCTGTAGACCCTGGTGATAAACCTGAAAGCGCCTTCTACGCCTGTGTCTGACCATTCCAGCTCCTTTTCAGGCGGGGAAGCAAACAATATAAACAGTCGTGCAGTGTCTGCCCCGTATTTGTCGATTATTTCTTCAGGGCTCACCACATTCCCTTTGGACTTGGACATTTTGGCCCCATCTTTAAGCACCATACCCTGGGTCAGCAGGTTGGTGAAGGGCTCCTGGCAGTTCACATATCCTATGTCATACAGGAATTTTGTGAAAAACCTGGAGTAAAGCAAATGAAGAATAGCATGCTCAACTCCGCCTATATACTGATCCACAGGCATCCAGTAGTTAACTTTTTCTTTGTCATAAACTGCATTTTCATTTCTGGGGTCACAATAACGCAGGAAATACCAGGACGAATCAAGGAAGGTATCCATAGTGTCAGTTTCCCTTACAGCTTTTCCTCCGCAGGCAGGACACGTGGTGTGGAGAAAAGTTTTGCTGGTCCCAAGAGGCGATTCTCCCCTTTTGCCGAACTCCACATCCGTTGGCAGCATGACGGGCAGGTTCTCCTCTTTTTCCGGAAGCCAGCCGCATTTTTCGCAGTAGATCATTGGAATTGGACAGCCCCAGTATCTTTGCCTGGAAATGAGCCAGTCTCTTAATCTCAGGTTTTCAGTGGCCTTGCCATAGCCTTTTTCCTCAAGATATTCGGATACTTTTTGTATTCCTGTAATATTATCAAGGCCGTTAAAATCTCCGGAGTTTATCATTTTGCCCTCGGCACTGAAAGCTTCTTTCAGATTGTATAAATCAACTTCCGGATCTTCCGGGTCAATTACCGGAATAATTGGCAGCTCATATTTTACCGCAAATTCAAAGTCCCTCTGATCATGAGCCGGCACAGCCATGATTGCTCCTGTTCCGTAATCCATCAGAACATAGTTGGCTATAAAGATCGGAACCTCTTCCCCGTTCATTGGGTTTATCGCATAGCGACCAATGAAAAGACCCTCTTTTTCCAAGGTTGTGGCAGTTCTTTCTATTTCGCTCAGAGAGGCAAGCCCTTCCACGAAATCCCTGGCCTTTGTTTCATATTCGGTTCCGGCTGTGAGCTTCTCCACAAAGGGATGCTCGGGAGCAAGCACCATATAAGTAACTCCGAACAAAGTATCAGGTCTGGTAGTGTATATCTTCAACTTTTCATCAAAACCCACTATGGGGAAATCAACTTCTGCACCATAACTTTTGCCTATCCAGTTTTTTTGCATCAGCTTGACTTTTCCCGGCCAGCCTTCAAGTTCTTCCAGATCATCAAGGAGCCTGTCCCCGTATTGCGTTATCTTCAGATACCACTGTTCAAGCTTCTTTTTAACAACTCCGGTGTGGCAGCGCTCACAGGCGCCTTCCACTACCTGTTCATTGGCAAGAACTGTCTGGCAGGACGGACACCAGTTGACTGGATTTTCCTTTTTGTAGGCCAGGCCTTGCCTGAAAAACTGTATGAAAATCCACTGCATCCATTTGTAATACCCAGGATTGCTGGTTGCCAGCTCCCTGTCCCAGTCATAGCTCAGTCCCAGGGTTTTCAGCTGATCCCGCATTTCATTTATATTATTTCTTGTCCAAAGATCCGGATGAACATTATTTTGAATTGCGGCGTTTTCAGCCGGCAGACCGAATGCATCCCAGCCCATAGGATGAAGCACGTTGAGACCCTTCATTTTCAAAAACCTTGAAACCACATCGCCTATGGAGTAATTTCTCACATGCCCCATGTGAAGTTTGCCTGAAGGATATGGAAACATTTCCAGCAGATAGAATTTCTCCCTGTTGTCATCTTCTTCTGTTTTAAATACTTTATTGTCTTCCCAGTATTTTTGCCACTTGGCTTCAATATCCTTGAAACTGTACTGTTGATCCATCTCTTAATCCTCTATTTCTATGAAGCAGCAATCGCCCCAAATTTTTTCCAAATTATATTTTTCCCTTTGTTCCCGGGTGAAAATGTTTATCAGGATATCTCCATAATCCATGAGAATCCATCCCGAATTGGGTTTACCCTCTACATTTTTACCTATCTGCCCCAGTTTTGCCATGCTGTCAAGAACTTCGTTTGCCAGACTGCCCACCTGTCTTTCAGATCCGCCTGTTGCCAGAACAAAATAATCTGCAAAAGACGATTTTTCAGCCACATCTATTAGCATGACATCCTGAGCTTTTTTGGCAGATAGTGTTTTTGCCACTTCCAATGCAATTTCTTTATTACTCATAGACTCTCCCTTCTTTGGCCAGAAACTCTTCTCTGGCCTTTAATGTGTTTTCATGGGGCTCAATGCCCTGTTCTTTCAAATATTGCAGCATGGATTCCACCACCATGAGGCAGGCTTTATCCAAATCTTCAAAGGCTATCTTTCTAATTTCATCCACTCCGGGATAATTCCTTCCGGGCTCAATGGCATCAGCCACAAAAATTATTTTTTCCAGAACTGACATGCCTGCTCTGCCCGTAGTATGATACCTTACGGCATTGAGCACATCATCATCTCTTATCCCAAAGTCTTTTTCCATTGTTTCCGCAGCTTGAGGGCCATGCAAAAGTGCATTTTTTTTATCCGCATCCTTATTGTCCTTTTGTCTGATCCTGTGCAAATCATGATGTTCTGCCGCAGTTTTTACCTTTTGCGGGTCAGCACCGTAAATTTTAGCCATTTCCAGGCCTGTCTGCATTACTCCGGTAACATGATCGGACATGTAAAGCTGCTTGTCCAAAATATATAGCAAAACCTTTTGGGGCACCAGGTATCTTACCGATTTACTGTTTTCCAGCCTTTGTTTGATATCGGTAGATGATATCTCCAATTTGGGCATTGCGACTTTTGTGATATTTGCAGCATAGTTTTCCGTCAGCTGAATAATGGCATCATCTATTTCCTTTTCCATATAGCCGGGTCTTGTGCCAACGACAATATTGTATTCCGCCAGCAGCCTTTCCCGGTTTTTCCAGCCGGACATACTCATAAAGGCATCAGTTCCACAAATAAAATATAAATCATCTTCCGGATAATGCAATTCCTTGAGTCTGTCCAGTGTGTCCACTGTGTAGGACACTTCAGAGCCCTTCAGCTCCAGGTCAGACACGCTGAAATATGAATTACCCTCGATAGCTAATTCAATCATTTTGTAGCGGTCTTCACCGGAAGCTGTTCTTTTGAAAATTTTGTAGGGAGATTGCCTGGCCGGCATGAAAATTATTTCATGAAGACCCGTTGCTTCCCTGGCTTGTTCCGCTAGTATAAGATGTCCTGTATGTATGGGGTCAAAAGTCCCTCCAAAAACACCTATTTTTCTGCCCATAAACAAATCTCCCCGAATCAGTCTTCCTTAAGACAAATCCCAAGCTCATCCAACTGTTCCGTGCCTGCCACAGCAGGGGCTTCTGAAAGCATGCAAACCGCTGCCTGATTTTTTGGAAAAGCAATCACTTCTCTTATGCTTTTTTCATGAGCCAGAAGCATTACCAGCCTGTCAAGTCCATAGGCCAGGCCTCCGTGAGGCGGCACTCCGTATTTAAAAGCCTCCAGAAGAAATCCGAATTTTTCATTCGCTTCTTCCGCACTCAGGCCCAAAGCCTCAAACATCATGCTTTGCAGCTTTGAATCGTGTATCCTTATGCTGCCGCCGCCTAATTCCACACCGTTTAATACTATGTCATATGCCTTGGCCTTGACTTTTCCGGGTTGTGTTTTCAGCAATTCGACATCCTCATCCCTGGGTGATGTAAAAGGATGATGCATGGCCTTGTATCGACCACTTTCCTCGTCCATTTCCAGGAGCGGGAAATCCACAACCCAAAGAAATTTGTACTCATCATCTTTTAGCAGACCTTTACGGTCGGCTATTTCCCGTCTTAAAAAGCCCAGGCTGTCATTTACAACCTGCCTGCTGCCTGCCACAATCAGAATCAGGTCTCCATTCTCCGGGCTCAAAGGTTTAACCAATTTCTTAAGTCCATCCTGATCGTAAAATTTATTGATGGAAGAATTGTACTCATCTCCTGTTAGTCTGACCCAGATCAGACCCTTAGCACCGAAAACTTTAATTTCTTCAGCCAGTTTGTCTAAATCCTTCCTGCTGAAGTCCTCACTCATAGCCCTGAAATTCACGGCTTTTACTGTTCCGCCGGATGCTATTGCATCTCTGAAAACAGGGAATTCAGAGCCGGCAACTTCTTCATTTAATGATTTCAATTTGAGATCTATTCTGAGATCAGGTTTATCACTGCCATAGTTTTCCATAGCTTCATCATAGCTCAGTCTGGGAAAAGGTATTGTGATTTCAACATTCATAACATCCTTGAACAGTTTTTTCAAAAACCTTTCCTGAACATCTATTACACCATCTATATCCACAAAAGACATTTCCAGGTCTATCTGAGTGAATTCCGGCTGCCTGTCCGCCCGCAAGTCCTCGTCCCTGAAACATTTTACTATCTGAAAATATCTGTCTGTCCCGCCTGCCATTAAAAGCTGTTTATACATCTGCGGAGACTGCGGCAACGCATAGAATTTTCCCCTGTTCACCCTGCTGGGCACCAGATAGTCCCGTGCACCTTCCGGGGTAGGTTTGATCAGCATGGGAGTTTCAACTTCAGTAAAGCCTTCAGAAGAGAAATATTCTCTTGTCACCTGAGCTACTTTGTGACGCAGGCTCAGATTCTTTTGCATCTTGTTTTTACGCAAATCAAGATATCTGTATTTCATTCTGAGAGATTCAGATACATCGTCATCATCTTTTATGTATATAGGCGGCGTTTCAGCAGTTGAATAAATTATTAAATCACTTGCCAGTACCTCTATTTCGCCTGTTGCCAAATCCTTGTTTTTTGATTCTCTTTCCCTGACGGTGCCTTTTATCCCGATGGTAAATTCATTTCTCAGGCTGTCAGCCAGATTGAACAGTTCTTCCGGAACATCCTCATTAAATACTATCTGAACAATGCCCGTTTTATCTCGCAAATCGCAAAATATCAAGCCTCCCAGGCTCCTCGACCTCTGAACCCAGCCGTTCAAAACTACATGCTCTCCCTCATGGGAAAGCCTCAAATCCCCACACATATGTGTTCTCTTAAATAATTCTGCCAATTCCCTTCCTCTTTCTATCTATCATTTCGACAATTTTTTCTATATATATTTCATAATTCGAAACATTGGGTATGCGTTCCAGCCTGTTCTCCTCCCGATGGTATATCTTGCTTATTCCACCCGCCCCAAGGGCGATTATGGTCTGATCCTCTTCCATAATTCTGATGTTGTAAAGGCTTTCTTTTCCCGGTATGGAATATCCCACATTCTCCAGGTTATCCATCATCTGTTTCTGTCTGTAGAGATAATAGGGTTCATATCCACTGTCTGCTAAGACTTTTTCGCTTATTGCAACCATCTCATGACATACTTTTCCGTGGCTGTAATTATACATTGGATCGTTCTCCCACAATCTCGATGCCCTCTTTACAGCCAGAGTATGGACTGTTATATTGTCCGGTCCCAGAGCAACTATGTCTTTCAGGCTCTTTTTAAAATCATCTGCTGTCTCTTCAGGCAGCCCGGCTATCAGGTCGGCATTTATAGCTTTGAATCCCATACTTTTAGCCATATCAAATGCTTTAAACAACTCAGCATTAGTGTGATGTCTGCCGATTAATGCCAAAGTTTCTTCCTTTGTTGTCTGAGGATTAATGCTTATTCTGTCTACCCCTTTATCCTTGATTTCAAGCAGTTTCTCACGTGTGATGGTATCAGGTCTGCCGGCTTCCAAAGTGAACTCTTCTAAACCGTTGAGCCTGAAACTCTTCTTGATTTTTTCCAGCAATTCCCTCAGTTCCCCTGCATCCAGGCTTGTGGGTGTGCCTCCGCCTATATAGATTGATTGCGGATAATAGTTTCCATCGTTCATAAGCAGTGCGACTGCTTCAATTTCTTTATATAAAGCCTTAAGATATGCTGATATTTTTTCCTCCGAACCCACATATGAAGGAAAGGAGCAATACAGGCATCTAGTAGGACAAAATGGAATCCCTACATAAAGAGCAACAGCCTTTTCGTCTTTATTCTGAAGGAAAGGCTCCTGCCTCTCCCTGATTTCAATGATCAGCTCTGCCTTTTCCTTACTCAGGTAATAATCATTAATAAGGGTCTCCCGTACTTGATCCGGTTTGTTTCCTTTTCTCAGCAGGTCGCTTACCAGCTTTACAGGCCTGACACCCGTCAGCGTTCCCCAGGGGAGACTTTTACCGGTGAGCCGATTCAATTCATTATACAGGTATCGCTTGCCATCATCCCTGCTTTCTGTCTCATCCGGTATCCTGACCAGAATATCACCCGATACAGGGCTCTCGCCAGGCAATAAAATCCTGTAAGCATCGGGCGGAAGAAACATCCTGACAAGTTCCGAAAGCTCGTATGTTGCCGGTACATTGTTGAAATCTATGCTAAACAAAAGGATTATGCTCCTTTTCGATACCCACTCTAGTGCTCCCCATATGGCCCGGAAGCACCTCCGTGTCATCAGGCAAGGTATATATTTTATCTTCTATGCTTTTCTTCAATTCAGCAAAGGAGGATCCCGGAAAGTCAGTCCGTCCCACAGAACCCTGAAACAGGGTATCTCCGGTAAAAAGGAAGTCTCCTACATGTATGCACATGCCCCCTTTTGTGTGTCCGGGAGTATGATAAAAATACAGTTTGAGATTTCCCACATCCAAAGAATCTCCGTCGAGCACTTCCATATCCGCTTTTATTTCAACCGGATAACCGCATGTCATGGGGGAAAAATTCAATTTTGAGTTTCCCAGTAGCTCTGATTCGGCCTGGTGTGCTACAAGCCTTGCATTCGGCCATGCTTCCCTGTATTTTTTAAGCCCGCAAATGTGGTCTCCATGACCGTGCGTCAGAATGATAAATTCTACATCCAACTGATTTTCCCGGACAAATTTCAAAAGGTTATTATCAACTCCGCCAGGATCAATCAAAAACGCTTTTCCACTGCTTTCATCCACTGTAAGATATGTATTTACCGACAATGGTCCCGTCAAATACTTGTATATTTTCATAGAACGTCCTTTCGCTATTTTAAACTTTCAACGATCAAGGTTACAGGCCCGTCATTTTCAATGCTCACAAGCATTTCCGCCCTGAAAACTCCCTGGGCCACGGGAATTCCTTTTTCTTTAACCAAGGCTACAAATTTTTCGTATAAAGCCTCGGCAAGCTCCGGTTCTGCCGCCTTTGTAAAGCTTGGCCTTTTCCCCTTGCGGCAATCTCCCAGCAGTGTAAATTGCGATACGACAAGCATTTCACCGTTCACATCTTCCAAAGACAGATTCATCTTACCTCCGGCGTCTTCAAAGATCCTGAGGCTGGAGATTTTTTCAGCCATATATTCTGCCTGGACCGCAGTATCACCTTCCTCTACACCCAGTAAAACCATCAGCCCCTGGCCTATTTTGCCCGCGATTTCTCCGTTAACTTCAACAGAAGAACTTCTTACACGTTGCACAACTGCCTTCATTTATCTCTCCCTGTAAACATCGGTTACTCCATTAACAGTCCTGAGTTTTTTAATGACATTTTCAAGCTGGCCTGTGTCTGCCAATGAAACAGTCATAACTATGCTGGCATTTCCGTCTGTATCGCTTTTTGCATTTACACCGGTAATAGCCACATCCATGTCTTCGCAACATCTTGATATATCCGCAAAGAGCCCTTTTCTGTCCTGGGCCAGCAGCTGAATGCCGACTTCATAGCTGGCATTGGTTTTCTTCTGGTTCCAGTCCACTTTGATAAGCCTTTGTTTTTCATGCTCAGGCAGCGAAAGGATGTTGATACAGTCGCTTCTGTGGACAGACACTCCCCTGCCCTTTGTTATAAAACCGACGATTTCATCCCCGAAAACCGGATTGCAGCATTTGGAGAACCTGACCAGCATGCCATCCATGCCTTCTATGGTAACGCTGTCACCGGGAGGCTCCTTGGTTTTGGGTTTTGCCTTGAGTTTTTCTTCTTCTTTCTGCTGGCGCTTGAGCTCCTGCTGCTTTTCATCCTGGTATAGCTTCTGCAGCTGAGTTGTCACCTTGGACATGAGCACGCCACCATAGCTTATGGAAGTATACAGTTCGTCTGTGGAGGCCAGATTCATTGCCTTGGCCGCCTTGTTTATCCATTGGGTTTTCAGGATTTGCTGGGGGTCATAGCCCTTGCGCTTAATGTACTTCTCCAGCATCTCCTTGCCCTTGTCTATATTTTCGCTCTTATTTTCCTTTTTGAGATATTGTCTTATTTTATTTCTGGCAGCATTGCTTTTAACTATGCGCAACCAGTCAATACTGGGCCCTTTACTTGAAGAGGAAGTTATGATTTCAACAATTTCACCGTTTTTCAGCTCATAATCTATTGGAACCATTTTCCCGTTGACTTTGGCGCCTACACACTTGGCACCGATGGCTGTATGAATCTTGAAGGCAAAATCCAGTGGAGTCGATCCTGCCGGCAGCTCAATTACATCTCCTTTAGGTGTAAAAACAAAAACCTGATTGGAAAAGAGATCCAGTTTAACGGTTTCCAGAAATTCTTTTGAATCGTGAAGGTCCTGTTGCCATTCAAGAGTCTGCCTTATCCAGGCCAGCTTGCCCTCTTCCATATCGTCCTTGCCTGTTGCCGTCCTGCCTTCCTTGTATTTCCAGTGGGCTGCAATACCGTACTCAGCCACTTTATGCATTTCCACGGTTCTTATCTGAATTTCAAATGGATTGCCGTCATCACCTATAACAGTCGTATGAAGCGACTGGTACAGATTTGGCTTTGGCATGGCTATATAGTCCTTAAAACGCCCGGGAATAGGCTTCCAGCGGGTGTGAACCAGGCCCAGAACGGCATAGCAGTCCTTTACTGTATCAACAATTATTCTGACAGCGGTCAGATCGAAAATCTCATCAAGTTGCCTGCCCTGGTATTTCATTTTTTTATAAATGCTGTAGAAATGCTTGTTTCTTCCCTTGATTTCATATCTGATGTCAAGACCATCCAGCCCTTCTTTGAGTGCTTCGATTACCTTATTGATGTTGCTTTCCCGTTCTTCTCTCTTCAGGTTGACCTGCCTGACCAGATCATAGTAAGTTTCTGGTTCGAGTTCTTTTAAAGCTATATCTTCAAGCTCAAACTTCATGGAATATATGCCCAGCCTGCTGGCCAGAGGTGCGTATATCTCAAGAGTTTCACGGCACTTATCCTCAATTTGCTGCTGACTCATATAGTTAATGGTCCTGAGGTTGTGCAGCCTGTCCGCCAGCTTAATTATAAGCACTCTAATATCTTTGGACATGGCCAGAAACATTTTCCTTAAGTTTTCGGCCTGCCTGTCTTCCTTGCTTTCAAAAACCAAAGACCCCAGCTTAGTGACTCCGTCAACCAGCAAAGCCACTTCCTCGCCAAAGTCCTTTTTCATTTCTTCAAAAGTATAGGGTGTATCTTCAACAGCATCGTGCAGCAAACCTGCCACGAGTGTAGTTTCGTCCATGCCAAGGTCGGCAAGAATCAGGGCCACGGCTGCAGGATGAGTGACATAATCCTCTCCCGATTTTCTCTTCTGGCCCTTATGACATTCCTCTGCCTTCAGGTATGCTTTTGTCAGGAGGTCTGTGTCATAATTTGGATTAATTTCATTCAGTTGTCTTAAAAAGTCCTCCAGCATGGCTTCCTTTCTGTCTTTATTAATCTATTTGCCCCTATACTTCGGTCTGTTCACCAGTTTATCTATTTCAAAGTAGACGCTGTTTGAAATAGTTATGGATGAAACGGCTCCGGCAACAATACCAATCATCAGAGGCACTATAAACTCTCTTATGGTTTCACCACCCAGTACCAGCAGAGGTATAATTGCAACAACAGTGGTGATGGAAGTCATCAGGGACCTTCCTATTGTCTGGTTTATGCTTTTGTCTATGAGTTCTTCCATCCTGGATTTTCTCATGACTTTAAAGTTTTCTCTTATGCGGTCGAAAATAACAATGGTATCGTTAATCGAATAACCTATTATAGTCAGAATGGCAGCTATAAAGGGGTTGTTTATCGGTATCTGCAGCAAACCATAAAAGCCTATCATAACAAGTACATCGTGAATCAATGCCACAACGGCAGCTACTCCGAATTTCCATTCAAAACGTATTATTATATAAATCAGCATGCCCAGGGTTGCAATCAGCAAAGCTCTCAGAGAATTTACCTTCAGCATGTTACCCACCGAAGGTGAAAACTGTTCTGCCGCTATCAGGCTGTTGCTGTCAAGGTTAAATGTTTTTGAGATTTCATCTACCAGCTGTATCCTTTCCTCATTTTCCATGGCTTTTGTAGTCTTGATAATGACCTGCCTGTTGCCATCCCCGGCATGAACTATGGTTCCGTCTATATCATTGGCTTTGAGCACTTTATCCACTTCTGCAACTGAGACGGTTCTGTTCATATCGAACTGAAGCATGGTGCCTCCCGTAAAATCAATTCCCCAGTTGAAACCCCGGATTATTCCTGTTCCAAGCCCAATCACTATCACTCCCACTGAAATAAGATAGAATATTTTTCTTCTGCCAATGAAGGCCATCTCTTTTATTTTGCTTGTTTTTTCTTTATTGAATCCATATAGTCCGGGTTTCGATAAACTTTTTATGCCCACCACTGTTTTTACCAGGAATTGAGTGATTACTACGGCAGTTAGAACGCTGACTACAATACCTATCATTAGTGTCAGGGCAAAACCTTTAACAGGCCCGCTTCCGAACTGATACAGAATGATACCTGCAAGCATTGTGGTCAGCTGGGAGTCTATTATAGTGCTGAGAGCCCTGTTGAACCCAGAATCCACCGCAACTCTCAAAGATTTGCCTGCGTTCAGATACTCTTCCTTAATCCTGGAAAAAATAATTACATTTGAGTCCACAGCCATACCTATTGATAATATCAGACCCGCAATTCCCGGCAAATTAAGAACCGCCGAGAAAATACCCAATATCCAGAATACTATTAACATGTACAAAAGAAGAGCTAAATCAGCTATCAGGCCCATTATTCTGTATAAAAACACCATCATTATAAGGATTAGTGCGATTCCGATTACCCCTGATGTAATACTCATTTTCAACGAATCCAGCCCGAAGCTGGGCCCTATCAGAGATGTCTGGATTTCCTTCAGTCCAACCGGCAGGGCGCCTCCCCTGATAAGCAGCGCCAGCTCCGTAACTTCTTTATCTGTAAACCTGCCTGTAATCTGGGCTTTTCCGCCACTGATGATTGCATTTACCCGCGGAGATGAAATAACCCTGTCATCCAGCAAAATGTAAATTGCATAATCCGTGGCTCCGGTCTCTTTGTTTTTAACCTGGCCTGTGTATGCTTTTCTTGTTGCTTCTTCAAAAGCCACCGCACCTGCTGCGTTAAATTCAAGGGATACTGCATTCAACCCCTGTTCGTCTCTGCCAACACCTGCATTTTTGACCTGGCTGCCGTCAACTACAACAGTGCCGTCCCCCAGCACAAACAAAAGTTGAGCGGTCTTTCCAATGGTTTTTATCGCCTCTTCTGAATCCTCCGCCCCCGGCAACTCCACTCTGATTTTATTTTCCCCTTCAATTGTTACCACAGGTTCTGACAATCCCATCTGGTTTACTCTGTCTTCAATTACCAGTTGAGTCTGCTCCATAAGCTGTGCCAGTTCGGCGCCTGTGGCATCTGTCTGCGCCTCCATAACCACATAAACACCGCCCTTAAAGTCGAGGCCAAGTTTAATGTAGTCCTTGAGTGAGGGCCCTATGTCTGTAAGAGCCATTACCCAGGCTAAAAGGATTAAAATTACCAATAATAATGCTGCTGCTTTCCTCATGCTGATTACCTTCTGTTCTATCAAATTTATTTATTAATATATTTAAATATCAAACTTTAGTTTACTACTTTTTGCACCTGCCTACAAGGTATTGCTTCTAAGATTTTCAAGTAAAACGAATGCAACTGCATTGCAAATAATATAAAAAATAAAAGCAGTGCCATAGGACCCTGTAATATCAGCCAGCGCACCGGGAATTAACATGCCTATAACAGAACCAATGTTATAGGAAACGATAAGCCTTGTAAAAAACAGACTGTAATCTTTTTTCCCAAAAACTTCCTCTGTCCAGAGAGGTATTGCAACTGTGCCGATAGGCGAGCCCAACCCTGTTGAAATTGCAAACACTAAAGGCATATGGTCACCTATGGGAAGCAGGAAAATTGTTGAGAGGCTGACAATCCATAGCCAAAAGATGTATATATCAGCCCTGCGGGGTCTGTTCAGATTGTGGTCTACGACATATCCATACATAATCTTGCCTGCAATCATGGATATTCCAAATACCGAAACCATCGTCCCTGCATATATCGTGCTATAGCCGTAAGATATCAGTATAACGGAAAAATGGGCAATCATAGGAATTACGGAGGTTCCCACCAGAAAAGACACTATACTCAGTTTAATCAGATTTTTTAAGTCCTGACCGTCTTTAAATTCGGCATTTCTTGAAGGAACCGCCATTTTCCTTCGCGTCATATGTTTCTTTGAGTAGGGTTCAACACCTAGTTCATCCGGACTGTTTTTTATTAACAAATGAGATATAAGCACCAGAACAAAAATGCTGGCGGCATGGAATAAAAAAGAGAAGGTCAGTCCGTGATTCTCTATCATCCTTGCCAGTACAGGTGGAAAAATCATCGTGGCCAGCCCCGATCCGGATGCAGCTATCCCCAGCGCAATCCCGTTTGAATTGCGGAACCACCTGGAAATGAGGATTGAAACCGGAATCATTGAACCGCCGCCCCATCCTGAACCGATCAGGATTGCCGCGAGATAACAGTGCCCTAAGGATTTTGCATATGCAAATACTACAAATCCGGACGCAATCAGCAATCCATAAATGAACGAAATTCTATTAACTTTGTATCTATTGTAAAGATATCCCGAAATCAGCATAGCTGCTATACCCACTATATTGAGTATGCTTAATATAGATGAGCCCTGCGCTTTTGTGATCCGCAATGAATCTATGACAGGCTGCATAAATACGGAAAAAACATTTACTGCAAGACCATAGCTGTAAAACAGTATAATCCCGCACCCTGCAGTGACGAACCAGCCATAATGAAATTTCCTTTTTTCTTTCATCCTTTCTACCGACTTAGAAGAAGTGCATAAACACTTTATTAATCAGCGGCATCCTGAGAACCATTGCAGCAAAATCCGGATTCCGCCGCCCGAGGAAAATTGTGGCGAAAAAAAACAGTGCTGTCAGTAGTAGCAGTCCGACCGGCTTCCTGACTCTGTTCTTCTTGTATTTAACGGCAAATTCTGCAAAATTCTCTTCTTCCCTTTTTATAGCCGCTCTTATCTCCTTTTCAAGGTTATCAGGTATTTCCGGCGACTCGTATACTTCATGAAGCTCATCCAGCCTGTTCTGCGATTCGGCATCCATGGAGCTGTCAATTTTCAATTTTCCTCTCACATATTCCAGCCTTTTTCTGACTTCTTCCGTGCTCAAATTCAACGCATCCGCTGTTTTTTCCCGATTGAGGCCTTCAAAATAGAATAGTTTAAAAGCATTTACTGCAGAAGGCTCAATGGTTTCCATAAAAGCATACAGTTGGGAATCCTTTGTAAATTCTCTCGGATATGTTTTGCTGTTCATTGTTCGCATGCCATCCCTGACTATTAGCTGGAAAAACCACACATGCATGGAGAGAGGCAGACTCTGAAGCTTTCTGCCATTGTAAAGGCTGAAATATGTTGTATCGCATACTACATTAAGGGCCCCTTCGGGATTTTTCACCAAACTGTAAGCGAAATAATAATATCTGTCATAATGTTCCATTATATGAGCAACCAGATTTTCATGAATATTTTCAGCCAGTTGTAAATCTAATCTTGCCATATCAATCTATCCTTTCATAATCGTTATGCCTGTTTTGAAAGAGAAGAATATTTTCTGTAATATTTGCTCTCGTAACGGATTCTTGTTCAAAAATATAACTCAATCCGACAAACATGCCCGCATTTACAATTAAGGCTATAACGGCTGCATAGGGTATAAAAACGTGCATGAGGAAACAAAGTACACATAGGACTGCAATGCCGGAAAAAAGCCCGGTAACTGCGGCTTTGCTGTTAGACTCCGGCCAGAACAGCGCCCCTAAAGTAGGCACAATAACCTGGGCGGATCCTCCCATTCCCAGAGTTCCCACATCAATTATCAATCCCGGGCTTTTCAGCATCATTATATAAACCAGCAAAGTCACAGCAATAATTGCTCTTTTACTGACCGTAAATATTGATCTGCCGGAATATTCCCTTCTTAAATAACGTTTATGAACATCAACGGTAAAGAGAGCCGCCAGCCCGTGTATCTGAGAATTCGCCGTTGATAAGGCTGCGGCTGCGATGCCGCAGGACAAAACAGTAGCTGCTACAATATGCATATTGTTCATAAGCAAAAAAGGTATCAGCTTATCCCCCGACTGCAAATCCGGATACAGGACTTTGGCAGCCGCAGCAGTCAATACGGGTCCGAGATACATTATTGTAGCCAGTAGCAGCAGCACCGGCATTACCTTAAAATTTCTCTCATTTCTCGCAGAAAAAGATCTGATCCACATGGAAGGTCCCATAAGAGCGCCGACAGGAATTACTATAAACATGCTAAGCCAGGCATATGCCGAATTTTTCGCCGTTCCCTGCCCTAGCACCATAAAGTCGGAATCCATATCCGCTATTTTCAAAAATGTTTCTGCAACTCCCCCCGTTTTGCTTATCATGATAAATCCCATGGCCAGCATGGTCGCAAAAGTTATTACTCCATAGAATATGTCAGACAGAGCCAGAGCTCTCATCCCGCCGGCCCACAGATAAATGACAATCACAAGACAAAATACAAACCCGGCTGCCTTCCATGGTATTGCACCACCACTGACAGTTTCTATGATATAGGCTCCGGCATAAAGCTGTATCATCAGATAAGGCAGTGTAAATACTGCCAGAATGCCCGTTACCATCACATTCAGCAGATTGTTCCGAAAAACATCATTAAAAAAATCCGAAGGCGTAATATATGCTTTCCGTTTCCCGAAAAACCAGAGTCTCCGGCCGATAATCATAAAAAGAATTCCAAATAACGCATTCCATGCAAAACAGGTCATGTAAAGAGGTCCCTGGTAATAAAGGTTGGCGGTGGAGCCTAAAAAGGCAAAGGAACTTACCCAGGTTGCATACACGGTAAAGAACAGCATGATCAGCGGCATGTTTCTGCTATGCAGGAAAAAATCCTCCATATTCGGCAGTGCTCTTGATCTTGCAAACTCTGCCAAAATAAGGGGCACAAAAGTAAAAAAGAAAATTATCAGCAAAACAGCAGTCATGGTACTCATGAGAAGATTTTACCACATTAACAAGGTAATTTACACCTAAATATATTGCAGTGAAAGGGTCTGCTGACGAAAGGCGTGTAATATTGTATAATATTTGTATGAATGCATTAACAATAACTTTAGTCGCTTTCGGTGTTATATCTCTGATTGTGGCCAGCGTGTATCTCTACATTTTCGAACTGAGCAAAGAACGTTTTATTCGCTTCTGGGGACTCTGCTGGCTATGCTATTCCTGCAGCATATTACTGCTTATCCTGGGAAATACCAGTTCCCTTTGGTGCCTGCCCGTTTTACGAAAAATGTTTGATATTGCAAATATTTTATTTCTGCTTTTCGGAGTATATTGTTACCAGAATATACGCATCCCGGGCTATTGGACAAGATTTTCCTTGTATATGGTTATTTGGGGAACCTTGTCAATCATATATCACTTTGAGCTGATGTCATTTTATATTCCCACCTCAACTTATCAGGTAAGTATGACCATAGCCATTATGATAATTGTTTCGACAAAATGGAACGTTACCTATTTTGAAAAATTGGCTGCAATATTGGTTTTCGCAGTCTGGGGTCTTGGCAAATCTGCTGTTTCAATTCTGGAAATACTGCACCCGGAAAATATGCAATATTTGTACCTTGCTGAAGTTATATTTTCAAACATACTTAATTTCACCGTTGTTGTTTTATATTTGAGGAAAGCAGAAGAAAAGGCAAGATATGCCGAAAAACAGTTCAAACTCATTGCTGAAAATGCGAGAGATATAATCTTCTTTTATCAGATTAATCCCTTTGATTTTACATATATCACACCTTCCGTTGAAACAGTTTTGGGATATTCTCCGCAGGATTTCTACAATGACAAAGATTTTCTGAAGCAGATAACCAAGGAAGAGGATGCACATAAGATTGATCAGTTATTCAACACGGCCTCAGAAAATGATTCAAATTACGCAACAGTGAAAATGGTCCTTAAAAATTCCCAGATAATCTGGGCTGAAATTAACACATCCCTTGTATATGAAGAGGGACTGCCCATAGCCTGGGAAGGTGTCATAAGAGATATCACAGCCACCAAAAACGCGGAAGAGCAGATGGTATCATCCCAAAAAGCTAAAGAAGTGTTTCTCTCTTATATAACCCATGAGCTTAAGACTCCAATAACCTCCCTGCTTGCCTATATTTCCGCTTTACAGGAAGACACCTTCGAATCTGAGGATGATAAAAAAGAAGCGCTTGAAATAATCTACAAAAAATCGCTGACATTGGAACGGCTGATTAACGACCTCTTCCAGTTGTCGAAACTGGAAACCAGGCAGTTTTCATTCCATTTCATGGTTGTGGAAGCTCACGAATTTGCCCGTGAGCTCATAGACCAGCACTCTCTCGAACTGGAGAATAATGGTTTGCGTTTAGTTGTCAAACATGATAAGGCTTTGATGACAGGATCGTCGCTGATAGTCGACCCTGAAAGAATTCATCAGGTTTTTACCAACATATTGACAAACGCCATGCGTTTTTCCCCAAAAGGCGGTACAATCAGAATAAGCTTTTCCATTGATGAAAAGAATAAATGTTTTCGCATGTCCATAAGAGATTATGGTCCGGGTATTGCCCAAAAAGATGTTCCTTACATTTTCGACAGATTTTACCGAGTCAACAGAGGCGAACAGTCTGCCAGAGAAGACACAAGCGGACTGGGTATGACAATATCCAAGGAAATAGTTAATGCGCACGGAGGCACTATTTCATTAAAAAGCCATCTTCCCAGGGGTACCACCTTTATTGTAACTCTGCCCCTGTATTTTGAAGACAGGCAATAGGTTATTTTCCGGAGGAAACTATGAACAGCAAGAAGATATTAGTTATTGATGATGAAAAAAATATAAACGATATAATCGTCTCCTTCCTGGGAAAAGAAGGTTTTAAAACATGCTCCGCCTTTTCAGGCAAAGAAGCTCTTTCCATGCTGGAATCTGAAAACCCCGACCTGATATTGCTCGATGTCCTTCTCCCCGATATCAACGGTGTCTCTTTATGTATTGAGCTCAGAAATAAATGCAGCAAAATTCCCATTCTTTTTTTAAGCTGCAAAGATCAGGAGATGGACAAAATTATCGCCCTTTCCGTCGGAGGAGATGATTATATAACCAAACCGTTTCTGCCCGGCGAGTTGGTCGCCAGAGTAAAAGCCCATTTGAGGCGTTTTGAGGCTCTCCAGGCCGGCAGCAATGACCAGATTGACGAAGAGGAAATATATCATGCACCGGGACTTACACTAAATGCAACAACAAGAGAAGTGTTTCTCGAAGGTGAATCCATCAGCCTCACCGCAAAGGAATTTGACCTGCTGCATCTGCTTATAAAAACTCCGAGGCGTATCTACAGCACGGCACAGATTTATGAATATGCCTGGAAAACAAACAGCATCGAGGGCGATGAAAAAACGGTAATGGTCTATGTTAGCACTCTGAGAAAGAAAATCGAAAACAATCCGGCAGGCCGGAAATACATTATCAGCGTCCGTGGTATGGGCTATAAATTCAATCACCATCTTTTTAAATAAATTTCTCTTAGAGTTTTATTAAAATTACCTTAAATTTATCAGCTTTAATTGAGTTAATTGTCAGAAAATTATACTATTTAATCAGGAAAGGAGGTAATACAATTGAAACTATTAGCAGATTTGGTTTTCTACGGAGGCCCTGTTTTTACTGTAGATAAAAACAACACCATATGTTCAGGACTTGCCGTAAAAGAAAACAAAATTATTTTTGTGGGCTCTGAAGAAGACGTAAAAGAATTCATCGGAGATAAAACAAATGTTGTCAATTTAAATGGACGCAGCCTCATTCCCGGCTTTATCGATTCTCATTTGCATACAGGTGTTATGGGGGCCAATGCTTTGGCGATTGACTGCCGTTCACCCGGAGTTTCTTCTATTGAAGATATCAAGAAACTGATAGCGGAAAGAGCAAAAGTAACACCCAAAGGTCAATGGATCAGAGGATGGGGTTATGACCACTCAAAACTGGCTGAAAACAGACATCCCAACAAATGGGACCTGGATGAAGTAGCTCCTGACAATCCGGTCATTCTGACAAGAGTATGCGCCCATATTTCGGCACATAACAGCAAGAGCCTTGAAATCATCGGAATAACCAATGAAAGCCAGGATCCTCCCGGCGGAGTCTACGTGAGAGAAAACGGCGAAGTTACCGGTGTTCTGCTGGAGAATGCCCATATGCAGGCCATGAAATCCTCCATGCTTTCCCATGACGAGCTGCTTGAAGCAATGAAAGTTGCAAATGATATGCTGGTGAAAGAAGGAATTACATCCTTGCACGATTCAGGCGGATATGGTTTTGTGCAAATGGGCGCCTTCCAGGATGCCGTTGCTTCAAACCTGTTAAAAGTCCGGATTTACTCTATGATATTCTCTTTTGTTGACAACCTGGAATTCAATAACTCTTATCTGAAAATCGGTCTTCATACCGGCTTTGGCAGCCAGCGGTTTAAACTCGGCCCCACAAAACTGATGATTGACGGCAGCAGCAGCGGACCTACCGCCGCAACTCTGGACGAATACACGAGCCAGCCGGGCAATTATGGCATTTTAAGCATGGAACCTGCTGAAGTTGATGCTTTCGTTCTTCGGGCACATAAAGCAGGCTATCAGGTGACTTGCCATGCTGTGGGAGACAGGGCCGTAACCGTTATAGTCGATGCGATAGAAAAAGCCATGAAAGCATATCCAAGAGAGGACTGCAGACACAGGATAGAACATTGCGCAATGATCAACGACAGCCTGCTGGACAGAATTAAACAACTGGGAATTGTCCCCATACTTCAGCCAATTTTTCTTTATGAATTTGGTGACGGCTATATGAGAAATTACGGCAAGGAAAGAGCCTACAGAATGTTTGCAGCCAAGAGCTTCCTTGACAAAGGCGTAATTACAGCCGGAAGCAGCGACTGCCCCATAACATTCTCAAACCCCATATTAAACATGCATCTTGCCTGCAACAGAGCTACCCAGACCGGCCAGGTCATAAACGAAAAAGAATGTGTAGGCATATTGGATGCCTTGAGGATGTTCACATACAACGGCGCCTATGCCAGCTTCGATGAAGACATAAAAGGTTCGCTGGAAGTAGGAAAACTGGCTGATCTGGCTGTGCTTTCCGAAGACCTGAATAAAATAGCTGTGGATAAGATAAGGGATCTCTGTGTTGAAATGACTTTCATTGACGGTGAACTGGTTTACGAAAAATAAAATATGCCAATATTATTATTAATCGTTGTGCATGAAAATCCCCCTTTTAAAAGGGGGATTTTGTAATAATTCCAACTTCTTCGGAGTGTCATTTAGTCATACATATTGACCTGATGATAGAAATCTGAGTACTGCTGTTTAAGCTCATTCATCAGTTTTTCAGGTCTTGGTGTGGTGACGCTGGAAACCACCACGAATACAATCAGGTTGCATATTAGTGCAAGAAGTGCTGCACCGCCTGAAACAAACGGCCCGGGAGCCTTTATCGGGCTGAAAGTGAATAATACAAGCAAACCAAGGCCTACAACCAGGCCCGAAGCCGCTCCGGCTACCGTTGAACGTTTCCAGAACAAAGCTCCGCATGTCGGCACCATAACCTGAGCAGTTCCTCCAAGAGCCACAAGTCCAATGGTTACCAGAAGCCCGGGTACATATAAAGCCATTATATAAGCTGCTGCAGAGAAGAAAAGCAGCGACCAGCGGCCCACCCAGATTGTCTTGCTGTGAGTCATATTCTTGTTGATGTATTTTCTGTGAATATCCATGGTATAAACAGTCGACATAGCAAGAACCTGAGCATTGGCCGTCGACATCGCTGCAGCGGCACCGCAGGCCATCAGAATAGACCCCAGGAAGAACGGAGCATGATTAAATAATACAGTAGGCAGGATATAATCCGCATTTCCATTAACAAGCTCTGTCACTTCAGGATAAAGCAGTTTTCCTGAGTTTCCTGTAAGCATTGAACCTATGTATGCGATAGCGGCAACGCCCAATAAGAATGGCATAAAATCAAATGTCCTGGCTGATTTGGCCGCATAGAAACGTGCCCAGAGCTGAGGCCCCATGAAGGAGCCCACGGGGGTAATAATAAACATTGAAATCCAGTTCATCCACCTTAAGCCTGTCAAAGTCGTATGACCGGGGAATACCTGCTCCAGTTTGTGGAACATGACAGCCGGACCGCCCACCAGACTCGCCACATAGAATCCCGCAAAGACCATTCCAAAGAACAGCAGCACCCCATAAAAAATATCGCACCAGGCAATGGCACGGATGCCTCCTGCCCATACATATATAATTATTACCAGATAGAAAAGCATGGCTGCCATGGCATAGGGTATTAATTCACCCGATGCAACCTGGATAAGATAGGCGCCGCCGGAGAGCTGAATCTGAAGATAAGGTACTGTACATACAATCATGATTACAGCCACAAAATTACCAAGCCCGATTGATCCGTATTGGTGTTTAAAGAAATCCGTAGCTGTAATATAGTGGTTCAGTTTTCCCATGTACCATATCTTTTTACCTACGCCGAAATACATAACGCCAAAGAGAATATTCCAGGCGATGGCTGTCCAGTACATAGGCCCTGTTGTATAGAAATAACCGTTGGAACCCAGGAAAGCAAATGCACTCCACCAGGTTGCCGCCACCGAAAAGAATACTGCTATTCCTCCCATAGCCCTGGACTGAATGAAATAGTCTTCAGCAGTTGCTCTGGATTGACTTCTTGCTAAAAATCCTATTGCAAGCGGGAAAATCATAAAAAATCCGATTACGGAAAGTGCAATTACGTTCTGACTCATTGTTTGTCACCTCCCTGATTTTTTTCGCCCTGAACAGGTTCACCCCAGTTCGATAAGTAGGCGAAAAGGACTACCACCACCATATAAGCCCACATAATGAGATTGAATGAGTAAATGAATGGGAATCCGAAAATATATGGCTCTGATAAATCCTTGTAGAACAGTATGCCGGGAAACTCCATAATCATGAATCCTACCAGCAGCAGAATCCATATCAGCTTGGCTTTGCCCGACATTTTCATATCATCCGGTCTCATATAGAACCTCCTTTCACTACTAAGACTCCGATTTACATTATTATGATATCATTAATTCTTTAAGAATCGTTAAATCTAACCTTAAAAAATCCTTAAATTTTCAGAATAATCAAATTTTCTCATGAAAAAATCTCCCGCTGTCTGCGGGAGATTAAGGTATCGGAGTATCTACAGCAATTATGTTACAGGTCTTCTGATTCGGATGGTTCAACATTTTCTGCTACATCCGATGTCTCAGAAACAGGATCCGGTATGATTGGTTCTACATCGCTTTCTCTGTCCAGCCTTCTACGCGGTTTTTTCTCTGCAGGCTCTTCCTGCTTTTTGGCGAATGCAGATCTGGTTCTTCCCGTTCTCGAAGCCGGGGCCTCGTCACCTTCTTCGACAATCTTGGAAACTGCCCATCTGGTAATTTCCATCTTGGTCTTATCTGCGCCAATTTGTATTGTTAAAGAGTCATCTTTAACTCTGGTAACCTTTCCGATTATTCCGCCTATGGTGATAATGTCGTCACCGGCCTTTACGGCACTGCGCATGGCATTTATTGCCTTTTCTTTCTTTTTCTGGGGTCTGATTAACAGGACATACATAATTCCTATCAACAGAACTAATGGCATCATCTGGTAAAGTGTTTGCATCTTTATCCTCCTATTAGGTACTATAGTGCATTATACAGAAAATATGAATTTTTGCAAAGGTTTTTTTCTTGCTTTCTATTTCTGCCTGTGCTATCATAACTTTGCTGTGCCGACGTGATGGAATTGGCAGACGTGCGGGACTCAAAATCCCGTGGTGGCAACACCGTATCGGTTCGACCCCGATCGTCGGCACCACTTTTTTTGCGGGGCGTGGCGCAGTTTGGTAGCGCGTTTGACTGGGGGTCAAAAGGCCGCAGGTTCGAATCCTGTCGCTCCGACCACAAAAGGCTTGCAGGTATTTCTGCAAGCCTTTTTATCTTCTTAAACAAAATGTTCATCTGTTATAAATTTTGTTTCGCTCCTCTTCTTCCAGAATTGTGTATGCTACTTTACCCACCAGTGTTTTCGGAAGAGATTTCCTGTATTCGAATTCGTAAGGCATAGCATATCTGGCAATATTATTTTTACAATGTTCCTCAATACTTTTTTTAATTTCGTCATCCGCCTCAAATTCAGGTTTCAACACAATAAAGGCTTTGACCTTCTGTTTTTTATAAGGATCATCCACCCCTATTACCGTAGATGTAAGCACAGCCGGATGAGCATCGATGATGTTCTCCAATTGCGAAGGGTAAATAGAGTAACCTGAAGAAACAATCATTCTTTTCAGCCTTTGTCTGAAATATACAAATCCGTCCTCATCGATACAGCCAATATCGCCTGTATGGAGCCAAGTCAAGCCGTCTTCATGTTTCTGTAAAGTATGCGATGTTTCTTTGGGGTTGTTAAGATAACCAAGCATAAGTGTTGGCCCGTTGACGCAAATCTCTCCTTCTTCGCCTGCAGGCAATTCTCTCAGAGTATGAAGCCCGACAATTTTATAGTTTGTGTCGGGGAAAGGTTTTCCCACGCTGCCGGGTTTATTGAAATCTTTGGGGGCCAGACAGCTGGCCGTAACGCTTTCCGTCATACCATATCCTTCTCTGACTTGCACCGTGGCACCGTATTTTTCCAGAAAGTCATCCACTTTTTTCTTAAGTTCTACAGAAAGAGTATCGCCTCCACTGAAAACACCCTCCAAATGTGCAAGATCGAATCTTCTTGGAATTTCACTGCGCAGCAAGGCTTCAAAGAGAGTTGGCACTCCTGCTATGAGGTTTGGCTTATATTTTTTAAGCATGCCGGCAAAACGTTCAGCGGAAAAACTTGGTATCAAAATACAACAGCCCCCGTTTAAAATAATGGTGTGTATCCCAATACCAAGACCAAATCCGTGAAAAATCGGCATGATGGATAACATGGTAATTCCGGGGTAAAGACAATCTCCCATAAAAGTTGTCTGCATAGCCAAAGCATTAAAATTCAGGTTGGACAACAATATTCCCTTGGTTTTGCCTGTTGTTCCTCCGCTGTAAAGAATCACAGCGGGATCTTTGCCCCTTGAATCAACAAAAACACTTTCAGATCCAGAGCTGTCTGACATAGGCTTTTCAGCGCTCATCAGGTCCTTCCACAGAATTACATTTTCTGTTTTTGGAACCTCCCTGATTTTTCTGCCCTTGGTTAAACTATAGCCTAATTTGCTGAATCCGCTCAATTTATCCTTAACACTCGTTATAATTAGTTTTTCAGTGCCGGCTTTCTTCATTGGTTCAACAAATTTTCCATAAAAAGCGTCCAGCGTTATGGCTGCCACACTGGATGATTCTTTAAGGAAAAACTCTATTTCTCCTTCCGGAGACAGTGGGTGGATCATGTTGGCTATAGCCCCAATGCAACTCAGTGCATAAAAAATTATTACCGCCTGAGGAATATTAGGCAGGCAGACAGTGACGCTTTCCCCGGCCTTTATACCGTAGGCCGTCAAGCCTTTTGCGCAGGTCTGCACTTCTCCCAGAAGCTTTTTGTATGTTACCTTGTTTCCAAAAAATTCATAAGCAAATAAATCCGGGTGTGCTGCGGCACTCCGGTTCAAAACCTCATAAATTGAGTAATCGGGGTATTCTAAATTGTATGGCGAACTAATCATATTGCACCTGGTTCTCGAAACTTTCTTCCAGCAATCGGGGATTTCCCATCAGGTGTCTGAGCAATTTAGTTGACTGAGAAAAATAGAATCCATCTGCTATTCTTTCATCGATGGTGACCCCAAGATCTATAAAAGCCCTTCTGTCCGAGCTGCCGTCTTCAGCTGCCCTGTCCTCCCATCTAACCTCACCAACGGTAATAACTATGGAATTGGTGCCGTATTCTACCAGATGATGGTAAGATGCCCCGACCTTGATGCTTCCCAGATTGGACAAAAGCACTGTGGTATAGTAGGGATCCATATGGGAAAGAGATTCGGGCATTACATTGAAGTATTCAAAGGCGTTCAGAACAAAAGCAACAAAAATCAGGAGAAAGCGCGGCAGTTTTACAAGAAACTCCAAAACCCCATCTAAATTATTGCCACCCTCCTGCTTTACTTCGTTTATAGTTGAATATATCTCCCTGCTGATCTTTTCAAGTGTACCTTCTTTTCCCGTCCTTAGAATCATCATGCTCTCTTCTCCGGCATCCTGAAATTTCTTCTTTATGATGAAGGAAAAGCTCACTTCTTCCCTTTCATAAAATCTCTTACCTGAGATATATCTGTTCAGGTAGGGTCTGTGCACTATGGTTTTAGCCAAAGCGGCAATAATAAGATGAAAAAGAGTCATGGTATACCCGTTATCTTTTGAATTGTTCGCTTTCACATATTTCATAGCCTCAGTCACATCGACGGTTTCCAATATGTAAGCTTCGGAGTCACACCTTTTTTTCAAAATATAAGGCATGAACTTGTGCATTGCATCTAAATCTCTTACTCTTCTTGCCTTCATTCTTCCCTCCGCAATTATGCTGATGAGATTCTATCACGGATTAACCCTTTGTCAATGCAAAGGAAAACCGGCATGACACACACAGTTTCCCATCCACAAAGCCTTTTCCTTCCGCAAAAACAAAAGGTTTTTTTATATTACTTATCTTGCAGTGAAATTCCAATAGATCACCCGGCTTCACGGGCTTTCTGAATTTTACATTGTCAAGTCCTGTATAATAAGGGGTAAGTCCGTCGGTTTCGCCTGACATGAGCACTCCTGCGGATTGGGCCATCATTTCCAAAAGTATGACGCCGGGCACTACAGGATTTCCAGGAAAATGTCCGCTGAGGAAAAACTCATCTCCTTTTACCAGATAAAAACCTATGGCTTCTCCTTCATCTGTAACTACAGCCCGGTCCACCAGAAGCATGGGATCTCTGTGGGGCAGAATTTCCATTATTTCCTCTCTGCTGATTTCTCTGTTCATCTTTGTCATTCTCCTTTTTTTAATGCTATGACCGCATTATGTCCACCGAAACCCAAAGAAGTTGACAAGGCCAAATCCACATCTGCTTTAACTTTAACTAAAGGCGTATAATTGAGGTCGCAGTCCGGATCAAATTCTTTATAGCCTATGGTAGGCGGGATTTCACCTCTTTGCAAGGCTATGCAGCATGCAATCACTTCCACGGCTCCTGCCGCCCCCAGCATGTGACCCGTCATTGATTTTGTGCTGCTTATATGAATTGATCCGGCTTTTTCCTCTCCCAGCACGATCTTTAAAGCATCGGTTTCGGCCTTGTCGTTTAAAGGAGTTGAAGTACCGTGCGCATTATAATAAATCTGCATTTCTTCAGAATAATTTGCTTCGTCCAAAGCTTGTTTAATGGCATTGACAGCCCCTTCTGCATCGGGATGGGGTGCGGTAATGTGATAGGCATCACAACTGTTACCATATCCTGTAACTTCCGCTATGATTCTTGCACCCCTGCTTACAGCGTGCTCATATTCTTCCATAACAACGGCAGCAGCCCCTTCTCCCATTACAAAACCGTCTCTTCTTTTGTCAAAAGGAATTGAACTGTCAAGTGGATCATTTCTGGTGGACAATGCTGTACTGTTTGTGAAGCCGGCAAGAGCCACTGGGTTGATGGCCGCTTCAGAGCCCCCTGCTATTATGCCGTCTGCATAGCCATGTTTGATTGCCCTGTAGGCTTCACCTATTGCATGGGATGATGTTGCACAGGCAGTAACTACGGGCAGACATGGTCCCTTGGCCTGATATCTTATGGCAATATTTCCTGCGGCCATATTGGATATCATCATAGGTATAAACAGAGGGGATACTTTTCTGGGACCTCCCTCAAGCTGTTTAACAACGGTTGAAATCAGCGTGTCCATCCCGCCTATTCCAGATCCTACATATACCCCCAGTCTTTCGGGCGCAATTTTCCTTTCAATACCGCTGGCATCAACGGCCTGCACTGCTGCTGCCATAGCATATTGTGAAAATTTGTCCATCCTTCTGGCATCGCCTTTGTCAATAAAGTCAAGCTCATTAAAATCCTTAACCTCTGCGGCAATCTTTACTTTGAAATCCTCTGTATCAAAACGGGTAATATAATCTATGCCACATTTTCCGTTAAGCACATTGTTTTCGAATTCTTCCATGCTGTTGCCAATAGGTGAGATCACACCCATTCCGGTAATTACAACTCTTCTCAAATGTACAATCCTCCGTCAATTTTTATTACTTCCCCTGTAATATAACTGCTGTTGTCAGAAGCCAGGAATAGCGCCAGCTTGGCAATTTCTTCGGGCCGGCCCATTCGCTTCATCGGAATCATGGCAAGTGATGCCTCCTTCACCTTATCTGACAAAGCATCCGTCATGTCAGTTTCAATAAAGCCCGGGGCTATTGCATTGCAGGTCACATTGCGGCCGGCCAGCTCTTTTGCAACCGTTTTTGTCAATCCAATCAAGCCGGCCTTTGCACTTGCATAATTCGCCTGGCCCGCATTACCCATCATCCCGGAAATGGATGCCATATTAATAATGCGACCTGATCTTTGTTTCATCATGGGCGAATACAGGTGCTTAATAAGGTTAAAACTCCCTTTAAGATTAATGTTGATTACCTGGTCGAAACTGTTTTCATCCATGGTTAATATCAGGCCATCTTTTGTGATACCGGCATTGTTTACAAGGATGTCCACCTTGCCGAAATCCTCCAAAACAGCTTTGATTGTGGATTTGCTCCCTTCAAAAGAGGCCACATCGCATTTATATGCTTTTGCCTTCACACCGGATTTTTCCAGTTCGTCTACTGTTTCTTTTGCTTTCTCATCATTGCCGCCATAAATGATTGCAACTGAAGCACCATTTTTTGCGAATTCCAGAGCAATGGCTTTGCCTATACCTCTGCTTCCGCCGCTGATTACAGCTGTTTTCCCCTTAAGCATCTCCAGCCTCCTTCAATCGATTGATTTCATCAATGGTTTTATCCAGGCTTGCTTTGTCCTCCACATTAAATATTTTTGCATCAGGGAGAATTTTCTTAACCATATTTCTCAGAGTTTTCCCCGGACCGACCTCAATGAAAATATCTGCACCATCTCTTTCCATGTTCAGGATAGTCTGATACCAAAGCACAGGTGAGTTTATTTGTCTGAACATTTCGTCCCTGGAGCTGTAAGGTTTTGCCGTAAGGTTGGCATATACAGGGATACTTCCCTCGTGAAAACCGAGGTTGCAGAACTTCTCCTCAAGGCTCTCTTTTGCACATTTCATAAGAGGCGAGTGAAATGCTCCGCTGACAGGCAGTTTGATTGCCTTGCCGCCGGCCTGAGTTATGGCTTCCTCAAATCCGGATGCGGCAGCCAGGCTGCAGGCAACTGAAACCTGTGCTTCTGTATTGAAATTCACGGGATACCAGCCCTCTTCTTCTTTGCAAAGGTTATCTACTTTATCGCAATTTAAACCCAGCACCGCATACATGAGTCCGGGATTTTTTCTGCCGCTGTGCTGCATACTTTTTGCTCTTTCAATGATATAAGAGAAAGCCTCTTCTTTCTTCAGATAGCCTCCGTAAGCTAAGGCGGCGACTTCGCCTGCTGAAAAACCTGCCAGCAAGTCCGGAACAATTCCGGCCTCGTCCAAAGCCTCTGCTGCAGCCGTAGCCACGGCAAATATACAGGGCTGAGTATTTTCAGTCTGCTGCAGTTCTTCCATTGTGCCTTCAAAGCACTGCAGGCTGGTTCCGGGCCGGATTTTATCAGCCATCCTGAAAACTTCTCCGGCCTTTACCGAACTTTCCATCAATTCCTTGCCCATCCCCGGATATTGGGCGCCCTGCCCTGAAAATAAAAATGCTATTTTACCCATTTCACACCACCCTGCAATAATTCTTCTGCTTCTTTAGTGATTTCTCTGATTATTTCTGCCGCACTTTGCTCTTTGTTAACCAGCCCTGCGCATTGACCGGCCATAAAACATCCGTCTTTTTCATTTCCGTCAATAACGGCTTTCCTTAAAGCGCCTGCACCGAAAGCTTCAAGCTCTTCCAGCGTCTTTTCCATATCGTTTTCGTTTTTCATAAACTGTCTTGTAAAAGTCGTTTTAAGAGCCCGCACCGGATGACCAAGTCTTTTGCCTGTTGTCATGGTATCGATATCTTTTGCCTTTAATATCTTCTCCTTATAAATCGGGTGCACTGTGGACTCTGAAGCCACTACAAACCGGGTTCCCAGCTGTACTCCTTCTGCTCCCAGCATGAAGGCTGCCGCCATCCCCCTTCCATCTGCAATGCCTCCTGCAGCAATAACCGGTATATCAACAGCATCTCTTACCTGGGGCACTATTGTCATGGTCCCCAGTTCCCCTATATGGCCCCCGGCTTCGCTTCCTTCAGCAATAACAGCCGCGGCTCCGGACCTGGCCACCATTTTGGCCATGCTGCTGGAGGCTACCACGGGAATAACTATTATGCCTGCATTCAGCCAATCTTCTATGTATTTGGAGGGCATTCCGGCTCCCGTAGTTACCACACCCACTTTTTCATCAATTACCAGTTTCGCTATATCATCTGCAAAAGGGCTTAACATCATGATATTTACAGCAAAAGGTTTGTCAGTTGCCTCCCTTACTTTCCTTATCTCATCACGAACGATATCCGCAGGCGCATTAGCTGCTGCTACCACTCCCAGCCCGCCTCCCGCTGATACTGCTGATGCCAATGATGCATTGGCAACCCATGCCATGCCTCCCTGCAGAACAGGATATTCGATTCCCAAAAGCTCAGTAATTTTAGTCTTCATATTTTCTCCCCGATCTTGAATCTTAAATTCTTAACATTTATAACTCTATTACACAGGCTCCCGTGGTTAAACCTCCGCCGAAAGCCGTCATTACAACTATATCCCCTTTTTTCAGCCTTCCCTCTTCCACCAGTTCGTCCAGAAGCAAAGGGATGCTGGCTGAAGAAGTGTTGCCGTAATGATCGATGCCTACGGCAATCTGGTCTTCAGTGAAGCCCAGTTTGTCCTTAACTGCCTGAAAAACTCTTAAGTTTGCCTGATGAGGCAGTAACATTGTTACATCTTCAACCCTGACTCCGGCTTCATCCATTACATCTCTTACGTCTTTAAGGACCGAAGTGACGGCAAATCTGAAAACTTCCTTTCCTTTCATGCGGAAATGTGGGTCTTTTTCTTCCTGTAAGCCATACGGACTTTTGCTGAAAGTGCTTCCGATTACCAGTAACTGGTCATCACCTTTAGCTGTAATTTTAATAGATTTCAGACCCTTGCCTTTTTCCAGCACAACAGCTCCCGCACCATCACCGAACAGAACACATGTTGATCTGTCGCTCCAGTCCAGGTGTCTGGTCATAGTCTCCGCACCTACCAGAAGAACCTTTTCCACTTTGCCTGCATCAAAATATGCCTGTGCCATGTCCAGGCCATAAACAAACCCCGAACAGGCCGCATTCAAATCCATGGCAGGACATTTCGCTCCAATTTCTTTCTGCACTAAGCAAGCCAAAGACGGAGTTGCATAGTCACCTTTCATTGTGGAACAGATAATCAGGTCCAGCTCTTCCGGCCCAAGACCGGCATTCTTCAGGGCCTTTAGCGATGCATCCACCGAAAGCTGGGTAATATCCTCTTTGGTGCATACAAACCTGGTATTGATGCCTGTTCTGGATACAATCCACTCGTCATCAGTGTCAACAATCTCCGACAACATAGCATTGTCCAGAACAAATTCGGGATGAGACCTTCCTGTACCTGTTATATTAAAACTCATTTATGCCTCCGTATCTCAGCACTCTGTTTTTAAAGAATTCCTCCAGCCTTTCTGCGCCTCTCAACAGGGATTGCTTTTCATCATCATCCAGTCCGGAGACTGCCGCTCTCACAAGTTTCATCCTTATATAATGACTCAGACGATTGATTTTTTCTCCTTCGCGGGTAAGCCTTACCACCACAGAACGGCCATCCTGTTCATTTTTTTCCTTGATTAAGAAACCTTTTTTCACCAGTTTGTTGATGGCAACAGTAGCTGAAGGTGCCGCAATATCCATAGCCTCTGCCAGATCGCTGACAGTTGGATCCCGGGCTGATTTTACCTCCTCCAGCAGCTGGACTTCGGAAACAGAAAGTTCAGGAGCTGTTCTCTTGAGAACAAGTTCTTCCACCTTAAGAATATCCTTAAAAGTCTCTTGCAAGAGATTGTTAAGCATAAGTTCGAAACTGCCCATTTAAACCTTCCTTTCTTCATATTCACAGAACTGCATCGACCAAATTGTAAATTTATTTAGTTAGTCTATCTAAATATATAGCAAAAAAAATAAATGTCAAGCCTTTTTTTCAATGATAACAGCAAAAGAAGAACATCCTCTCATAATGAACTGTGTAAAATCCTTCATATAAACATTTCCGCTTATAAAGAAGTCATGCACTTCTTCTTTGGCTTTAAGCTTCAGATTAATGGTCCTTTTACCCTTTCTCTGGGTGCAGACAATAAGGCGCGCCTTCTTCCCCTTTCTCTGAAAATCATAGTAGTCATCTCCTTGTTCAGAAGCTTCGTACTTCATTTTACTTAAATCGTCAATAGCTTCCAGTTTACTTTTGAAAGCGAACAGCTTTCTGAAGTGTCTGTAAATATCAACGTTTCTTTTCTCAGGCTCAAAACATCCCCTGTTGAGAGGATCTTTTCCGCCCTCCATACCGTTTTCATCTCCATAATAAAGACAAGGTATTCCGGGCATGAGTGCCCAGGTAGGCAAAGCTGCAAATAGCTTTCTCTGGCCCAGAATACTCAGTATTCTTTCCGTATCATGAGTTCCCAGGATATTCATTAACCCATAGAAAACTGTTTCAGGATAATTTTTCTCCAGTTCTCCTATTGCTTTCAGAAATTCTTTGCCGGTTATTCTGTCTTCAAAGAAATCCAGGATGCCGGTGCGCAACGGGTAATTCATTACACTGTCCAGCTGGGTGCCGTCAAGATAATGCCGTTTCTGGCCGTAGCTTATTTTAGTGGCGGCATCTTCCCATACTTCACCTATTATAACCGCATCTTTGTCCCATTCCTTGACCACTTCTCTGAATCTGTCCAAAAACACGTCCGGAAGCTCATCCACAACATCAAGCCTGAAGCCGGATGCTCCTGCCTTAAGCCAGTGTTTAACCACCGAATCTTCGTCGTTCAGGATGAAATCAAGATAGGAAGGGTCACCTTCATTGACATGGGGCAAAGTATCAACTCCCCACCAGCTCTCATAATTGTCAGGATAATCTATAAACCTGTACCAGCTGTAGTAAGGAGAATCCTTGCTCTGATAAGCGCCAACTTCCGGGTAACGTCCGTTTTTATTGAAATAAATGCTGTCGCTGCCGGTATGATTGAAAACTCCGTCTAACACAATTTTTATGCCCTTTTCTCCGGCTTTCCTGCACAGTTCTTTAAAATCATCCTCCGTGCCCAGAAGCGGATCAATCTTCTTGTAATCGGCTGTATCATACCTGTGATTGGAAAAAGCTTCGAAAATAGGGTTCATATAAATTATGGTTACTCCCAGCTCTGCGAGATAAGGAAGCTCCTCAATTATACCCTTTATGTTTCCTCCGAAGAAATCATTATTCAGCACAACACCGTTGTCAGGCAGATAATTGGGTATGCCTCCCCAATCATCCCTCAGAACATAGTTTTTATTCATAGCCGGGGCCTTGTATTCCGGGCTTCTTTTAAATCTATCCGGAAAAATCTGGTACATCAAACCCCGCCCCATGTAAGAAGGACATTTAAACTCTTTTTTATCTGCTTTTTTATATGCCATTTCCAACCTTCAAAGCTTTAACGTTCCAAATATTATCGCAATATTCCTGCACTGCCCTGTCAGCAGAAAAAATTCCGGCTGAAGCAATGTTCGTAAGTGACATCCGGTTCCATAATCTCGTATTCCTGTAAGCACCGGCAAGTCGTTTATGGGCTTCTCTGTATGAATTAAAATCAGCTACGATGAAGTAAGGGTCTGCAGTGCCATCAAATCCCGTACCCAGATAATTCAGCAGCTCACCGAAGCTTTCACCGTTTATGCGTCCGGACATGAAGCCGACGATGCCTGCAACATTTTCATCATTTCTATAGTAGCTCCAGGGACTGTAAGTTCCGGAATTTCTTAAAGCCTCAACTTCTTCTACCTTCATGCCGAATAAAAACATATTGTCATCGCCCACAGCCTCATGAATCTCTACATTGGCACCATCCATCGTACCCAGAGTAATCGCACCATTTATCATAAGTTTCATGTTGCCTGTTCCGGAAGCCTCTTTACCGGCCAGTGATATCTGCTCCGACACTTCCGCTGCAGGCATAATTATTTCCGACTGGCTCACTGAATAGTTTTCAAGGAAGATTACTTTCAGCAGGTCACCTACCCTCGGGTCATTATTTATAACAACGGACAGATTGTAGGCAAGCCTGATGATTTCCTTTGCCAGATGATAGCCGGCCGCTGATTTTCCCGCAAAAATAAAAGTCCGGGGAAAATGGTCTTTCCAGGGGTTTTCCAATATGTCAAGATACAAATGGATAATATGCACAAGATTAAGAAGCTGGCGTTTATATTCGTGTATTCTTTTGACTTGAACATCAAAAATAGAATCGAGGTTAACCGTAATTCCATTATGGTCAAATATATATTTGGCCATTTTTTCTTTGTTTATACGTTTAATTTCAGCAAGTCTATTCAAAACACCATCATCTTCCCTGAAGGCTTTGAACTTTTCCAGCTCCCTGGCATCTTTCCTGTAACCGGTGCCAATGAGCTCATCCAGCAATGCTGACAAGTCCGGATTAGCCTGACAAAGCCAGCGTCTGTATGCGATCCCATTGGTCACGTTGGTGAATCTTTCAGGGTAGAGTTCAGAAAAGCCCTTAAACAGATTATTTCTGATTATGCCGCTATGGAGTGCGGATACTCCGTTTATCTTATGAGCCGTTGCCACGCAAAGATTGGCCATGCGAAGCTTCCCGTTGTGAATGATGGCCATTTCTTCCTGCATTTTATCATTCCCTTGGAAACTATCTCTGAGCTTGCCCAGCAATCTTCTGTTTATCTCCCATACGATGGAGTGAATTCTTGGAAGAAGCTTGGCAAAAAGCTCTTCAGGCCAGACTTCCAGTGCTTCCGACATGATTGTATGATTTGTGTAAGAAATCGACGCAGACACAATTTCCCATGCTTTATCCCAGGGATAACCGTGTTCATCCATGAATATCCGCAATAGTTCCGGTATTGCCATGGTAGGATGCGTATCGTTTATGTGTATGGCAACCAGATCTGCAAAGTTGTCCAGATCCGGGAAATTATTAAGATGTTTTTCGACAATGGTTTGCATAGAGGCGGAAATGAAAAAATATTGCTGCATCATGCGCAAAGTTTTTCCTTCCTCATGAGCATCTTCCGGATAAAGTATCTTGGAAATGACTTCTGCCATGTGCTTCTGCTTCATGGCCTTCAGATACTGGCCCTTGGCAAATAACTCCATGTCTATACTTATGGGTGATGTGGATTTCCAAAGCCTGAGCTTATTTACAACTGTGCTGTCGTAGCCCGAAACAAGCATGTCCATGGGTATGGCAAGGACTGTATCATAGTTCTCATGCTGGAGTTTCAGTTCGCCCTTCTCGTTCCAGATTTCCTTAAGCTTTCCACCGAAGCGGACTTCCTTGACCTCCTTGCTTTTCTCCCTTAGCCATACGCTTCCAAGATTAAGCCAGTCATCCGGGAGCTCTTTCTGTCTGCCATTTTCTATTACCTGCTTAAAAATACCGTATTCGTAGCATATTGACATTCCATGAATTCCCATTCCAAGGCTCGCTCCGGCATCAAGATAGCAGGAAGCCAGCCTGCCCAGACCACCGTTCCCCAGGCCGGCATCGGGATCCATTGCAAACAGTTCCTCGGGATCTCCCCCCAGGTTTTTTACAGCTTCGTTGAAAGCATCGTTTAGCCTAAGATTAAAGACATTATTGCGCAAGGATGTTCCCGGCAGAAACTCCATGGACAAATAATAAACCTGCTTTGATTTATGGGCATTGCCCTCATCGTGAGTTTTGGTGTTCATTTCGGACATCAGGTCCCGTATAACCGTAGCTGTAGCTCTGTAAAACTCCTCCTTTGTCGCTGATTTGGGGTCTGTGCCCTGCTGTCTTAATAATTTTGCGGTTATTAGCTCCTGCAGTTCTTCAGCATTGCATATACTATCATTACAAATTGAGTGCATAGAATTTCCTTTCTTAAGATATAACCAATGAATTATATAGTTTAATGTATTCCTTTGCCGAGCGTTTCCAGGAAAAATCGCTGGCAAATGCGTTCTGAATAAGATTTTCTCTGTGAATTTCATCTTTGTATAAAGCAATGGCTCTGTATACGGCGTCCAGCATGTCATGTGCATTGACTGATTCGAAATTTATGCCATTGCCTTTCCCTGTCTGGGGGTTATAAGCCTGGATTGAGTCCTTTAATCCTCCCGTTGCCCTTACTATGGGAATTGTACCGTAGCGTAAAGCTATCATTTGTGCCAGGCCACATGGTTCACTTATAGACGGCATAAGGAACAAGTCGGCACCGGCATATATCCGATTGGCCATTAAGGGGGAAAACGTGCTCACAAAAGCAACATGCTCCGGGTGCTGGCCTGCTTTTGCGCTGAAGAATCTCTCGAAATGATAATCTCCCGTGCCCAGAATAACAAAAGAAGCTCCCAGCTCGAGCATCTGCTCAAACACCCTGATAACTAAGGGAATTCCCTTATGTTCGGCAAGCCGGCCCACCATTCCTATCAGAGGCTTCCCTGCCTCATAATTCATGTTTAGCTCTTCCATAAGAGCCAGTTTGTTGTCTTCTTTTTTCTGCCAGCTATTCCTTGAATATCTGACAGCCAGGGCTTTATCTCTGTAGGGATTGAACTGCTTATAATCTATACCGTTGATTATGCCCGATAATTTGTAGCTGTTTTCTTTGATTATATTATGAAGTCCGTGTGCATAAAAAGGATATTTGATTTCCTCCGCATAACTGGGGCTTACTGTAGTCAACCTGTCGCATGCCACAATTGCCCCTTTCATATAATTCACATCGCCGTCCATCATAAGAAGGCCTGCATCTTTAGAGCCAATGCCCAGCACATCTTTGAGCATCTCTTTACCGTATCTGCCCTGATATTCGATGTTATGTATTGTAAATACGGTTCTCAGGTTTCTATAGTAATCATCTGCCTGATACTGGAGCTTAAGGAACACGGGAATCAAAGCAGTCTGCCAGTCGCTTAAATGAAGGATATCCGGTTCAAAATCCAGATATCTCAAGGCTTCAAGAGCTGCCTTTGAGAAATATGCAAACCTTTCTCCATCATCATAATGGCCGTAAAGATCATCCCTGTAAAAATACTGTTCGTTATCAATGAAATAGTAAACCACTTCATTGTATTCCATGCTGAAAAGACCGCAATAGCAATCTCTCCAGCTGAGTTTAATCGTATAAGCTCCATGAAAAGTCAGGGATGGTGCATATTCATCCTTAATTCTTTTATAAAGCGGCAGCATAACTCTTGCATCTGCTTCATGTTTATTAAGTTCGGCCGGCAGGCTACCCACAACATCGGCAAGACCCCCCGTTTTGGCAAACGGATAAGCTTCGCTGCTTACAAATAAAATATTCAATTATACAATACTGCCTTTCTCTACCACCACCGGGTAGGTAATATGCCCTGACAACACCCGATTCTCCCTCACTATCACATCCTTGTCAAGTATCACATGGTCAAGGCTTACGCCTTTCATAATCTCTGTATTCTGCATTATTACCGAATCCTTGACAACTGCGCCCTCTCTCACGATGACATTTCTGGATATGACAGAGTTTTCAACTTTCCCGTATATTTTACAACCATCGGAAATTATGGAATTCTTAACAGAGCAGCCCTCATAATATCTGGCCGGGACACCATCTTTACTCTTGGTATATATAGGTTTTTCAAATGCTTTCGCCCGGAAATCACTGTTTAAAAAGTTCATATTTGCTTTCATGTAACCGGAAACGCTGCTGACTTCAAGCAAATAACCCTTATACTCATAGCCTCTGATATTCAGACTGCCCGAAAGCCTTTTGACAATATCCTGGTTAAAGTCATATCGTCCGTAGGCCATGGCATCTGCCACAAGACTTTCCAATAGTGACTTCCTGATTACATATACGCCTATGCTCCAGGCAGCATCCTGATCATTTACATCATCCTTATTGATGGTCAGGTCACAAAGCCTGTCGTTTTCGTTGAAGTGAAAGACGGGAACATCCATGGGCACTGTGGGATGACCATTTAGCAATCGGGAGTATACAGCTGTGATATCCGCATGACTTTCTAAATGAGTATCGATAAGATGATTGTAATCTATGGAATGCAAAATGCTGGTCTCCGCTATTATGCACAGATCAAGAATACTCCTGTTGAATGAATGCATGTTGTTGGAAATGGCCTCTATGCTGCCCCTGTATAAACCGGTGCGGCCATCCTCTGACATTCCATAGGGCGTCAATACTCTCAAACCTCCCCTTTTTCTGATAAGATCCCATTCCTTGCCCGATCCAAGATGATCCATCAGTGAATGATAGTTTTCTCTGGCAATGACATTGACAAAGAAAATGCCCTGGTTGACAAAATTGGAAATGAGGAAGTCAATCATTCTGTATTTTCCCGCCATGGGCAGGGAACCCAGGGTTCTCATCTTTGTAAGTTCCCTTAAATTTTCCCGTTCGGAGTATGAAAAAGCAATGCCCATCGCTCTCATTTCGCCACCTCCTCAACAATGTCCTTATCCACTGAAGCGCCGGGAGCAATTCTTGCTCCTGAACAAACTTTAACCTGTTCTCCTATAACCGTAATTTTTTCCCTTTTACCATCCACAACTGCCTTTTCTCCAATGTTGACATCTGTGGCAATGATGGAATAATCAACGCTGCTTCCTTTTCCAACCGTCACTCCCGGCATAAGAATTGAATTTGATACTGTTGCCTCCTCCTCTATCCTCACTCCGGGGAAAAGAATTGAATTCTCCACTTTTCCGTCAATATAACATCCGTCTGCTATGCTGGAATTTACAATCTTGGCATTGTCGCCCACATATTGCGGCGGCAGATTGGTGCTTCTTGAATATATTCTCCAGGGGGGATCATCCAGTTCAATAGGTACGGCCGGGTCGATTGTATCCATGTTGGCTTCCCATAGTGAATCTATTGTTCCCACATCTTTCCAGTAGCCCTTAAACTCATAGGCATACATTCTTTCTCCTGCATTCAGCATGGCAGGTATGACATTTTTGCCGAAATCATTGTCAGATTCGGGATTCTCCTCATCTTTTATGAGAAATTCTTTCAACTTGTTCCAGTTGAAAATATACACTCCCATGGATGCAAGATTGCTTTTAGGCTCTTTGGGCTTCTCTTCGAACTCGTAGATTTTCATATTTTCATCTGTGTTCATAACACCAAATCGGCTAGCCTCCTCCCATGGGACCTGAATTACAGCAATTGTGCAGTCTGCATTTTTTTCCTTGTGGAAATCCAGCATAAGATCGTAATTCATTTTGTACACATGGTCACCCGAAAGAATAAGTACATACTTCGGCTCATACAGGTCGATGAAATTCATGTTTTGATAAATGGCATTAGCCGTGCCGTTGTACCATTCGCCGCCTTCGCCCCCCATATATGGAGGAAGGATGAAAGCTCCGCCATAAAGTCTGTCCAGATCCCATGCCTGACCGCTACCAATATAGGCGTTCAGCTCGAAGGGGCGATATTGTGTCAAAACACCTACGGTGTCAATTCCGGAATTGGTACAATTGGATAGCGGAAAATCAATTATGCGGTAGCGCCCTCCAAAAGGCACCGCAGGTTTTGCCACATCTTTTGTCAGAACACCCAGTCTGCTCCCCTGGCCTCCGGCGAGCAGCATGGCAATCATTTCTTTCCTTCTGCCATATGGCATATGCGTCACCTCCTCTTATAATACAATGAACTCAAGGGCGGGATTTTCACCGTGGCGCTGAAACTACCGTCCCTGTTCCGTTTAGGTATTAAAACATGCTTTATACTGCTGCCCCAGCCGCCATATTTAACATCATCACTGTTCAATATAAGATCATATCTTTCTCTGCCTCCCAAAGGTAAAGAATATTCACTTCTTTCTACGGGAGCGAAATTTAAAACCACCAATATTTCATCGCCTTGTTTGTCAAACCTTGAAAATGAAATAATATTATTCGCCGCATCATCCGGAATGCGCCAGTTGAACCCCGACCAGTTGTTTTCTGTTTCCCAGAGCGGGTTTTCATTCAAATACAGATGATTCAGATCCCTGGTAAATTTCTGCATTTTTCTATGCATTGGATACTGCAGGACCATCCAGTCAAGTTCTTTTGCAAAATCCCATTCGGAAAACTGTCCGAATTCACAACCCATAAATCTCAATTTTTTCCCGGGGTGTGCCATCATATAGCCAAGATAACATCTTAGAGATGCGAACTTTTCCTCATAATTTCCTGACATTTTGTCCAGCAGGGATTTCTTGCCATGCACAACCTCATCATGTGATACAGGCAGAATGTAGTTTTCGGAAAAAGCATAGGTCAGGGGAAAAGTCAGAGCCCTGTGTTTGCCTTTCCTGAACAGGGGATCTGTAGCCATGTAGTCTAAACTGTCGTTCATCCAGCCCATATTCCATTTGTAATTGAAGCCCAGACCGCCCTTATCTACCGGGGCAGTGACAAGCGGCCATGCAGTTGACTCCTCAGCAATCATGAGGACATTGGGGAAGCTTCCAAAAATGGCTTTGTTCAGGTCCTGAAGAAAGCTGACAGCCTCCAGATTTTCATTTCCTCCCAAATAGTTGGGCGTCCATTTGCCCCCCCTTCTGTTATAGTCAAGATACAGCATGGAAGCTACCGCATCTACCCTGAGCCCATCTACATGATATTTTTCCAGCCAGAAAAATGCATTCGAAATTAAAAAACTTCTGACTTCATTGCGGCCCCAGTCAAATATGAGAGTTCCCCATTCTTCATGGGAACGTTTTAAAGGATCCTTGTATTCATAGCAATAGCCACCGTCAAATTGTGCCAGTCCTGCTTCATCTTTCGGGAAATGCCCGGGAACCCAGTCCAGTATAATTCCTATATTGTTCTGATGGCATTTGTCGACAAATGCCATGAAATCCTCAGGTCTTCCATATCGGGATGTGGGTGCGTAATAACCCAGGACCTGATAACCCCATGAACCGTCAAAAGGATATTCGCTGACCGGCATGAGTTCAATATGCGTGTATCCCATTTCTTTTACATAAGGGATAATTTCATCGGCAAGTTTTCTGTAATCAAAGTAATGGCCGTCTTTATATTTTTTCCAGGAGCCAAGATGTACCTCATAAATATTCATGGGTCTGTCATACGGAGGGGTCTTCGCCCTGGTTTGCAGCCATTTTTCATCTCCCCAGGTATAATTATCCGGATTGTAGATTTTACTGGCAGTACCCGGCCTTGTCTCCATATGAAAACCGTAGGGGTCTGATTTGAGAACTATTTTCCCATGCTTATCCTCTACGGCATATTTATAAGTATCAAATTCTTTCAAGCCTTCTGCTGTGACCTCCCACAGTCCCTGGTCCGTGATTCTTTTCATGGGGAGGGAACCCGTATCCCAGTTGTTGAATTCCCCTGTCAGGGAAACTCCTGCGGCTTCCGGCGCCCATACTCTGAATACATATAAATTTGAATCATCGTCCCCGAGCTTATGCGCTCCCAGCAATTCGTATGCTTTTGTTGCTGTTCCCTGGTGAAAGAGGTATACAGGCAGCTGTAAATCTTTGTTCATAATAACCTCTTTTCATCTGCGGTTAAACTTATTCTACAGGTTATTTCGCAGTTTCTCAAAGTACTCAGACCTGAGCATGGACATCAGATGGAAATCCACATAGCGGCCTTCTTTTTTGCCTGCATTTCTAAGGATTCCTTCATAGGTGAAACCAAGTTTTTCGAAGAATTTCCCGCCCGCTTCGTTGGCCGTAAGATGATCCAGAGTTATTCTTTCCATATGCAGATGTATGAAACAATAATCCAGAAGCAGACACATGGCTTCCCTGCCCAGGCCCCTTCCTTTATAGTTGTCATCACCTATGTAAATTCTGGTTATATCCAGAGAATCAGTTTCTTTATCTAAGTGACTGATATATATTCTACCGATTGGTTTTTCACTTAACCTGTCCACTATGGTAAACTGCAGCTTGTCCTCCTCTTTTTCACGGAGTATCAGTTCCCTGACAACGTCTTCATAATTGCGGTCTTTGGGCATGGTAAAACAGGCCTGTATATCCTCCCTTGACTCCCATTCGGCGAAAAACCCGCAATCGGAAATGGTTGATGCTCTGATTGACAGATTGGCAGATTCCATATAACCCTCCCTTGCAATATGGGCAATATCTTATGCATAGTATACAACAGTCAACCTATATTCCGCAACTTTTGTATATCTTTTATGAGTATGCTTCCCCTGCCCATTTCTATTATTCCTTCTTTTGCAAACTCTTTTAATTTCCGGGTTACCACTTCTCTGGCTGTACCAAGGTGTCTGGCCAATGCCTCATGGGTAATAGCCAAAGAATTACTTTCTTCAATATTTGCCTGTTCAGTTAAAAATTGTGCCAGTCTCCTCTCAAAAGAGGAAAAAATGGCCTGTTCCATAACTGTCATTACCTGGGAGAATCTTTCTGAAATGAGCCTGTTGGTAAAGTCCGAAACAATAATGGAATTGTTCAGAAGTTTGCGATATGATGCTGAAGGTAAAAGCAATACTTCTGTATCCTTTTCGGCTTCAATGAAGATGTCCATATTATTGCCCTTAATCATACAGGACGATGAAAAAATACATATGTCTCTGTCCAATAAGCGATAAAGGGTCAATTCCTTTTCTGACTGTGAAATCATATAGGCTCTTATCTGCCCCTTTGTTACCATAAGCAGACCTTCAACCGAGCCTTCCCCGCCCTTTAATACCGTCCCTGTCCTTAATTTTTCGATTGAGCAGGTTTCCCTAACAAGATCCTTCAGTGTTTCGTTCAAAGACAGCCAGAATGGCAGCATCTCCAGTATTTCGTCCTTCAAATTGGCCTCCATATATTCCTCCGTCTATATGTCTGATTATGACATATTCGACAGCTGTTCGCAATCGGTGACTTAATCACAGAAGCAAGTTTTTATTGTGTTAACATATGGGTATTGTTAAAGAAATAACGTATCATTTTGCCGAGGAGGAAAATATAAAGATGAAAGTAATAATTGTAGGAGGCGTAGCAGGCGGTGCCACAGTGGCTGCCAGGCTGAGGAGACTGCAGGAAGATGCCGAAATTATCATGTTTGAAAGAGGAGAGTATATTTCCTTTGCCAACTGTGGCCTTCCCTATTATATAGGAGACGAAATCACTGACAAAGCTGACCTGACTGTTCAGACACCCGAAAGCTTCAATGAAAGATTTAATATCGACATCAGAACTTTCAACGAAGTCGTGAAGATCAACAGAGAAACAAAAACCGTAGACGTGAAAAATGTCCAAACCGGAAAAATCTATCAGGAAAGCTATGACAAACTCGTTCTTGCGCCGGGCGCAGCACCCATAAGACCAAACTTTCCCGGAGCTGACCTGGACAGAGTTTTTACTTTAAGAAATATTCCGGACACCTTAGCCATTAAGAATTATATGAATGAGAAACAGCCGAAAAGAGCCGTTGTAGTCGGCGGTGGTTATATAGGCATTGAAATGGCAGAAAACCTGCATGAGGCAGGCCTTGAAGTAACAGTAGTTGAGTTTTTAGATCATGTAATAGCTCCTTTGGACTTTGACATGGCTGCCGATGTGCACAACCATATTCGTCAAAAGGGTGTTAAGCTGTTATTGAAGACCGGTGTTAAAGGAATTTACGAAGAAAACGGCGAATTAAGAGTCAATCTGGGCGAAGAAGATATTTTCACAGATATGGTTGTTCTGTCAGTAGGCGTGCGCCCTGAAAGCAACCTGGCTGTGGATGCCGGACTTTCTGTTAATGAAAGAGGTGCGGTGATTACAGACGAATATCAGCTGACTGACGATCCTGACATCTATGCTGTGGGCGACGTTACGGAAATCGTTGATTATATCACTAAAACCAAAAGCTATATTCCCCTGGCAGGACCGGCCAATAAACAGGCCAGAGCGGTTGCCGACCACCTCAGCGGAATCAATACAAGCTACAAAGGAACTCAGGGGACAGGAATCTTAAGAGTATTTGACCTTACAGTCGGTACTGTCGGCCTTACCGAAGCAAAAATAAAATCCCTTGGCATGGATTATGATAAATCCTATGTATGGTTTGCAGCACATGCCCCCTACTATCCAGGCGCCCTGAATATGCATATTAAGTTACTTTTCCAGAAACCTGACGGCAAAGTTCTTGGGGCACAGATAGTGGGTTTTGACGGGGTTGACAAGCGTATTGATGTTATTGCAACGGCTATCAGGGCGAATATGACGGTATTCGATATGACTGAACTGGAACTTGCCTATGCTCCTCCCTACAACTCAGCCAAGGATCCTGTAAATATGGCAGCTTATGTTGCAGAAAATATTCTCAGAGATAAAGTTCACTTCTTCCAGTGGGACGAGGTGGACAGTCTGCCCAGAGACGGAAGTGTCACCCTTTTGGACATTAGAGCTAAGGCCAGTTATGACCTGGACCATGCGGAAGGCTTTATAAACATTCCCGAGGGCGAAGTCAGGAAAAACCTGGATAAGCTGGACATTAACAAACCAATCTACATGGTATGCCAGATAGGCCTGAAAGGATATGCGGTAGCCAGAATGCTGGCACAGATGGGTTATACAGTTAAAAATCTGGCAGGCGGATATAGATTATATACCAGCATTTTCAAGCCCAACCTGTCTACTACGGAAAATATGGACCTTGACAATATCAGCGCCAATATCCATTTAAATACATGCGGGATGCAATGCCCCGGTCCCATCATGAAAGTGGCTGACACTCTGGCAACAGCCCAGGATGGAGATATTATTGAAATTAAAAGCAGCGACCCTGCTTTCGGGACAGATATCGAAGCCTGGTCCAAACGCACCGGAAACACTTTCCTCGGTTTGAATTCAGAAAAAGGAATAATAACCGCCTTGATTTCTAAGGGTCAGGCACCAGGAACGGCTCCTGTAAAAAGACAGAACGACAGCGACGGCAAGAACATTATCGTATTTTCAGGTGACCTGGACAAGGCCATTGCCTCCTTCATAATCGCAAACGCTGCAGCATCCATGGGCCGCAAAGTAAGCATGTTCTTTACTTTCTGGGGATTGAACATCCTGAGAAAGCCTGAAAATGTACCTGTTAAAAAGGATTTCATGAGCAGAATGTTTTCCATGATGATGCCAAAGGGCTCAGGAAAACTTCCCCTTTCTAAAATGAACATGGGAGGCATGGGTGCGAAAATGATCAGGGGAGTCATGAAAAATAAAAATGTAGATTCACTTGAGGACCTGATAAAGGCTTCAATTGCAAACGGTGTTGAACTGGTGGCCTGTGCCATGAGCATGGATGTCATGGGACTGAAAATTGAAGAACTGATAGACGGCGTCAAAATGGGCGGAGCCGCAGCCATGCTTGCCCATGCGGAAGAATCCGACATGTCACTGTTTATTTAAGAAAAGCCGCAAAAAATAATTTTACTGCGAGGCATTCTTTCTCTTTGAAAGAATGCCTTCTTAGTATATAATCTATAAAAGTTTCAGAAATCGAAAGGATCAAGCAATGAAATCAAGAGTTTTTAAATTCGGCGACAATGTGGATACGGACCAGATCATACCTTCTCAGTACCTTTTGCTTCCCTCGATTGAAGATATGAAATCCCACGCATTTGAGCCTCTCATGGATAATTTTGCAGACGATGTCAAACCCGGCGATATAGTGGTGGCAGGCAATAATTTCGGATGCGGCTCCTCGCGGGAACAGGCTCCCCGCATACTAAAAGCATTGGGGGTCAGAGCCATTGTTGCAGATTCCTTTGCCAGAATTTTCTTCAGAAATTCCATTAACATCGGCCTCCCGGTGATAATTTCAAAAGACGTCCACAAATATATTAAGCAGGATGACGAAATAGAACTTGACCTTGAAAAAGGCCTGATTTATGCAGATAACATGGAACTGCCCTGCACAAGGCTGCCGGAATACATGCAGGACATTCTGGACAGCGGCGGACTGCTGGAGCTTCTTAAAAAGGAGGTGTCTGAATAATGTCAATGACAATCAGCGAAAAAATACTTGCCGCTGCAGCCGGACAGAAAAAGGCAAAAGCCGGCGAGATTTTAACTGTCAGTGTTGACAGGCTTATGAGCAATGACGGCACTACCCACCTTACAGTGGATATGTATAAAAACCTGCTGAACAGCCCTCCCATTGCAGACACGGATAAACTAGTATTTATTATCGATCACAACGTCCCGTCTGACAGCCCTGAAACCGCTGCAGCGCATAAAAAAATGCGGGATTTTGCAGCAGAACACGGGATTATATTATATGAAGGTCAGGGAGTATGCCATCAGATTATGATGGAAGATTTTGTTCGTTCCGGAGAATTGATTTTGGGAGCCGACTCACATACCTGCTCTTATGGAGCCTTAGGCGCTTTCGGGACAGGTGTAGGCAACACGGATTTTCTTTACGCCATGGTTACAGGCAAATCATGGGTTATGGTACCGGAAACCCTTAAGTTCCGTCTGGAAGGCGAATTCCAAAAAGGTGTCTATGCCAGAGACCTGATACTCAGCATTATCGGTGAAATCGGCGCTGCCGGTGCAACTTATAAGACTATGGAATTTACGGGAGAAGCCGCTTCTGCCATGTCTGTCAGTGAACGTATGACCATGGCAAATATGGCAGTGGAAGCAGGTGCAAAAACCGGCATATTTATGCCTGATCAGAAAGCTCTGGACTATCAGGAAAAAAGAAACAGAACTCCGAAATATGTCTTTGAAAGCGACAAAGATGCAAACTTTGAAAAAGAATACATTTTTGACCTGTCCAAAATAAAACCTGTCGTTGCAAGACCCCATAATGTTGATGATGTGGTGCCTGTATCAAGTATTGGCAGAGTTAAAATTGACCAGGCCTTTATAGGCTCCTGTAACAGCGGCGGTCTCGAAGACTTGAGACTGGCTGCCCTGGTGCTGAAAGGTCAAAAAATTAAACACGCTGTGCGGCTGATTATCGCTCCTTCTTCCAACGAGGTTTATCTCAAAGCTTTGGAAGAAGGCTTAATTGATATATTTATGAATGCCGGAGCCATGGTGGTCAATTCCAACTGCAGCGTCTGCTGGGGCAGCTGTCAGGGAGTCATAGGCCAGGGGGAAGTACTGATTTCCACGGGCACTAGGAATTTTAAAGGCAGAGCCGGACATAAGGATTCACAGGTTTATCTGGCTTCTGCCGCCACTACTGCAGCCTCAGCCATTGCAGGCGAAATAGTAACCGCTTATTGATATGCTGCTAATTGATCAATTAAAAATAATTAAACAGGAGAATACTCATGACTGTAACCGGAAAAGTCTTTGTTTTAGGTAACGATATAGATACGGATATAATAATTCCCACAGAATACCTTGCATTAAAGAGCATAGAAGAAATGAAGGAACATGCTTTTTCCCCTTTGGGTACCGGCCTTGCCCGGAAAATTCAGCCTGGTGACATAATTGTCGCCGGCAGCAATTTCGGCTGCGGCTCATCCCGTGAACAGGCGCCAGAAATAATAAAGGCACTGGGAGTCAGCTTTGTCTTGGCGAAATCTTTTGCCAGAATATTTTATCGGAATGCCTTTAACAACGGACTTTTGCTCATTGAGCATAAGGACCTGCCTGATCTTGTTAAAGAAGGCGATTCGATTACCCTTTCAGAAAATGAATATCTCGAACATAACGGGAAAAAATATCCCATCCCTCCCCTTCCTGAAAACCTCGCTGACATTATCAGCGCAGGTGGTTTGGTGGAAGCGATGAAATTAAAGAACAAGGTGAAATAAATGGGATACACAAGAGCAGAAAAAATACTGATAAAAAACACCGGCTTAAAGCAATTAAAACCCGGAGATATAGTAACCGTAAATGTTGACCGTGTTATGATCCACGATGTTTTCATACCATTTGTGGCCGCAAAATTTGAAGAGATGGGGTTTAAAAAAGTATGGAACCCTTCAAAAGTTGTGCTGATTTATGATCATCTTGTCCCGGCAAGCCGCATTGAAGATATAAGACATTTTAAGATAGGCGATGAATTTGCAGCTAAATATGGTCTTGTAAATGTTCACAGAAGCGATGGTATCTGCCATCAGCTCATGGTGGAAAAAGGTTACGTAAATCCCGGGGATCTGGTTTTCGGAACAGATTCCCATACCACCACCTATGGGAGTATAGGTGCATTCTCATCAGGCATAGGTTACACCGAGATGGCAGGCATCCTTGGCACCGGGCAACTATGGATAAAAGTTCCCGAGACGATAAGAATTAACATCGATGGAAAGCTTAAAGATTATGTTATGTCCAAAGATCTGATTCTGACCATTATAGGAAACCTGGGCGCAGACGGAGCAAACTATAAGGCCCTGGAGTTTCACGGTAATACCATTGATGAAATGAGCATGGACTCAAAAATGACCATGGCCAATATGGCAGTTGAAGCAGGTGCAAAAGTTGCCCTGTTCCCTACCGGAATTCCTGAGCTGGAATCTGATGAGGATGCGTGTTATCTAAAAACCATGAATTATTCAGCCTCTGATTTTGAACCGGTTTTAGCATGTCCTCCTTCTGTCGATAAAATTAAAACTGCGAGAGAGCTGGAAGGACTCCCCATAGATCAGGTTTTCATCGGATCATGTACTAATGGAAGACTGGAAGATTTGAAGGTTGCGGCTGAAATTATAAAGGGCAAAAAAATAGCTCCCGGTATGAGGCTTATTGTCACCCCGGCAAGCCGGGATGTATATCTGGAGGCATCCCGGGCCGGCTATTTAAGCAGCCTGATTTCTGCAGGGGCAATAGTAGGCCATCCGGGCTGCGGGCTTTGTTGCGGCAGAGCCGGCGGAATAATGGCTGAAAACGAGAGAATAGTTGCCACAAACAACAGAAACTTTCTGGGAAGAATGGGCCCATCCACGGTCGAGATATATCTGGCATCCCCGGCTGTAGCTGCCGCCAGCGCATTGAAGGGACACATCAGCCTTCCAGTTTAGTTAATTAGTATCAAATTCTTTTCATTACCAGCAACAGGCAACTGTTCCCCAGCAGTCTGAACCTGATTTCAAAAGTGCCATTACATTCTAACACTTCATATTTTACAATTGGCACATGCATTGCGTTAATTGCCTTGAAATCTTCAGGGCAAAGGTAGCCAATGGTTTCTTCACCTACTATGGAAGTATCGTTCTTAAAAAAATCGAGATCACACATATATGTTGTCATTTTATACTTTCCCTGGATTTGATCTATGCTTAGTAAAAAGACATCCATTTCGTGCTCAAGTGAAAATTCCTCCCCATGTATTATCAGTGCAAGTATTCCGTCATCTTCTTTAGAAACAACGCTGTACGGTGTAATTTCCACATCACGATTTCCAAACTTTGAAAGCAGTTCATAATAAAAGAAAGCAGGTGTTTTGCGCCCATCCTCTGTTATTAAATCATCGATGCAGACGGATGTGGCCAGAGGATTAAACCTATCCTTGATTTCTTTCCTTTTGTCAGATGTTTTTTGCTTAATGAACCTGATAGACTCGATTCCCAATTCTTCAATAACCCAATCCAAATGCTCCCACCGGGATTTGTTTTTCAACTGCTCAAATTGTACTACACACTCTTTTACAGGTATTTTCTCTGGATGTGTTGCATCATTAATGGTGCCCAAAGTGATTTTTACAACACGTTCTTCCGGCATATTTTCCTGCACCTGCATATATTGTAAAAGGTAATTTTCTGCATCCAGATATTCCTTCCCCGGTTTTGAAGGGCCCTCGTTAAAAATGTCCATATACAACCTTCTATAATCCAGGGGCGTAAGCCCATACCATTTTTTAAAGTTGGCATTATAATAGCGTACACTTGAAAAACCCACTTCTTTCGCCACCCTGCTGACGGGCATGTTTGTAGAAAGTAAAAGCTTTTCTGATTCTTCAACTCGCACATACGTTAGCCAATCCCTAAATGACGTCCCTGTGATTTCCACTATTACATGAGACATGTAATAGAGGCTGTAATGCTCATCTTTCAAGAAATCCTCAAGGCTGGGAGTTTTGTTATAGTTTTCATAAAGATAGGCTATCATACGGTACAATAACTCAATTTTTTCGGCAGGAGCCACGACTAACTCGTCACCCTTCATGATCTTTGGCCTGTATACCGTAGACAGGGTTTGGAGTAGCTCTTCCAGACGCTGATTGATTTTCCTCAGCATATACCTGTCTGGTTCACCTTTTACTGTTTCCTGTGGCAAAGCTTTCAATAAAGCCACAATACTCTTTGTAACTTTTTCCCTGCATTCCTGCAATTGTAAAAAGCCTACCGAATAGTCGACTATGGCAATAGATTCATAAAAAAACGGATTGATTTTAAGGCAAACACTTTTATTCATTTCAATCAGCATTATTTCTGTACCCTCTTCCAGCGAGCTGAATGAATGTGATTCCAGGCTGTTTACTATCATGATATCGCCCTGATTCAGAATAAATTTTTCAAAGCCAATACTGAGGCTCAGGATGCCTTTCAGTGCAATGATCAATTCAAAATCATCCTGCCAATGCAGGTTTTGATGGGGATTTATTTCTTTTTTAACATCCACCGGACAGTTGAATCCAAAATCTGTTTTCATTGCGACCTCCGCTCTAATTATAGATTGCTAAATTATTCCAGTCAATAATAAGACCTTAGTTGCTATTATATGGTACATACTTGCCGACAGCCTGAAAAGCCCTGTTTTTTTATTGACTTTTACACGGCCATTCATAGACTTAAAATATCGGAATTTTCTCATTATTAAAGAAAGCAGGGTGAATTTATGAGTGAAAAGAATCCAAAAAAAGTCGGCTTAAAAGTCATGACAGCCTTCGCTATGGGGGCATTGCCAGACTCCATAGCCTACAATATTTTCTACGTCTATTTCTTGTACTTCATAACAGACGTAGTGGGACTTCCACCCATTTACGGTGGTATTATCTCTTTGATTACTGTGCTTTGGGATGCAATCACTGACCCCATAGTGGGTTATATGTCTGACAACTGGAAATCTCCCGGAGGACGTCGTCGCCCCTTTATGCTGGTGGCCACGGTGCCATTGGGACTTTCCATGGTTCTCCTTTTTACTGCCGTGGATTTTGGACCCATCGCTTCCCTCTTGTATTACACATTCATGGGATGCTTCCTCTGGTCAGCCTACACAGTATTTGTAATCCCCTATTATGCTCTGGGGGCCGAACTTACTGACGACTTCAACGAGAGGACAAATCTCAGAGGTGTTTCCGGCATAGTAATGTATGTTGCCATGTGGGCAGTCAGTGCAGGACCCATGGCTATTTTGGACAGGATGGAGGCAGCCGGCCAGACTGAGCAGCATTCCTGGTTCATTTCAGCCATCGTCATGGGTGTTATAAGCATTATCGGTGGTTTCTGGGCCTGGTGGGGAACCAAAGGCCATGAACTTGTGGACACAACAAATTTCCATTTTGAAGAAGATGCCAAACTGATTACCAACTACAAAGAATTGTTCAAACTGAAAACCATCAGGATGTTCCTTCTGATGAATCTGGTGTACAATATCGCATTTTCAATAGCCTTGGCGGCATTTGTGTTCATCATGGACAACAATTTAAGCTTAAGCCCGGCCAAGCAAGCATTTTACTGGACTATATATTCGGCTTTAACTCTTTCCTTTGTACCCTTAGTCAATCTGATAGCGGTTATCATAGGGAAAAAGCCTGCCATGTTATGGTTAACAGTCCTGGCCATAGCCGGCTGTTTCTACTTCTTCCTGGTGGGAATCCATTCATTTACAGACCTGATTATCTTTACAATCACCTATAATCTGGGCAATGTCTGCTACTGGACAGTTGGTTATTCCCTCATGTACGACTGCACGGAAATTGACGAATGGGTTAACGACAAGCGCCGCGAAGGTGCTATAACAGGCTTCTCCTCCTTCATGCAGAAGTTTGGATCTGCTTTAGGTATGTATATTGCAGGCGGCCTGCTCACTATCTTCGGTTATGACGGAACCGCAGTGGAGCAAACAGAAAGAGCTCTCCGGGGTATTGTAACTGTAAATACTTTTGTTCCCGGCCTCCTTATGGCCCTGGGCACCATCTTCCTTGTACTCTATCCAATTAATAAAAGAAGATTTGAGAAATTGGTCGCCCTCCTTGAGAGAAGGCGGGTCGGAGAAACTGTTGAACTGGATGACGATTTGAAGAAGCTATTTTAAATCATTTGATCTTAACCAAACAAAAAAGGCCAGGCGGTCTGTCAAGGACAGCCTGGTCTTTTTCTATTATCAGAATGGCACTTACTCGTATACTCCCCTGAGCCTTTTCTTTTCCGGGTCGAAAATGCTCAAGGGGCCCACTTCTGCAGAGACAAATTTTCCGTCAATGGTAACCTCTACCCTGGTTCCGGGTTCGGCATATGGCGTTTCTATGGTAGAAAGAGCTATTACCCCCAATAAAGGGGAAAGAACAGGAGACTTAACCAAGCCAACAGGTTCTTTATTAACATAAATGCCTGTATGGAAATCTGGCAACTGATCCCCCTCGATTTTCAGTGTAATGAATCGGATGGGTGTCTTTTTCTGATACTCCTTGAGGGCCTGGGTTCCCACACAATCAGGGTGAAATTTTATAAATCTGTCCATTGAAAGGTCATAAGGAGATATGTCATTAAGCCGGTAATCTTCATAAATCAGCAGGAGACCGGCTTCAACCCTCAGAATTTCTATTGCATAAACTCCGAAAGGAACACCGCCGTTCTTTATGAGCGCTTCCCATACCTTCACATTGTCTTCCGGGGCAACTGTAACTTCATAACCCAATTCACCTGAATAGCCCATCCTGGCAATCCAGCCTTTACAGCCTGCTATTGTAATATCCTCATGCAGAAAACGGAAGAAATTCAGATCGGACAAGTCCTTATTAACCAGCGGCTGAAGAATCTCCAGGGCCTTTGGTCCCTGAACACCAATTGTTGTTCTCTCCAGGTTGATATTTCTGATTTCAGCATCCAAATCCTTAGCATATTCTCTCATCTGCCATTCAATGTTGGGGCCGTTTGCGATAACCTTGAAATGATTTTCGCTGAATTTATACACACTGCCTTCGTCCATCAAAATGCCTTTTTCATTTACGAATGCTCCATACCTGACCTGTCCAACATCCATATCTTCAACCAGATTGGTAAAGGTTCTCTGGATAAAAGGGCCGGCATCTTTGCCTTTCACATCATATACAAACAGCGAGAAAAGATCCAAAAGGCCTGCACCATTTCTGACAGCTTCATATTCTTTCATATAATCAGGCCCCTGGGCATAAGTCCAGGGATAATTGTCATCCCACATTATTGTGGCACCATGGGCTATATGCCAATCATGAAGCGGGGATTTTATCAGTTTTGAATCAGTATTCATAATAACTCCTTTCACAGCAAAAAATGTGGATAATTATCTGAATTCAGTCTATTCTGAAATCTTGCAAATCTCCACACATATAGTTGCTTTACTATGGGTTATACTTGCTGTCTGCCTTTTTCTTTAATTACGAAATAACCGGCGGCCACTACAATTATTCCTCCCAGCATCTGAATGGGCATTATAGTTTCCTTGAGAATAAGCCAGCCGAAAAAAGTGGATGTCACGGGAAGAAAATTTGAGAAAATTGCTGCCACCGTAGGCCCCAGCACACTTAAGGCCCTGACCATTATTGCAAAACATATAGCCGTACTTACTATTGCAAGATACAATACTCCCACCACCACAGAAGGAGTCACAAGCGACCAGTCAGGCGGCTGCGCAAGGGCAAAAGGCCATACCATAAGCAGCGCACATATTATCTGATTTAAAGTCAGAGTAATAGTGTCATATTTGTGGTGCAAAGATGCCGTGACGAAATTATATACATTCCAGAATACAACAGCCCCAAATGCTAAAATATAGCCGATGAGCCGGCCTCCTGCAAAATAGCTGACATCCACTCCGATTATCATTCCGATGCCGATTATACTTACAATGATGCCGGTAAGCATCTTAACGCTGGTCTTGCGCCCGTACAGAACTCTGTCGACAAGTATGGATAGAAGAGGCACAAAGGCTAAAATAATTGTAATTATGGAAACGGGCAAAAATGACATGGCTTTATACTCGCAATAAAAATACCCCAGATCACCACAGAGAGCACAGATTGCATATATGGGTATGTCCTCTTTTTTTATGAAGCCCTTTCCTTCTATCTTCAGCTTTAGTGCCATGAGCAGGATTACGCCAATTATATATTTAAAAAACAGCAAAGTCAGGGGCTCAAATGCCTCCAGAGCATGCTTTGCAAAGGAGTATTCAAGCCCCCAGGAGAATACAAGAAAGGTCATCAGTAAATACATTTTATTTTTTTCAGTATTCATAAAGAAGCTCTATTTCACCACCAGCCATATCTTTTTTGTAGGTTCTGCCTCCTTTAAGACGATATGCCTCACGCCAGCCTATATCCTCTTCTTCCGCCCTTATCCCTTCTACTACGGTAAAGAACAGCACTCCATCAACATATTCAATATTTGCTATGCTGACGGAACCGTCATCCCCATAATATTCGCTTCTGGCGTATCCCAGTGAATTCAAATCTCCTGCCTCAAGAACCGTTTTGGCATCCAATATGTTTTCATTGTCGTAATAATAATAGTCATAGGATTCAAAGACGAAGGGAGAGTCCACCCTCAGATTGAATACCTTTTCCATTCCGAACCAGTCCCTGTCTGTGGGCTCTTCAACAATATCAATGGTATTTCCCTGTTTATCGATTTTAAGAAGCACATATGCGCCCAGGAAACTGCCATTGCCCTCATATCCTGCAAAATAGGTGTAAAGGAAGTCTCCCGACACCCGGGAGTTGATGAAAACATAATAATCCATCGGGTAGTCATTATTCATGGCAGTTTTCATGAATTCGGCATCAAGCACAGCCAAATCAATATTTTGACCACCGTTTATATTAATTCTGGAAATAACATAGGTATTTTCTCCCTGCATTGCAAGGGCCTCATAGTTTTCATAGTACAGCATACCATCCTCATAGTCGTAAACCAGAGGGCTGCAATACTCGTCAGTAAGCGTTCTTACAGCTCCTGTTTCAAGATCCATAACTTCAATATTGTTTCTGTAGCCTTCTATAACAGCCAGCCGTCTCAACTGGTCAATTTTATAAACTGTTCCCCCCTCATATTCAAAAATCGTTCGTCCTTCAAGGTCCGCAACAAAAGCCTGTGTATACCGGCTTATATGTGCCGTTTCATCTTCAGTGCCTGCAAACTGATTCTGAACCAGAAGCATTTCCCCATCCATATTTTCATAGATAAAAAATTCCCCATAAGCATGGCCTTCCCAGACCACTTCTTTTTTTCCTTCAGATGATATTTTAACTATTCTGGAGATGCCGTAGGGATCGTAAGGGAAGTCATTCAAGATGGCAATGTCTTCAAATGAACCGTGAGTGTACTCCCTGTAATATAAGTCTTCTCCGTATTTTAAATAATGTCCGCCATTGTTTGCCACTTCACTGCCGTCATCAACCATGGGATAAAGCTGTCTTTTAATCTCAGCAAAATCAATCTCGGAGATTTTTCCCAAATAATCACCTTTGACGGTAACATCAGCCACAACAGAGCTCTGTGTTAAATCGCTGAATTCCCCCAGGTCCATGCTTGTTTTGTCATCAAACGTGTAATACCCTTTTATTACGCCGGTGGGCACCCAGGCAAAACCATTTTGAAAATCTCTCTGTAAAAGTCCGTGTTTTACAATTGATTCCATGTCATTTTCCAGCACGATTTCTACGGACTCAATCCATAACCGCCGGCTTTCCGGTTCACTGCCGGCATCATAAGTAACATGAGCTAAAAATGACTCTGCCTCAGGTTCTTTGAACTCATCTTCTTCAGTGCTTCCGCCTGAGCATGAAATCAGCATGAACACAGATATTACAAGGCCGATAATCAGCAATCTTTTTTTCATAGGATCACTCCCTAACATTCATAGTCATATTTTACGACAAACAATTCCAATATTTCATTTGTTTTGTTTCCCAGCTCAGTGCTTACATTTTTCTGTATATTGACCAGAGAACCCGCTTTATAAGTTTCCTGCGGATCATCTTCCGTGGTTACACTTAACTCTCCTCTCACAATCAGAACATAAACAACGGCATCGGTCGGATGCTTTGGAAATACTTTTCCGGGTGGGATTACCACGTGATTCATCAAAAGTTTTTCATCGGTAAAAATGTTTTCAAATATTTCCTGATCGGTCAAACTAAAACTGTAGCTTTTATTCATTTTTTCCTCCTTTTTATCTGCATTACCTTTCAAATAATATCTTATCCCACTCTGGTTCCATTTGGCACGACTTTTTCGGGTTTCGCAAGAACCGGTGTAATTCCGTCTGCATAACCAATGTCAAAAAGCATACCCTCTGATATTTCTCCGGCCATTTTCCTGGGTTCCAGATTAACCACAAACAGTGCCTGCTCACCTTCTATTTCTTTTGGGTTTTCTCTTTCCCCCTTCATACCCACCAGGATATTCCTTTGAAATTGCCCGAAATCAACTTTGAGCCTGAGCAGTTTATCAGATTTTTTCACATCTTCAACAGACAGAATCGTACCCACCCGTATGTCAATTTTATCTAAATCATTTATTGTAATACTTTCTTTAATATCCATAAGCCTTTTTCTCCCTGCTGCTTTTACTCATACAAATCCGTGCTAAGATATTTTAATCCGCAGTCGTTAATCAGAAGCACGATATTTTTGCCTTTTTCTGAAGTCTGCAACAATTTTTTAGCGGCACAGATATTGGCTCCTGAGGAAAAGCCGGCAAAAATGCCTTCTATCCTTGCCAGATCCCTGGTTGTCTCCGTTGCCTCCTCGTCAGTTATTTTTATAATTCCGTCAATTAAATTTCTATCCAAGAGTGGCAAATCCATGCTGTATCCGCCACCCTGGATTTTATGCGAACCGTCAATTATTGTATCGCCTGAATAAAAAGCTGCGTTGGTTGGTTCAACCAGATAGTTTTTAATATTTTTATTGTGTTCACGCAAGCCCAGGGCACAACCCTGGAAAGTGCCTCCGCTGCCCACAAATTCGACAAATGCATCGATTTTCCCATCGGTCTGCCGCCACATTTCTTCTGCGGTATGCAGTTTGTGAGCATTTACAGCAGATATGAGGTTGAACTGATCCGCCCGGAATGCTCCCCGCTCTTCGGTAATCCTCTTTGCGGTTTCTTCAACAAGCGCCAAATCCGCCCCGGATACTTTCCCTTTTACGGAATCCGGGTTCTGATCCACCAAAACAACCTCTGCGCCCAAAGCTTTCATCATTCTTGCTCTTTCCGGCGAGTTGCCTTTTGACATGCATGCAACAAAATGATAGCCCTTAACAGCGCACACAATTGCCAGCCCCGTACCTGTATTTCCGCTTGTAAGCTCGATTACATGCTGTCCTTTTCTGAGCAGGCCCGCTTCTTCGGCTTCTTCTATCATCTGAAGAGCAATCCGATCTTTTTTACTGAAGCCCGGGTTCAGGTATTCCAGCTTTGCGAAAATCTTGCCTTCGATGCCATAATGTGCGGTAATTCTTGAAAGATCAACCATTCTGGTTTCACCTATGGCGCCTGAGATGTCTTTTAATATTTCTGACATTATGTTCCCTTCTTTCTGAATATGCTTAATATTATAGATATGTCCCGTTATTAATCCGTTCTTCTTCGCAGCAGTGCCAGAGCTTCCGTATGCTTTGTAAACGGAAAATTATCATACAGATAAAGAGAGCTTGTCTTATATCCGTAATCTGCTGCAATTACCAGATTTTCTGCCATTGTAGCCGGATTGCACGATATGTACACTATTTCCTTAACCCAAAAGTTGAGTATTTTTTTCATAGTTTTGGGGGCAACCCCGGCCCTGGGAGGGTCAAGTATTATAGTATCAGGTTTCTCCCCGATTTCATCCAGAACCTGCAAAACATCTCCTTCAATAAAGCGACAATTTGCAAGGCCGTTTTCTGCTGCGCTGGCTCTTGCCATCTCAACAGCCTCTTTTATCAGCTCCACTCCCACTACATGCCCCGCTTTTACGGCCAGTGCCTGGGTTATGGTGCCTGTCCCGGAATACAGGTCATATATTATCTGGTCTTCTGTATTTCCCGTCAGCAAAAGAGCGTCCTCATAAAGCCTTTCCGCTGCCGCGACATTGGTCTGGAAAAAGGAGAAAGCCCCGACTTTAAATTTAAGTCCCAATATTTCTTCCATGTAATACTCACGGCCCCAAAGCAGGTTTATTCTATCCGGTATAACTGCATCAGCCGGTCTGTCGTTTTCAGTATGCAGAATCCCGACTATTTTATTCCGTAAATTACCGGAGACTTCAAGTTTCAGCAGTATCTCCGTAAAATCTTCAGTATCGAAACTCTCTTGAGTTGTGGTAACTATGTTGACCAGCAATTCGCCGGTTCTTTCACCCTTTCGCAGTATGAGATGTCTTAACAGTCCCTCATGATTTTTCTTCCTGTAATGTCCGTACCCCTTTTCTTTGCAGAACTCAAGGACGGCAGTTCTTATAGTGTTGAAATCCTCATCCACAATGAGACATTTATCGGTATTTATTACGGAAAAGAACCTTCCTCTCATGTGAAGGCCCAGGGTCATTTCACCCCCCTTTTCCTCATCACCGAAGCTGTACTCCATCTTATTTCTGTATCGCCATATATCAGGGCTTGGTTTAATCCCCGTATAACAGTCGATTTTAATATTTTTATTCCGAAAGTGCTGCAGTGCACTGCTTTCTTTCAGTTTCAGCTGTTCCTCATAGCTTACTCCCTGGTAGATGCATCCGCCACATTTATCTTTATGCAAGCAGGATATTTCACCAGAAGAATAGTTGTTAAATGTCATGCAACTCCCTTCTCACTTCCTGCAACTCATCAAGCCGGTTCAAATCATAAGGTGTTTCCTGATATACATAGTTCAGCCAGTTGGCAAACAAAAGATTCGCATGACCCTTCCATTTTATTTCAACCCCTTTGGCAGGATCATCATCTTTAAAATAATTCTCGGGCACTGCCATATTCATGCCCTTCGCAATATCTCTGTCGTATTCCCACTTCAAAGTATCCCTGTCATACTCTGAATGGCCCTGTACGAAGATTTGCCTGTTGTCATGTGTTGCTATGATATGCATGCCTGCTTTATCCGATTTGGCAAGTACGTTCAGTTCTTTACGGCTTTCAATCTCTTCCGGACTGGACTGCGTGTGGCGGCTGTGCGGCACATAAAAAACATCATCAAAGCCTCTCATCAGTTCTGATTTTTTGTCCAAAACCACATGTGAAAAAACTCCGAAAATTTTTTCAGGCAAGATTTCTTTAGCAATGCCGTAATGATGGTATAAGCCGGCCTGGGCCCCCCAGCAGATATGCATCACGCTGAATACATTGTCAAGGCTGTAATCCATTATATCCGTCAGTTCATCCCAGTAATCCACTTCCTCAAATGGTAAAAATTCCACCGGGGCTCCTGTGATAATCATCCCGTCAAACCGTTTGTTTTTAATACCTTCATATGTGTCATAAAAATTTTCCAGATGCTCTCTTTTAGTGTTTTTGGATTCATGGGAATCCATGGTCAGAAGCTTCAGATTTACCTGAAGAGGAGTGTTGGCAAGCATCCTTATTAGCTGGGTTTCGGTTATCTCTTTCCTGGGCATCAGGTTGACAATCGCTATTTCCAAAGGCCTGATATCCTGGGTTTCAGCCCTTCCCTTGTGCATTACAAATACATTTTCCTCCCTGAGTGTGTCATAGGCAGGCAAACCTTTTGGTACAATAATTGGCATATGTGAACTCCTTTTGTGACATGACAGGGGGACAGCCCTTTTGTCACATTTTTATTTTTTAATCTTCGTAACTACTATAAAAATCTTTTCTGTATTCCTGAAGCCTGTCTTCTGCAATGGCCTCCCTGATTTCCCTCATCATGTTAATCAGAAAATACAGGTTGTGCTCTGTCAGAAGCATGGCCGAAAGTATTTCGTTTGATTTATACAAATGTCGCAGGTAAGCTCTGGTATAGTTTTTGCAGGTATAGCAATCGCAGCTGCTGTCCAGAGGTGTAAAATCTCTTTCGAATTCGGCATTTTTAATATTTAATTTACCATATCTTGTCATTGCCTGTCCATTTCTGGCAACTCGGGTAGGAAGTACGCAATCAAACATATCCACACCGCGCAAAACCCCTTCTACGAGACAATCAGGGCTCCCCACACCCATCAGATATCTGGGTTTGTCTCCAGGGAGGTAGTCTGCCGAACCATCCAGTATTTCATACATAAGCTCCTTTGGCTCCCCGACTGAAAGCCCGCCTATTGCATAACCCGGGAGATCCAGTTCCACCATCTGCTTAGCACTTTCGATCCTCAAATCGAGATACATCCCGCCCTGCATAATTCCAAACAGGGATTGATTTTCAACATTTATATGAGCTTTTTTACACCGCTTCAGCCAACGCAGGGTCATTTCCATGGATTTTTTAGTATAATTATAATCGGCAGGATATGGTGCACACTCATCAAAGGCCATAATTATATCGGACCCCAGCGCTTCCTGCACTTCCATGGATTTCTCTGGAGTAAAAAAGTGGCTGGAACCATCAATATGAGAACGGAAGCTCACCCCTTCCTCGGAAATTTTGCGCATGTCTCCCAGGCTGAAAACCTGAAACCCCCCGCTGTCAGTAAGTATGCTTCCATCCCAGTTCATAAACTTATGCAGGCCTCCGGCAGCCTTTACTATCTCATGACCCGGTCTCAAATACAAATGATATGTATTCGACAAAATGATATTTGCTCCCAAGGCTCTGACATTTTCAGGCTTCATAGCTTTAACCGTGGCTGCTGTGCCTACCGGCATAAAAACCGGTGTTTCTATGATGCCATGTGGTGTTGTAAGTCTGCCCAGCCTGGCTTTGGAATGGCTGTCCGTTTTCAGCAATTCAAAATTCACTGCGTTCTTCATAGTATCAACATTGCATCACCATAACTGAAAAAGCGATATCTCTCTTTTACAGCCACACCGTATGCCTCCATAATTTTTTCTCTGTTATAAAAAGCCGAAACCAGCATTAAAAGAGTGGATCTGGGCAGATGAAAATTAGTCAGTTGGGCATCTACAACTTTAAACCTATAACCGGGATAAATAAATATCCCCGTACTCCCTCTGCCAGCCACAACCACTCCTTCGGCAGTTGAAGCACTTTCAAGTGTCCTTGTGGAAGTTGTGCCAACTGCAACAATCCTGCCCCCTGATACTTTAGTCTCGTTTATAATTTCAGCCGCTTCTTCAGAAATGCTGTATTCTTCAAAATGCATTATGTGATCTTCAATATTTTCTTCTTTAACCGGCTTAAAAGTACCTATGCCCACATGCAAAGTCACATAAGCCAGCTTTATTCCCTTTGCCCTGATTTTCTTCAAAAGGTCTTCCGTAAAGTGCAGGCCCGCCGTAGGAGCTGCCACTGAGCCCTGAATCCTGCTGTAAACAGTCTGGTATCTTACTCTGTCTTCTTCAACATCCTCTCTCCTGATGTATGGGGGCAGAGGAATGTGGCCCAGCCTTTCCAGATGCTCGTAGAAGTCTCCTTCATATGAAAAACTGGCCAGCCTGTTTCCATCTTCGCAGAGCGCTTTGACCTGGGCTGAAAACAAAGGGTTCTCAGAGAAAATAATTTCATCGCCTACCCTGGCTTTTCGCCCCGGCTTGACCATGGTTTCCCACAAATCATCTTTCACATTTTTAATTAATAGAAATTCCACTCCGGAATTACTGTCTGCTTTCTTGCCGAAAATTCTGGCAGGTATTACCCTGGAGTCGTTCAGAACCAGGCAATCCCCTTTAGTAAGATAATCAATGATGTCGGCAAAAATCCTGTGTTCCCGTATGCCGGTGTCCCTATGGATTACCATAAGCTTTGACTTTTCACGCTTTTCTGCTGGGAACTGAGCTATTAATTCTTCGGGCAGGTCATAGTCAAATTCATTTACACGCATTAATAAACCTCAACGCCCGTATAATAAAATGTCAGAATATCCAAATAGCTCATTCCTCTGTTTGCCATCTCTATGGCTCCGTCCTGCGCCATGCCTACACCGTGACCGTAACCCAGTCCATAAAATGTAATCGTATTGCCGCCAACAACCGGCTTATCAGAAAATTGTCCCGGCTTGCTCTCCACTATGTAATCTGAAAGAGCACTATAACAACTGTCACTTTTTACCCAAGTCTTACCCAGCTGCATGGATTTAGCTTCCCCCTGACTCCCAAGAACATAAACTTTTGAATCGGCAGAAGTGTCAACAGCTGTTTCCTTTGTTGATATGCTGAAGGTATCAGAACCAGGGCTTCCTGCAGGCCGTACATATTCTTCATTTAAGGTAAAATGAGTCGACCTTATTAAAGAAGCACCTAGCAACTCTCTGATTTTAGTTCTGGTCAACACCACATCGCCCAAATCTCCTGATATAGTAAGGGATTCAACTGCAAGAGAGCTATTTCTGCCGCTGATCCAGATTTTGTTGATATTACCAGGATCCACTCCACCCTGTTTTAATTTTTGCCTCAGCACATCATAGGTCATAGTCGCATGCCAGGGATAATCAGGACAGTAAGGATCAGGTTTTCCCCTCAGATGTGAAAGTCTGTTTGCCCACACATCTTCTGAATTCTGCGTATGTCCGCCACTATTTTTGGAATAATAGGTTTCCACCGGCTTGCCATCCACATATATCATGATGCCCCGTGTCTCATCCACCGCATTAATAGTGCTTTCGTATTCGTCATTCATACCACCGTAAACCTGACAATGAGTGCCGGCACATATATCAAAGCCGTTTGTCCTGTGCCTGTTTAAATTGAGCATGGCATAGGTCCTGGCAGTAATTGCCTGTGCTTTAAGGGCCTCAGCCGGGCTTCTCATACCAATCTCCCTGTGAACTACACCATATAAGTACTCTTCCAGGGGCAGGACATTGATTACGGTTACTTTATTGCCACCGAAAGTTTTAAGGCTCATGCAGCCCCTGTATTTTCTTCCGTCAAAACTTATGCTGCCATTTTCTTCGTAAGGAGCCAGACAGCTGTTTCCGTCAAAATCCTGAGAAAGCATAACCCCGTCTGCATCTTTGAGTACCACACGACTGCCTTCTACAGAAGCAACAATCTCCGGATAGGCAGGAAGGGGTAAGGTATTGATGAAAATGCCATTACCGTCTATTCTTCCTATAAGAAATCCACCTGAAGATTTCAGCACCGCAGTAGTCTGCTCTGAATCACCATATCTTAAACCAACTTTTATGTATTGGTTTTGTGCTGCATTTTCTCCGTGTAAGGCTTCCTCGTCCCCAAATGACAAAACCAGTCCTAAAGAGGTAATTGCGACAACAACAGCCAGTAAAAATATCAGTTTCTTCATAGTGATTATACCTCATCCCCAAAACTTATCTGCCTGTCTTCCGGATTCCCCGGAAGTGGCAAGCCTAAATGCTTATATGCTTCCTTTGAAACTGTCCTCCCCTTTTGTGTCCTGTGCAGAAAGCCCGCCTGCAGTAAAAAGGGCTCATATACATCTTCGATCGTCACACGCTCCTCCCCTATGGATGCGGCTATTGTATCAATTCCAACCGGGCCCCCGTCAAACCTTTCAATAATAAGAGAAAGGATTTCTCTGTCCAGGCTTTCAAGCCCCCGCTCATCTATTCCAAGAGCCTCAAGAGTTTCTTTACAGATTTCCCGGTCAATTACACCACTGCCTTTAACCTGGCTGAAATCTCTAACCCGCTTCAATAGCCTGTTTGCCACCCTGGGGGTGCCCCTGGATCTCTGTGCCAGCTCCTTCAAAGATGACTCATGAATCTCCACATCCAAAATCCGGGCCGACCTCTTAATTATTTCCATAAGTTCCTCATGTGAATACATCTCAAACTTGCTGATAACACCAAACCTGTCTCTCAGCGGGGCTGAAAGGCTGCCGGCTCTGGTGGTGGCTCCTATTAAAGTAAATTTAGCAAGATCCAGTCTTATGGAACGGGCCGACGGGCCTTTCCCGATGATTATGTCAAGCGCATAATCCTCCATTGCTGAATAGAGCACTTCTTCCACAGTCCGGTTCAGTCTGTGGATTTCATCAATAAAAAGAACATCGTTTTCGTTCAAATTGGTAAGAATCGCAGCAAGATCACCGGCTCTTTCAATGGCCGGCCCTGATGTGATTCTTAAATCCACTTCCAGCTCGTTAGCTATTATTCCTGCTAAAGTAGTCTTGCCCAAACCGGGTGGTCCGTAAAACAATACATGATCAAGCGGCTCATTTCGCATTTTCGCCGCCTCTATGTAAATTTTCAGATTGTCAGTGACCAGCCTCTGGCCTATGTATTCATTGAAATGCCTGGGGCGCAGTGTGATTTCCAGCTCCTGCTCCTCATCCCTCTGAACGGCCTCAACTATTCTCTCCTCGTAATTCATCGCCCGTCTGTCTCCTGTTATTTTTTAGGTTTACGCAATGCCTGTCTTATAAGTTCTTCCGTAGTCAGATTTTCAGCATTCACCGAGTTTATTGCACTTATGGCTTCACTCCTTGTAAAACCGAGCCCCATAAGGCCGTTTATGGCCTCTGATTTTGCGCTGCCGGACAGCTGAATAGCTTCAATATCTGCCCCGTCACCATAATCTTTAAACTTATCTTTAAGTTCCAGTACCATCCTCATTGCCGTCTTTTTTCCGATTCCGGGTGCTCTTGTCAATGCAACGACATCCTCTGAACCTATGGCCTTCATTATGTCCCCTGATGAAAGTACTGACAGCAGGGCCAGGGCAACCTTAGCTCCTACGCCATTTACAGTCCTGAGTGTATAGAACAGGTTCAGACTTTCTTCATCGTGAAATCCAAAAAGACTCATGTCATCTTCCCTGACTATCAGGGCAGCATATACTGTTACTTCCTCATCCTCTCTTGCTCCATAAAGAGGTGAATTGTCAGGAATAAGTATTTCGTAACCTATGCCGTTATTCTCCACAACAATGCCGGTTTCCGTCTTCATTTTAATCTTGCCTTTTATATAATGTATCAACGATTTTGCTCCTTTTTCTCCAGACGGTTCAGGTAATTTGATGAGTTTCCGTGGCAAATTGCCGCAGCAAGCGCATCAGCAGTATCATCCTGGGTAACAGCCTCCGAAAGATTCAAAATGGTTTTCACCATAAACTGAATCTGCTCTTTTTCTGCCCTCCCATAACCTATCAGACCCTGTTTAATCTGCAATGGCGTATATTCATAAATATCCAGCCCCGAATTTGCACAAGCCAACAGAGCCACGCCCCTGGCCTGACCCACCATTATGGCCGTTTTAGCATTTTTATTGAAGAACAGTTCCTCAACTGCCACGGCATCCGGCCTGTATTCTTCTATGAGGTTTATCAGGCTTCTGTATAGCTGAACCAGCCTGTCCGGCATATCCATATCCTTGTCAGTGGTCACGACTCCATATGTGCACGGGGTAAATTTATTTCCCTTCATATCCACTATTCCGTAACCCATGATTGCGTAACCGGGGTCTATGCCTAAAATCCTCATCTATTCTCCTTAATTGTCGAAATTATATATGCCTAATTATACCACAATTGTCTTTGCTATCCAAGTTCGCTATGCTATAATATATATAATAAATTTCTGTATAACTATACATTTTACCGGGAGGAAATATGAGATACTCAAGACAGAACATGATAATGGATCTTATAAAAACCCAAGAAGTGGAAACGCAAAAAGATCTGGTGGACCTGCTTAACAATTCAGGTTACAGAGTTACCCAGGCAACCGTGTCCAGGGACATTAAAGATCTGCAGCTTGTTAAAATCTTGGGTTCCAATGGGAAATATAAATATGCCCCCAACACGTCTGCCAGCCAGCAGGTTACTGAACGATTTAAGAATATTTTTAAAGAAACTATTCGAAGCGTTGACGCTTCGGGCAATATTATTGTGGTTAAAACCCTTTCAGGATGTGCAAATGCAGCCGGTGAAGCGATAGACACCATGAATTTCCCCCATACAATCGGTTCTGTCGCCGGCGACAATACCTTGCTTCTGGTGGTTGATGATCCTGAAAACACAAGAGAGCTGCTGAAAAAATTCAGAGAGCTGCTGAAATAACTCCAGCCTGCGAGGTAGACCATGCTCACCCAAGTCAGCATTAAAGATTTCGCTATAATTGAAGATGTCAATATGGAGTTTGGCAAAGGCCTTCATGTACTTACAGGTGAAACCGGAGCCGGAAAATCTATTTTAATCGAAGCTATGAGCATGGCCCTGGGAAGTCGTGCCGACACCACTTATATAAGGAGTGGTAAAGACAAAGCGGTTATCGAACTTAGTGCCCTGCCAACAAAACAGAATTTATCTTTTCTTGAATCAAAGGAACTTTCTGACAACGAAAATCTTATAATTACAAGGGAAATTTTCCAGGGAGGCAAAAGCATAGCCAGAATTAATGGCACAGCAGTCAGCCTTTCCATTCTCAATGCCTTAAGCAGTGAACTTGCCGATATTCACGGTCAATACGACAATCAGTCACTGCTTGACCCGGAATCTCACCTGGTTATCCTGGACAGGTATGGCAAGACTACCATTGAAACCAAAGCATTACAGGTAAAAGAACTTTTCTTTCAATATGACGAAGCGAAAGCTCGTCTGGACAAGCTCCTTGCTTTTGATGCAGAAAGTGCAAGAAGCAAAGATTTTATGGAATTTGAGCTTAATGAAATCAAAAATGCCGGGCTGGTGCCGGAAGAGGACGATTTATTGAATGAAAGGCTGAATATCCTGAAAAACGGAGAACTTCTTTCCTCGAGCTTGAATGAATGTTATGAACTTCTTTATGGTGACAACCAATCCGCTCTCGACAAACTTAGCCTTTCCATGGGGATTTTGGAACAGATTAAAGATTTTTCAGCAGAGTACTCTCAATTATCGGAAAGCATTACATCAAGTTATTATAATCTTGAAGACTTGAAAAGCACCTTGCGCAAGTTAAAGGAAAGCATTGATTTTTCGCCTGAAGCTATCAATCTGACACAGGAAAGGCTGGATCTCATAGACAGGCTTAAGAAAAAGTACGGATCTTCCATAGATAAAATCCTTGAATATCAGGACGAATTGGAAGAAAGGCTGAATTCAATCGAAAACTCCGGACACCTTATTGCTTCCGCCAAGGAACAGGTTCACAAGAGCTATGGCGAATTAAAGACAGCTGCCGATGAGTTGAGCCACTTGCGCAGAAAAGCCGCAGAGAAAATGGAGAAGGATGTGGAGTCCGAGCTCCGGGAACTTAATTTCAAGGACAGCAGGCTGGTGGTTTCTTTCAGAGAACTGACAAAAGACGGTAAACAGGATTTTACACCAGGCGGCTCAGACCTTGTGGAGTTTCTTATGATTACTAATAAGGGGGAAACACCAAAGCCCCTGGCTAAAATTGCATCCGGCGGAGAAATCTCCAGGATAATGCTGGCCTTTAAAAAAATCCTTGGCAATTTCGACAATATCCCCTGCCTGATTTTTGATGAAATAGACAATGGCATCAGCGGGGCAACTGCAAGCATAGTCGGCAGCAAGCTTAAGGAAATCTCAGAAACTCATCAGGTCATCTGCATAACCCACCTGGCACAGATAGCAGCCTTTGCAGACCACCATTATCAAATTTATAAAGAAGAATCAGAAAACAGAACAATTACTTCGGTTAAACGTCTTGACGAAAATGAAAGGATAGAGGAAATAGCCAGACTTCTGGGAGGACTTCACATTACTGAAGCTACTCTTAAAAATGCACGGGAACTTATTTCCCAATCGCAATAATAATATTCTCAACAACTTCTTCAACATTCAACCCTTCAGCATCAACGAGAAAATCACAATACTTTTCATATAGAGGTATTCGTTTTTTGTACAGATCCATAAGGCTTTCACCCGGCCTCATGGCTATCCCTCTTGAATGAATGTTGTTAAGCCTCTTTTCAATTACATAGTATGGAAGCCTTAAATAGACAATCTTCCCCAGCTTTTTCAGGTGTCCGACGGCTCTTTCACTATAAACCACGCTGCCTCCCGGAGCAATTACAGTATTTGCAACATCGATGCCCAGGATATACTTCTCTTCCAGTTGGATGAAGCCATTGTGCCCATATTTATTGACAACATTCTGAAGTAAATTTCCTTCTTTCTCCTGGATCAGCAGATCAACATCCAGAAAAGATTTCCCCATTGTTTTTGCAAGCACAACGCCCACAGTACTTTTGCCTGCGGCAGGCATCCCGATCAATGTAATGTTGTTCATGGCGGCTTAAATTCTCCTTTTGTTTATTAAAAAAGGACGACTCCGTTCAGGGGCCGTCCCATTTTAGGTACTTACTATTGTTCTGCAGCCGTTTCCTCTTCGGTTACGGCTTCTTCTTCGGCCGGCTCTTCTTCTTTTGTCTCGTCGGTCGGATCTTCTGCGGCCTCCTCAGCTATCTCTTCCTTCTTGGCCTCTTCGGTTGTAGCTTCTTCTTCGGCTGGCTCTTCGGATACAGCCTCTTCAGCCGGTTTTTCTTCACCCGGCTCTTCAACGATAACCGGTTCCTCAGCCACTTCAACAACAGCAGGTTCTTCTTTTTCCATAATTGAAGGTTCTATTGTTTCTTTTATGGAGAGACTGATTCTTCTGCGGTCTTTATCGATTTCCAGAATCTTCGCCTTGACTTTCTGGCCTACGCTCAATTCGTCCTGAATATTTGTAACCCTTTTATGCGCGATTTCGGAAATATGTACCAGACCGTCCAAACCGGGCTCCAGTTCAACAAATGCACCATATTCTTTAATCTGGACAACGGTACCGTCAATCACCTGTTCAACCTTATATTTTTCGTCAATCACCTGCCAGGGTTCGGGCTGAGTCTGTTTGTACCCCAATGAAATCTTGCCCTTTTCGCTGTTCATGGACAGGATCTTCACATCAATGGTATCTCCGATTGTCAGCACTTCCTGCGGATGCTTAAGTTTACCCCAGGAAATTTCAGAGATATGAAGCAGCCCGTCAATTCCTCCAATGTCGACAAAAGCACCATAGTCCGTAAACCTCATAACTGTTCCTTCAACAATGTCGCCTACGGTTAAAGCTTCCCAGATTTCCTGTACTCTCTTCTGCTTTTCTTCCAGTAAATATGCTTTATGTGAGAAAACCGCCTTGTTCTTTCTCTGGTCAACTTTGCTCACTTTTACGGGCAAAGTTTTGCCTATAAACTCGTCTGCCTTCTCAACGTATCTATCTGCCAACTGGGACATGGGAATGAAGCCGGATACTTCCTTATATACTGCTATTACGCCGCCCTTGACTTCTCTCACAACCTTTGCGTTTACAACAGTTTTTCCTTCCAGTGCTTCTGCAATTTCGTCCCAATGTTCATTAATCACAAGTTTTTTCTTTGATAAAAGAATGTTACCTTCGCCGTCATCTGTTTTAATGACTTTTGCCTGAATGGTGTCTCCAGCCTTGAAGAGTTCGGTTAATTCTTTATCATCCTCAAGGACCAATTCTTCCTTGGGAATAATGCCGTCCTTCTTGCAGCCCAGGTTGACAACAATCTCTCTGTCACTGACGTGGACAATTTCACCTTCAACGGTTTCCCCTCTGTTGGGCAAAATCATCTGCTTGTCAATTTCGTCCATGAAGTTTTCCATTGGGTTTGTCGGCTTTACTTCTTCCTCGACAACTTCCTCTACGGCTACTTTTTCCTCAGCAACTTCTTCTGCAACTTCTTCTACAGCTTCTTCGACGACTTCTTCAACGACTTCTTCTACAGCCTCTTCTGCTGTTCCGGCAATTTCTTCTGCCTGTACTTCTTCGGTTTCAACTTCTTCTACAGCTTCTTCAACCAGTACCTCTTTGTTCTCAGTGATAGCTTCACTCATAGTGGAAATAACCTCCTTAATGATGCGTTCAGGAGTCGAGGCTCCTGCCGCAACACCTATTCTATCGCATAATTGAATCTCTTTCAATGGTAAATCGCCCTTATTTTCCACGAAAAAGGTGTTTTTACAGTTTTTATGAGCGATTTCATACAGTTTTCTTGAATTGGCGCTGTTTCTATCACCGATTACAATCATAATATCCGAGTTTGCCGCCAGCTCGGCACAACTTCTTTGCCGCTGGTCTGTAGCACTGCAGATTGTTCTGAGTGCCACAAGGTCAGCTGTGGACTTCTCCAGATAATCTGCTATGCTGTCCCATAAAGCTCCTGTTATAGTTGTTTGGGCCACCAGTGTTATTTTATCCAGCTTAAGGGCCTGTGCCTCCTCAAGGCTGTTTATGACTTTTGCATTTCCACCGGTCCATCCAACTATGCCTTTAACCTCAGGATGATTGGCATCGCCGATTACCACTACATTGCGGCCCTCTTCCTGAGCTTTTTTAACCAGCCGATGTATCTTTGAAACGTAGGGGCATGTTGCGTCTATAATTTTCAGGCCCATTTTTTGAGCCTCTTCGTGAAATCCTTCAGATTCCCCGTGTGAGCGTATCACCAAAACTGATCCTTCTTTTACATCTGAAAGTTTATCCACTATTCTCAGGCCCCTGTTGCACAAATCATCGGTTACGGTGCGGTTGTGAATCAGCGGACCGCATGTATATATCTCACCATTAACTCCCAAAAGATCTTCCGTTTTTTTTATGGCTTCCCTGACACCAAAACAAAATCCGGAATGTTTTGCAACTTTTATTTTTTCTGATATATGTACAGGGTTATTTTCTGTCATCAAGCAATCCTCTTATTTCCTCTAAAAATTTTTTGTATGCGGCTTCTCTGCCGTTCTCAGTCGGTTTATAATATTTCACACCTGCCTTATGCAGGTTGTCGGGCAGATACTGCTGTTTTACATACCCGCCATATGCATGAGGATATTTATATTCAGTTCCAATGCCACGAACTTTCGCTCCTTCATAATGACTGTCCTTCAAGTGCAGTGGGACATCGTCTATATCCTTCCTTTTCAAATCCGAAAGCGCTTCATCAATTGCCATTATAGTCGAATTACTTTTGGGGCTTGAGGCCAGCAGAATCACCGCCTGGGAAAGAATTATCCTTGCTTCGGGCAGACCCACCATAAGGGAAGCCTGGATACAGGATGTCACTATGGAAATGGCCTGGGGGTTAGCCATGCCTATATCCTCAGAGGCTATGACCATTAACCTCCTGCCTATTAAAAGCAAATCCCCTTCTCCTTCTATAAGCCTGGCCAAATAATGTGTGGCGGCATCGGGGTCACTCCCTCTTATGGATTTCTGCAGGGCAGACAAGAGATTATATTTATCTTCCTTTTTATCATAGAATACGGTCTGCCTCTGCATGGCTTCCCCTACAAGGGACAAATCGATTGCTTTTCTTTCTCCTATGTTGTCAGCTATAAAACCCAGAGTGTCCAAAGCGATGCGTGCGTCTCCGCCTGACATTTCTGCCAGAGCTTTCATGGCATTCTCCTCGATAGTGATGTTTCTTGCACCTAAACCCCGCTCTTTGTCACTCAAGGCATTTTTTAAAATGGTCACAAGGTCATCCGCTTCCAAGCTTTTAAATTCATATACGGATCTTACCCTGCTTAAAACTGCATTATTTATGGCGAAATAGGGATTTTCCGTAGTGCTGCCGATGAAGTTGACAGTGCCTTCCTCCAGAGCTTTCAGTAAAGAATCCTGCTGCAGTTTGTTCCATCTGTGGAATTCATCAATATATAAATAGGTTTTTGTTTTCTGCAAACCGAAGAATTTCACTTTGGCATTCTCGATTATTATCCTCAGTTCTTTAATACCGGTTTCCGAAGCATTAATTTCCTGGAAGTCTGAATCCATTTCCTGAGCTATCAGCCTTGCAAGGGTGGTTTTTCCCGTGCCAGGTGGCCCAAAGAAGATTGCAGACTGAAAAGCCTTGTTTTTCACGGCATTATAAAGAAGAGATCCTTCATAGAAGAAGTGTCTCTGTCCGATAAATTCCTCAAGTTTTTTCGGCCTCATGGCCGTTGATAAAGGAATCATTCCATCTCCTTTCAGCAGCAGTCAAAAAGCAGATTTGCACAGCAGCAGCACTGCATCATCCTGCACAATTCATCAGCCTGGTTTGAATAACCTCTTTCATATGATGCAGTTCTGAAATTCCCGGCTCTCATGAGCATGTTATTTAAGGCCTGTCTGTATTCAATATTGCCGGGGTCCATGGATATGGCAATCTGGATATGCGTCATCGCATCATCATACCATCCTTTTTTTAACTGTAGCATGCCGTATAAGAAATTCCATTCAGCATCTCTGTCAGTCACAGCATTTAATGCTGCTTCAGCTCCGGCAAGATTTCCCCTGTCGATGTCCACCCTTACCTGATAGTAATTCCGGTTTGACGATTTCCTGAAGCTGCCGCCGCCCGGGCTTCCGTTTTTCATAAGAGTCTCGTAAGCTTCATTAATCTCTCTGAGTTTTTCTTCAGCCAGCTCATAAAGGGGGTTGTCCTGATGTTTGTCGGGATGATATTTTTTCACCAGTTCCTTATAAGCTGTTTTTATTTCTTCAGCGGAAGCTCCCTCTTTTATTCCCAGTACCTCATAGGGATTTCTCATATTCATTGCTCCTTGCCAACACATCCTTATTGGCGTCCTTATTAAGAATTTCTTCAGTTTTTTTCAGCAGGCCCGCATAAATGATGTTTTCAGTAAGCTGCCGGTTTTTTTCAATTTTCAGGCTTTCCCAGATTTCGGAAAGTTCCGCAAGATAAAGATTCAAATTCAGTTCTACCCGCTCTTTTATCCTGGCCTTGAAGCTTTCTGCACTTTCTGCTTCATGATTGTATGCCCATTGTGAAATCAGAGGATTGTATGTTCCCATAATTGCATTTTCTTCAATATCGTCATAAGCATCAATGAGATATATCCACTTGCCCAGATGATATCCTATTGTTTTTAAAGCAGCTTTTGCATCGTTATCTTTCATATATTCGGGTGAAAACACCTCTCCCATAAGCATGGAAAAAGGCTCTGCCGCCATATCCAGCGATCTGCAGTTCTCTTTTTCAAGCTTTTCCAGTTCTTGCAACTGCAAGGCAATATTTCTGCTTTTATCGGCATATTGGACTTTCAGTTTATCATAAGCCCTCTTTAAAGCCAAAAGGCCCCCTCTGGCAAGAAGGCTGCCTTCATCACGTTTGTCGTCTTCCAGTTTGAAATGGGAAAGAAGTATCATCATGTCAGCTGCATAGTCTATAGCCGGATTTTCAGCACTGCTATCTGATGCAATGGGGATTTTTTTCAGCGGATGAAGGTGGCATCGCTCCCATGCAATTGTCTCCTTATCCTTTGACAATGAAGACAAAACTAAAGCCAGAAAGACGTAATCATAGTTCAAGACCAGCCTGGGCAGCTGACCCAGCCTTTTTTTTACGGATTTGCAAAGCCCGCAATAATAAGCTTTATATAATTCGTACTCTTTTATTTTCAGTTCGGGCCTGTCAGGGGTTACATATCCATGCATCTAATCGTTAAGTTTCTTATCCACATATTTTACGGCACAATAACCTAAAGTCATATCTGCCAGGAAAAATGCAACAACAAGGCCATTGAAAATTTTCTGTTTTTTGGGCATATTTCTGCAATAGTCCACGGGGTCAAAACTTGCATCACTCATCCGCCTCTTTTTATGCATCAACACATTTCCTGTTACAGCAATGGCGGAATATATGGTCCCTACCGTTAGTGCATGTTTTTTATAGTTCCAGTTTTTTATAATGCTCTTCATCCCTAATCCTCTCATCATCAGTTTCCGTAGCAGTGTACATTATACCCTATGGAAGCAAAAAAGTGAATAAATTCAGTAGCCGGTCCAAAAAAGTCTGAGGTTTAGGCGGTATGTAGGGAGGCAGTTCCACTTCTTCTATAGATATATCAGATGTTTTCATGACAAACTGTACTGACTCAATGTTTATGTTGTTTTCCGATACGAAAGAAACCGGCTTAAAGCTTTTCCCCAGCAACTCATCAATTTTTTCCCTGATTTTATCTTTCAGTTTCTTTTCAATATCTGCGGTTTTATCCTTGAATTCCATAGTGCCCTTTGCCATTTCAATGGTTCCGTCATGAAGCTCTATTACACCATCGTGAAGTTCTATGGCGCCGTCAAACAGTTCCAGCACTCCGTCTTTCAACTCAATAACGCCATCATCCAGCTCTATTATCCCGTCTTTTAATTCTATTGCCCCGTCCAGAAGTTTGGCTGTTCCATCTTTAAGATCTATAACTCCGTCATACAATTCTTCAGCACCATCCCTGAGCTCTGCCGTTCCTTTGTCAATTTTTTTCAGCCCGCTGTAAAAGCTGCCTATGCCTGATGACAATTCAGAAGCTCCGGAAGCCAAAGCGGCTACACCTCCGGTGTATTGCAGCAGTCCATACAAAAACGAGCGAAAGCCTTTCAGTTGTTCCCGCATTGTATAAATTGCCACATAATCCGGATCATCCATCAGTATTTCGCCTACTCTGAACTGAATTATTTCCTGAACTTTCAAACCTATTCTTTCTGAGGTTTCGGGGAGTGTCATTATTTCTGATATTTCTTCTGGCGTTGCTTCAGGATTTTCTGAGATGATTTCCCCTAAGACTATCCCTGCAGCTTCTGCCTGAATACTGCCTATGTCTGCCATAACAGTGTTCAGCGCTGCATTTTCTGCAGCCTCCAGCATGGAGTTTAACACGCTTTCAAAATTTTCAGCTGTCAGGGGATTTCCAGGCAACTGAGCGTTTGCCATATTTATCATTTGAGCAAATATCTGATTTGCACCTGTATCCAAACTTGCATTCTGCTGCGCTAACAACGAAAGCCCTTCTGACAACTCTGATGCTCCGCTCTTAATGCCGGCCGCACCGGAAACCAGCCTGCCCATACCTTCATCAAGTTCTTTGGTACCTTCCTTCAGATCCTTAGTACCTTTTTTCAGATCGGCCACACCATCATCAAGTTCTTTCACCCCATCCACAAACTCATCTGTGTTCTCCCTGAGCTCGCCGGTTCCGTCCGCCATCTCTATAACGCCATCATTAAGTTCTTCAACACCATCCTTGAGTTCTTCTGTGCCTTCCCGTAAATCCCTGACACCATCCCTCAGCTCTCTGGCGCCGTCATCCAGCTCCTTCACACCGTCCTTTAGCTTCTTGAGCTCTTTATTCATTTCGTCATCTTCATCGTCTATATCAAAATCCATATCCAGGGGTATTCCGTTTATTGTTATCCCTTCCATCTCAAATTTTGTAACTTCTGCCGTCACCGAAAACGATGATTTCCGCCCCGGTAAAACCGTAAACATTATCTGCTTGTTTTTCCCTGCATTGGCGATTACAGCTCCCTCTGCTTCTATGGACTTTGTTTTGGATGCATCAAAGGTCATCCCAAGCTGGAGGGCGAGATTTTTAAAGAAAAGATTCTCCTTTGCCTCCTCGCGGCTTACATGGAAATTTGGATTTTCGCCTACATCAATTGTAATTTTCAGATTGCCACTTTTTCCCGCCAAATCTTCCCCTCTGTATTCCAGATCATCTAAAAAATACCTGATTCTGAAATCCCAGGGTATGGATTCATTTTTCAGTTTGCCTTCGTAATACACCTTTCCCGCTGCCGCATCAATAGTTATGGTTTCATTTTCCATAACTATTTCACCCGACTCTGTTAGCTGTCTAAAAGATGTGTAGTCGCCATAATCAATTATTTTACCGTCTTCGCTCAGGTCGAAACTGTTTACAACATAGATTGCATCTACAGTACCGTCCGTGTTCAGATTTACGTATATGACTTCTTCCTTGGGCGTGTTAGGTGTAAAGGCAAATGTCTGAAGCACAGCTGAAAGCAGCAATATAAGAATCACGGCGGATGCCATGCTCCTTCTTTTCGCCGCCCTGCGCCTCAGCATATTTTTTTTGATTCTGGTTAAGCGTCTCATTTTTCAAACCTCGTTTATTGAACTCTCACCGGCTATTTTTGTGTTTCCTGCCGGCTTTTGAACTACTTTTTTACTTACAAATCTGTCAAAAACCCTTAATAAAGCGGGTAAAAACAGAAGCACCATGGTGGCCGATATTATGGCTCCCCTCCCCAGCATCAGACCCAGCTCACTGATTATTCCGTTGGATGAAATTTTCCACAGTATTAAAGTGGCGATGGCTAGTATGCTGGCCGGCGTAATGATTGATGCTGCCGTATTTTCAATGGCAAGTCGTGCTGCCTCTTTGGCCCTGTGCACCTCTCTGTTTCGCATATAGTGACTGGCAAAAAGGATGCCGTAATCCACTGTGGCACCCAGTTGCACTGAGCTGATTATTAGAAAGCCTATATAATTAAGGTCGCGGCCCATGAAATATGGCATGCCCAGATTGATCCAGACCGCCCCCTCAATGGTCAAAAGCAATATCAGCGGCAGGGCAAGATTTTTAAAAGTCACAAGAAGAACCATGCCTATTGCTATAATGGCAGCAGCATTGACAAGGGGACCATCCCTTACAATAGTGTCTTTTAGATCATAATTAACAACATTCTGGCCCATGAGGTGATACTCATCGCCATAAATTTCCGCCGCCAGATTGCGTATGTCTTCGACAAGTTTAAATGCTTCATCCCCTTCATCCCTGGTGTCACCGTACAAAATGATCCTGCGGTTTCCGTTATTTTGAAATGTTTCCAGTTGGCTGTCAGTGAGGAATTCCGGCGGTATCTGGTTGCCGACATTTTCAGAGAAGGAAATGACGGTGTCCACCAATGCCATGGCCTTAAGCCCTTTTGTCAGTTTCTCTTCTTTTACCGCATCAGCAGGCACAATAACCACCATCTGCTGTCTGCCGCCAAAAATATTTTCAATTTTTCTTTCATCAACGGCAAGCTGTGAATCTTCAGTGTTTATGCCTGATGACCCATATATAAAGCTGTTGTTCAGCTGAGCAAGAAAACTTGGCCCTATCATCATTATAAAAACCATAGCAATGGGAATTGCTATTCTTATTACCACCCGGCTGAACCCATTAAAAGAAGGCAGAAAAGACCTGTGATGGGTTTTATCCATTATCCTGGTGGTGTAAACAGCCAGGATGGGCAAGAGCAGCATAACCGAAGCAAAGCTGAAAAATATGCCTTTGGCCAGCACCAGGCCCATATTGGGTCCAAGCCTGAACTTCATGAGGGTAAGAGCCAAAAATCCGAAAACGGTGGTTACGGCACTGGCTGCAATAGCGGCAGCCGACTCCCTTATCGCCAGCTTCATGGCTTTTTCCACGTCATGCCCTTCATCTCTGTAACCCGAAAAGCTATGGAGCAGAAAAACCGCATAGTCCATGGATACCGCCAGCTGTAAAACTGCGCTTGTCGACTGAGTAACATATGATATGTCGCTCATAATTATATTGGTGCCTTCATTCAGCAGAATGGCAATTCCTATGGTCACTAAAAACAGTATCGGCTCAAACCAGGAACTGGTTGAAATAAAAAGCACCACCATTACCAGAGGTATAACGAACAGTATTATCCTGGACACTTCTCCCAGTGCAAGCGTCTGCAGAGTTGCCTGATTCAAAAGGGGCCCGCTCATTATAACATCATCGCCTAAAATCGACTTGACTTCATCAATGATTTCCACGCAGATTTCCGTGTTTCCCGCCAGCAGGAAAAGTGCCTTTCCATCCTGGTACCATGCATCCAGCATTTTGCTGTCCATCATGGAAACAGGCATGTAAATATCTTCAACATCATCGAGCCAAAGAACGGAAGAAACTCCCGGTACAGCTTTCAGCCTTTCCTTTACAGCAAGCGCCTCAGGAATTGAAATATCCTCCAGCAAAATATTGAGATTAGGAATCTCATCCCCGAAGTTTTCCTCTATGGCTTTCAGGGCCAGAGCCGAAGGAACATTTTCCGGCAGAAAATCTGTCAGATCATAGTTGATTTCCACGTAAAGCATCATGGCTACAGAGCAGAGAGCCATAATAATAAACAGCGACAATATTATCTTCTTATATTTCAGTATTATGTTTCCAAACATCCGTCCGTATCTCAACAACTGTTGATTATCAATCTTATGTGTAGTATAATCAGCCTGGCCTGTTATTTCAATAATCAATATAGCTACATATGTATTTTAATTGACACATTTTCGAATAATTGTTGAGAAAGGATGAGATTATGGACACTTCCGTGGACAGGCGGGTCAGAAAAACCAAATATGTCCTCAGAAAAACTCTGACAAAGCTCCTGCTTACCAAAGATATAAAGGATATCACAGTAAAAGAACTGACTGAAAAAGCTGATGTCAACAGAGGCACCTTTTATCTGCACTATAAGGACATTTACGACATGTACGAACAGATTCAAAAGGAGATTTTCGAGGAACTGAGGCACATCATCGAAAAACATTTGAGCCAGCACGACAATTCGGGACTCTCATCCCTGGTTTCAGAGATTTTTGATCTTCTTTCTAAAAACCGTGAACTCGCCCTGGTGATACTGAATTCCGCTGACGGCAAACTTCTCACCGGGATAATTGAATCCGCCAAGCCTAAAACTGAAGAGGACTGGCTTGTTCTCCTTGGGGACATTAAGCCTGAGCTCTATGAACATTACTATACTTACATAACTTCAGGCTGTGTCGGACTGATACGCAACTGGCTATCGGGAGGCATGCATGAACCACCACATGTCATGGCTAAAATTGCCGAAGATTTGATAAGTCAGGCCAATCCCTGCTAGAAATTTCCCTGCCCAGTAAATTCAGCTTGCGTGCAACATCCTGCAGACTATCTTCTGATTTTATTGAGCCAAGCAGCTGTTTGCCATAACCGGTCCATTCATCGTCATTAATGATGTGCAGGCTCTGCTCAATCAGTCCTTTTACTTTTTCTGAAATATTATTTGATAGCGACCAGCTTTCTTTTGTGTCCGGCTCAAGAGCAAATTTTGCTTTTCCTTTTTCTCCTGTGAAAAAAACATGTTCCCATTGCAGCTTGAATCCGCTGTTTATAAAAAGGCAATTTTCCACAACAAACAGCCCTTCAATTATCCTCAGAATTTGCTCTATCATTGAAGCAGCTACATCATAATCCTCAAGTTTCCATGCCTCATAGCAGTCCTTAAGCTTTAAAGTACGGGAGCAATCGTAATATATGCGTCCTTTTTCCCGATCTGCAATGCCCATGAGGAGCAGACTTTCACAATAACCGTTTATTAAAATTTCCTGTAAGTATAAGGGCATACTGTTTATATCAATGTTCATAAACAGGATCTTTCTGCCGTGAAATTCAATGGTACTGTTTTCTTCATTCATTGCCGGAACCTCCCGTTAAGCCCCCTCCACAATAGGCACAAGGGGTATATCCTTTGTCTATTGCTTCCTGTCTGTCCATTTCCACCACATATCTGTCAACTGTCGTACAGCTGCCTTTATGATAAACCTTTCCCGTGCTTTCAAAGCAGTAAACCCTGCTTCCATATGGTAGATCGCCTGACTTACATAACCTGCACGGCTTATATTGTTTTTTTAAGGCTGGAGATAATATCTTTTCTACCGGGTAAACTTTAATTATTCTGCAATCGGCTTTATGATACCTTTCACCGGCCCTTGGAAATACAAAAACCGCATTGGGATTATCCGACTTTTCCATTTCATCAAAACCAAAACCTTCAACTCCTTTCTGCCTGCCCACAAAACCTCTGTAAGCCAGGTGCTCCTGGAAACTGATTCCCCTTGAAAAACTAAGAGGGAGTGCAATATTTACTTCGTACATCAAACTGGCATCCACATATCCGGAGTCCAATAGCACCCTGCCTCCGCCTAAATGATTTTCCACCCGGACATTCTGCAAATTCAGTTTTTCATCCTGCTCAATTCTTGCCTTTACTCTGCTTTCATAAAGGTAATTCTGGGCAGGCCCTCTTCCTGTCAGGTACATTTCTTTTGCGTAATCCCGGCTGATACTCGAAAAGCATTCCATTGTATTTGCTTCAACTGCTGCCAGTCTTATGGTCAATGTCAAAGAAATCATAGCCACAAAAAAGACCGGCAGCACAATAGCGGCCTCGACAAATATGGAAGCTCTTTTTTCGCTCAGCTTAATATTTATGACTTCCATTAAAATCTCCATGCTTCATGGATAAAACTGACAGGAATGGCCTGCTTCTTCTCATTTTAATGCTGTAATCAAATCCGGTGCTGCATGAGGCATAAGAAAATTCTCTGTTGTCATATCCCTTAATGTTGATATGTATCAGATCCATTATTCTTACAAGTTTTGAATTCCTGCTTTTCAGGCTCAGAAAAAGGAAAAGATAATCCTTGTATTCCAGTCCTTCATCATCAGCACCGTTTTCCGTGATTACATTTGCATCATCAGGGCTCATGGCATTTTCCAGACTCAATATCCACTGCTTGCTGGTTTTTAAAAAGGGCACTCTTTTGCCATCTTCCAGATTTTTTACATCAAGAGCTCCCTCGGCTCCTGCCCAAAGAGCAATCAAACCGGCCTCAATGGCAGGTGTTGCCACTCCCTCACCAATAAGTAACGCGGCTGCCTGCACCATTTCCATTTTTACCCTGTCCTGTCTTATATGCATGGCATTCAGCGCGGTTCGCAGAGCCAGTAGTGAAAGATACATCGTGTGACTGTTTGATTCATCGCTGTAATGACCGCATAGAATATACTCGACTTCACCGGCAAAGAAGGACTCTTCATTATTGCTTAGCCTGTGGCCGAAATGGTTCATTATGTACTTATTGAGACATACCTCCTCATATGCCATCCGACCCAGTTTGTTTGGGGTAGGCAGACTAAGGCCGGAGGCCGTCCCTCCGTCAATGCCTTTAAGAAGCACAGAAGGAAGCTCCTGAAGAACTCTGCTGTTTCTCAGTTTTCTCAGAGGATGATCTGTTTTTTCCAATTCAGCAGTGTCATTTCCACTGCTCCCAAGCAACTCCCAAATGCTGTCCGTACCTGTAAATATTTCATATTTCATGAGCCCCAAAATCTGTTCCATCAAAATATCACAATCAAGGGCGGAATAATCTGTGATATCCACAACCGCCTTTTCGACTTCCATACTTAAGAGATTGGTTTTCCCCCTTTTCTTTTTCAGGCTCTGCCCTATGTAATCGCCGGTCAGTTCCTGTATCTCCTCTTTTTCAAGCTGGAAAAGGAACAAACCATACCTATCTTTAACATCCCTGTCGTATTCGGACAGCACTGACCTGCCTGCCATATCAATGATTTCCTGGGCGTAAGGCCTTGAAGCAGCAGCAAAACTCAAATCTGCAAATGTTGCGACTAAAAAAAGCACTGAAGATAAAATCAGGCAAAGCTGAACCGTAACGAAAGCTTTTCTGGAATGCCTAATCAATAAAAAGGTCGGCTCTTCTTGCAAATTCGCATTCTTCATTGTTCACTCTGCCTTCATTATATTGCTGATACCTTCTGCTTTGATATTCTTCTGCCTGTTTGCAAACTGCCGAATAATAGCCAAGTGTAACATTGATGATGACAGTGGCCAGCACGATTATAAAAGGCATGATCAGTGCGCCTTCTATCATTGCGCTTCCTTTGTCGCAGGTGAAAAGTTTAAAAACCGCTGCTTTCCAGGCTGTTAAATGTTGCATCTATGAAATCCATTATCCTTTCCCTGAATATCAGACCAAAAGCCACTGCTATGGCTATCAGGATGGCTACCTGCACCATTTCCATTCCTTTTTTACTTCTTATGTTCATTTTCTCCTCCTTATCATATGCTCATGAGCATGGGCGCCGAAGTAATAGTTATGAGAGAAATCAGTAACAACATGAGAGGAAATGACAGTTTGGTTTCTGCTTTTCTTGCCTTTTCCTCCGTCCTTTTTATTCTGTCATTCCATAAGAGCGCTCCCTCTGCTTCAAGCTTTTCTATAAGATCGCTGCCCATATTAAAATTATTTTCCAAAATATTTGAAAAGCGTATAAGCTCCCTTAAGCCCGCATTAACACTGAAGTCCGACAATTCGAAAATAATGGATTTGTTGCTTTGCCGGGATTTCACAAGCATTTCAGACAGTTTAGCAAAAAGAAAATTGTCACCGGCGAAATCAGTTGCAATTTTCTCCAATGCACCTTCTATGTACATTCCGGCGGAAAGAAGCAGGACGACCCTGTCCATTAACAGTGGCAATGCATCTGAAATCCCTTGCCTGTCTTTTTTTATGCGGTTTTCTATGGAGGCATATCTCATTTTGTATATGACAAGCAATATCAATAAGAATGGCATGGCTGCCTGAAATCCGTCCAGTATCAGACTAATCAAAGCAAACACCATGTCAGCCAGATAAAGCAAAATAATATTCTTCCTGTTTTCTTTCAAAAGAGCTGCCATCTCTTCGCTGTTGTAAAGCCCCGCACACTTGTTGACTGCAACAGTCTGTTCAGGCAAAATTGTCTTCATGCTGGCACCTTCCAACCTCATAATGACGTTTGTGTCATTTTATAGGACATATATGCGGCCAGCAGCAGTGACAACAGGGCAAAAGACATGACGACCCGTCCTGCGACTCCGGCATACATGGCCTCCAGATAGTAAGGGGAACTTACCCGCAGAAAAAGCAGAGCTCCCGGCGGCATGACAGACAATATGGCAAATTCCAGCCTTTTTTGCGATGTCATAGCCTTCATTTCCCTCTCAGCCTCTATTCTGCCAAGAAGCAGTTCAACGGTCTTTCGTATGACCTTCTGCAAATCCGCACCTGTTTTTTTACTGACGGAATACACATCTGCAAAATTCATTATTTCTTTAATTTTCGTCCTTTCCGCAAAGTCCTTCAGCACAAATTCATCATTTTCACCGGTATCAAATATTTTTTTAACCATTATGTTAAGCTCTTTTAGCAACACAGCATCGCTGCCGTAGATCCTTTCCACTACAGGAATCGCATCCTTCAAACCGTCCGTCATCTGTCTTCCGATAGAAGCAGATGCCGACAGTGAATACAGTAAATCCCTGAACTGAAGCATGAGCATTTTCTTCCTTTTTTCTGCCAGATGTTTGGACCAGATCTTTTTCCCCGGCAGCAAAAGCAATAAAAAGAAAGAGGAGATTGCAAAGTTGCTGAAAAAAAGTTCACCAAGGAGCAGTATTGCAAAAGCAAAGCCTATATAGAAAGCCAGTATTTCTTTTTTATCCAGCTCATAAATATTGTAGTCCTCTATCATACAATCAGCCCCTGTCGCTCAGCTTTAACGGTCAAATGAAGTTTGTTTCCGGTTTTAACCAGCCCCGCTTCTTTGGAATACAAAAACATGGGATTGAGATTATAACGGCCCTCTTCACAGCCAAGAACTTCTGCTATTTCAAGCACTTTTCTGCTGCCGTCATTCATTCTTCCCATGTGGACTATCAGGTCTATTGCCTCTACAATCTGTCTTCGTACGGAATCCACCGGGTAGGATTCCAGAGAAAGATACATTGCCTCAAGTCTCGAAAGCATGCCGGCAGATGAGTTGGCATGTCCTGTGGAAAGCGAACCGTCATGACCGGTGTTCATTGCCTGCAGCATATCCATAACTTCGGCGCCTCTTACTTCTCCGACTATTATCCTGTCAGGCCGCATTCTCAGACTGGCCTTTATTAACTGCCTGATGTCAACTTCCCCCTTGCCTGCCACATTGGCCCTTCTGCATTCCATTCTGACAATGTTTTCTATTCCCTGGATTTTCAATTCTGCCGAATCCTCAATCACAACCAGCCTTTCATCTTTGGGTATAAAGGCAGTAAGAGCATTGAGCATGGTTGTTTTCCCTGAACTGGTTCCGCCGGAGATGAAAATGTTGTAACCCGCTTTAACCATTTTTTTAAGGAAGTCCGCTCCCTCTATTGAAATGCTGCCTGACTCCAGAAGCTGTTCCATGGTGATATTTTGCTTGGGGAAACGCCGGATGGACAATATGGGGCCGTTGATGGCTACATTCTTGTTGACTGCATGTACCCTGGAGCCATCCGACATCCTGGCATCCAGAATAGGATTGAGGTCATTGATCTCTCTTTGAACTTTCCCTGCCAGCCTCCTGATTACTTCCTCCAGTTCCTCAGCTGTTTCGAACCGCAGACCTGTTTTCTCCACCTTTCCGTTCCGCTCAGCAAAAATATAATCTGTGCCATTCACCATGATTTCGCTTACATCTTCGTCGTCAGCCAAAGGCTGCAGCAAGCCCAGCTCTTTTCTGGTGGCATTGAAAACTCCTGTCACAAGCTCAGCCTTTTTCTTATAAGAGGAATTACGTAGCGGCGAACCATATAGCACATAATCCTCTATAAGATCCAGGACTTCAGCATCGGAAAATTTTTCATTTCTGCTGCTGATTTCCCTTCTTACATGATCCGTTATCTCCCTGATTCCAATCATTCCCTCATAAGGTGCCTGCAAGTTCATCTGCCAACCTCCTTATACCAAGACCAAATCTTGAGCTTATATTTATATGCACCACCCCCTCAATTTCCCGAAAGCAAGAAGGATCTGCCTCAATGTATAGCTTCTTTAAAAAATTCTGATCTTCCGCTTCGGTCTCTTCCACAAAATTGCTGTCCCACTTATTACTGACAAGCAGAACCTTTCCGGGGTCAGGCTGATGTTCCTCAAGCCATAGTTTATTTTTGTAGAGTGAAACGGGACCGCCGTCATCCACCAGGACAACCGCATCGCATGAATCAAGCAGTTCTTTGCTTATGCCGGGCATGTCGCCTTTCATGTCCATGATAATGTAATCAAAATCACCGCTGAAAGTCAGACGATTTAATAGCCGTGCCAATTCTTCTTTTGACAGGTCCAGTAGCTGATTGTGGCCTCCCGGCCTGAAAGCTTTCATTCCCTGCATATCATCTATGAGAAACCTGTCAATTATCGGGGTTGATCCGGACCGCTTGTCATTAAAGCAATAATATATATATTCATTTAAAGTTGCCTTGCCACCCAGGTCGTTAAAATACAAGCCTGTAGATGCCACGCTCTCGAAGGAAATATAAAGTACCTGACCGCCAAAACTCATGGCCAGTTCCTTACCCAAAGCAACGGATATCGCGCTGCAGCCTACTCCCCCCGCTGCTGAAACCATGCATATGAACTTTGATTTTCTGACTGATAACCTGTTTATGCTGCAGTTCAGACTACTTTCAAGACAGTTGTAAATTGATTCCGCAATTTTTTTCGTGCCGCTGTACAAAAATACAGCCGGACAGGCCGGGTCATCCTGCAGGCTGCGGCTTAAATACAGACATGGCAGACCTTTTTTTACACGGTTTTCTGCATTCTCCCTTTTATCCGTTATGAATAGGCTGCAGTTTTGCAATTCACTGTTATCATTCGGAGAAACAGAGAATAAACTATCCTCCAGTGCCAGCGCTATTCCTAAATTTCTGCCATATTCGCTATCGGCTGTGTCTATAACGAGATCAATTCTGTTCATGCCTTCTGCCCTGCTTCGATATCAGCTGCAAATGGAAATATATGGTAACTGTGGTTTAATTTTAACCACGCACCTATTGAATCGCAAGTGGATAATTTCGACTTTTTTCGACATAACTTAACTTTAAAAAAAGAAATTAAAAAAGCGCCTTCCTTTCGGACGGCGCCTTTTTGTAACCAGCACTTATTTGTTAATCACCTGAACCTGGCATATCTCCATTGCCTTCAAGGCATTTTCGTGTGACTCCGGCGTGACTCCCGCACAGCATGACGCGTCCACGATTATGGGAACCTCAGGCAGATAAGTTTTTATGGCCAGAGAATTGCTTATCACACAGATGTCAGTGCAAAGGCCAATCAGCTCGATCTGCTCTATGCCTTCGGTTTCATCCAGCATCTTGAGATACGTTATCAAATCCCTGGACCCGAAAGTATCCTTGTCAAAGGTAACTGTATCTCCGTCTGCGGTAATTTCCTTTATTTCATCAATTATCTCCCATCCATCACTGCCTTTTATACAATGCTCGACAGGGAGATTTCTGCCTTCCTGGGTGGATAGATAGTTTTCCTTATGGGTGTCTCTTGTAAACAAAAGTATTCCCTCGTGATTTTGAATTTTATTAATTACATTCGGAACTATGGATTCTGCTTCCGGTGTCCCAAGGGATCCGGCGACAAAATCTTTCTGCATATCCACCACAATCAAGACTTTTTTCATAATTTATTTACCTTCACTTCTGCCTACACTTCAACGGTGATGCAGGAAACGGGGCAGCTGTCAGCAGCTTCCTGAGCCAATTCCAGGTTGTCTTCGGTCACCTCGCCGTAAGCTTCGGCATATCCGTCATCATCCATCTGAAAGACTTCGGGGCAGATATCCGTGCAAAGTTCACAGCCTGTGCAATCATCCTTGTTAACAAATGCTTTCATGGTCGTACCTCCTATAAATTTTGTTCCACGAATATAGTACCAGCATTTTTGAAATTGAGCAAGTTGGAAAATTCAGAATCATATTTCAGCCATATCTCATAGCCCGGCGTTGCTCTTATCTCATCAATAACTGCCTGATTGCCCTCAGCCCTGCCTGAAAACCTTGCTGCGCTTATGAGGCTCATGGTCCGTGCCATTTCAGAGATGTCCTGTTCCGGATATCTGCCTTCTTTTTCCATACCGGCATAATATCTGTCATAGGCATCTTCCAGATAAAGACTTCTTGAATAATTACTGAAATTCAGCAGATTTTCATCTTTAAGTCCCTGATTTTTAGCCCATTTTTCCACATCCACAGAAAAAGTATCATAGGAAAACCCTTTCCCCGGTTCAAATTTAAGCACCGCATACCTGGTGGGAAAAGAAGACATAGTTCCGGTAGCTATATCATAAAGTTTCCCGCCTTCATATTCGTGGAATTTCACACTCTGGGCGTGAATGTGCCCGCTCAGATTCAATGGGATGCCCAGCTTTTCGTAAACCGCCACTGCTCTTTCGTTCTGGCCCACCGTATATCCAAAGAATCTGTTTTCACTGTGCTTTAGCAGATTGTGGTGGCTGACTGTAATTATTTCCGCATCGTTTTCTCTTGCCATTTTGGCGCAATCTTCCATCCATTCCAGAGTTTCAACCATGAGAGCGCCCCCAACCGTTGGGGATCCCGCCTCTGTATTTAGATAGTACAGGTTTGTGTCCAGCATAATCAGCCAGAGTTTTTCCGAAGGAGCAACAAGGTAGCTCAGAGTGAACTCATCTCTGGAAAGAGCCTCCCCGTAGCCGAACTCTGCGTAAATCTCGGCAAATTGTTCAGGACTTATATTTTCGGCAACTTCTGCCTTATCTCCCCTGAAACGTCTGGCCCAGGGATTTTCTATGTCGTGATTCCCGGGAATTACATAAATTTTTGTACCAGATGCATCTTCGATTTGCTTCAACAGCTCCGCCACTTTTTTGTGATTGATTTTTTCACCGTTGTTGGTCAGATCGCCGCTGATGACAAGAACATCAGGCTTCTGCTCTTCCACTTCTGTGGCAAAGGCTCTTATCACTTCGTCAATATAAAGAAAATTACGGCCGTTTGAACCCTGCATATACTTCCTGAAAGCCGGTCCGTTGTCATACATGTCTTTGTCGATGTAATGAATGTCTGAGGCAATGAAGAGAGTCACATCTTTGCCCTGCCCAAAACCCGTGCCCGGCATGAGTCCTGTTCCCTCTGCGCATGATGAAAGCAGAGCTGCCAGAACCATGGTGATTATAAAAAACAGCGTCAGTGATTTTGCTTTCCTTAGGCTGCCTGTTCCTGCTTTCAATCCCGGTCTCACCGTACCACCTGCATTTCCCAGGGCGTTGTGCCTAAAATCATGGCCTCATCCTCTGTAAACATAATCGTGTCAATCACTCCGAATCCGGTCTCAAAATTTATGACCATACCGGGCAGAAAAGCGGCATCACCCGGATCCACATCCGGGTCATACACAAAGGTCCCCACCCAGTCAGGCGGAAAACCTATGCCCAGCTCGTATCCGCCGAACCAGTAGGCATCACCTGCTATACCGCGTTCTTTCATATGTCTTTCCATTTGGTCAAAGAAAGTCCGAACACCCATACCCGGCCTTATTATTTCCTTTACTACTTCCATGGTTTTAACCCCGTTGTCGCTGATTTTCATAAATTCCTCTGAAGGTTCCCCAAAGAAATATGACCTTGTCTGATTAGAATGATAGCGCTTATACACACCGCACAAATCCACGGCTATGGGATCCCCGTGTCTCAGCTTCCTCCTGCCGGCCGGGGAATGTGGTCTCCAGAACCTTTCTTCGCCGAACCTGCACATATCGACTATGCCCATGCTCTCTCCACCAGCCTTATACATGGCCAGATTATATTCCCCCACCATTTCAAGCTCGCTGATGCCTTCTCTGATGTTCGCCTTTATGGTCCGGTGAGCTATATCAGCAAATTCCGTGGCTTTCAGTATACAGGCCATTTCCAAAGGAGACTTGATGCTGCGCTCCGCCAGAACTATATCAGTTCCGTCCACAACTTTGACTCCTTCTTTTACAAACCTTGCTTCAAGCATTTCGCTTACCGTCCTGCTGGGCCTGGGGCTTCCGAACTCCATGGCCACCGTGCCTTTGAGCCAGCCTTCGGTTTTAAGATCCTTTACAACAAGATCCAGAAAATCCTCGCCGTGTGCCGGCGATTCAAAGGATTTACCGAACATTTCGGTTTCCGAACCCGGAATATCCTCCTTAATCCTGGGCATGGCGCAGTAAGTCTCGTTCAGCACCGAACCTTCCTCATCTGCGATTTCGAAGAGCATAAATTCATCTGACTGCAATGAGATTGCAATGCCTGTGGCCTTGGCCGTGTTCCAGGCGGCAGGAGATGAAAGCCTGGGCCAGACCAGATTCAGACCGCTGAGATAAAATAAATTTTCAGCCGCCGTAACGTAAAGCAGGTCTATTCCGGCCTTTTCCATGCGTTTTTTCACACCGGCCAGCCTGGCATCATACTCTTCTTTTGGAAAAGGCAAATCATTGCCGTTAGCATTATAGATTTCTTCGATTAAAAATTTTGCCTTATTCATCAGTGCCTCCTTTTTCCTTATAAACGGTCTTGCCATTTTCCGTATAAACCGTCTTTCCATTGAATATCGTTCTTTCCACATAGACTTCCTCAACTTCAAGCGGATCTTTTTCGAAGATGTTTTCCGACATCACAATAACATCTGCCAGTTTTCCGGCTTCAAGACTTCCAAGCTTATCTTCCCTGCCAAATAAATATGCAGTTTCTATGGTGCTCGCTTTCAGTGCCTCTGCCAGGCTGAGTTTTTCTTCAGGGTTCCAGCCTCCTTGGGGACTTCCGTCCTCCATTACCCTGTTTGTGGCGCAAAACACCGTTTTTAAGGGGCTTAAAGGCACAATTGGACAGTCAGTACCGATAGTTAGCCTTGCGCCTTTGTTTTTAAGGGATCTTGCAGGCCAGGCGAGCTTGCTCCTTATTTTCCCCAAGATCCCGAAGATCGGGTGACCTTCTATGCTGTCCATGCTCATATGGTAAGATTGTATGGAGGCAATGGTGCCGGTTTCTTTGAACCGCTGTAGGTCTTCCTCACGAATATTTTCAATATGCTCGATGGTGTTGCGGACCTGTCTTTCGTCTCCCTCTGCCTTGCGCCTTCTATTGCTTTCCTCTATGTAGTCCAGGGCAACTTTAACTGCTCCGTCTCCGCAGGCATGGAGCCTTACGGGGATTCCTCTGCGATTCAGCTGATAAATACGCTCTTTCAGCCAGTCCAGGTCCAGCACCGGCTCCCCCCGAAAGCCCGGCCTGTTGCTGTAGTCTTCGCAAAGCATACCGGTCATACCAAGTGGTGTTCCGTCAATGAATCCCTTTGCACCCAGAAACGCCAGCCTGTCGCCCTTGAAATTATCCTTCATCGATTCCAGTTTATCAATATCGGTATCTATCGCAGGTGAAAAGAAAATTCTGATTCCAAGATTTCCCTCCTCGGCAATCTCCCTGAAGAGTTCGTGTTTCATCACACCCACTATTTTCATGTCGCCGAATGACGTTACGCCGACACTGTATGCTTTTTTTATGAAATTTTGGACTATCTGCTTCTCCCGGTCTTTGGTGAATGAAAAAGCCCTGTCTGTGAAGCATCTCATGGCAGCCTGCTCCAGGATGTATCCCGTGGGTTCTCCGTTTTCATCCTTAGCTATAATGGCATAGGGCGGATCAGGAGTATCTTTTGTAATGCCGCAGATTTCAAGAGCTCTGCTGTTGACCCAAAGAGCATGCAACTCGTCATTTACAGCTATCACAGGTCTGTCGGGGAAATATTTATCCAGGCTCTTTTTTTTTGGAAGCTTTGGGACATCCCAGTCATAATGGCTCCAGCCAAAAGATATTATCCAGCCACCGTCGTTTTCTGTTCCGGCTGTTTCTCCGGCATCATAATAATTGTAAAGCTTTTCGGCAGCCTCTTCCTCGTTTGCTGCTCCGCTCAGGTTGCAGGTTGCCAGATCCAGTGCCGCCAGAAAGACATGGACATGATTGTCACAAAATGCCGCCATGACGGTTTTGTTCCCGCAGTCAATGACTTCCTCTCCGGGCAACTCGAAATCAGTTGGCCTTCCCTTCCCCACCTGAACGATTTTTTCATCCTCAATGCGTATATAACCCTTATAGGGCTCGTCCTTTACAGAATCAAAAATGCAGTCGCTGAGTATAAGCATTGCGAATCCCCTTTCTGCAAACCGCTTGTTACGGTATGATGCCGTTTAACAGCTATTTAGTGAGAATCACTCTTATTATATGGGATATCCGCCTCAGAATCAAAGATGCTTTCAAATAAATATCTGCTTGCATCGATCAAATTCTGGGTATTAAATGCTTGTGCTTATACTGGCGGCTTCTGTCGACACGATGCATCACCAAGAACATATTGCGGGGAGCTTTGAATGAATTTCACTTTATACATTATTGCAGGTCTTGCCTTGGGTGTTTCACTCATAAAAGACAAGAATAAGACTAAAATGGCCCTAAAAAAAGCCTGGAAATCGCTGGAAAACATTTTGCCCCAGCTATTGACCATACTGCTGGTAATAGGCATCGCCCTGGCTATCCTTACACCTGAGCAGATATCCCGGTTCATCGGAGCTGAATCAGGCTGGCTTGGAGTTTTCGCCGCCATTGTTGTGGGATCCATCACTTTGGTTCCGGGACCGGTGGCCTTTCCGCTTGCGTCAGCTCTTCTGGAAAACGGCGCCGGGTACATGCAATTAGCCGCTTTCATCTCATCCCTGACAATGGTGGGTGTAATAACCATGCCCATGGAAATAAGCTATTTTGGCAGGAAAGCCACGGTACTGCGCAATTCCCTGGCTTTGGGCTTTTCAGTGCTTGTGGCTTTGGTGATGGGGGTGATGATGTGAACGGTCTGAAAAAATACAGATTTGCAATACTTTTCGCAGTTATAAGCATAGTGATGACATTCTTCCTGCCTGTGACCGATGTCAAGCCACTGGCGATTTCCGTAAAGAGCGCCAGAGAAATGGCCATGATACTCCCGCCAGTTTTCGTGCTTCTGGGGCTCCTTGATATCTGGGTCAGCCGTGAAACCATGATGCGCTACATGGGCGAAAAATCAGGTTTCAAAGGAATCGCATTCGGCTTTCTTTTAGGAACTGCTGCCGCAGGCCCTCTTTATGCCGCATTCCCAATTGCGGGAATACTCCTGAAAAAAGGAGCCAAGTTCACAAATATTCTGGTATTTATCGGAACATGGTCCACTGCAAAGATTCCAATGCTGCTGATGGAAGCTTCTTACCTTGGAACCAAATTTATGGTTATCAGATTTGCCCTCAGCATGATAGGAATACTACTAATCACCTATATTACGGAAAAAGCTTTGACGCAGAAGGACCGTGAACTTATCTACGAAAAGGCAACAGCCAGGGACTAATCCCCGGCTGTTTTGTCAAGTGCGATATTCTATTTTTCTCCGATATTTTTCTGAAGCCATCATTCAGATATTCTCCTGGAGCGATGCATCGCCTATTTCGCTGCAGCGATTAGTCACCTATTCTCCAGCGGCTAAGCGCTGTCTATTTCGCCGCAGCAACGACTCGCCGGTAATTTTCAGGGTCCGTGGCTCCCTCAGTACTAATTATCAAAACCCGTGAATTTTGGTTGAGACCTATTTGTTCTTTAATTTTGTGGAACCTGTCATCGGTCATGAGCACTTTAATAAAACCCGCACCTACGGCACCTGATTCTCCTGAAATTACTTCCGGATCACCGTTTAAAGGCCGAGCAAGGGTTCGCATGCCTTCAGCGGCAAGTTCATCTGAACATGAAATGAAGAATTTGCTGTAGTTTTTCAAAATCTCCCAAGAGGAATCACATGGTACTCCACATGCCAGCCCTGCCATCATAGTGGGCATCAAGCCATCCACAATCTTTGCCTCTTTGCCCCCATCTTTCATTGAAAGGAAAAAGCAGGCCGCCTCATCAGGCTCGACCACAGTGATGGTCGGAGCATTTGCTCCAAACCGGTTGACAAAATATGCTGCCTGGGCTCCGGCAAATGCTCCGACCCCTGCCTGCAAAAACACATGTGTGAGCGGCTGCATCTGGGCTTCATTGGGGGCCAGCCGGTCATGCTTTTCTTTTGGAGCCGGCTGGCCCAGCTGTTCTTTTGGAGCCGGCTGATCCAGCTGCTCTTTTGAAGCCGGCTGGCCCAGCTGTTCTTTTGGAGCCGGCTGATCCAGCTGTTCCATAACTTCATCCGCTATAGTGGTATAACCTTGCATTATCCAGGTAGGGATTTCCACATATCCAGGTCTTACACTATCCTGTATTACCACCCCGTTATGTTCTCTGGCATATTCCTTTGCCATTTTAACGGTATCGTCATAGTTCACATCTGTTATCCAAGCCTCTGCTCCCTCATCCCGGATTGCCTTCAATCTGGCCTGGGCCGAACCTTTTGGAAGAAGGACAACCGACCGCTGGCCCAGTTCCCTGGCGGCCCAGGCCACACCTCTCCCGTGATTGCCGTCAGTGGCTGTGACAAAAACCACATCTCCAATCCTGTCTTTTACTTCCTTTGATTTCAGATATTCAAAATTCAGCTTGTCGGGCGGCAGGTCAAGTCTCTGGCCAATATATCTTGCTATAGCGTATGACCCGCCCAAAACTTTGAAGGCATTCAATCCAAACCGATACGATTCATCTTTCACAAAAATGCCGCCCAGTTTTAATTCCTTTGCAAGAGCCTTGAGATTGTGCAAAGGAGTTGGTTCATATTGGGGAAAACTTTTGTGAAAATTCCTTGCCATTTCAGTGGCTTCTTTATTGAATGCCACCATTACCCGCCTTATGTTTTCATTTCCACTTGTATCTATGTCCAGTAAATTGGGATTTTCAACAAATTCAACTTTATATACATCGTTTTTCGTCTGCGTGCTCATTTTTTCAACCTCCCGGGAAATTTCTTCTGTTTTGTATTATACACGATACTGGATTTTAAAACTATGCGAATGATTATCCGATAGTCTTATCTAATCCAAATAAGTCTTTTTAATCCCGATAAGATACTTTATCCCGGTATGGCCATTTAATCCAGGCAAAGCCTTTTAATCCCGGCAAGGCATTTTTTTAAAAAAAGCCTGCTTCACCCTGATTGAAAAATTTGTGGGTCAATTTTGAGCAAAAATATGTGAAGTGCTAGCAGAGATGCATCGAAATCCTCGTGATATGAGCAATAATCTTCGAAGTGCTAGGGTTCTTGGCGAACTAGCCAGAGATTTCCTATGCACCTCTAATATTTTTGCTCAGACCATTGCTTTTTTTCTAATTCCGCATAGCACTTCGCACTTCTTTGTGCAGAATCAGGCTGATAACTGCTCTCAACCTCCTTTTACAGATTAACTGTGAAGCAGAGTCGCTAATTTGGGGAGCTCTTGACATTCGATGCCGGTTGTTTTAGTTTAAAGTGGTGGCAGAAAGGCTGCCAGGTAAAAAATTAATCAGACGGTACGGTGGCCGGAGGACCTTCAACAAACGGTACGGCGGCCGGACAGCCTTCAACAAACGGTACGGCGGCCGGACGGCCGCCAACATTATCAGAAAGCAGCATATCGATGAAAGACCCCAAGGACAACACCAAGCATCAAACCAAGCACCAACCCATGAATGAAGTAGAAACTCATACAGAGAACAAAATGGGGACGATGCCAATCGTACCCCTGATTATTTCTATGTCGCTACCACCAATGACTTCCATGTTCATGCAGTTTACATATAATTTCGTTGACTGCATGTTCGTATCCTGGCTCTCCGAAGATGCTCTGACGGCGGTCTCGCTCGCCTTTCCCATTACTACCTTGCTCCTGTCCATCTCCATAGGCCTGGGTGTGGGCAACAATGCACTGATTGCCAGAGCTCTGGGTGCCAGGGATCAGGATCGGGCCGACACCATAGTGTCACACAGCCTTATTCTTTCAATCATCGTCTCAATAATACTTAATATAATTGCCTTGCTTATAGTAAAACCCTTTTACGCCGCATTTACCGATGATCCGATAATTTATGGGCTTGGGCTTGATTACACTTACATTGTCGTGTTCATGATTGTGGGAAACATGGTTCATATCTGCATACAAAAAAATCTTCAGGCGACGGGCAATATGGTAGCACCAATGCTTTTCCAGATGGCAGGGGTGATTCTGAACTTCATTCTGGATCCCATACTCATATTCGGACTTTTGGGAGCCCCGAAAATGGGCGTGAAAGGTGCGGCCATCGCCACGGTTTTGGGCTACTTTTTCTCCATGGCTCTGGCCTTCTACGTGCTTATTTTCACTAAACAAAAAGTCAGAATCAAAACCAGGGGCTTCAAACTGGAGCCCGACATCTTCAGACAAATATTTGTGACCGGATTCCCATCCCTGGTGATGAACGCTCTGGGGGCTTTCATGGTTCTTTTCGCCAACATTTTTCTGGCCGCCTATTCCATGACAGCCGTAGCTTTCATGGGAGCATATTTCAAAATCCAGCAGGTGGTGGTCATGACAGTAAATGGCCTGATTCAGGGCTGCCTGCCGATTATGGCCTTCAATTTTGGTGCAAAAAACCGGGAAAGACTCATTAACACTTTGAAATCCGGTCTGTCGATTGGCTTTTTTATGATGGGTTTTGGAGCGCTGATTTTATGGATATTTCCGGTACAGGCCCTTAAACTTTTTATGGCATCCGATGAGATGCTCAGTTTCGGCGTGCCGGCTCTCAGGATAATGAGTTCAAGTTTTGCCGTATCGGCCTTCGGATTTATGTTTGCATCATTTTTCCAGGCTATAGGCAGGGTGGATTACAGCCTGCTTATTAATCTTCTTCGCCAGCTTCTCATACTGGTGCCTTTGATGTGGCTGCTTTCACAATTTATTGCCATGGACGGGATCTGGTGGTCCTATCCCATAGCAGAAATTTCGACAGCCTTGATAGCATCACTGCTGTTCCTCCGAAAGGCGCCGAAAGAATTATAGCCGCATAAAGAAGGGGGGATGCCGAACCGGACATCACCCTTTTTTTATTAAGATACTTCACGTGTATGCCGTTGCTATTTCACATGCATGCCGTTGCTACTTCACAAAAGCTGTCACATATCTTTGCATAATTGATGCAAACTGGGCTCGGGTAGCTCCGGTCTTCGGCGAAATGAGTCCATTGCCCATTCCCTCAATCAACCCATTTCCAACTGCCCATTTCATTGGTTCCAGTGCCCATTCAGCCACCGCATCTGCATCATCAAAAGCATCCAGTTCTGCCAAATCTGTAATCCCATATTTTTTGAACATTGTGTACCGGTATAGAACTGAAACTAACTGCTCACGCGTAACACCATCATCCGGTCCGAATCTTCCGTCGCCGTAGCCCTCTACAATTCCATTATGTTCTCCCCATCCAATGGCTTCCGTATACCATTTCCCGCTTGCAACATCGTCAAAAATGCTTTCTAAATTGTCTTCGCCCTCTGCCAGGCGGTGCAGAACGGTAACCAGCATTGCACGACTTGTGCCCATCTGTCCTTCAAAATGCCTGTGTGCTGTACCTTTGAACAAGCCATGAGCTGCACAGTACCAGGAAGCTTCATCGAACCAATCATCTTCATCCACATCGTCAAAATATTTTATTCTGCTGAATTTGCTTTTAACAGTAACTCCGCCAATGGGCATAACAAAGCTGTATGTTCCATCGCCGTTATCAGTTACATCAACAGGATTACCTTTATCGTCAAGAACATCGGGAACTCCGCCTTCATATCCCAAATCCGGCTCAACGGATATAACAACTGTTTCACCGGCTTTTGCACGCGATTTATCAAATTTTGTCTGCCCGCCGTCCTGATCATCTTCGCCGGATTCTGTAACCGGATATTTTTTTGGAGTGGAAGGTTTGCTGCCAGAAGGCGTATCCTGAACCCATTTAGCGTACAATGTGATCGTTGCCGTTATTGGCGTTGAAAAATTAAACTTATTTGTACATTCAGGTTCAGTGTACCAGCCATCGAAAGTGTAGCCGCTGCGGGTTGGATCAGCCGGAGCGGATATTGTGTCGCCTGCCATGGCTACGATTATGGTGTCAACATCGCTACCGCCTTGTGAATCAAAATTGACTCCTATTTCCGTCGGGATTTCGCTGCCAGCTCCCCCGATTCCGATTAAAATTGAGAAGTTTCTCGCTTGCCCGGGTGTAATTGTCTTGTTTTGCCATGAATATGCCATTGCGGAATCCACACCACTAATTGTAGTCTCTTTTTGTTGTATAAAGTAGTTTTCATATAAATACCTTAAAGAGCCGAACCAAAAAGTATCCACATTGGTTACTCCAACCGTATTCAGTCCAAAAAAGTTAAATTGGTCAGAGCCGTTGTACATCATAAACCCACGACCATCATTTAAACGCGTCATCGGTGCACCGTCATTATTCCCAATCTGTACATCAGATCCTCCGGCAATTGAGATTATTTCTGATTCTGATCCATTGTTTTTTAGCTGATATGTAATTTTTACGGCCTTTCCGTTATTTGCAAATGAAGGAACTATACTGACCGTTAAATTGCTTTCCGGAACAGGGACAGGCTGATTATATATAATCAGGCCTTCTTGTTGGTTATAAGCATTAGAAAAGTCCGTACATTCATCCAATAAATAATAAAAGCGATAGCCGTAATCAGCATAAGTCGTCTGCAACCACGACCCTCCGTGAAAACCTTTAATATCTATCGGCGCCGTGTTACTGTATCTGTATGCAACCACACCGTTGCCATCTGTGATATATCCATCAGGGGGTGATACAAATGTAGCCGTTATAACGCCACTGTTCTCCGCATTGGACGCAGTTGCTGCACATGGCACAGAAAATTCGTCGGCCCCGATACCGTCAAATGAATAACCATCTTTAGCTGTCAAAGTAATTGTTGCGGTGTAGTTTATATTGGGTGCAAATACGGAAGGATTCCCTGCCCACGCAATCGTTCCTGTGTATTGGTCTGTTTCAGCTATAGCCGTGACAGGCGCTTCACCATTTATCGGGGCAATGGCATCCTCGATAACAAGGTCGGTAATAGCAGGGGAAGCCATTCCTTTTATAGTTGTATGCCCCTTACCACCAGTGTCAGTTGTCCACGACCATGTAGCATTATTTGAATCAACTAGCGTGTACTCCCCCGGTTTGATTACCACGTTCGGAAACGCATACCAGTATACATTTTCACGCCCTGACCCGCCTTCTGCCGAAAGTGCCCAGGGTCCATATTCAGTTCCATCTGAATGCACAAGCTTAAATGTGGCACTTTCATATTCGTTGGGAGAAGTCGCATTCCAATGGTAGTTTCGAATGCCCGTAATAAGTGTTGGACTAGTGACTGTAAATGTAGTAGCAACTTGTGGATCGTTCGAAACGCCCCAAATACTCTCGTTTTGATAGATAATACCAACTAATGAATTAAACTGCTCAGTAGGGCCGTTTGCACTTGCTGTAAGCGGCATTGACGCAAACAGTGATAGCACCATAGCTACGGACAATATACCTGATAATAATTTCTTACGCATTTTTAGTCTCCTTCTTTCATGCTCACATAAGATTTGTTTGCTAATTTTTTCTTTCCTGGCTTCTTTCAATTTATTCTACATTAACAACAATAAACTCTATTAAGCGCCTGAGCACCGCCGCCACTTCGGCACGGGTTGAATCAGCCGAAGGATCAAAGCTGTTTCCGGGCTTTCCGAAAAGAATTCCCATTTCGCGCATTGCATAGACGTCAGCTTTTGCCCAGGAGCCGATTTTTGCGTCATCGCTAAATTCTCTTGCTTCACCCGTTCCCTTGACTCCGAGAAAATCCATAAATCTCTTCATTATCGTTGCCATTTCCTGGCGGCTAACCGGCCGGTCGGGTTCGAAGCTGTTCTCTGAAACTCCGAATACTATGCCTTCTTCAGCCGCCCACTGTATAAAGGGTGAATAGTATTGATCCTGTGATACATCGGCGAAGCCGGAGCCTGCATACTTATTCGTATCCACACCATACATACGACCGAGAACTGTAACAAACATTCCTCTCGTCATCGGTGCTTCTGTGTTAAACATATCCGTATTTACACCATTGAATAGCAGTCTTGCAGATGCGAAATCTATATCATCTTTCGCCCAGTGCCCTGCAATATCTTCAAAAGGCTGTGCATTATATATTACTTCGTACTTGCCATCACCTTTCGAAATGTACTTCATCTTTCCGTTTTCAACGATACCAAATGCCAGGATCTCTGTGTTGCCGTTGGGGTTTGTGTAAGATACTGCCACTCCTGAACCTGAACCTAAGAGTTCAGCAGGTATATCCAGGTATCCGACTTCGCCTGCAGGCGGTATTTCCTGTTCGGCCGGTTCTTGAGGCTCTTCGGGTTCCGGTTTTGTAGATGTTCCGCCGCCACCTTGAGACTTTTTCTTAACCGTCACGGCGCAGGTGGCTGTCTTGCCGCCGTCTTCCGTGGTTACTGTTATGGTGGCACTGCCTGCCGCTACGGCAGTGACCTTGCCGTTTGAATCGACTGTGGCCACCGATGCGTTGCTTGATGACCAGGTCACATTCTTGTTGTCTGCGTTAGCAGGCGCTACTGTAGCTACGAGAGTCTCACTGTTCCCGACCTCAAGCGACAGGCTTGTCTTATTCAAAGTCACTCCCGTGACATTTACTACCGGCGGTGTGCTGTCTGTTACCGTCACTTCGCAGGTGGCTGTCTTGCCGCCGTCTTCCGTTGTTACTGTTATGGTGGCACTGCCTGCCGCTACGGCAGTGACCTCGCCGCTTGAATCGACTGTGGCCACCGATGCGTTGCTTGATGACCAGGTCACATTCTTGTTGTCTGCGTTAGCAGGCGCTACTGTAGCTACGAG
>JBPOJA010000013.1:0-82598 GCA_052034085.1 Bacillota bacterium | reverse complement strand
GTAATATTGACTTGAGACATGTTTCTTCACCTCCGGTTTTAGTTGTGGTAACTATATTGTAACCGATTAGGAGAAACATGTTCTCTTTTTTTGTTTTCTAATTTACACCATTATACGGACATAACTCCTTTTCCTGGCTGGCCTGCTCACTTTTTCAATTAATTCCAAAAAATCTCTTAAAAAATCGAAATTACTTGAAAAACTGCACAAATCATAGGCAAAAAGGAAGCAAAATTTCAATTTAATTGAAATTTTGCACACTGCACACTTCGCTTACAGCTCTTATCGCTGCTTATCAGACAAAGTGGAAGTCAGCCGGATGAATCATCCCAATGGCTGACTTCTACATCTCTGACAATGCATCCTCGTCAGCTATGACCGTAAGATCCCTGTGGAGCTGGAGAATGGAGCCGGGGACTATGGGGCTGACCGGGTCGGCCAGGACTTTTTTAAGGATTGGAGCCTTGCCTTTGCCATTGACGCAGAGCAGAGCCTTTTTTGCTGCCATGATGGGGCCAATGCCCATGGTTATGGCATGTTTCGGCACCTGGTATTCGTGTTCGAAAAAGCGGGCATTGGCTTTTATGGTAGATTCGTCCAGGCGGATGAAATGGGTTTCCTTTATAAAATGTGCTGCCGGTTCGTTGAAGCCTATGTGGCCGTCAACTCCCAGGCCCAGTAGCTGCAGATCAATGCCTCCCAGACTTTCGATGAGAAAATCGTAGGCCCGGCATTCTTCCTCCACGTCGGCACAGATTCCACAGGGCAGGTGGTAGTTGCCGGCTTTGATGTTCACATGTTTGAAAAGGTATTCATGCATGTAGTAGCCATAGCTTTGGCTGTCCTGGCTGCTTAAGCCAATGTATTCGTCAAGATTTACGGTTCGCACTGCCGAGAAATCCAATTCACCCATCTTATGTCTGGAAACCAGCTCTCCGTAAAGGCCTATCATGGTGGATCCTGTGGCAAGACCAAGGATGCTGTTCTTCTTTGCAAGAATCTGTGCCGCAATGAAGTCAGCCGCCTTACGGCTCATTTCGTCGTAGTCTTTTACTTGAAAAAGCTTCATTTTGCAACCTCACTAAGATTAGATTTTCAATTATTTATTAAAGAGTTTGGACGGATACAAACCCTGTGCCTGCATACTTCGCAAAGCCTCCTGAACCTTGGGCAGGTCTTCTTTGTATGTTATTCCATACCACTGATCTTTGGAATTGAGAATTTCCACTGTGGCTTTGCCTTCGCTTATGAGCTCATGAACTATTGTCGGAAGCAGAAACTCTTCTTTTAAAGGATTTTCTGCAATTGCTCTGTCCAGAAAACCAGGAAATCGGTGTTCCAATTCTTCTAAAAACGAAGGGGTGAAACCCCAAAGATTCATGGAAACCAGGGTGCCTTTTTCTATATCAGTCCATGTCTGGCCGTCGTCCAATGTATATTGTATCCTTTTATCGGCAATTTCATCAAAGCTGTTGCCGGCCTCGCTGCTGCATTCACGCAGCTCTATCCTGTGGCGTTCAGTTATGTCTTTCAGAAACCTGCCTTCAGCCTGGCAGACTCCCCGGGTTACATGACCCTTGTCGGTTATTGTGTTTTCAATATGGTAGCCCACCATGGAGTACCTGTATTTTTCGTCATCCTCCTGATTAAGCAGGTGGTTATAAATTGTCTGAAAAGCATCTTTTCCGTAATAGTCATCTGCATTAATTACCGCAAAAGGCTCATCTATTACACTTTTGGAACATAAAATTGCATGTCCGGTGCCCCAGGGTTTGGCTCTTCCTTCGGGGACTTCATATCCTTCCGGAATCATATTCTGTTCCTGGAAAACATAATGGACTTCCGCTTTGTCATCAAGGGAGCTTCCGATTAGTGCGCGGAAATCTTCGTACAGCTCTTCCTTGATAATAAAAACAATTTTTTCGAAACCCGCCTCTAAAGCATCATACAAAGAAAATTCCAAAATCGCTTCGCCGCCCAAACCTACTGGTGCCAGTTGCTTCAGGCCGCCGAAACGGCTTCCTATACCCGCTGCCATTATTACAATACTCGGTTTTTTCATATAATCTTCCCTTCTTTTGATGTATCCATTATATTATAATTCATGGGCATGTGCTACAATATCTTCATAGCTGAAAGTCTGCGGAAAGTGTGGCAGGTACATATCAGGAGGTATCATGAACAAACTAAGAAATATACCATTTTTAATCTGGTTCGTATATTTTTTGGAAACCATAAAGCCGCTGAAAGAAAATATCAGAAAATATAAGGCGCAGGGACAACTTGAATCAGAGAGAGCAGAGATACGAAAGGCCGAAGATGCCTGGGCGGATGCAGTACTCAGGAAAGCCGGTATTGAACTGAATATAAGTTCCGATGGCGAAATTCCGGAAGGCCCTTGCGTTTTTGTGTCCAACCACCAAAGTTACCTGGATATCCCAATATATTTTGCAGTTATCAGGAGCAAGCAGTTCGGCTTTGTTGCCAAGGAAGAACTGAGCAAAATTCCCCTTTTCGGATCCTGGATAGCGGATGTGAGAAGTGTATTCATACAGCGGGATGATGCCCGGGCATCGCTCAGGGCCATAGAGGAAGGTGTAGAACTTTTAAAGCAGGGTTTTTCACTTGTGATTTTCCCCGAAGGCACCCGTAGCAGAAGTCAGGAAATGGCAGAATTCAAAAAAGGAAGCCTTCGGCTTGCCACCAAGGCCGGAGTACCGGTAGTGCCGGTTACTTTAAGTGGTTCATTCAGGGCATTTGAGGAAAAGGGCTTCATAAGACCGGCTAAAGTGAATTTTCACATTCATAAAGTAATAGAAACTGCCGGCATGGATAAAGCTGAAGTCTCAAACCTGTCAGAAAAAGTAGAAACAATAGTGCGGGAAAAACTAAATGAATTCAATGCGTAAGGCATAAAACAAATTCCTTGCATATTGAAAATCATGTGATATACTAATCAAGCATGAAAATTTCCAACATGGAAACTCGTGAAAATCCTTGCCTTGTATCGAAGCAAGGCCATAAGTCCACAAGGAGGTGAAAGAATGAACAATTATGAGCTTATGTTCATCATTGAAGCGACATTGGAAGACGACAAAAAAGAAGCCACTGTCGAAATGGTTAAAGAAATCATTTCCAACGGCGGTGAGGTCGGAAAAGTCGACATCTGGGGAATGAGAAAACTTGCCTATCCTATCGAAAAGAAAAGCGAAGGATATTATGTGGTAGTTGATTTTCAGGCCGATGCCGATCTGCCAAAAGAACTGGACAGAAGAATAAAGATTTCTGACAGCATCATAAGACACATCATTGTCAATATCGACAGGGACTAACGGAAACCGAACAGGTAATTACCAGGGAGAGAATGATGAATAACGTTGTTTTAATAGGTCGCCTTACAAAAGATCCTGAAATGAGATATATCCCTCAGACGGAAACTGCCGTTGCCAACTTTACTTTGGCGGTTGACCGGCCTTTGGCGAAGGAAAAGGCAGCTGACTTTATCAGGATAGTAACTTTCGGGAAAACTGCCGAGCTTTGTGAAAAGTATCTGGCAAAAGGTCGCCTTGTTGCCATACAGGGAAGAATTCAGACCGGCAGCTATACCACAAAAGAAGGTGAAACCCGCTATACTACAGATGTTCATGCTGACAGAGTGGAATTTTTAGAGTGGGGCGACAGGCCTGAAAGAGGCGGCGGAGCTGGCAGAAGTGAAGAAATGGCAGTTCCGGAAGGCTTCCAGGCTCTGGATGACGAAGACGATATACCATTTTAGAAAGGGGTCAAAGAAATGTTTGATAAAAAACGTGGCATAAGAAGGAAAAAAGTATGCCAGTTCTGTGCAGAAAAGACGGATTATGTTGATTATAAAGATGTCGAAAAGCTGAGGAAATACATTACAGAAAGAGGAAAAATCCTGCCCAAAAGAATTACGGGCACCTGCGCAGTACACCAGAGAGCGGTTACAAAAGCTATTAAAAGGGCCAGAGTTGTTGCATTACTGCCCTATGTAGCTGACTAACCCGGAAGAAGTTTTCAAAGGACGGCTTATAAAAAGGCCGTCTTTTTAGTTTTGTGCAACTTGAAGACGGAGCCTGCTTGTGTTACAATTTATATCCAAAACACAAGGCATAATCCGCTGGACGGCACAGACGGCAGGAAGGAAAAATCAACATATGGCTAGCAAACAGCTTAAGAAGAAGAATAAAGCAGTACTCATTTCGGGCATCATAGTTCTGGTTGTGTTTTCGGCGGCTTTATATTACTTCAACAGCAATGCGGGAATTGGTGCGCTGGTTATTTCATGTATACTGGCAATCTGGCTGAAGATCAGCTTCGATAAAGACACGGAAACCTTTGAAGAATATGCCAGAACCGTGGCAACAGGTCTGGATGAAACTTCACGCTTTTTTATACAAAATACAAAATTCCCCCTGGCAGTCGTGAATAAAGAGGATTCCATACTTTGGTTCAACCATGGATTCAAAGAGATATTTCATGATGCAGCCATTATGGAAACTTCTTTTACAGAATTAACGGGGATGAGGTATTCGGATTTTGTCAAAGAAAAACCCCATCTTAGAGGGAAAGACGAAAAAGACGAAGAGATTTTTAAAGTAGTAAAACATAAGGACCGTGTATATAAAGTCATGTCTTCCTGGCAGGGCGGCAAAGAGAAAGACAATATTTTGCTTTGCTGGCTGGACAACAGTGAACTGGATGCCTTAAGACAGGAGCACGAAAATGCCAAAACCTGTTACGCCTATGTAAACATAGACAACTATGATGAACTTATTTCTCCCACAACGGAAGAAAAGAGGGGCGTGTTAATAGACCAGATTGAAGCAATATTACGCCAGTGGCTGGTTCGCATAAACGGGACAATGATCAGGTATAAAAGCGGCAGATATCTTATGCTCTTTGAATACAAATACCTCATGGACATGGAAACGGTAAAGTTCGCCCTTCTGGACGAAGTCAGGGCAGTGGAAACGGAGGCTGATTTTCCGCCTTCCCTTTCTATAGGAGTCGGACAGGGTGATTCACTTAAAGAAGCTGACAGCAATGCCCTGGCCGCCTTGGATCTGGCTCTTGGCAGAGGCGGCGACCAGGCAGTAGTCAAGAGAAAGACCCGAGTCGACTACTACGGCGGCAAACTGCAGACTGTGGAAAAAAGAAGTAAGGGCAAGTCGAGAATGATGGCACATGCCTTAAGGCAGGCCATCGAACAGGCGGATATGGTTTTAATAACCGGCCATAAGAATCCTGACATGGACAGCTTCGGTTCTGCTCTTGGTATAAGCCGCATTGTGAGAAATATGGAAAAAGAATATGCTATTATTGTGGGCAGACATGGTCAGGCTATAAGCAAGCTTTATGAAAAAGCAAGGGAATCGGAGCAGTTTAACCTGATAACACCTGAAGAGGCCCTGGAAAGGGTAACGAAAAAGACCCTGCTCATAGTTGTGGACACTCACAGGCCCTCATTGCTGGATGAGCCCTCACTGCTGGGAAAAGCAGAAAAAATTGTTGTGATAGATCATCATAGAAAGGCAGAAGACAGTATTGACAATGCCGTACTTACATATATGGAATCTTATGCATCATCCACTTCTGAGCTGGTTGCAGAAATCCTCCAATATTCAGATGAAGGCAAGAAAAAAGTCGATAAGCTGGAAGCCGAAGCCATGCTGGCAGGAATTATCATAGATACAAAGAGCTTTTCTGTGAAAACCGGTGCCAGAACCTTTGAAGCTGCGTCCTGGCTCAGAAGAAACGGAGCCGACACGGCAAATATAAGGCAACTTTTTCAGATGGATATGGACACATTTAAAGTTAAGGCAACGATTATTGCAGATGCGGAAATCACTGCTGAAGGCATAGCCATTTCCGGTTATAGCGGCCCTATGCAGAATATTCAGGTCATAGCATCCCAGGCTGCAGATGAACTTTTGAATATAAAAGGGATCAGGGCAAGTTTTGTGCTGGGCACCAATGAGCAGGGACAAACTATCATCAGTGCACGCTCTCTGGGAGACGTAAATGTTCAGACTATTATGGAACAGATGGGAGGCGGCGGGCATCTGACAACAGCCGGTGCTCAGATAGATGTAAGTCAGGAAGATGCTCTCGATGAACTTAAAGATATAATTCGGATGAGTGAAAGAAACGGAGGGCTTTAATATGAAAATAATTTTACTTGCCGATGTTAAAGGCACAGGCAAAGCAGGGGATGTAGTCGATGTTAATCCGGGCTACGCAAGAAATTTTCTCATGCCAAAAAATCTGGCAAAAGAGGCTACTCCGGCCAATATGCGCGAGCTCGACAGAATAAAAGCCGCCAATGCGGCCAGAAGGGCAGAGGATTATGATTCCGCCCAGGCTATGGCAAAACGGCTGGAAGAAATCAATCTTCTGATAAAAGGTAAAAGTGGTGAAGGCGGCAAGCTTTTCGGTTCTATTACCTCCAAAGATTTGAGTGATGCCTTGAAGGAACAGTTCGATATAGAAATAGACAAGAAGAAAATTCACCTGGATTTACCTATTAAGCAGATAGGGGAACATCAGGCAGAGATTAAACTCTTTGCCGAGATAACAGGAACCCTAAAAATAACAGTAGACAGCCTATAATTTGTTTATGAGGTAAGATAATGAATTCAAGGGAAAGAATAGCCCCCCATAGCCCCGAAGCAGAAAAATCTGTTTTGGGGTCAATAATGCTAAATAAGGAAGCTCTGTTTGACGTTTTGGAGTTTCTGACTTCTGATGACTTCTACAGTGAAATGCACAGGGAGATATTTGAAGCCATTAAAGTTCTGAATAAAAATGGCTCTCCTGTGGATTTTCTTACGGTTTCTGAGGAACTGAAAAAAAGAAATTCCCTGGAAATGGTTGGAGGGCGTAGCTATGTGGCAAATCTGTCTTCCGCAGTGCCCTCTACAGCCAATGCCCTGGAATATGCCAAAATCATTGAAGAAAAAGCGATTTTAAGACGGCTAATAAATGCTTCAGCTGATATCATGGAAGAGTCTTACAGAGAAAATACCGAACCTGAGACTGTGCTGGATCATGCTGAGCAATCAATATTTAAAATAGCTCAGACCAGGCAGAGAAAAGATTACGAGCATCTTAAAGAGATTCTTTTCAGCAATATTAAAAGAATAGATGAGATTGCCAAATTAGAGGGGCAGCTCACCGGAATTTCCACGGGCTTCAAGGATCTGGATGGCCTGACTTCAGGTCTCCAAAAGTCTGATCTCATCATCGTAGCTGCCAGACCCAGTATGGGGAAAACCGCTTTTGCCTTAAATATTGCCAGGCATGCGGGCCTGAAGCATGGCGGAAGTGTGCTGATATTCAGTCTTGAAATGTCAAGGGAGCAACTGGGACAAAGGTTTTTAGCCATTGAAGCCAAAGTGGACATGACCAAAATAAAAACAGGAACTCTCGAAAGGCATGACTGGGACAATCTTTATGAGGCCATGGATGCGCTTTCTGGATCTAACATATACATAGATGACACACCGGGCATCAGCATTATGGAGATAAGGAATAAATGCCGGAGATTAAAGGCTGAAAAGGGATTGGATCTGGTGGTTGTAGACTACCTTCAGCTCATGTCCTATGAAGGCCGGGCTGAAAGCCGTCAGCAGGAAGTCACTGCTCTTTCCAGATATCTGAAACAGCTAGCCCGGGAGATGGAATGCCCTGTGATGGTGTTGTCACAGCTTTCAAGAGCACCTGAACTTAGGTCCGATCACAGGCCTTTGCTCTCTGACCTGAGGGAGTCAGGTTCCATCGAGCAGGATGCCGATATAGTTATGCTGCTTTACAGGGATGATTATTATAACGAAGATTCGGAGACTCCCAATGTGTGCGATGTGCATATTGCCAAGCACAGGAGCGGCCCCACGGCAGAAATACAACTTACCTGGCTGGGAAAGCAGACCCGGTTCGTAGATATTGCTAAAATAAAGGACTAGGCAATGTTCAAAAGAGAAGAAATACAGAGCTATTATTTGCATGATACTCCGGTGGAAAACGTCTTCATTAATGAATTTCTGCCTGATGCGCCCGGTAATTACGTGAAGGTTTTTCTCTTCGCCCTCATGTATGCTGATTTGGGCACAGCTATAGATAATCAGGATATTGCAAAACAACTTTCTCTGAAAATCGAAGAAGTGCTGGCAGCCTGGACTTACTGGGAAGAAAAGGGCGTCATTGAAAAGCTTTATCCGGATGAAAACAACCGCCTGGTTTACCATGTCATTTTTGCCGGATTGAAAGACCGGATATTTCGCATAAACGGAAGAAGCAAAAAGAAAAAAGAAGGAGCAGACAATCATTTGCCTGCTGATATGAATGATAAATCCCTTAAGGAACTTTATGCAGCCATTGAACAGAAGTTAGGCCGCATACTTCAGGGAAAAGAGCCGGTTACCATAATGAACTGGATCAGGGATTATGGCATTTCCAAAGAATACATCCTTTATGCCTTTGATTACTGCAAAAATGAGAGAAAGAATACAGCCGTAAATTATGTGGGAGCCGTAATAAGGGAGTGGGTCGGCGCAGGCCTTAAAACAACGGAAGATGTATCCGGGCATGTAGAAGAAACCAGTAACAGATATTATCTTTATAAGCGGGTTATGAAAGCCCTGGGCTTCATGAGAAATCCAACTGAAGAAGAGCAGAGAATCATGGATGTGTGGTTTGATGATCTTGCCCTAAATATTAACGATGTGCTGGAGGCCTGCAAAAAGACCAGCGGCATATCCAATCCAAATATTAACTATGTAAATAAAGTTCTTACCTCTGCAAAGGATGCTGAGTCATCAAGGGACGTTAAGCCCGCTTCCACGGCAGAAGGGAAGCTTATCTCTGAGGTATTGAAATCATATGAGGAAGACCGGAAGCAAAGTCGTGAAGATGCAGAGGAAAGGCGCAGAGAAGTTTATGAAAAAGTTCCCCAAATAAAAAAGTTGGATGAGGAGATATTAAATATAAGTATGCAGATTTCAAAAGAAATGCTTGTAAAAAAATCGGGTTCACAGGAGCTGATTCGGGAACTGAAGGCCAGACAGACCAGGCTCATGGATGAAAAAGCATTTCATTTGACGGAAAATAACTATCGCACAGACTACATGGACATGGTCTACAAATGCTCTTTATGCAGAGACGAAGGAATGCTGGAGGATGGAAGCAGGTGCTCCTGTTTCTCTGATAAACTGAGCAAGAGGATGAAAGAACTTGAAAAGGCCTCAGAAAAAGGCTATAATGAAATTCAGCAAAACAGATAACTTAAACGAAAGCCAGTTATGGATGAGTTTTTGAAAAAGGCAACAGTAGAAAATATCGGATCTGCAGGAGATCCTGATGATAAAGGGATCTCTGTTTGGCGTGAAGAGGAAGAGAACGACCCATTGACAAAAGCTACAAGAAACCTGAACCGGAATCGGGCCAAGACCAATTTAGACAAAATCATTGAAGGAAAGATTGAGCGTTTATCTGAGGGGAAATCTGAGGATTATGTAAATGCAGCCTTGGAAGAGATAGCAAAAGAAAGAGCAAACAGACGTGAGATCAAAGAGCAGCAGATCAAAGAAGCGGACAATCGTCTGGATCTTTTTGTGGACAAAAGTATCTCTAAAATTATCAGCAGGCCCTCTGCGTTTTTTAGACGGGCAGGAGAAAAATTCAAAGAGAAAGAAGCTTGTTTTTCCTTGAAAATGGCATCTTTCGTAAACAATGTGGATGATTTTGTCAACATGGCATTTTATAATACAGCCAGATTCTACACAGCTACCCGCTCCGCCATTACAGAAAAAAGAACTGCGATAAAAAGATTCCTTCACGATAGAAAACGACCGATAATTGCAGGAATTTCAGGCATGCTTGTATTATCTGCAACTTTCGGGCTCGCAGTTGATAATGCCATGGCATATGAATACATGTATAACGGCAAGGTTTTAGGCGTGGTGGAGGATGTGGATTATGTGTATGATGCCATCGATGTTATAGGAGATAAATTATCCTGCACTTATGATGCCGAAATCAATATCTGCAGGGACAAGGATATCAGTTTCCGCAAAGTCGCAAAACTTAACAGGGAAATGGACAGCATAGATGATGTGCTTAACCGTTTCACATACATGAAAGATATGACAGCCACGGCTTATGCTATTGTCGTAAACGGGCAGCAAAAGGCCAGATTACACAACAGAGATGAAGCCCAGGAGATTTTAAACGCCATTCAGGCGGGCTATACCGGTGAAAAGGATGGTGTTGCTTACGAATCCGTGGATTTCGCCGAAGATGTAGTTATTAAAGAATTTGATACTAAACTGGGCAACATCCAGAAAAAAGAAGATGTTCTGGATTATATGCTGACCGGTGCGGTGGAGGTTAAAACCTACAAGGTTAAGGCGGGCGATACCTTTGGCGCCATAGCAAAAAGTCTGGGAATGAGTCAGGAGGAGCTCATGTCTACCAATCCTGATATAAATCCCGCCAAGCTCAGCATAGATCAGGAACTGGTTCTCAACAGGGTTCGCCCGGTACTCACAGTTCAAACAACGGAAATCCAGGAATACATAGCATATATAGATTTCGATGTTACTTATGAGGAATCTGCCTCCCTGTTCAAGGGTGAAACAGCTGTAAAACGTGCCGGTGTAAAAGGTGAAAAGCAGGTTGTGGCCCGAGTGGTGCGCAATAACGGCGAAGAAATTGACAGGGTGGAGCTTCAGGCTGAAGTAATAAGCCAGCCGAAAGATCAGATTGTGGTTAAAGGCACAAAACCACTGCCGCCGCTTATTGGGACCGGCGTACTCCAGTACCCCGTCAGGGGCCGTCTTACATCCAGATTCGGAACGCGCTGGGGCAGGATGCATAACGGCATAGATTTGGCCAATCCCCATGGGACCAAAATCAGGGCTGCAGACGGTGGTATTGTTATTTCCGCCGGATGGGAAGGTGCTCTGGGTTATTGTATAAAGATTGACCACGGCCAGAACATGTCAACCGTTTATGGCCATTGCAGCAAGCTTCTGGTGAAAAAAGGAGATAAAGTTTACCAGGGCCAGCATATTGCGAATGTAGGAAATACCGGCAGGAGCACGGGGCCTCATTTGCACTTTGAAGTTCATATCAAAGGTGTTCCCCAAAACCCCCTAAAATATCTTAAATAATTCGAGAAAAGTTCAGGTGAAAAGCATGGACAATAAAAAAATACTGATTATTGAGGATGAGAAATCAATAGCTGATATTATTCGTTTTAACCTTGCAAAAGAGGGTTTTGAAACGGATACAGCCTACGAGGGTAAAACAGGCCTGGAAAAGGCCCTTTCCGGCAAACCTGACCTGGTATTGCTTGATGTGATGCTTCCTCTTATGGATGGTTTTACAGTCTGTAAAAAGATAAGGGAAGAAAGTATGGTCCCCATAATAATGCTTACGGCAAAAGAAGAAGAAGTGGATAAAGTCCTGGGGCTTGAGCTGGGTGCGGACGATTACATTACCAAACCTTTTGGCATGCGTGAGCTGATAGCCAGAATCAAGGCCAATATTCGAAGAATTACTTTTTCGGAGGATGATTTCGAAACCGGCGCGGGTGCAGGGAAAATTCAGGAGTATGGGGATCTGGTCATAGATATGAACCGTTACGAAGTCAGAAAAGAGGGCAGGCCTCTGGAGCTCACTCTCAGGGAATTCGAACTGGTAAAATACCTAGCTGAAAGGGAAGGCAGGGTTTTTTCCAGAGAGCAGCTGCTCGAAGAAGTATGGGGCTATGAGTATTACGGGGATATCAGAACAGTAGATGTTACAGTCAGAAGACTGCGCGAAAAGCTGGAAGACGATTCAGCAAATCCGGACTATATTATGACCAAGCGGGGAATAGGCTACTATTTCCGGAGGCCATAAGCCATGTTCCTTAAGAAAATTTGGAGCACCATCCGTTTCAGAATAGTTCTCATATACTTCCTGCTGGTTTTTATAGCCATGACGGTTATTGGCGTCTTTATGATGAGCCAGCTGGAAGCCTATCAGATGGATCTCATAAGAAAAAATTTCACCAGAATAGTTCAGGAAAGCATAATCTCACTCAGAGAGTATGATGATTTCAATGCCAGCCGTGAAGAAATCCAGGAGGACATTTCAGCTTTTGCAGAAAGCCTCAGGGAAGAGATGTTCGTGGTTGATGAAGACTTCATCATAATAGCATCCAGCAATCTTAATTATATTGATAAAAGCGGCCTGGATCTTTTAAATCAGAGTATTCTCATAAAAGGCATGACAGGCCAGACAACGGAGGAGGACGGTATTTCATCTTCGGGTATACCTGTAAAAACAATGGTATTTCCCATAGAGAAAGACGGCCGGATAAAAGGTCTCGTATGTCTGAGGGCTGATATCAGCAGTGTATATAAAACACAGCAACAGTCCAGACTTGTTTTCATGAGAGCCATGGCAGTGGCATTGTCTTTAACTGTTCTGTTAGGATTTTTCATAGCCAGAAGCATTACTGTTCCAATTAATGATGTCACTGAAAAAGCAGAGAAAATGTCCCTGGGAGACTTCAGCCAGGAAGTCAGTGTAAGATCAGATGATGAAATCGGCAGGCTGGCGGAGATGTTCAACCTGTTGCGCGAAAAGCTGGATTACACATTGACCGAAATAAGCAGTGAAAAAAACAAGCTGGAAGCGGTTTTGAAAAATATGACCGACGGATTGCTGGCCTTTGACACCCAGGGCAGGATTATTCTGGCAAATCATGCTGCCATGGAAATGCTTGGCATCGGTCAGAAGGAAATAGGAGAAAAAACCTATAATGATGTTTTCGGAGCACTAAATAAAGAATTGAGCTACGAAAAAGTCAAAGAAAGCTATTCCAAAGGAAGCTATCACGACCTCCTGGAAAAAGCCGGCAAAACCTACGATATACGATATGACAAATATTTTGATGAACATGGTCAGGATGCAGGCACGGTAGTAGTTTTAATGGATATTACCGAACAGCTTAAACTTGAGAATATGCAGAAAGACTTCGTTGCCAACGTTTCACATGAACTTAAGACACCCATCACGACAATCAAAAGCTATACGGAAACACTTTTGGACGGCGGAGTAGAAGACAAGGATGTCAATACTCAGTTCCTGAAGATTATTGATGAAGAGGCTGACAGGATGGGACGCCTAGTCAGAGAGCTGCTGCAGCTTTCTAAAATTGATCATAAGCAGGAGAAATGGCAAAAGGTCGAAACCAACCTTGTGGGCATGCTCAGGGCAACCCTGATGAGAGTTGAACTTCAGGCTACCAACGAAAAGCTGGCTATAAATAAGCTCTTTGAGGCTGAAGAAAAACTGATGGCCGTAGTTGACAGGGACGGCATAGGACAGGTTCTTTTGAATGTGCTTACAAATGCCATAAAGTATACCCCTCAGGGCGGAGTTATTGAAGTCAATGCCATAAGGGAGGGCAAATATGGTAAAATCACTGTGAAGGACAGTGGCATAGGCATAGCCAAAAAGGAATTGCCAAGGGTCTTCGAAAGGTTTTACCGCATTGATAAAGCCAGGTCAAGAGAAATGGGAGGAACCGGTCTTGGTTTATCCATAGCAAAGCAGATAGTGGAAGAGCATGGGGGAACCATTAAAATTGAAAGTGAAGTTGGAAAGGGATCCACAGTTATTATTAAACTTCCCCTGTCTGAAACAAAGGGAATAAGGAATATCGAATGAGGTCAGTCAATAAAAAGAAAGTACGCCGTCGCCTCATCTATGCGGCCATATTAATATTCTTTATCGGTGTCATTTCCGTGTCAGCTTTAAAAGTGATGAAGCTGGTTATGGAAAAGGAGGATGCCCAGCTTAAATTAACCCAACTGGAACAGGAAAAAGCCAGGCTCGAGGAAGAGCTTGCAAGAGTCGGCAGCGTTGAATATATTGAACAACAGGCAAGAGAACAGCTGAATATGATAATGCCGGGAGAAACCCTGTATGTTTTAAAGGGTAAAGATAAAGAGAATCAGCAGGAAAAGGCTGAACAGGAAGAAGAGGACGAGGAATAGTTTGAACGAAATCATCGTTGTGGAAGGCAGAGATGATGAAAATGCCGTCAAAGCTGCGGTCGATGCAGAGGTCATAGTGACCGGCGGATATCATATAAGCAGAGAAACTTTTGATCTTATCCGCAAGGCCTATGAAGGGCCGGGCATAGTGATTCTAACCGATCCCGACAGTGCCGGAGAAGCTATACGAAGAAGGCTCACAAAGGATTTTCCCCACAGCAGGCAGGCACATCTCGTGAGGGAAGAAGCCATAAAGGGAAATGATATAGGCGTGGAAAACGCTTCAGCTGAAAGCATTGTTTCAGCCCTGAAAAAATCGGGGGTTTTCAGCAGAAAAACCACAGGCAAGGAAGTTATGTTTTCACATGATGATTTGCTTTACTTTAATCTTGCAGGTGGTGAAAATTCGGCACAACGGCGCAGCCGGCTGGGAAAGGCGCTGGGCATAGGCTATGCCAACAGCAAGACCTTTCTCGCCAGATTAAACGGTTTTGGAATTTCGAGGGAGGAATTTTACCTGCATGGACACACTTTATTCCCCGGCAACAGTGGCAAAACTGATTAATAAGCATGATTTCCGATTTGCCAGAAGTCTGGGGCAAAATTTTCTCATAGATGGAAATATTGTAAATAAAATTGTTGAATCGGCGGCCATAGCTTCCGATGATTTTGTTATTGAAATAGGTACGGGCCTGGGGGTTCTTACCAAAGCGGTTGCAGCTGCGGCAGCGGAAGTTGTAAGCATTGAGATTGATAAACGGCTTTTTCCCATATTGGCGGAAACCCTCAGGGATGAGGAAAATGTCAAACTGATTAATGGGGATTTTCTTAAAGTCAGGCTAGGAGATATTATTTGCAATCAGGAATCTTTTGATGCGGATAAAAGCAAAGGTTCGATTAAAATTATCGGCAATCTGCCCTATTACATAAGCTCACCAATAATAATGAAAGTGCTGGAGGAAAATGAGGAGGATAATCTGGGAATAGAAAGTCTGACCATAATGGTGCAGAAAGAAGTGGGACAGCGCCTCAATGCAAAGCCCGGAAGCAAAGATTACGGGATACTCTCCGTGGCTGTTCAATATTACACTGAAATAACAAGTATATTTGCAGTTTCCAAAACAGTGTTTATGCCAAAACCTGATGTGGATTCCATTGTTTTAACCCTCAAATTGCGCAAAAAACCTCCGGTGGTGCTTGAATCCGTGCCATTGTTTTTCGAGATGGTGAAAACAGCTTTCGGGAAAAGGAGAAAAGCAGTAAGCAATGCGCTGATGGGCTTCAAAGGCCTGAAAAAAGAGGATGTAGCCTGGCTTCTCAAAGAAACAGGTATTGAGGAATCAAGAAGACCTGAAACTATCGACATAGTTCAGTGGGGGCATCTTTCCAACAAACTTTCGGATATTATGAAATCATGTTAGAAGAAAGAATTTTTCTAATTACATCTTTAATGGAAGCAAGATTCTGGTTCTGGCCGGCCCTGGCATTCATCGTGGGGATGCTGACTTCTTTAACACCCTGCTCACTGGCAAGCATACCCATGATAATCAGCCTGGTAAGCGGTACCAGAAACTATTCCAAGCGCAAGGCTTTTATTCTATCTGCAATTTTTGCACTTGGGATGGCAGTTGTATATACCTCTCTTGGGGCCTTCACTTCAGCTCTCGGTGAATTCTTTCATCATCTTGGGGTATGGTGGTATTATTTACTTGGCATCCTGCTTATTTTAATGGCACTACAAATTGTTGGAGTAATAGATATATTCCCGGGTGGGCATACTCATGTAAAAACAAAAGGAAGCGGCAAAACAGGTGCTTTTTTCACAGGCATGCTGGGAGGACTTTTCGCATCCCACTGTGCACTGCCGGTTCTGGTGGTGCTGCTGGCCCTGGCCGCGGACAGGGGTAATATTCTGAGCGGGGTCATCTTGCTATTATCATTTGCACTGGGCCACAGTGTATTTGTGGTGGTTGCAGGAACATACACTTCCGTCCTGGAAAAAATCGGCATGAATCCCAAATATCATAACGTGGAGAAATGCACGAGATTGGTGATAGGCGCGGCGGTTATGCTGCTGGCTCTTTATCTGATTATTTTTGCTGCTAACAGCAGGTAGTTGTTGTCATATAAAACACCTGCGATTTTTGAAGTTTCCATGGCATCTGAAATGAAACCCATGGGAAAGAGCCCTATGAATGGTATGAGAATGGCAAGGAAGACGAAAATCAGGAACAAGCCCTTCAGCATACCTGCGATAATGCCCAGGAAGCTGTCTACAAAACCAATTAATCCCCGCCTTCTTTTTTTGCTGAAAATGAAGGTAATCAGTAACATGACCAGACGGAACAGCAGCATAGCAATAATGAAAGCAATAACTTTGACCAAGAAGATAGCAAGACCTGAAGCAATATAGTCATGAAAAATTACGGGCATTTTTGAAATGAAAAAGGCTTCGGAAGGCAATTCGCCCATTGCCAGTTTCAAGGAGATTCTGTCTTCTATGCCTATGACGATTTTTGTGCTGTTAACAAGAAAATCGTAAGTTACCCCCTGAAAGAGTATTCCTGCTCCCAGAGCCAAAAACCAGCCAAAAGTATGGATAACGGTTCTTACAAATCCCTGTCTGAGCCCATCAACCGTGGCCAGCACAAATATTATTACTACAATTATGTCCATCCACATGCCAGTATTTTAACATACTGCATGCATATAGCAATAAAAGCAGAGCTTTTCATAAATTTTTCACTTGCGATTGAAACAGAGAAAAAACTGTGATAACATATCGAGATGTGATTGACAGGACAAAAAAAGGTTCCAGGTATGATATGAATTCCGTTGATTTTATGCAGGAAGCTTTAAAAGAAGCGAAGAAGGCATACGAAAAAGGAGAAATCCCCGTGGGCGCGGTAATTGTGCGCAATGGAGAAATAATCGGACGGGGCCATAACCTTAATGAAAGTACAAATGATCCCACTTCGCATGCGGAAATGATGGCAATACGTGAGGCGGCAAAGACTACAGGGAGCTGGAGACTTCTGGAAACGGAGATGTATGTAACGACAGAACCCTGCCCCATGTGCGCAGGAGCTATCGTTCTGGCAAGAATAGCAAAACTCCACATCGGGGCAATGGATCCAAAGAGCGGCGCCTGCGGTTCCCTTATGAACATAGTCGGTGACGAAAGGCTCAATCACAGGGTGGAAATAAGCACCGGGCTCATGGAAGAAGAAAGCAGCAAGATGCTTAAGGATTTTTTCCGGGAGCTCAGGGACAAAAAGAGTGCAGTAAAACAAGGACCAGCTAAAGGTCAAACTCAATCAGGAGGATAAGCATATATGAGAAGCATAGGCAGAATTGTCAGCCTTGTAGCAATAATTGGACTTATAGCCATAAACATAAGTTACGCCGGAAGCCTGACTTTGGAAGATTCCTTTCCCACGGAAGGTAAATCCAATCTGAATCCGCAAAATGTTGCGGTCAAACTGATTTTTTCGGAAAAAATCAGTAATCCGGCCACAGCTGTAAAAAACAAAAATAGTTTTGCCATAGAAGATGAAGAGGGCAAAGCCGTGAATTTTGAGCCTCTGTATAACGAGGACAAATACCCCAATGAAGTGTGGCTGCAGATTAATGATGCTCTTGAGCAGAATACAAAGTACAAGGTGACTGTGTTTTCAGGAATGGTAAGTGACGGCGGAAATGTCCTTGAAGAAGACCTGGAACTCAATTTCGCCACAAGAAACACTGAGGCTGACAGCAAAGGTTATATGATGCTCATGCTGGTTATGGTTGGCGGGATGATGGTGTTCACAGTGGTAGACGCCAGACGCAAGGTTAAAAAGGAAACTGCACAGAAAAAGACAGATGACAAAGTAAACCCATATAAAGAGGCTAAGAAGACAGGCAAGTCCGTAGAAGACATAGTTGCCAAAACGGAAAAGCAGAAGCGTCAGGCTGAGAAGAAGAGAAGGAAACTGGAGAAAAAGACGACTGACAATGAAGCTGCCCATAAAAGAACGACCAGGCCCGGAGTAAAACCCGTAGGCGCGAGGAAGAGTTTTAACGACCTGGGATATAAGACCCCTCAGTCTCTGATCAATAAGAAACTGGCCAGAGAAAAAGCTAAGGAAGCCGGCACAAAAAAGACACACCAGGTTAAAAGCAAAGGCAGCAAGCAGCAACAGAAAAAGAAAAAATAATAACACAGAATAATATTAAGGCGTGGCAGAAGACAGCCACGCTTTATTTATTGCAAGATTAATCATTCCTGCACTTTTTCATTGCAGGTTTTTATTGCATTTGGGATATCATCTTTTTTCGTGGCCATACGTGGAATTTAAATTGCTAAAAATTAAAGCAAATTTTCTAAGTCTTTTAATGCTTTTTCGAGCTGCGACTTTATTATGGATAAATCATTTAATTCCTGGGGGACATTGGTCCAGTATTCTTCAAGGTAATTGGAAGCATCTGAGATTACGGTGGGGTTAGTAAAAAGAACAGGCTTCCTGAATTCAGTTTTATAAGGGAGAGCCAGGGCAAATAAATAGTCTTTTGCAATAAATGCAATTTTGGTATTTCCGCTCATGTAAGCATTGTTGACGAATTTTATTTTCAAATGTTTGTGTGCTTGTGGGTCAGAAATATATTGTATCAGGTATTTGATATACTCTATGTGAGTCTCTTTAGGGATAAAGATTTCTTCAGGTGAAAGCAAAATCCAGGGGAACCGGGAGCTTAGACTTTCGAAGTTGTTATATAAGTGGTTAATCACTTCATCAATATTGATGAGAATATAATGTGGTATCTGGCCTTGGACATTTTCAGGCGATCGGTTTATGAACAGAGTTTCATACTTCTTAATTATATCTTCTGTTTCTTTCACGGAAAAATTATTGTGAGTGAGAATTTCTTTGATTTTTTCGGTGGGTAAGGGTAAAAAATATAAGGTTTCATCATAGATATATACATTTTGTTGTTCGGAGATACGGTCTTCCAGGTACGTATACAGTTGATTATGTCCTATGGACATATTGTCATTAAGCAGTTGGCATGATTGTAAATAATTATTGTATTCGATGGTCAATTGCTTAATTATGTTTTTTTCAGCGAAAGAAAAGAGCGTAGTGTCTTGTAATTCTTCAGTAGTGGCAAAATCTGTCATAGCAATAATATCCTCCACTATCAACAAGTTGAAAGGATTTGTTATAAGACCTCTTCTGGGCAGATAATAAGCATAAAATGAGTCAGAAGAGCAAAGAGAGAAGAAGCCTTGCAAATCATTGGCGAAAGATGCAAAAGTGTGATTATAGATAAAATAAATGCTGTGTCCACATGATAATATATCATAGAGCTTAGTAATCCACTCACGATAGAAATTACCATTTTCAAGAAGGGAGAAGGTATCCATACCTATCATGATATAGACGTTTTTCCTTTCTTTGCAGTTTATGGCAAGGTCCAGAAAATCAAGCAAAGCTTTCTTTTTCTGTCGGTCCCCTTTTAGCAAGCCGGCTTGAATGAGATTTTTAGGCTTTTCCAGATAAACATTTTGAGGCCCTGTTTCCTGACCGACAATCCAATTTTTCAAAGAGTCAAACATATTGGTTCGATCGAATATCTGGCAATTGGGATAGTAATATTCGTAGAAGGTTTCTATATTTCTGTAAGCAGTATTTTTATCGTATTCAAGTATATATTGGACGATTCTATTCAAATGTTCAGAGTTCTTTTTTAGAATCCTGTCACCTGTTTGCCATCTGCTTACCAAAGATGGGTCGACGTGAATGCCCTGAGCTAAATCCTTTGCATTAATATGCAGGTGTTTCAACAGGATCGACAAGTGAGATTTCGACATAAGAATCGCTCCTTATAGTTTCGTTGACTCTCAGTTAATAATACCTTATGTCATTTATTTGTCAATATGAAATGACTGACAAATGACATTTTGATATTGTCAAAAACTTTGAAAAGATAGATATTTGAGTTAAACAAGGGGGGACTAAAATGAACACTATTGTTGAAAAACAAGCATCTAGGCCTCGCCGGAAAAATTTGTCTTTAAAAAAAACCACAGGCCTTTCAAAAATAAGCTGCCATATGACACCGGTTGTGGTTTCTCAGGCAAGCGCCAATAGTAAGGTACGAAAAAAATTATTTTTTATTCCGCCAAGAATTATTTCTTCAGAACTAAAATATGTTCCATGCTGGAAAATTGTTTTAGATTTTACCGTCGTGTATTTCAGTAAAAAAAATGTAGTAGAAGGCAGATTGGATTTTATTGTTGATGAAGTCAAAGGTTGCAGCTTAGTGGAGGAATCTCTGAAGATTAAGTTAGAAAGGAGGAATATTGAGCCGTCCATTGTTGTTCCATTTAAGTATACACAAGAAGAGGCCGTAAAAAAGGCAGTTATAGATGCCAGATGGAAAGTTGTACTTGGAAGGTATAAAAAGCCGCCGGAATTGCAACTGGTCAGTACCCAGGTTTTCTACAGACCATATTATAAAATTGAGTATACTTTTGGTGATAAAATTGAAGTGCAGTGGATAGCAGCGGATGATTATGGCAACTATTTGGCTTACAGATAAAAAAATAATCAAGGAGCAAATTATGAAAAAACATCTTATTGCGGACATGACTATGGATGACTTCAAAGAGTATGTGGAAAAATCAGATACTGCCATTTTTCCCGTAGGAGCAACAGAGGCTTATGGTTTGCATTTACCGCTTGGGTCCGATTGGCTGGTCACATATGAAATAGCGAAAAGAACAGCTGAAAAGATAAATTGTTTTGTGGCGCCGCCGATAACATACGGTTTTTCAGAGGATTTGATGTGCTATCCGGGAACTTTATCCGTATCCACCATGACTCTGATATCGATATACAGGGATGTTGCAAAAAGTCTGCATAGACAAGGCATTAAAAAAATCTTATTTCTGTGCGGGCATGTGAGCAATATTGGTGCAGTTGATCAGGTGGCTATGGAAATGAAGGGAGAGTACGGGGTAGATTGTGCTATTATCGACTGGTGGCGTTTTGTATATCACATAAACGAGGAAAAAACTGAAAGCAGTCTGCCTGAAGGCCATGCCGCTGAAGTAGGAACTTCTATCCTGATGCATTTGTTCCCTGAACTGGTTGATGAAGAAAAAATGATTCGCTCCGAAGAACCGGATGAGGATGAAATACCGGATCTTTATGTATATGAATATTTCGATGAAATAACGAAGACTTCCGTGTTGGGAGACCCTTTTTCAGGCAATGCAGAAAAAGGTAAAGAGATGGTAAAAAAGGCAGTAAACACAATCAGCAGATTTCTAAAAGAATGGTAAATTTGAAGGGAGGTTTTTGAATGTTACATGCTAATATCCCCTGGTCAGGACTTGATACTTTCGTAATCATATCCTATTTGTTGCTCATGGTTGGCATAGGATTGCGATTCAGATTTAAAGCCAGCAAGAGTATGAGCAGTTATTTCCTTTCAGGAAGATCCCTGGCGCTTCCTCTGGTTATCGGAACGATGATGACCTCATGGTATGACGGCTATTCTGTAGTAGGGGTTGCGCAGTATGGTGCAACAATAGGTATTGCAGGAATGATAGTTTATGTTATCCCTTGCACCCTTACAAGGATACCCTTTGCCCTGTGGATTGCACCTTTTATGAGAGGGAGAATACCTGAGGATTGTTTAACGATTCCTGATTTGCTTGAGTATCTGTACGATAGAAAAGCAAAAGTGCTTGGGGCATTTTCGATTGTTATCGGGGTGTTGTACAATGGTGTGAACCTGTTGGTAATTTCGCAATTATTACAATACATGTTTAATTTCCCGCCGGCAGCTTCAGTTATTATTTCAGGCATAATAGTAGGTATATACGTCTTATCGTCAGGCATGTGGTCAGTTACCATGACAGACGTTTTCCAATTTGTGTATATGAGCCTGTCTGTAGGCCTTGCAGTAATACTGGTTTCCAAAAATGTAGGCGGTTTCGAAGCTATTCATAATGCTTTGAACAATGTGCAGCCGGAACTGTTTCAGCCCACTGGAGGAATGGCACCTGCACGGGTCATTGCCTGGGGCCTCATTGGCATGAGTATTTATACAGAGCCTATGATGTATCAGCGTTTCTCGGCTTCGGATTCAGCGAAAACTGCCAAGAGATCTTTCCTTTTCTGTATACCTATGTGGCTAGTTTTCAGCTCAGCAGTAATCTTCATCGGAATGGCTGCCAGAACCTTACACCCCGATTTGGAATTTTTCGAAGCATTCTGGTCAACGGTACTGAATGCATTGCCGACAGGTGTGAGAGGACTATTTATAGCAGGCTTGATTTCAGCTGTCATGTCGACATTGAGCAGTATGATCTTGGTGCAGGGAGCGGCTTTCACCAGAGACATGTATAGTGGTATAACGGGCAAGATTATCGAGGATCAGAAAATGATCAAGTACAATAAGATTGCCACTGTATTTATCATAATATTCTCAATGTTAAGCACTCAGGCCTGGCTCGAGAGCCTTATTGATGGTTTCTTCTTCGTTGAAGGTTTCCTGACGGCAGGTTTATTTGTTCCCGTTGTATTTGGCATTTTCTACAAGAAGAAAACACGTCAAGCAGGATGGATTTCAATGTTGTTTGGATTCATATTGTGGCCTATTTGGGAATTTGTCATCGAGCTACCCTGGGATGTCCCGGCAAATTCCATAGTATGGTTCTTGTGTATGATAGTGTATCTGATCATATGTGAACTTACAGGAAAACGCGATGAGGTGCAAAGATTGGAGGGGAAATAAATGAGTGGGAATAAACCAGTTGTCAGGCAGGAAAAAATAGGTAAAGACCCGATAGTTACAGCTCTATCTTTAGCGTTTATTGCGATTCAATCATTAATCATCATATTTGGTTTCATATACCGCTGGGATTGGATTGTGTATGAATTCGCAGCCATGCTAATCATACCGGCAATAATAATTTTGTACTATGGAATCAAAAACACTGTAAAAGCGCATCAGATTATGGAGATGGAGAAATCATTTGAGGAGGGTTTGGATTAATGAATGGTATAAGGATTTTACCCTTAAAACCCTTAAATATTGATGGTCTGGAAAAAAAGATAGAAAAAGTAGATGTGGCAGCCATCGGACATTATACGGAATTTGGATTTATGAACAAACAGATCAAGGCAATGAAACCAAATACAGGCAAAATATATGGTCGTGCCGTGACTGTCAGGATTCCATCTCAGGAATCAAAGGCAGTACATATAGCGGTCAGTATGGCAGGTGAGGGTGATGTGCTGGTAATTGACAGAAGTGGTGACACTACCCATGCTTGTGTGGGAGAAATGGTGGCTCTTTGCGCCAAAGTACGAAAATTATCCGCAATCATTGTAGATGGCCCGATTACTGACTACGAAGAAATCAAGGAAATTGGCATACCTGTTTTTGCTACCGGCCTTAGTGGACTGACAACCAAATTCATCCGTGATTGTGGAGAAATAAACTGTGACATATCTTGTGGCGGCGTAGTAGTTCACCCCGGAGATTTAATACTGGCAGATACAAATGGAGTTTTAGTGCTGAGAGAGTTTGAAATTGATTATTTGATTGAACAAGCATTGGCTGACCAAAGTGATGAACAAGCAGAAAAAGAAGCTGTCCTGGCTGGAAAGACACTTCAACAATTATATGTTCCAGAATATCCAGTCTGATAAGTTGGGAGGTTTTCAGTGAAAAAGAATATCAGTATTGTTGGAATTCAGACCACACCATCTGATGACAAGAAAAAAAATATGAATCAGGCTATTGCCCTGATGGAAGAGGCTTTTTCTCTTCATAAATATGTTGATATTGTGGTTCTGCCCGAAGAATTTTATTATCTTCCAGGTAATGATGAAAGAGATAGTATTGAGGAAATACCGGAAGATTATATTAATACTTTTTCCGAACTTGCAAAAACTCATTCCACTTATATAGTGGCAGGCTCGATAATCAACAAAAGGAAAGAGGACGGAAAGAGATATAATACAGCACTGTTGTTTGATAGAAAAGGAGAGATAGTCGGTCAGTACGATAAAATTCATTTATTTGATGTGCTTGATGGTTCGGATGAAGACAAAGAATCATATCTGGTTGACAGAGGGAATGACCTTTTAATCTATGACACAGATTTTGGGAGGATTGGAGTAATTATTTGTTATGACATTCGCTTCCCAGAATTAGTAAGAGCTCTGGCTTTACAGGGAGTGCAATATTTGATGGTTCCTGCTGCATTCTATAGTCCAAGATTTGATCATTGGCAAAATTTGCTTCAATCAGCTGCGCTGCTTAACTCCATGTATGTTGTGGGAGTCAATCATTTCGGCAGACTGGGGCCGGATGATGTTTTTTGTGGGCGCAGCCTTATTGCCGACCCTTGGGGGATACCATTAGCTGTGGCATCGGATAAGGCTTGCTTCATTCAAGCATATGTAGAGGGAGATTATGCAACGAAGATAGAAGAAGCAGTAGGCAGCCTGCATAACCGAGTGCCGTCAGCTTATCATGGTCTAAGGTGAATTTAGAACAAAATAAAAACAGGAGGTAGCTTTTTAATGGGGGACAATGGCCCGGAACCTTTATCACGTGCTGGGAAAAAAGTAATACTACAGGGCAATGAAGCTTGTGCAAGAGCAGCAATTCATGGAGGTTGTCGTTTTTTTGCGGGTTATCCAATAACTCCGTCCACAGAAGTCATAGAAATATTGTCTGCTGAAATGGTTAAGGCCGGTGGCACTTTCATACAAATGGAAGACGAAATTGCATCAGCATGTGCAATTGTCGGGGCGCGCTGGGGCGGCAAACGAGCCATGACAGCCACCTCAGGACCAGGCTTCACACTAATGCAGGAAACTGTGGGTTATGCGGCAGTCACTGAAACGCCGATTGTCATAGTCAATGTGCAAAGAGGAGGGCCGTCTACTGGGCAGCCAACCTTACCTTCGCAACAGGATATCTACCAGGCTAAATATGGTAGTCACGGAGACTACGAAATAATAGCATTGACACCTTCATCGGTGCAGGAAATGTATGACTTCACAATACTAGCTTTTGAAATGGCAGAAAAATATAGAACGCCAGTTATTCTGCTCACAGATGAGATTGTTGGTCATATGAGAGAAAAGATTACTATCTTTGATACAGATAGACCCATGAGGTCGGGCCATAGACCCTGTGTTGTTTCACCCCAGGAAGATTTCTATACAGGCGGCAACAGTTTAGTGGAGGGACAACTTCACGATGAAAATGGTATGAGAATAGGTCATATAGCATCTGAAAGCGGTGATTTTATACGAAGTATAACTGGTAAAATCCTTAATAATATCGACGATATCGCTATGCTTGACTCATATTTCATGGAAGATGCAGACGTATGTTTTTTATGTTATGGCCCGGTAAGCCGATCTGCACTAAATGCGGTGAAGACTTCCAGGGGTTTGAAGGTAAAAGAAGAGGGTCGAAAAGATAAAAGCAATTTTTTTAAAAGAATTTTTTCAAGAAAGAAAGCAATATCAAAACCCTATCATCACTTGAAGATAGGTCTTATTAAAGTAAATACGGTTTGGCCTTTCCCTGAACAACAAATTAAATATTTGGGAGAAAACTGCAAGTATGTATTTGTGCCTGAAATGAATCAGGGGAAATATTACAGAGAAATAGAGCGTTGTCTAAAAAATAGCAAGGTAGTTTCATTGCCTAAAATTGGCGGCGAAATACACAGCCCCCAGGAATTATTGCAAGCGGTAGAAAAGGAGATGGGAATAAGTGAACAGATTGATGGAACGTTATCTTAGGCTGGATGCACTGCCCACCCTGTTTTGCCCCGGTTGCGGCAACGGCATAGTTCAGTACGCCGCAGTTGCGGCTATTGACAAGTTGGACATAAGAAAAGACACGGCACTGGTGAGCGGGATTGGATGCTCATCCTGGATACCCTGCTATATTGATATGGATGTAATGCACACTACTCATGGCAGAGCCTTACCCTTTGCACAAGGTTTGAAGTTAGCAAGGCCTGAGAAGAAAGTCTTGGTCTTTACGGGAGACGGAGACTGTCTGGCTATAGGAGGAAATCACTTGTTGCATGCATGTATGCGTAACATTGATTTGACAGTAGTGCTGGTAAACAATCATATTTATGGAATGACGGGTGGGCAAAAATCTCCCGCCACACCAAAAGAAGCTGTCACTAAAACTTCACCCTGGGGTGCATTCGACACTCCTCTAAACGGTGCTGAATTAGCAGTGAAGTTGGGAGCAACTTATGTTGCACGGTGGACTACTGCCCATCCGGTTCAGCTTCAAAAAAGTATAGAAGCTGGCATTAAGCATAAAGGCTTTTCTTTTATTGAAGTTATCGCACAATGCCCGACACAAAGTGGCGTAAGTGTTTACGGAAGCAAAGACCCGGCCCACATAATGACCTTCTTAAAAGAGAATAGTTACATGCACAGAGAGGGCATACCGGAAAAATCGGACAAGATTAAATGCGGGATTCTTGCTCATGATAATGATAAACCAGAATATATCGAATCAATGATGGAAGCTATGGAGGAATACCGTAAATGACGGTTAAAATAGATATAGATAAAGTGATATGCAAAGGTTGCGGGATTTGCATAGCTATTTGCCCCAAAAAAGTCTACAAAATTTCTTCAAAACGAAACAGTTCTGGTAATCCAATGCCGGAGGCAGCTAAAGAGAAGGAATGCATTGTCTGTAGATTGTGTGAGCGGTTATGCCCTGATGGAGCGATTAATGTAGGGGAGGAAAGAAAATGAAACTGAATGTGCGATTTGCCGGCGCAGGTGGACAGGGGGTAATACTTTCATCTGTTTTATTGGCAAAAGCCTATGGATTAGGAGAAGATTTCAATATTACTCAAACTCAAAGCTACGGGCCTGAAGCCAGGGGAGGAGCTTGTAAAGCTGAAGTTGTGGTTTCAGACCAAGATATTGACTACATGAAAGTGAATGATGTGGATATCTTCATTGCCTACAATCAAAAAGGCTATGATAAGTATTCCCCTGATATGAAGGAGGGCAAGATAGTTATGGTAAACAGTACCCTTGTCCAGGCAGACGGAGTAAATTATTATCAGATTCCGGGGACAAGCATAGCTGAAGAAATGGGGAATCCACAAGTTGTCAATATGGTCATGCTGGGGGCTTTAACCAAACTTTTGCCAAAACTTCATTATGATAAAATGAGCAATACAATTAAAGAAGATTTCCCCCCGCGTGTTGCCAAAATTAATCTTGAGGCTTTTGACAAGGGCTATCGTTATATGGAGGACTTACTATACCTGCAAGAGAAACAGGACGCTTAAAATTCTCAGGTTTCTATCTAATCCCCATGCTGGCACAATTCGATGAGAACGCCCCCGGTACTCTTTGGGTGTATAAATGCAATTTTAGCCCCTCCTGCGCCATAGCGAGGTTCCTCGTCAATCATCCTTGCACCCTTTTCCTTAACTGTTTTAATAGCGTTCTGGATGTCATCGGTTTCCAGTGCCATATGCTGGATGCCGGGGCCGTTTTTCTCAATATACCTGGCTATGGGACCATCTGGTTCCGTGGATTCCAGCAGTTCAATTTCTACTTCCCCGATATGGAAAAAAGCCACCCTTACCTTTTGCTCTTCTACGGTTTCCGTACCTTCACATTCCAGACCCAGCAAGTCCTCATAGATTTTTATGGACTCGTCAAGATTATTGACTGCTATGCCGATATGACCGATTTTACTTATCATTTTTCATACTCCATTCATAAAATTCATTAAGGATATTTGTAGTTTGGCTGAAAATATCCGATTTAGCAGCGGCTATTTCTCTGGTGGCGGCTGAAATAATGTCAAACTCCTTGTCAAAACGTTCGAACCCGCCGGTAAGCCTGTCAAGAATCTGCTGTCGCAGTTCATTGCGGATCTTATTTTCCAGGAGCTGCTTGCGGCCGTAAACCTGCTCAGCATGCTGCTTATAGCGGAAAATAGCATCCACAAGCTCGTCGACACCCACATCATCAAGGGCTATGGTTTTAATGATTTCGGGCCGGTATTCTTCAGGGTCATTTTCCTTTTCTTCCAGGCTGATTGTCTGGCGCAGATACCGGACCGTTTTTTCAGCATCATCATAGTCAGCCTTGTTAACTACATAGATGTCGGCTATTTCCAGGATGCCGGCCTTGTTTGCCTGTATGTCATCTCCAAGACCCGGCACCGATACTACCACCACAACATCAGTGACCTTTACCACATCAACTTCAGTCTGGCCCACTCCGGCAGTTTCAACTAATACAAAGTCCATGCCAAGCAGATCCATGACCCGTATTGCCCCTCTGACCGCCTTTGATATGCCGCCCAGGGCTCCCCGGGTTCCCATGCTTCTTATAAATACGCCGCTTTCCTGGTTAAGCTCCGACATCCTAATCCGGTCTCCAAGAAAAGCTCCGCCGGTAATGGGGCTACTGGGATCAACTGCGATAATCCCTACTTTGTACCCTTTTTTCAGAAGATGCTTGGCCAGCTGATTGGTCAGGGTACTCTTGCCTGCCCCGGGAGGTCCCGTGATGCCCACAGTATAGCTGGTGCTGTCTAAGTCCCAGGGGGTTTTCAACAAGTCGATTGCTGCTTTTTCATTATTTTCAATCATTGAAATGAGCCTTGCAGCCGATCTTTTGTCACCGTTCTTGATCTTATTGATTAATTCCATTTGGCAGCCATCATTTCTTTTATCAGGTTCACTACGGTTTCAGTTGATGTTCCCGGTGTGAATACAGCAGCTATACCTTTTTGCTTAAGTATTTCAATATCATCATCGGGAATTACTCCGCCGCCAAAGACGATAATATCTTCCATTCCTCTGGCCTTAAGCTGTTCAACAACCTGGGGGAACAGGTGCATGTGTGCTCCGGACAGGCTGCTTAAGCCGATAAAATCAGCGTCTTCCTGGAGTGCAATCTCCACCACGCTTTCAGGAGTCTGGCGGAGTCCCGTATAAATAACTTCCAGGCCAGCATCCCGCAGGGCTCTTGCTATTACCTTGGCTCCTCTGTCGTGGCCGTCCAGGCCCAGTTTGGCTACCACTATTCTGATAGGTCTATCCATTTCTTTCACAAGTTTTTCTCCCATTATCTTTTCTCCAATCTTATACTGAAGTTGTTTGCTTGTATTCGCCGAACTCCTGGCGGAGCACGCCGCAGATTTCGCCAAGGGTGGCATATTGTTCAACAGCGTCAATTATGTAGGGCATAAGGTTGGCATTGGTATTTGCAGCTTTCTGCAGTTCTTCCAGGGCCTTGTTTGTCTTGTCGTTGTCTCTTTCTTTTTTAAGGTCGGCTAACTTTTGTTTCTGCATTATTTCAACCTTTTCGTCAACATGAAGGAGGCCTTCTGCCCGGGTTTCCTCAATCTGGAACTTGTTGACACCTACGATGGTTTTTTCTCCGGACTCTACTTCCTTCTGATATTTGTAGGCACTGTCCTGGATTTCGCCCTGAACATATCCGGCTTCAATTGCTTTTTTCATTCCGCCCAGGTCATCAATTTTATTGATATATTCCATGGCCTTTTTCTCAAGTTCGTTTGTCAGGCTCTCGATGTAATATGAACCCGCCAGCGGGTCAACTGTGTTGGTGACTCCGCTTTCATAAGCAATTATCTGCTGGGTTCTCAGGGCTGTCCTGACTGAAGCTTCAGTAGGTAAGGCAAGAGCTTCATCCTTGGAATTGGTGTGGAGGGACTGGGTTCCTCCAAGAACAGCCGCCAGGGCCTGCATGGCAACCCGGATTACGTTATTCTCAGGCTGCTGGGCTGTCAGAGTGCTGCCTGCTGTCTGGGTGTGGAATCTCAGCATCATGGAGCGGGGGTCCTGTGCCTTGAAGCGGTCTTTCATGATTTTCGCCCATATTCTGCGGGCTGCCCGGAATTTGGCAACCTCCTCAAAGATATCATTGTGGGCGTTGAAGAAAAAGGACAATCTTGGCCCGAAATCATCAACACGGAGGCCTGCATCTATAGCAGCCTGGACATAGGCTATGCCGTCGGCAAGGGTAAAAGCTATCTCCTGGGCTGCCGTAGCACCGGCTTCCCTGATATGATATCCGCTGATTGATATGGTATTCCATCTTGGAACATTTTCAGAGCAGAATTTGAAGATGTCTGTTGTAATCCTGATTGAAGGTTCAATGGGAAAGATATATGTTCCCCTGGCTATGTATTCCTTCAGGATGTCATTCTGGATGGTTCCCGAGATATCTGTCAGTGCCACTCCCTGCTTCTTGGCCACCACTATGTACATGGCAAAGAGAACAGCTGCAGAAGAATTAATGGTCATAGAGGTGCTGACCTTATCCAAAGGGATACCATTAAAAAGGGTTTCCATATCCTTCAGGGAATCGATAGCAACACCGACCTTCCCTACTTCCCCTGCTGATAGCTTGTGGTCGGAATCATAGCCAATCTGGGTGGGCAGGTCAAAAGCTACGCTGAGGCCTGTCTGTCCCTGTTCCAGCAGATACTTGTATCTGAGGTTGGATTCCTCGGCGCTGGCAAAACCGGCATATTGCCGCATGGTCCACAATCTGGACCGGTACATGGTGGAATGAACACCACGTGTGTAGGGATATTCTCCGGGTAAAGATATTTCCTCTGAATAATCAATATCCCGGACATCATCTGGGGTATAAACCTGGTTGATTTCAATGCCGGATGAGCTTTCAACCACATCCTTCTTGTCTTTTTGTTTTGTTTCTTTTCCTTGGTTTTTCATAAGACACTCCTACAATTATATTTGATGAGATTTATTTTATGTCTAGACTATATTTACCAATTAATATTAACAAAGCTAGTTATTCCGGTCAAGCCCGGAATTGGGGTTAAGAGCCAGCAAATAACGGGGATTAAGCATCTTTTATCTTCACAAAAAACCTGTATGATGATACAATGTCTGGCATGAGAACAATAAAAACGGTAAGGAGACCTAAATGGAAAATACAAGTCTTAGCAGTAATTTTATACACAATATCATAGACAGGGACCTGGAAAACAAAACCTACGGAGACAGGCCCGTCTACACCCGCTTTCCACCTGAGCCCAACGGCTACCTTCATATAGGCCATGCCAAATCCATATGCCTTAACTTCGGCACAGCGGCCAAATACAATGGCAAGTGCAATCTCCGCTTCGATGATACCAATCCGGAAAAGGAAGAAGAAGAATATGTGGAGTCCATAAAATACGATGTCCAGTGGCTGGGTTTTCAGTGGGATAAACTCCTCTTTGCATCTGATTATTTCGACAAAATGCTGGACTGCGCCATTGAGCTGATTAAGATGGGCAAGGCTTATGTCTGTGATTTGACAGCGGATGAGATAAGGGAAACCAGGGGGACTCTGACAGAGCCCGGAGTGGAAAGCCCCTACAGGAATCGTTCTGTGGAAGAAAACTTGAAACTCTTCCGGGAAATGAAGGAGGGCAAATACAAGGACGGTGAAAAGGTCCTCAGGGCTAAAATAGATATGGCTTCGCCAAACATGAACATGAGGGACCCGGTTATTTACAGGATCCTTCATGCAAGCCACCACAACACCGGCGATAAGTGGTGCATCTACCCCATGTACGACTATGCCCATCCCCTGGAGGATGCCATCGAAGAGATTACCCATTCTCTCTGTACTTTAGAGTTTGAGGATCACAGACCCCTGTACGAATGGCCTTTAAAAGAGTTAAACTGGCCCATGCCTCCCCAGCAGATAGAATTTGCCAGGCTCAACCTGACCAACACGGTTATGAGCAAGCGCTATCTTAAAAAGCTGGTGGATGACGGTGTGGTGGAGGGCTGGGATGATCCCAGGATGCCGACCATAGCAGGTCTCAGAAGGCGGGGCTATACTCCCGAATCCATCAGGGATTTTGCAGACCGCATAGGTGTGGCCAAGGCCAACAGCACTGTGGATGTGGGGCTTTTGGAGTTTTGCATCAGAGAGGATTTAAAGGAAAAGGTTGAGAACCGGATGGTGGTCCTGGATCCCCTTGAAGTGGAAATCACCAACTACCCCGAAGGCAAGACAGAAATGCTGGAGGTGGACGGAAGGCAGGTCCCTTTCTCAAGACACCTGTATGTAGAGCAGGAGGACTTCATGGAAGTGCCTGTTAAAAAGTATTTCAGACTCTTCCCGGGCAATGAAGTAAGGCTTAAAGGAGCTTATTTCATAACCTGCAATGATGTGGTAAAAGATGACGATGGCAAGGTGGTTAGGCTGCTTTGTACCTATGATCCGGAAACAAAAAGTGGCAGCGGCTTTGAAGGAAGGAAAGTCAGGGGAACCATCCACTGGGTTGAGGCAGGCTCGGCCATTCCTTTGACTGTCAGGCTTTACGACCATCTGATGCTTGAAGATGAGGAAGGCAACCAGACCATGAATCCGGAATCGGTAAAGGTGGTACAGGCAATGGGAGAACCCTCTCTCAAAGACGTGCCGGCAGGTGAAAGATTCCAATTCTTCAGGCAGGGATATTTCATAGCCGATGCCCGCCTGCACAAGGGCGAAGACCGGGTATACAACAGGATAGTTGACCTGAAAAGCTCCTGGAAAAAATAGGATTTTGGGCCTGAGGGCCGGAAAGGATATAAGGTGAAAAAATGACAGATGAAATGGTGAAGAACGAGTATGTTCAAGGTTTTCTTGAAAGGGCAAAAAAGGCCCAGAAGGAAGTCGAGCACTTCAGCCAGGAAGAGATCGACGAATTTGTAAAAATCATTGCTAAAACCGTTTACGATAATGCCGAATATCTGGCACAAATGGCTGTGGAAGAAACAGGCATGGGTAATCTGCCGGACAAGATTGCAAAAAACAAGGGAAAAGCGGGCATTATATGGAACAGTCTGAAAGGTAAAAAGAGCACGGGGATTATCAACAGGGATGAAGAAACCGGCATAGTTGAAGTAGCCAAACCCATGGGAGTCGTGGCAGCAATTACCCCAACGACCAATCCCATAGTTACTGTTATGAGCAATGCAATGTTTGCTGTGAAAGGGAAAAATGCCATTATAGTTCTTCCCCATCCCAATGCTATGAAGTGCTGCAGCAAGACTGTTGAGATGGTCAATGAAAATCTGAGGAAAATCGGTGCCCCGGAAAATTTAATACAGATTATTGGAGAAGACCCAAGAGAGCACACTACGGCTTTAATCTCATCGGTTGATGTTCTGGTGGCAACCGGAGGCACCGGAATGGTTAAGGCTGCATATAGCAGCGGAAAACCAGCTCTTGGTGTGGGACCGGGCAATGTCCAGGTTATCATAGACAGGGATGCAGATATCAAGGATGCAGTAACAAAGATAATTTTAGGCCGGACTTTTGACAACGGTATTATATGCTCGGGTGAACAAAGCGTTATGATTCCCAGGGATATGAGCCAGGAGGTTTTAGATGAATTTTCGGCTCAGGGAACCTATGTTGTCAGGGATGCAAAAGAAAAGGCAGCATTCAGAAATCTCATATTCAAAAATGGAGCCATGAACAAGGATGTGGTAGGTTTGCCTGTGGCAGAACTGGCTAAGCTGGCCGGAGTTGACATGCCGGAAGGCAAGAGGATGATTTTAATAGAAGCTGACGGACCGGGTGCAGGAGATCTTCTTGGTAAGGAAAAGATGTGCCCTGTCATGGCCTTCTACCTCTACGATGATTTTACCCAGGCAGTAGAATTTGCCCAGGCCAACCTGGATGTGGAAGGCAAGGGTCATAGTGCCGCCATCCACTCCTTTAACAAGGAACATATTGAGTATGCGGGCGAAAAAATAACTGTCAGCAGACTCGTAGTTAACCAGCCATGCTCCACAACTGCAGGAGGAAGTTACTTTAACGGTCTGGCGCCCACCAATACTTTGGGTTGCGGCAGCTGGGGCAACAACAGCATTTCCGAAAACCTGACATATAAGCACTTGATTAATATTTCCAGGATAGCTTACCTGAGGCCGGACAATCCGGTTCCCACACCCGAAGAACTTTTCGGATGAGGAATATCCTATTAAAAGTAAAGTATGACGGCAGGGATTTTTCCGGCTGGCAGGCCCAGCCGGAAAAAAGAACTGTCCAGGGAGAACTTGAGAAGGCCCTGGGTCATATTTATGGCAGGGAGATAAGCATACAGGGAAGCTCTAGAACGGATAAGGGAGTTCATGCTCTGGGGCAGTGCGCCAATTTTAAAACCGATGTGAATCTGCCTGTGGACAAGCTTCCTTATGTGGTGAACAACTTTTTGAAAGGCAGGGACCTGACCGGGCCTGACCTGGAGGTATTAAGTGCCCAGGAAGTTGAAGAGGACTTTCATGCCCGTTTCAATGCAGTGGGCAAGCGTTATATTTACAAAATCCTGTGGGGACAAAAGCCTGACATATTTAAAAGACACCATTATTATCAGACAGAGAATATTTTGGATGTCTCTGCAATGGAAAGAGCGGCAGAAGGTCTCGTGGGTTGCCACGACTTCAGATGCTTTATGGCTGCCGGCGGCAGTATCCAGGATGATACGGTGAGAACGATTTATCGGGCGAGTTTTAGCAACAGCGATGTTGACAGTGGATTGCTGGCATTTGAAATTGTGGGCGATGGTTTCCTGTACAATATGGTCAGAATTATTGTGGGGACTCTGGTTGATATAGGTATGGGAAAGAACAGAGACAGGTATGATGTCAAAGATGAAGCCCGATTTATTCAGGAAATTATAAGCAGCGGAGACAGGGGTATGGCAGGCCATACGGCACCTCCGGGAGGGCTTTATCTTGATGCGGTTTTTTTCGATAAAAATGAGATGCTTGGGAATGAAAGTCAGGCTGTAGGAGGAAATCAACGATGAACAGGCCGGATTGGGACGATTATTTTATGGAAATAGCCGAAATAGTTATGAAACGATCAACCTGCTTAAGAAGACAGGTGGGAGCTGTTATTGTTAAAGATAACAGAATAATGACCACCGGGTATAATGGTGTTCCCACAGGGATAGAGCACTGCGAAGTGAGAGGGTGCATCAGAGAAAAGCTGAATGTTCCTTCGGGACAAAGGCATGAACTCTGCAGGGGGCTTCACGCAGAGCAAAATGCAATTATTCAGGCTGCATATCTGGGACAGAATATTGCAGGCGGAACCTTGTACTGTACTCATCAGCCCTGTGTAATCTGCGCAAAGATGCTGATAAATGCGGGAATTAAGAGGATTGTCATCCGTGAAGGCTATCCCGATGAGCTGGCTGAAGAAATGCTGTCGGAAGCAGGACTCAAAGCAGAAATTCTTGGCGGAAATCACACTGATGAGGAAAGAGAAGCCAAATGAAGCTGATATTTGTCATAGCTATGATAATTTCTTTCGGGCTAACACCTTTGGCAATAAAAGTGGCTCCTAAAATTGGAGCTATTGATGTGCCTTTGGATGACAGGAGAATGCATAAAAAACCCATGCCGCGATGTGGTGGCCTGGCTATCTATCTTGCCAGTATGGCGGTGATGATTATTTTTCTTGTAGACCGAATGGATCATAGAATTGTTGGCGTAGCCGTCGCCGCAACCTTGATTTTTTTGATGGGGCTTGTTGATGACATCCGGCGATTGCCGGCAAGGATAAAACTTGCAGGGCAGATTGTGGGAGCAATTATATTATATGCAAATTCAGTAAAAATTTCATTCATCACAAATCCCTGGGGGCCTGGCATCATTGAATTCCCATCAGCGGTGAGTCTGATTGTAACAGTTTTCTGGATAGTTGGCCTGACCAACACTATAAATCTAATAGACGGTCTTGACGGCCTTGCCGCAGGTATATCGTTTATTGCTACCTTGTGTATAGCATACATTGCTATTATTCATAGCAGATTGGAGGTGGCTCCTGCATTTATTGCTTTGGCAGGGAGCTGTCTTGGCTTTTTACCATGGAATTTTCATCCTGCAAAAATCTTTATGGGAGACGGAGGAGCTTTGTATCTGGGTTTCATGATAGCGGCACTTTCCGTAATGAGCCCCATGAAGAGCGCAACTGTAGTGGCTACGATTCTGCCACTTTTCGTTCTGGCTCTGCCGATTCTTGATACTGCCCTGGCAATCATCAGAAGAATCAGAAAGGGAAGGCCCATAATGGAGGCGGATCGCTATCACCTGCATCACAGGGTATTGAATGTGGGCATGGGTCACAAAAGGACAGTGCTTACACTTTATTGTATAAGCGGCATTATGGGGGTAGCAGCCATTCTGATTAGCAGGGACCTGTATCTTGATGGAGCCTTGCTTATTATCATTGCTATAACACTGGTATATGTATTTATGAAGGACAGAGGTTTCGGAAAACCCTTCAGGGAAAACGGAGAAGATGCACAATGAAGATAATGACCGTGTTTGGAACCAGGCCTGAAGCCATTAAAATGGCACCACTTGTTAAAGAACTGGCAAAAGACAAACAATTTGAACCTCTTGTTTGCGTTACGGCCCAGCACAGGGAAATGCTGGATCAGGTCCTGGACCTGTTTCACATAAAACCCGATTATGATCTCAATATTATGAAGCACAATCAAAGTGTGAGTCAGATCAGCAGCAATGTGCTTCTGGGCATGGAAAAGGTGCTGGAAGAAAGCCAGCCTGACATTGTGCTGGTTCACGGTGATACTACGACTACCTTTGCATCAGCCCTTGCTGCGTTTTACCATAAAATACCGGTAGGTCATGTGGAAGCAGGCCTCAGAACATTTGACAAATATTCTCCATATCCTGAAGAAATGAACAGGGTGCTTACCGGGCACCTGGCGGAATTGCATTTCGCTCCGACAATCAGAAATAAGAAGAACCTCCTGGCGGAGGGAGTTGCGGAAGATAAAATATACATAACCGGGAATACCGTTATAGATGCATTATTGACCGTAGCTGATAAACCCTATGAATTTCAGGATGAAGTGCTTTCTAACATAGATTTCAAAAATAGGAAAGTAATCACCTTAACCTGTCACAGAAGGGAAAATCTTGGCGAAAATATGCACAATATCTTTGGTGCTGTAAAAGATCTGGCCGTGGAATTTCCCGATGTTGAAGTCGTTTATCCCTTGCATATGAATCCAAAAGTCCGAAGCCTTGCCGGTTATATTTTAGGCAATACAGATAGGATACATCTGATTGAGCCCCTTCAATATCAGCCATTTGTAAAGCTCATGGCTGAGTCATATCTGATTATTACAGATTCCGGAGGTCTCCAGGAGGAGGCTCCTTCCCTGGGCAAGCCCGTTTTGGTGGTCAGGAAGGAGACAGAAAGGCCTGAAGCCGTAGAGGCAGGTACGGTCAAGCTCGCCGGAGTCGAAAAGGAGAAGATTTTCTCAATGGCCGGAGAACTGATTACCGATCCGGGAGCATACGAGAGAATGGCTGAGGCTGTAAATCCATATGGAGATGGCAAAGCTGCCCGGCGTATAGTGCAAATTTTGAAAGACAGGTAGGAAAGCCACTTTGCAGGAAATACAAATTGACACCAGGTCTCTGCTTGGAACTCTGAGGAGGATAGCCCTGCCCATTGCATTGCAGAGTTTGATAGCCTCGTCTTTAAATCTGATAGATACACTGATGGTGGGAAGCCTTGGAGAGGTACAGCTGGCTTCGGTTGGTCTGTCTACGCAGCTCTATCTGATTCATTGGGGCGTGCTTTTCGGATTTTCAAGCGGAGCGGCCGCTTTTATGTCCCAGTTTTTTGGAGTCAATGACCTCCCAAACATAAGAAAAACCCTGGGCTTTGCTGTAACTTTCTGTTTTTCAATAGGTATGATTTTCTTTCTGGCAGCAACTTTCTTTCCCGCAACTGTTCTTCGTTTATTCACAGATATACCCGAGGTAATAGAGCTTGGCTCTCACTTTCTCAGGCGCTTTGCATTCTGTTTTCTGACCGTATCAATTACTGTGCCATGCACAGCCGCCTTGCGTACAACCCAGCAGACAAGGATTCCCCTGTTTATAAGCACCATAGTATTTACCGTAAATACATTAATGGCATACACATTGATTTTTGGTAAATTCGGCCTCCCGGCAATGGGAACCATGGGTGCCGCCACTGCGTTACTGACCTCCAGAAGCCTCGAACTTATTCTGGTTCTTTTCGTAATTTTCGGTCAGAAAAATATTATAGCCGGGCCGGTTAAAGAATTTTTTACATGGAGAAAAGTTCTGGTAACCAGTATTTTGGCCAGCGCTCTGCCTGTAACGGTAAACGAAGCTATGTGGAGCATAGGCATGGCCACATATAATGCGTTTTATGGCAGGATGGGAGTCACTGAATATGCGGCAATCCAAGCCAGCAACACAATTAATCAGATGTTTATATTGGCCATTTTCAGTCTGGGTGATGCATTGCTGATTTTGGTGGGACAGCGAATAGGCAGAGGCGAAATGGATTATGCTTTTGCATTAACAAAGCGACTCCTTAGAATCGGTATTATAATGGGCCTGATATCGGGCGGTCTTTTAATAATATTTTCTCGTTTTATCGTAAATGTTTTTAATTTCAGTGATGAAGGCCGTTACTACATGCTATGGATACTGACAATTTTTGGATGCATGATGTGGATTAATCTTTACGGAGGCCTTCAGATAGTGGGAACTTTACGTTGCGGAGGTGACACACGCTTTGCCATGTTCACAGAGGTTGGGGTTGTCTGGCTGATAGGGGTTCCTTTGGTATTCTTCGGTGTGTTTTATACAAATCTGCCGGTGTATGTAATAGTCATGATGGCACAGACTGGAGAGATAGTAAAAGGTCTGATTACCAGACATCGATTTTATTCAAAGAAATGGCTCAGGAATCTTATTCAGGATATATCCTGATTGTTGCATATATATATGAAGGTTTCCATAACTGTTGATAATTCAATGAAAATTCAAAGAGCAATTTGCACCAGACCCTTTACTTAGTTTGTGAAAAAATATATAATACTCCAATAACAATATATAGATTCGCCGAAGTCAGAAGTAATAGCAAGGGAGAAAATGCTGTGGCAATAGAGCAGATCAGATTGATTAGGGATGCTGAGGCAAAGGCCGAACAAATCCGTAAAGACAGCAGACAACAATCAAAGGAAATGATAGCTGAAGCAGAACGGCAGGCTGCCTCATTACTGGAGGAAACTGCAAGGCAGATGGATGATGAGCTCAGGCAGGCCTTGAGCAGGGCTCAGGAAGATGCGGAAAAAGAATATGAAAGCATTTTATCCCGGGCTGTTGAAGAAATCAGTCAGAGCACAGCCCTGGCTGAACATCAGCTTGATGCCGCAGTTACTTTGATAGTCGGAAAGGTTGTGAAATAAGTGTCAATAGCAAGAATGAAAAAACTTTCTGCCATTGGACTGATTTCCAACCGGGATCAGCTTATGGAAAAGTTGATGAGTCTGGGACTTGTTGAAATCGTATCACAGGAGACCAAGCTGGAAGATGAGGAATGGAAAGAGCTTGTCAGCCTGGATGGGGACGAGGACGCTGTCATAAAATGTGACAACAGGCTCAGCAGGGTAAGTCAGGCTCTGGCCGCCCTGAATAAATTTGGCACAGGAAAAAAACCTCTGCTGCATACGAGAAGAGATATTAAGCTTGAAGACTTTCAGCAGGCCTGCGCCAAAGGAAGCATAAGCGACCGGGAGGTTGACAGGATTAACGAGTTGATGGTTCGTCACGGGGAGATAAGCAACGCCATCAACAAGCTGGAAGTCCTCAGGCTTTCTTTACTTCCCTGGAAAGGTTATGACATCCCTCTGGGCGAAACTGAAACGGAATATGCCAGAATCATAATGGGTGTAACTCCCGCAGGAACCAGGGACGATGAGTTCTTGCACGCCATGGAGGAAAAATCATATTATTCCAAAATGGAGCTTGTGAACAGGGATGAGGAACAACATTATTTCTATTGTATATATCACAGGGATGACAAGGACGCAGTCGACGAAGTCCTTAGAGATTACGGCTTCTCAAGGATGAGCTTCAGCGAACTGGAGGGAACCGTTGAAGAAAATATAGTCCTGGCTGAAAAACAGCTTGCCGAACTGGCTGAAGAAAAAGGGCAGGTTGAAGAGGAGATTGCTTCTTTTGAAGAAGGCAAAAATAATCTGGAAGTCTGCCATGATCAATGGATGCTCAGGAAAAATAAAGTTGCTGTCAGGGGCAATCTTCTTGTTACAGGTCATACTTTTTCCTTTGAAGGCTGGTTTCCTGCGGCTGCAGAACATAAAGTAATTGCCGCCTTAGAAGAAGCACAGTGTCATTACGAAGTTAAAGATCCTGAAAAGGGTGAGCAAACCCCCGTGCTTTTGATGAACGGCAAAATATCTGATGCCTTTGAGTCAATTACAAAACTATACGCTCTGCCTGATCCCAACTCCATTGATGCAACGCCATATTTTGCCCTTTCTTTTGCAATCTTTTTCGGCATGATGCTTGGTGACGCAGCCTATGGGATTTTGCTCACTATTTTAACCGGTATTATTTTAAAAAAATACAAGCTTGAAGGCATGAAACGCCAGATGTTCAAGCTTTTCTTCTTTTGCGGGATATCCACCACTTTCTGGGGAGCAATGTTCGGCGGGTGGTTTGGCGATATCGTTACAGTAGTGGCCAGAACATTTTTCAATAAGGAAATCACTATTCCTCCCATCTGGTTTAATCCGCTGGAAGATCCAATGAAACTGCTGATTTTCTGTTTCATCCTTGGGGCGGCACATCTCTTTCTCGGAATGGGACTTTCGGCCTGGCTGTCAATCAAAGATGGCAGACCATTAGATGCCCTGTTTGACACAGGCCTGTGGTATGTGCTACTTATAGGAGCCGTGCTGGCGCTGACCGGAATAGGCGACCCTGTGGGGAAATGGATGGCCATAGTCGGAGCTGCAGGAGTAGTGCTTACCGGGCGCAGAGATAGAAATGGTTTGAGCAGGATTATTGGAGGTCTTGGCAGTCTTTATGGCATAACCGGGTATTTATCCGATGTCTTATCATATTCCAGGCTGCTGGCCCTCGGACTCGCATCCAGCGTCATTGCATCGGTAATAAACAATATGGGGTCTTTCGGAGGCTCGGGAATTAAAGGCATAATCATCATGACCCTGGCCTTTATAGTTGGCCACACATATAATTTTGCAATAAATGGTCTTGGCTCTTTTGTTCACTCGTGCAGGCTCCAGTATGTAGAGTTTTTCGGGAAATTCTATATCAGCGGCGGAGAGGCTTTTAAACCATTTAATGAAAATACCAAATACGTAGCTATTCAAAGGGAGGAAAACTAAATGAACTATTTGCAATTTGAAAACCTGCTGTTTGACGGAGTATTTTTGGCAATGGCAGGGGCGGCAATGGCAGCTTTAGCCGGAATAGGCAGTGCCATAGGAATAGGTATCGCCGGTCAGGCAGCTGCCGGGGTAATATCCGAGGATCCCAACAAATTCGGACAAACTTTGATTTTGCAGGCTTTGCCCGGAACACAGGGGATTTACGGTTTGCTCATAGCCTTCCTTATCATGACCAAGATTTCATTGTTGGGTGGCGCCGGACCACTTAACGTGTCCATGGCAGAAGGAGCATATATCTTTGCCTCTTCTGTACCTGTCGGCCTGGTTGGTCTGTTTTCGGCAATAGCCCAGGGTAAGGCATCAGCCGCCAGTATTATGCTGATTTCCAAACGTCCTGAAGAATTGGCAAAAGGCATGGTTTATCCGGCCATGGTGGAAACCTATGCCGTTTTGGCTCTGCTGATTTCTTTCTTGATGCTCAATGGTGTCAAGATAGCCGTGGGCTAAATAAAAGGATGAATATAAATGAGTATTGAAAATATAAATGCCAAAATAATTGCTGAGGCCATGGAGTATTCCAGAGATGTTGTGGAAGAAGCCCAGAAAACCAAAGATGACATAATGAAAGAAGCCCGTGACCAGGCTGAAAAGATTAGAATTAAGTCTCAAATCAAGGCTAACCAGAATACTGAACTGACAAAGAGCAGAAAACGTTCGGTAGCGGCATTGGAAGTGCGAAAATTAAAGCTACAGGCAATGCAGGACATGATAAGCAGAAGTTTTGATCTGGCTTTGGATAAACTGGCGGGTATGGAAGAAGATGAGTATCTGGAGATGCTCAGCTCTGCTGTTCTGAAAGTTGGAGGAGAGGGTGGTGAGCTTCTTCTCAACGAAAGAGATAGGGGCAGACTGGGGGAAAAACTTGTAAAAAAAGTAAATGATGCAGCAGAAATTGGAACTATCAGCCTTTCAGCGGATGTGATTCAGGCAAAAGGCGGTTTCATTCTAAAGAGAGGCTCCACCGAAATAAATTCCACTCTGGAGACTATGGTAAATGAAATTAAGGAAGCCACTATCCCTGAGGTGGTGGAGGTGCTGTACGGCTCACAAGGAGAATAGCTTTGAACATAGATAAGAAAAAGAATGACTATGTATTTGCCTCTTCGAGAGTTCGCAGCGTAGGCAGGTATCTGCTGACCAGAGAAATGGCAGATGCCATGATAGAAAGCAGAACTGCCGAAGATGCAATGAAAATCGTGTATGAAATGGCTTACGGTGACGGGGAGGAATTGTCGGATGTAAGGGATTTTGAGCATGTGCTTGAAAAGGAGCTTGAGGATACTTTTACTTTTGTAAAGGATATAGCTCCCGACAAGGAGGAAATTGCCCCTCTTTTCTATCCCTATGATTACCACAATATCAAAGTACTGCTAAAAGCGGAATTTCTGGGTGGAGATTATGACAGATATCTCATAGACATAGGGACCATCGAGCTTCCTGTTTTAAAAGAAAGTTTGAGAGAAAGAGACTTTGTACATTTGACGGATATAATGCGAAAATCGATACTTAACGTGATTGACGTTTTCGCAAGGACACAGGACCCCCAGATGGTGGATATTTTGCTGGATAAAGCATGTTTCCAGGAAATGCTGGAAAAATCCTTTGACATCGGCAATCAGTTTCTCACAGATTACGTCAAACTCTATATAGACATAGTGAACCTGCAGACTTTTGTAAGAGTAAGAGAAATGGGTAAACCCTGGGATTTTTTCAACTATGCTCATATAGACGGCGGGAGAATAGGCGACAAACTTTTCATAGCATTATATGACGAACCCTATGTTAATGTGGGAGAGAAGCTGATTCCTTTCGGACTTGAAAAAGTTATGATAGAAGGCGGGCATGTTCTCAAGGAAACAGGCCGCTTTACGGTTTTTGAGAAACTCTGCGAAAATGCGATTATGGATCATGCCAAGAAAGCCAAGGCAGTTACTTTCGGACTTGAACCTCTGATAGCTCATTTGCTGGTAAAAGAGATTGAAATCAGGACGGTACGGATTATTCTGACTGGACTTCTCCAGGAACTTTCCAAAGATTCAATCAGAGAGAGGGTGAGGGATACCTATGTCTAAGAAAGTCGGAGTTATCGGAGACAGGGACAGCGTGCTTGGATTTAAAGCAGTAGGACTGGTTGTGCATCCGGCAGACAATCCTGAAGAGGCGAAAAAAATTCTTCATACCATAGCAAAAGAAGATTATGCCATCATATATATCACTGAGAAACTGTGCAAAGATATGGTTGAAGATATAAATAGATACAAGGAAAGACAGATTCCGGCCATAGTTCCCATTCCGGGAATTGACGGAAGTTACGGAATAGGGCTTAGTGTTTTGAAAAAATCAGTGGAAAAAGCCGTCGGAGCGGACATTTTGTTCAGTGGCGAATGATGAAGGAAGGTGACTGAAAAAGTGAACCAAGGGAGAGTAGTAAAGGTTTCCGGTCCTCTGGTTGTAGCAGAGGGTATGACCGATGCGGACATGTTCGATGTGGTTCGGGTCGGAGAGCAGGGACTCATCGGTGAAATAATTGAAATGCGCGGCGATGCGGCATCGATTCAGGTTTACGAAGAAACTGCAGGACTTGGACCCGGAGCCAAAGTTGTATCGACAGGAGTACCTTTGTCCGTTGAGCTGGGGCCGGGCATGATAGAGACCATATATGACGGAATACAAAGACCTCTTGAGGAAATACTGGCACGCACCGGCACAAACATACAAAGAGGCATTGATGTTAAACCGCTTTCCAGGGAAAAGAAATGGACCTTTGTTCCAACCGTGAAGGAAGGTGCAAAGGTTGTTGCCGGTGACATAATAGGCACCGTGCAGGAAACGGTTATTGTGCAGCTTAAAATCATGGTGCCCCACGGCATAGAGGGGACGGTCAAGGAAATAAAAAGTGGCGATTTCACAGTTGAGGATGTGGTCTGCCTTGTTGAAAGAGATGACGGCAGCACTGCGGAAATTACCATGATGCAGAAATGGCCGGTCAGGCGGGGAAGGCCGTACAAAGAAAAAATAGTGCCGGTTATGCCTTTGCTGACGGGACAGAGAGTTATAGACACCATGTTCCCAATAGCCAAGGGTGGTGTTGCTGCGGTTCCGGGCCCCTTTGGCAGCGGAAAAACCGTGGTACAGCATCAGCTTGCCAAATGGGCAGATGCCGACATTGTTGTATATATAGGCTGCGGCGAACGGGGCAACGAAATGACTGACGTTCTCATGGAATTCCCCGAACTGAAAGACCCGAAATCCGGTGAGCCGCTTATGAAAAGAACTGTGCTCATTGCAAACACCTCTGATATGCCTGTAGCTGCCAGGGAGGCATCTATCTACACAGGCATAACCATAGCGGAATATTACAGGGATATGGGTTATTCCGTAGCCCTTATGGCAGATTCCACTTCCAGATGGGCGGAAGCCCTTAGAGAAATGTCAGGAAGGCTGGAAGAAATGCCCGGTGAAGAAGGCTATCCGGCATATCTTTCATCAAGGCTTGCCCAGTTCTATGAAAGGGCCGGAAGGGTAATCGCACTTGGTTCTGATGGCAGGGAAGGTGCACTTTCCGCCATTGGCGCAGTGTCTCCTCCCGGAGGAGATATTTCAGAACCTGTTTCCCAGGCAACCCTGAGAATAGTCAAGGTGTTCTGGAGCCTTGATGCGGCATTGGCGTATTCCAGACACTTTCCGGCGATTAACTGGCTGTCCAGTTATTCACTGTATATCGACAGACTGTCCAAGTGGTTTGCAGAAAATGTAGATAAAGATTTCCCGCAACTCAGGAGCGACACAATGAAGCTGCTTCAGGAAGAAGCCGAACTTCAGGAGATAGTTCAGCTTGTGGGCGTGGACGCATTATCATTTAAAGACCAGTTTAAACTGGAGGCAAGTAAATCCATCAGGGAAGACTATCTTCATCAAAATGCTTTCCACGAAATTGATACCTATGCTTCCATGAACAAGCAGCATAAACTGTTGAAGCTGATTTTTGAATACTACAGACTCGGTACGGAAGCCATTGACAAGGGAGCTGATTTCAACAAACTCGTAGCATTGCCCCTGAGAGAAACTATCGGACGCTTTAAATATATTGAAGAAGAAAAGGTAAACGCCCAGTATGAAGAAATAATGGCTGAGCTTACAAAAGAAATAGGGGCTCTGGTCAGCAGGGGAGGTGAACAGGATGATTAAGGAGTACAGAACAATTACCGAAGTTGCCGGTCCTCTGATGCTGGTAAAGAATGTCGAAGGTGTCACCTATGACGAACTGGGTGAAATTGAGCTTCAAAACGGTGAGGTCCGGCAGTGCAAAGTCCTTGAAATCAACGGAAGCAATGCCCTGGTTCAGCTGTTTGAAAGTGCAGCGGGCATAAACCTGGCAGACAGCAAAGTGAGATTTCTGGGCCGCGGAATAGAGATTGGTGTCTCCGAAGAGATGATGGGCAGGGTCTTTGACGGCCTGGGCAGACCCATCGACGGAGGAGCAGAGATAATTGCAGAAAAAAGACTGGATGTAAATGGCTTACCCATGAATCCAGCAGCAAGGGACTACCCCGCTGAGTTCATACAAACAGGCGTGTCTGCCATTGACGGTCTTAACACTCTCGTCAGAGGCCAGAAACTGCCGATCTTTTCAGGATCCGGCCTGCCTCATGCCGAGCTGGCTGCACAGATTGCAAGGCAGTCAAGAGTTCTGGGAAGCAGTGATAACTTTGCGGTAGTTTTTGCCGCCATCGGAATCACTTACGAAGAGGCAGATTTCTTCGTTTCGGACTTCAAAAGAACCGGCGCAATAGACAGGACAGTACTTTTCACAAATCTGGCCAACGACCCCGCCATTGAGCGTATTTCCACTCCCAGAATAGCTCTTACGGCGGCAGAATATCTGGCTTTTGAGAAAGAAATGCATGTGCTTGTCATCCTGACCGATATTACGAACTATGCGGAAGCACTGAGAGAAGTATCGGCAGCCCGTAAGGAAGTTCCGGGCAGAAGGGGCTATCCCGGCTATCTTTATACTGACCTGGCAACTTTATATGAAAGAGCGGGAAGGAAGAAAGGTCACAGGGGATCCATTACTCTGATACCCATACTGACCATGCCCGAGGACGACATAACTCATCCCATTCCTGATCTGACGGGGTATATTACGGAAGGACAGATCATTTTGTCCAGAGATCTGCACAGGAAGGGAATTGTTCCTCCGGTATCTGTGTTGCCCTCTCTGTCCAGACTCAAAGACAAAGGAATAGGCAAAGATAAAACAAGAGAAGATCACGCAGACACCATGAATCAGCTGTTTGCTGTATATTCCAGAGGGAAACAGGCAAAAGAGCTGATGGCAATATTGGGAGAAGCGGCTTTGACAGAGGTCGATTTGCTCTATGCCCAGTTTTCCGATGCTTTTGAAAACAGATATGTTTCTCAGGGCTATGAGACGAACAGGACCATTGAGGACACCCTTGATCTTGGATGGGAACTGCTCGATATGATGCCCAGAAGCGAACTAAAAAGAATCAGGGATGAATATCTGGACAAATATTTACCCTGCGTATGTGAAGTTAACAGGAAAGACTAGGAGGAGGGGCAAGTGGCGAGGCTTAATGTAAATCCCACACGAATGGTGCTGACCTCATTAAAAAAGAAGCTGGTTGTGGCTGTCAGAGGCCATAAGCTCATGAAGGATAAAAGAGATGAGCTTATGAAGCAATTTCTGGATCTGGCCAGACGCAACAAGGCATTGAGAGAAGAAGTGGAAAGGTTGCTGGCAGAAGTCTACAGAAATTTTGCCGTAGCAAATGCCGTTATGCCCTCAGCTTTTATGGAAGAAGCTTTGATGTACCCCAAGCAGGGAGTGGCTATAGAACTGGGAAGCAAAAATGTCATGAGTGTTGAAGTCCCTGTTTTTGATTTTGTGACAACCACTGATGAAATAAAAGATATCCTGCCTTATGGTTTTATCGGGACGTCCGGGGAACTGGACAAGTCCATAGAAAACCTGTCTGAAGTTTTCCCCGTACTCCTGGAGCTGGCTGCAATGGAAAAAGAAGCAAGTTTGCTTGCTGAAGAGATTGAAAAGACCAGAAGACGGGTAAATGCCCTGGAGTATGTTATGATACCCGACCTTCAGGAGACCATCAAATACATCAGAATGAAGCTGGACGAAAATGAGAGAGGCAATCAGACAAGGCTCATGAAGGTTAAGGATATGATGCTTAAAGAAGCCATCATGGAAAAGCAGGCCGAATCTGCGGCAGCTTTTGATGAATATACAAAAAGTCATTGACGGAAGAGAGGAGGCTTAGCATGGAAGATCTTGCAAAGAAAGATGTTTTCATGGAAGACCCAAGATACAAGCAGTGCAATAAAGAAGCATTGTTAGGTTTTGGGCTTGGAATCATAAACCTGGTCTGGTGGTTTGTCACGGGCTATGGTTTGGGTTCAGGAGCGCCTGAAGAGTATTCGTACATTTTAGGCTTTCCCACCTGGTTCTTCATGAGCAGCGTTTTAGGCGGCATACTGTTTACGGTTCTGGCCATTATCATGGTTAAGAAATTCTACAAGGATATGCCTCTTGAAAGGATGACCGTTGAAGAAGCCCAGGCTTATCTGGAGGAGGTGAATAAGGCATGACAGGTATACAATGGGCAGTCCTTATTCCCATACTGCTGTACTTCGTTTTAGTTTTTATAATCGGAATGTATAGCATGAAGTTCGTTGCAAAGGCCAGGCAGTCAAGCGACGAAAACTTCCTGACGGAATATATGACAGGAGGAAGGGACCTGGGTGGTTTTGTGCTGGCTATGACCCTGGTCACCACTTATTTGAGTGCCGGCAGCTTTATCGGAGGGCCGGGTACGGCATATACACATGGCCTTGTGTGGGTGTTTCTGGCAATGACTCAGATGCCCACAGGATATTTTACATTATCCGTTCTGGGTAAGAAATTCGCTATAATCGCAAGAAAGATAAATGCAGTAACTATTACGGACTATATCAGAGCAAGATACAAAAGTGATGTTCTGGTCGTGCTGACATCAATTTCGATTATTGCGTTCTTTATTGCGGCCATGGCGGCCCAATGGATTGGTGCAGCCAGACTGCTTCAGGGCTCCATTGGGCTATCATATACTGCAGCACTCACATTCTTTGCAGTAACTGTTTTGATTTACACGACAATAGGCGGATTCAGAGCGGTTGCTCTTACAGATACACTGCAGGGTGTTGTTATGACCATTGCCACGATTGTGTTGTTTGCAGGTGTTGTTTCTGCAGGCGGAGGTGTTTCAGCCATAGTACAAAAAATGTATGATATGAATCCTGGCCTGATTACACCGTATGGACCGACTGAAGGTTTTGCCACAGTAGCATGGGTTACATCATTCTGGATCTTAGTAGGTTTTGCCGTTGTTGGTCTGCCCAGTGTCGGCGTGAGAGCCATGGCCTATAAAGACAGCGACAGCCTGCACAAGGGAATCATCTATGGTACAGCCGTATCCATGGTTCTGCTTCTGCTTATGCACTTAGTAGGAGCTTTCGGAATGGTTCTGGTTCCGGGCATCGAGTCCGGCGACCTGGTAGTACCTACAGTTTCCACCAAACTCTTTGTTCCTGTTATAGCAGGTATCATACTGGCAGGGCCTCTGGCAGCTGTTATGTCAACGGTTGACTCCCAGCTCCTCATAGTGGTTGGAGCCATTGTCAACGACCTGGTGGGCAACTATATCAATCCCAAGATAAATACAGATGCTAAAAAGTCATCTGCCTTGAGCTTTGCCAGCACAATAGCGGTTGGAATTATCATCTACATAGCGGCCTTCAACCCTCCGCCTCTGATGGTGTGGCTGAACCTCTATGCCAATGCAGGCCTGATTTCCACCTTCCTGTGGCCGATAGTACTTGGTCTTTACTGGAAGAGAGCCAATGCTCCGGGCGCTTTTGCAGGTATTGTGACGGGTGTTGGATCTTACATCCTGTTCAGTAAAGTATGGGCAAGACCTTTTGGAACCCACACAATTGTTCTGCCTTTGCTGATCTCACTGGTAGCCTTTGTAGTGGTAAGTAAACTGACCAAAAAACCCTCGGATGATATTATTGAAGCTTTCTGGGGAATTTAGTGTCCGGTCTTATCTGAAAAATTGGAGGAGGGCCATTTGCCTTCCTCCTTTGCTTTAAGAAAGGAAAACTCTGATGGATAGAAATGTTGTTGAAGCCATCGATAAGGCAGTTGAAGACCTGCGGGAAGAACTTGTTGAATTTGCAAAAGAAATAATTGGGATAGATACTGAAAATCCACCGGGTAAAAATTATCCCCAATGTGCAAAGGCAATAGGGAGTATGATGGAAAAAATCGGCTGCGAAGTTGAGTACGTGGAGGTCCCCGCAGACCAACTTGATAGGTTGGCTCCTTTTGGAGAAGGCCTGCCAAGAGTAAATGTAATAGGCAGATATCGGGGGAAGGAAGGCAGGCCCCTGTTACATTTTTCCGGTCATTATGATGTGGTGCCTGCGGGCAGCGGCTGGACTGTGGATCCTTTTAAACCAGAAGTAAAAGACGGGAAATTGTATGGCAGAGGCTCTTCAGATCAGAAGTCGGGCATAGTGTCCCAGATATTTGCTATCTATGCATTAAAAAAAGCGGGAATTTCGTTGAATGGAACCATTATTTCCAGTGCGACTCCCGATGAGGAGACCGGAGGACAGGCAGGAGTCGGCTATCTGGTCAACAATGGCTATCTGGACAAAAATAATACGGATTACTGCATAATAACAGAGTGTCTGGACTACGATAAAATCTGCCTGGGACACAGGGGAACCTTCTGGTTTGAAATTGAAACGAAAGGAAAACAGAGTCACGGCAGTATGCCGTCTGAAGGAATAAATGCGATAGACAATATGAACCTGCTTCTGAATGCAATAAAGGAAAAAATCCAGCCCGAACTTGCAATCGAATCAGAATATCCTGTTATTCCACCCGCATGCAAAAGAAGCACTCTGGTGACAACTATGATTAATGCCGGCACAAAAGTTAACACGGTACCGGGTTCCTGCGTGGCAGCCTTTGACTGGAGACTCATCCCGGAGCAAAGTGTAGCCTGGGCAAAAGAGAGGATACTTTCAACGTGTGAAGAGCTCAAGGCTTCTTATAAAGATTTTGACTATGAATTAAGGTCTATAATGGAAGTTGATCCCACAATAGTTTCCGGTAATACAGATGTTGTAAAAGCTTTTCAAAAAGCTGGTGAAACCTATCTTGGGAAAGTTATGGATTTCTCCATAAGCCCGGGAAACGATGACCAAAAATATGTGGTAAGGCAGGGGGGTATGGATCAGTGTATAGTTTATGGGCCTGGGCCACTGAGGATGGCACACAAATCTGATGAGTATGTGGAAGTGGAGCACATGATTGCAGCGGCAAAGGTTATGGCTCTGGCTGCAACGGATCTGCTTTCAATTGTCTGATTATTCACAAATTGTTCAAATCACTTTACATTGGCGGTTTTAAGTTGCATAATGGAAGGGCTGGGAGATAAACCATGGGTTTAAAAGTAAAAACTTTTTTCGTAGCCGGCATCATTGAAATCGTTTCATTGATCTTTTTAGGCTGGAATCTTAAGTTTTTGTACGGGTTGGTTTTAGGAACAGCAATTGCAATTGGCAATTTCAGCCTGCTGATGTTTACATCGAAATTGGCTCTCCAGACAAAAAAAGGAAGACTAATAAATACGCTGGGCTATTTTGTCAGGCTTATTATTTATGGCGGCATATTTCTTTTTTCATATAATCTGGGAACGGTGCCAGGGATTGCCGCCTTGTTGGGATTTATGACTTTGAAAATTGCACTATATTACGAGCACGGTATAAAACCGGGCCTGAAGAAAAAACAGGAGGTATAAATAGTGGGTGAGTTAGGTCCAAGGATAATCATGAGTATATTCAACGGAAAAATCATGATTACTGAAACCGTTTTTTTTGGTATAATCGTGGCAGCGATAATGATAGTCTTCTCCCTTTTTTCCACGAGAAACTTAAAAAGAGATCCGGGGACTTTGCAGTTGATAGTGGAAATGATTGTGGGAGGCATTTATAGTTTTACGGGAACAACACTTCCTAAAAAGAATACTGATAGTTATGCGCCATATATCGGAACTTTGTTTATTTTCTGTATTTTTGCTAATGCCTTGGGTCTTTTTGGATTCAGGCCAGTCACTGCAGATGTTAATACGGCTTTTGCACTGTCAATCGTATCTTTCCTGGTTATACAGGGCAGCTCCATAAAAACACACGGCTTTATGGGATGGGTCAAACACTATGGCGATCCATACCCTTTTATGGCACCAATTATGATTATCAAAGATATTTCCCTACCCATCTCCCTGGCTTTCCGTCTTTTCGGCAATATAGCCGGCGGGATGATAATCATGGAGTTTGCTTTCCACGCATTGCACAGCGCCACTGATGCCATGAACATCAGCATACCCTTTTTCCAGTACCTGATACCTCTGCCCCTGAGCTTGTTCTTTGATGTATTTGAACCTTTGCTCCAGGCATTTATTTTTACCACATTGACTATGGCATTTTTGGCAATGCAACTTACCGTAGAGGAAGCATAAAATATTTATATATAAAAACAGGAGGAAGTAAAATGAATTTTCCATTAGTTACATCAGAAGGCTTTATTTTAGGAATCTCTGCATTGGCAGCGGCCATGGTTATGGTTATCGGCCTTGGAATTGGAATTGGACAAGGGCTGATTGGCATGAAAGCTGTTGAGGGTGTAGCAAAGCAACCCGAAGCAAAAGCGGACATTCTTCAGACCATGGTAGTTGGACAAGCCGTAACAGAGACAACAGGAATATTTGCATTCATCATTGCCATAGTCCTTGTGCTGGCAAACCCATTGATTGGACTGCTCTAAAGCCTATGTGCGTAATTATATGATTGTGAGGTGGATAAGTCTTGGAATTATATGCAGGACTGATTGAATTTAACTGGACCCTGGTTTTCATGTGGATGACTCTGATTACCCTGTATTTCTTCATGAGAAAGTTCTTTTTTGAGAAAGTTCACAATTTCATGGAGAACAGGAAGAATCAGATAAAAGAAGCTTTCGAAAATGCTGAGATTGCAAATGCCACTGCAGAAGAAAAACTTCAGGATTATCAGAAGAAAATCGATGAAGTCGAAGTTGAAGCCAGGGAAATAATCAGAAAAGCCAGGATGGATGCCGATGCCCAGGCAAAAATTATCTTGGATGAAACCAACGATAAGATAATGGAAATGAGAGCTCAGGCTGAGAAGGAAATAGAGGCAGAAAAGCACAAGGCTATTTCTGACATGAGGGAAGAAATTCTGAACCTGGCCATGATGGCGGCCCAGAAAGTGCTGGAACAACAGCTTGATATTTCTGGTCAGGATGATTTCATGGACAAGTTAATACAGGAAGTTGAGGGAAGATCATGGCAGAACTGAGCAAGGAACTGACACTGGCCAGAGCCCTTATGGAGGAGGCCAGGAAAAAGGGAAACCGTGAACAAATTCTTCTTGAAGCTGAGCAGTTAGTTGAAACTTTCGACAGGGAAGAGGTTTTCTATAAATATTTCCGCTCTCCTTCCGTTCCGGGTGAGGAAAAGAAAAATGTCATAAGGCAGATTTATGAAGGCCATATCCAGCCGGAGCTTATGGAATTCCTTATGATGGTGATAGACAGAAATGCTGAAAGCCAGTTTTCTGAGATTGTAAGACGTTATCACCTTCTTCTGAACGAAAGCATGGGGATATCCAATGGCATAATTTATTCCGCCATTCCCCTTGAAGAAGATAAAATTGCTGCTTTCGAAAAAAAGCTTAAGGATTATTTTGACAAAGAAATTAAACTGCTTAACAGGATAGACACTTCTCTTATCGGTGGCGCCAGGATTTTCATAGAAGGCCGCTTAATTGACATGAGTGTCAAAAAGCGCCTGGCCGACCTTGCCGAGAGGCTTCGCCAGCAGATGGCCGGAAGAGCTGAAAAAGAGGAGGTTGAGACTCCCGATGCAATAAGCAAAATAATCGAAGAAGAGATTGACAAACATGAGAATGAATGGGGTCTTTCCTACTATGGAACGGTTACCCAGGTCGGTGACGGAATAGCCAGGGTTTACGGGCTTGACAACTGTATGGCGGGAGAGCTTCTTGAATTCCCCGGCCAGGTTTACGGCATGGCACTCAACCTGGAGGAAAACAATGTGGGTACAGTTATCATGGGCCCCGACTCCGAGATTAAGGACGGAGATCTGGTCAAGCCCACGGGAAGGGTTGTTGAAGTTCCTGTAGGCGAGGCATTAATAGGCAGAGTTGTAAATGCACTTGGACAACCCATTGACGGCAAAGGACCCATAAGAAGCGATAAATTCAGACCTATTGAAAACCAGGCTCCTGGAGTTCTGCACAGAAGATCAGTGCACCAGCCCCTGCAGACCGGAATTAAGGCTATCGACTCCATGATTCCCATAGGTAGAGGGCAAAGGGAACTTATTATAGGAGACAGACAGACCGGGAAAACCGCTATCGCAGTCGACACCATAATAAATCAAAAAGAAGAAGATGTTATTTGCATATATGTAGCTATAGGACAGAAGAAATCCACTGTTGCCCAGCTTGTACAGATACTCGAAGACAGGGGAGCTATGGAATATACCATAGTTGTTTCTTCAACAGCCAGTGAGGTTGCTCCGATGCAGTACATCGCACCATATGCAGCCTGTGCCATGGCCGAGGAATTTATGTATCAGGGCAAGCATGTGCTCATTATTTATGATGACCTCTCCAAACATGCTGTTGCCTACAGAGCCATGTCACTGCTATTAAGAAGGCCCCCCGGAAGAGAGGCTTATCCCGGAGACGTCTTTTATCTTCATAGCCGTTTATTGGAAAGGGCAGCAAAGCTTTCAGATGATTTAGGCGGAGGATCTATTACTGCCCTGCCCATTATCGAAACCCAGGCAGGAGACGTTTCCGCCTATATTCCCACAAACGTAATTTCCATTACAGACGGTCAGATTTTCCTCGAATCTGAATTGTTTTTCTCCGGCCAGAGGCCTGCGGTTAACTCAGGTATATCTGTTTCCAGGGTAGGGGGCGATGCCCAGATTGGAGCCATGAAAAAAGTTGCAGGTAAAATCCGTCTTGAACTGGCGCAATACAGAGAGCTGGCAGGATTTTCACAATTTGGCTCGGACCTTGACAAAGACACAAAGAGGCGTCTCGACCATGGCCGTATCCTGATGGAAATATTGAAACAGGAGCAGTATTCTCCTATCAGGGTAGAGCATCAGGTAATGATTATTTATGCCGCTTCCAACAATTATATGGAAGATATACCCGTAGAAGAGATTAAAAGATTCGAAAAAGAGTTCTATCAGTTTATGGATGCCAACTATTCGCATGTGGGTAAGTCCATTAAATCCACAGGCAAACTTGACAGTGAAACGGAAGAAGAACTTAAGGAAGCCATTATAGGATTTAAAGAGTATTTTCTTGGTTCAATAGGACATTGATATGGCAGGAAATAATATCAGGGATATCAAAAGAAGAATAAACGGCATAGTGAGTATGGAGCACATTACCAATGCAATGAAGCTGGTATCTGCTGCAAAGCTAAGGCGTGCCAAAATAGCTTTTGAGAGAGGCAAGAGGAACCTGCATTATCTTATGGAAGTTATCGAAGAGGTTTTTCAGAACACGACAGATGTGCCTTCTCATTACCTGAAGAAAAATGAAGAAATAAATAAAGCCGCATATATTGTGGTCACCAGTTGCAGAGGCCTGGCCGGCAGCTTTAACAGCAACGTAATCAGATATACGCAGAAGCTGATAGATGACAGCGGCAGGGACAACACTACAGCCGTAGTGACGGCTATAGGAAGCAGAGGCAGGGATTACTTCCTCAGACACGATTATGAGATCGAGAAGGAGTACTGCTTCCCTCCCGAAGACATCAGCTTTGAAGAAACCAGAGAGATAAGCGACAATCTGCTGGATCTTTATGACAAAGGAGAAATTAACGAAATCATACTGGTTTCCACCAAATTTCACACGGCGCTGGAGCAAAGGGTTTTTCATAAGACAATTCTGCCCCTTGAGATTGAAGGAGACCCCTACGAAAAGCATCCATTCGGTACCGACGTGGAATATGAACCTTCAGCAGAAGAAGTTTTCAATTATCTGATTCCCAAATATGTTGAAATTACAGTCTATAATGCCATTATAGAATCGGCTACCTGCGAGCATGCGGCCAGGAGAATGGCCATGGAAAATGCTACGGACAATGCCAAGGAAATGCTGGAAGCATTAACTCTGACTTATAACAGAACCAGACAGGCAGCCATAACAAATGAAATATCGGAAATTGTAGGCGGAGCAGAGGCTCTTGCCAACAAATAAGGAGGTAACAGCGTGGTAGAGCACATAGGCATAGTTCATCAGGTTATAGGACCTGTAGTAGACATAAAATTCAGCCCGGAGGAGATGCCGGAGCTTTTGAACGCCATAAAAATTATCCACGATGACAGGGAGATTGTAGTGGAAGTTGCACAGCATATAGGTGACGACGTAGCAAGATGTGTTGCACTTTCATCGACAGACGGACTTATAAGAGGTATGAAAGCGGTAGACACCAGGGGCCCTATAAGTGTACCTGTGGGACCGGAAGTGCTGGGTCGTCTCTTCAATGTTGTAGGCGACACTATAGATGAAAAGGGGCCCTGTGAAACCGAAAGAAGGATGCCAATTCACAGACCGGCGCCGGCTTTCGAGGACCAGGATACTTCATCCCAGATTTTCGAAACCGGTATAAAAGTTGTTGACCTGATTGCGCCTTACACAAGGGGCGGAAAAGTAGGTCTTTTCGGCGGCGCCGGCGTTGGTAAGACTGTTCTCATCCAGGAACTCATTAACAACATAGCAAAGGAGCACGGAGGAATATCGGTCTTCGCAGGTGTAGGAGAAAGAACCAGGGAAGGTAATGACCTTTACCACGAAATGATAGATTCCGGAGTTATTGATAAAACCGCAATGGTATTCGGGCAGATGAACGAACCTCCCGGAGCCAGAATGAGAGTAGGCTTATCAGGCCTTACCATGGCTGAGTACTTCAGGGATGTTTTGGGCCAGGACGTTCTGCTTTTCATCGACAATATATTCAGATTTACACAGGCCGGCTCTGAAGTATCTGCTCTTTTGGGCCGTGTTCCCAGCGCAGTAGGTTATCAGCCCACACTGGCAACTGAAATGGGTGCTTTGCAGGAGCGCATAACTTCGACCAAAAAGGGTTCAATAACATCAGTGCAGGCCATTTATGTACCCGCTGATGACTTGACTGACCCTGCTCCGGCAACGACTTTTGCCCACCTTGACGCAACTACGGTTCTTTCCCGTGCCATCACAGAGCTTGGTATTTATCCTGCTGTAGATCCGCTGGAATCCACATCAAGAATCATGGATCCCGTAATCATCGGAGAAGAGCATTACAATACTGCCAGAGGAGTTCAGGAAGTGCTCCAGCGCTATAAGGAGCTTCAAGATATCATAGCTATCCTTGGCATGGACGAGCTCAGCGAATCCGACAAACTAACGGTTGCCAGAGCAAGGAAAATTCAGCGTTTCCTTTCTCAGCCCTTCCACGTTGCAGAACAATTTACAGGAACTCCGGGAAAATATATCCCGCTTAAAGAAACAGTAAGAAGCTTCAAAGAAATTCTGGAAGGAAAGCATGACCACATACCTGAATCCATGTTCCTGTTTGCGGGAGGCATAGACGAAGTTGTAGAAAGGTATGAGAAATCCAATGGCTAAGACCTTTAAGCTTGAAGTAATAACGCCCGAAAGGCTGTTTTATGAAGGCGAAGTGGAAATGGTAATAGTCAGGACTACAGTCGGCTACGAAGGTTTTCTTGCCAACCATGCGCCTGCGTGCAAGCTTTTAGGTACCGGAATTATGCGCATTAAAGAAGAGGGTGAAAAGGATTTTAAAGCTGCTTCGGTAACAGGCGGATTTATAGATGTTAAAAAAAATCACGTAACCATCTTTGCCGATGCGGCGGAATGGCCGGAGGAAATAGATCTGGCCCGCCAGGAGCGCAAGATTGAAGAAGCAAAGTCCATACTGGAGACCAGCACTGATGAACAGGATGTGAGACTTGCAAAACTTTCCATAGAAAAGGCGCTTAACAGAGTGAAACTCAGGGGGTAGCTCCATGCGTACTGCTGCCAGGACAGCGGCCTTGCTGGCAATCCTGACTCTGCTGTCTAAAATCACAGGTTTTATAAGGGAAATACTTCTAGCCGGTTTTTTTGGAACCGGCTATATTGTTGATGCCTATGTTATGGCCAATGCCATTCCTGGGATACTTTTTGCCGGCATCTTTACATCTATGGGAGTTTCATATCTGCCCATTTATTCAAGAATTGTGGAAAATGAAGGACAATCCTCCGGAGACAAATTTACTTCGGAAGCTATCAACTTGGCTACCTTCTTAGCCCTGATTGTGGCGGCTTTGGGTATAGCATTCGCAGAGCCCGTGACCTCAGTGTTTGCCAGAGGCTATACAGGAGAAACGGCCAGCCTGACTGTATTTTTCCTCAGATTCAGTTTTGCTTATCTGCTCTTTACAGGAGGCGCAAGCTTAATGGAATCCTATCTGCATTACAAGGGAATATTTTTAAAACCCATGCTGGCAGGTTATTCCCAAAGTATTTTCGTGCTGGGAGCCATTGTGGTTGGAGCCTTTTACAGTCATTATGTAATGGCCCTTGGAATTCTGCTTGGATCAATGGCAAGGTTCATTATTATGGCTTTCATGACCCGCAAGGAGGGTTTCCTGTATAATTTCTCATATAGAATTGGCAATACTGCCAGAGAGATTGCGATCCTGGCTCTGCCGGTATTTCTGGGTAGCATGGTTAATCAGATTAACTCTTTTGTGGACAAGATGCTGGCCTCGGGCCTGTCGGAGGGCAGCGTTTCTGCGCTTAATTATGGCAATCTGCTGGTTGGCATGATTACCGCTCTCACTATCAGTATAATAGTGACCATCATTTACCCGAAACTGACCAAAACCATGGCGGCGGGGGATTATCCTGCTTTCAATGATGCCTTGTCCAAGGGCATGACTATAATTTTTATAATCAGCCTGCCGGCATCCATGGGTGCTATGCTATACAGTGAATATATTGTTGCTCTGGTTTATCAGAGGGGTGCTTTTGATGCCGCATCAACAGCCCTGACGGGAGGAGCCTTTTTCTATTATTCCATCGGGCTGGCTTTTGCATCCGCCAACAGCCTGCTGGTAAAAGCCTATTATGCTTTAGAAGATACGAAAACACCGGTAGTTTGCGGAGCCATAGGGGCCGGTTCCAACATTCTGTTTAACCTTCTTCTGATCGGCTCCATGGCCCACCGGGGTCTGGCTCTGGCCACCAGCATGGCGGCTGCCTTAAATGCCGGTATGTTATATTATCTTATGCGAAAAAAATATCCCAAAATCAAACTGTCAACGGGCAGGGTCAAAATGGCAGAAATAACATTTGCCGCCCTGCTTGCAGTCGGAGGTTCCAGACTGGTTTTTAAAGCTCTCCTTTACGGTTTACATTTATCAGTGGTTTTTTCCATGTTTTGGACTATAGTTGCCGCCGGACTTGTATATCTTTTATTGCTGTGGATTTTTAAAATCGAAGAGCTTTCTCTTCTCAAGGACCTTGTCAAGTAGAGGAAAACAAATGGGGATACGTCTGGATAACTGGTATGTCATACAGGTTCTGACAGGACACGAGTTTAAGATGGCAGAAGACATAAGGCGTCTGCTTGCAGAAGATATTTTTGATAAGCTTTTTGTTCCGTCCTGGGAAAAACAGCAAAGAAAGCAGGGACAGACATTTTCCATTCTGCAACCCTTATTTCCCGGCTACTTCATAATAATCAGCGATTATATCGATGAAGTAGCCGCCGCATTGTGGAAGACGGCCGAATTCAAGCGGCTGCTTCGGGTAGGCGACAGAATTACACCGATGAGTGTGGACGAAGTAGAACGATTTTTGACACTGGCAGACGAGAATTTCAATATATCACTCTCCAAAGGATTTATTGAAGGCGATGCAATCACTATAACCGAGGGACCTCTTAAAGGCAGCGAAGGCCTGATAAAGAAAATAGACCGGCACAAACGAGAAGCTTTTGTGGAGTTGCCTTTTCTGAATAGTATTACTCGGGTACGGGTGCCATTGGAAATAGTAGAAAAAAGATAGCATTTGAAGCTCTCCCATCCATTTCTTTAAGCCAAAATGCAAGTTAATCAGAATTTTGGCTTATACATATCTTCGAAAATAAGCCAAATTGTACTGGAAGAAAAAATTACGCTTATTGTAGCGTTGACTTAGTGAAAAAAGTAAGCGAAAAAAAGAGAAGGATTTCTTTATGGCTTATTTTATCCTTGCGGGTTAAGCGAAAACATATGATTTAATACAATTTCGCTTATAAACACCTTCGAGCGTAAGCGATTTTTTTTATTGAAATAAGAATTCGTTTATTTGGATGTGAAAACCCTCTGAAATGTCTTTCGATTTAATGAAAAACTTATTGTTGAAAAGATAAAGGCATTGACATGAAAGGCATCCCTATATATTATGGTAATATATGGAAATCGCTTGATGTTTGACGCATAGATTTGGAGGGGATGAAAATATTCAACCGGGATATACAAAGAATCATTGAAGATGAGTGTGATGGTTACCGGAAAATGATAGAAGCCTATGAAAAAGAATTGGAAAGACTTCCCCAGGGAAACTTACAGATTAAACTGGTTGCAGGGAAAAGGCGTTTTTATCGATATTTTGGCAAAAATAAGAAAAATCAAAAGCAATGTCAAACTGAATATTTGTGTGCGGAAGATTTTCCATTGATTAAGCAGTTGGCAAGGAAAAAATACATTGAGACCGGTTTGAGGATGATTACGAACAGAATCCGGCATTTCGGGAAAATATTATTTATTACTCAAGCAAAGGACTTGGTGTCAGATCTAAGTCGGAATCTATTATCGCAAGTTTGCTTGAAGCAAATAATATTTGCTTCAGATACGAGGAAGCCCTAAGTTTCGGAAATCATAAATATTACCCTGATTTTACAATAAACAGACCCTGCGATGGCAGAAAGATTGGTTGGGAACATTTTGGGATGCTTGATAATACTGAATATCTTGCCTCAATGTCAAAAAAACTGGCAACATACAGAGAAAATGGGATAATAGAATGGGATAATTTGATAGTAACCTGTGAATCAGAGAAATACCCGTTCAATACTAAAATAATTGATAAAATTGTAAAACTATATTTTATACATTGAATAACGGGGCTCGAAGATGAAAGTCGAAAGCACCGGAACCGTAAAAGCGATTGCAAATAATTGGATGATAATGTACAATAATGGACAGAAATATGGTTGGTTTAAAAATAGAGCTGATAAACAAGGAGTTGTAAAATGCCTGCAGATATTAAATATTTGACAATTGAAGATGTCAGTGAGATGCTGCAAGTTACAAGATCTACAATATACAATCTTAAGAAGAGAGGCCTTCCTTTTATTAAGCTTGGAAAGACCATCAGGTTTGATCAGGAAGAGGTTATAAGCTGGATAAAAGCGAATAATGAAAGGACCGTAAATCAGAAGGAGTAGAAGTGACCGGGCTGATACTGCTTTCAGTAATATCATTTGTGGCATACACATTGGTTTTGTTCGGCTTAAGTGCCTTTTTCATAAAAAGGGCACTTAATTCTTATGAGGAATATACATTATGCGGAAGAAGCCTGACCATCTGGTTTGTCATTTTAACCTATATGGGGACCTGGATTGGAGGAGGAACCATAATAGGTTTGGCAGGCAGTGCATATTCTAAAGGTGTAAGCCAATATTGGATTTTCGCCAGCTCATGTTTAGCTGGATTTTTTTTCGCCCTTCTGTTCATTAAACGAATCAGAAAGCTTCGTATGCACAGCATCGGGGATGTATTTGCACTGAGGTATCCGGAATATGGTGAAATTATCAGGATACCGGTCAGTCTTGGCCTGCTGATAAGAAATGTAACCATGGTGGGCATGCAGTTTACGGCATTGTCTTTCATGTTCACATATTTGTTTAACATAGACAGGAATCTGGCGATACTTGCCACCTTCCTGATAATCACAGGATATACGGCAATGAGCGGTCTTTGGGCTGTGGTTGTAACTGACGTATTTCAGGGAATCCTCCAAACTGTGGGCATGTTTATTCTGCTGTGCTACAGCATTTCTGCAAATGATGGCCTGGAAAACATCTTGTTGTTTTATCAGGAGGCTGGGAAGTCAATTCAGCTGTCCATTCTTGGGGCCGGAGACAACCTTGCAGTGATTCTTACTTCTTTTCTGACATTCGGGCTGTTCTTTTTCATGGGAGACCAGACTGACTGGGAAAGAATATGGGCGAGTAAAAATGACAAAGTTGCATTTTGGGGCTATTTGATTCCGTTGACCATTACCCTCATACTTCTCCTGATACCGACCTATATCGGAATTTTTCAGCGGCCCCTGTTCCCTTCGGGGATGGCAGAAGAGTACTTAATATATGGATTTATTTTCGAAAAGCTGGCGCCTTCTCTTGCTCTGTTTGTTATTATTACCCTGGTGTCGGCTATAATGTCATCGGCAGATTCATATATGATAGGCTCGGGGCAGATCTTTTCCAATGACATCATCAAGAGATTTATCAGCAGGCAGGCTTCGGACAAGGAGATGATATTCTGGACAAGAATGGGAGTAATTCTGACGGGCACTGTTGGTTTTGCCTTTGCTATAAACATCAGCAATATTATATATCTTTGGATTGCAGGAATTGGGATAGGTACTGTTTTGCTTGTTCCTGCATATTTTGCGCTATGGTTTTCGAAAAGGGTCAATGGCAGCGGTGTTCTGGCCGGCATGGCTTCGGCTTTGTTTTTTTGTATGTATGTGCTGATAACGAACAACTATTTCGATTCCAAAAGTGTTTTCGCCGGAGCTTTGATTAATCTTGGCACTTGCGCGATCGTTTCCATAATGACCAAAGAGCCTATGCCTGAAGTTGTTGAGCGCACTTTTTATTTTTCCGACATATTTAAAGAATAATCAGAATAATTAGCTAATAACCTTGAAAACCCGATGGAGCCGTGCTATCATAAAAGTACATTATTGTACAATGGTGCACAATAATGAACACGTATTGATTGGCAAAGGAGGGGTAAGTTCATGGTAACCAGTACATTTGGCTATTTTATTTTAGCCGTATTCGCATTCATTTTTATTGGTTTATCCGTTGTCGTGTCCAACCGGTTTCCCATGGAAGGCGTTGACGATTTCGTTGTAGCAGGCCGAAGCGTACCATACGCACTTATATCTGCCAGCGTCATGGTTTCGTGGGTGTGGACCACCACTATTATGGGCGCCGCTGAGGCGGGTACCTGGTACGGAATTTCAGGAGGAATAAACTATTCGTTTGGGGCCTGTGTTCCGTTCTTTATTTTCATACCTCTAGTTGTGGCTCTCAGACGAAAGATGCCCAAGTGTACAACTTTCACTGAATTCGTCCAGGAGCGTTACGGAAAGAAAGTTTCCGCAGTTTTCTTCATGTTCGGTGTGGGCATAGTTCTATATGTATTCACTGAGCAGGGTGTAGGCATAGGCATAGCATTCAACACAATTTTCGGCATGCCTTATGAAGTGGGAGCCAGCATACCGGTCATCATAGTTACAGCATATATTGCAAAGGCGGGGCTTAGGGGCTCCATTTTTAATGACGTTATTCAGTTTTTCATTATTGCGACCATATTCCTCATAACTGTGCCTCTGGTTATTAAGACACTGGGCATTGGCAATATTTATGACGGTCTTATGGATGTGGCAACAAATCCAAACAATGTAAACTACAATCCCGAAGCCCTGAATATGGGATCCCTGGTAGCTTTGCGATACGGACTTGTTGCAGCCGTTGTTGCCATGGGTCAGGTGCTGTTTGATCAGGGGTATTACTCCAAGGCCATTGCAACCATAAGCACCAAAGCCCTGTTGAGAGCATATCTGATAGGTACATTGCTGGCATGGGCTCCTGTTCCCATTCTCAGCGGAAACATTTTCGGATGTTCACTGATTTCTCTGGGAATCGGAGAAGGCCACGGACTTGATTCACTGTCGCAGACGGCCCCATACATAATGAGCATGGTTTATGGTACGGGACTTGGCAGCATCTTCTTTGTTCTTATGGTGTTCATGGCGGGTATGACTACCGGCGGAAATGCTCTGGCCGGTGCTCAGGCACTGTTTACTGTTGACTTTTATAAGAAGGTAGTCAAAAAAGATGCTACTGAGAAAGAGCAGATGTTATTTGGAAGAAGGGTTACCCTGGCTCTGGGGATAATTGTTGCAATAGCCGCAGTATTGCTGAAAGGCGTATCCTTACTTATGCTTGATATCATAAGCGGAATTTTGTTTGCAGCTCCCACAAGTGCTTTTCTGGCAGGAATGATATGGAAGAGAACACCTCCCTCCGTGGCAATGGCCTCGATATTTATCGGCCTGGGTGCAGGAGTGGCGGCATGGCAGCTCTATCCGGATCCTGATCTGAACTGGTTTATAGGCAATATGCTGGCTTTATTCCTGCCGGCCGTAGTCGTAATAATTGGTTCGCTGTTTACTAAGTATGAGTTTGATTTCCAGAAACTTAAAGAATATGAACCGTCTCACGTGGTAGCAGGTTCTAAGGAGGGGTAGATATGGCAAGTCAAGGATTTGTAGGCGCCTATTTCTGGGGCGTATATGTTTGGTTCGTAGTTGGCATAGTCCTCATCGCGGTTCCTGCAATCGGCGAAATTGTAAGGACAATTAAGGCCCAGAAACAGTAAAAACGGAAAAGGAGGATAATAATGGTTAATGTGTCGTGTGTCCAGACAAGGCCTTATTTGTGTGAAGTCGACAGAAATCTGGAAAACATTCTGAAATACATTAAAGAAGTAATGGAAGCAAGGCCGGAAACTGACCTGATCGTTTTTCCGGAGCTTGCCACAACGGGATATGAAGGCACAAAGGCTGAATTTGAAGAAATGGCAGAGGTGGTGCCCCATGGCAAATGCATGAAAGCTATTGCCGAAGCCTGTGCAAAATACGGGGTTTATGTAGTGTATGGATTTGCAGAAAAAGACCCCAACATGAACGATGTTATGTACAATTCATGCCTTGTCATTGACGACAGGGGTGAAATTATGGGGCAATACCGCAAGGTACATCCTTTCGATACGGAAAAGCTGTGGTGCAGAGCAGGCTGCGAGTATCCTGTTTTCGACACCCCTTTCGGCAGGATAGGAGTTCAGATTTGCTGGGATACTGCTTTTCCTGAAGTTTCAAGAATTTATGCCCTGAAAGGTGTTGATTTACTGGTTATCAGTACCAACTGGGAAAAACCTTATGAGGAGGACTGGGATCTCATGACCAAAGCCAGAGCCTTCGACAACACCCTGCATCTGGTGGCTGCCAACAGGATAGGTGATGATAAGGTACTTGGATGGTTTGGCAGAAGCAAGATAATAGATCCTCTGGGCAGGGTCATTGAAGCTCTGGATGAAGAGGTTGAAGGCGTAATTCACGCCAGCCTGGATCTTGGCATTACCAAAGAGAAGAGGTTGGAGTACTACACTTTCTTCAAAGACAGAAGACCTGATACTTACGGGGAGCTTACAAAGCTCTATTAGCTTCCCGTATGACCGTGTACAACAGGTAAACCGAAATGGGCGGCGCCAATCTTCCATAGGGGTGCCGCCTTTCTTGTGGTTTTAATACTTTGAGAATATGTTACAATAATCATATATTTATGCCCAAGTTTGATGTTTTTTGTTTCTTGGAGAAAAAACATGTACCAGCTGGTAGGCAGTCTGATTATAGCAGGATATGCCGGGATACTGACCCTTGTGCATTTTAAGAGCAAACAAAATAAGGGAAGCCTGACGGAAATGATTTTTATGGAAAAAAAAGTTCCCTGCTATTTGCTTGCGCCAAGCATTTTCTGTTCCTGGGTTTGGGCTACCACCATAATCGGTGCTGCCGAGGCTGGTATAAGATACGGCATTTCAGGTGGGATGGCATATGCACTGGGGGCGGGTATAGGCTTTGCGATGCTGACCGTAGTCATGGTACGCTTTCAGAGGCTAATGCCCGACACTCCCTTTATCACGGAATTTATCGGGAAGAGATTTACTGCAAGAACTAAAATAGTTTATCTGATTCTGGTAACCTTGATAGCAGTTTACATAATTGTGGAAATGTCAGCAGGAATAGGCTTTGTGCTGAGTGGCCTGTTTGGCATTTCCTTTAAAATGGTTTCATTTTTTTCTGTTATGGTAGCTTTGGTATTCATTCTTACAAGTGGGATCAGAGGGCTGTTGTACAACGATTTGGTAAATTTTTTCATCATTAGTGTTCTGTTTTGCAGCGTGATTGCTCTGGTGCTTTATAAATACAATCCGGAATTTATTTATCTGGGGTTGCTGGATGTGAAAATAAATCCAGGCAACATTAATTACAATCCTGAGGTTTTTAATTATTTTGCAGCCGGAGGAATACGGTATTTTGTTTCGGCCATAATTGTCGGATTTGCACAAACCTGCATAGACCCCTCCTATTCATTGAGAGCCCATATCGCTTTGAATGAGATGACTTTTGTTAAGGCTTTCGTGATGGGCGGGATCGTATTATTTATGCCGGCTGCAATCCTGAGCTCCATAGTGCTTGGTTACACCGCCCTGGCTCTGCAATTTGAGCTGGGGGCAGATATTAACCTAAGTATAGTTTTGTCCAGCAAAATGTTTTTAGAACAATTCCCTTTATGGGTTTCAATTATCTTTGCATTTGCCATGTTTGCAATTACAATGACAACAATATTATCAAGTTTAATGGGCTTATATGGGATTTCTGCCGCCAATATTTACCATGATAATTTTAAGCCGGGAGCAGATGGCAGGGAGAAGCTGATTTTTGGGAAAACTTTCACTGCATCCATCGGTTTAATCTGTGCTTTAATAGGCATATCTCTGGAAAATGTTTCTCTTTTGACTCTGGACATATTCTGCGGTATCCTTTTCGCTGCCCCGGCAGGGGTACTCCTTGTAGGCCTTTTCAGCAAAAAAAAGTTCGGGGATCATTCGTTGTTTGCGATATGCCTTGGGGCAGGTCTGGGACTGGCTCTCTGGCTCCGATACATAGAATCGGAGACTATTTGGCTTTACAGTACGGTATTGTCTTTTGTCTGTCCTGTTGTGTTCTTATGGCTTACAGGACTCTTTGAAACAGAAAATTACAACATGAGTTCATTGAAATGGTAAAAAATCGATATATACCAGAAAGGACGAATGAAATGGAATCAAAGTTTTTTTCGCCACTGAATCCGGAAAACAGAATTCTGGCAGAAAGAGGAGAGGGCATCTTCATTTACGACGAAAACGGGAAAAAGTATCTGGATGGCAGCTGCGGCGCCATGACCGCCGGATTAGGACATAATAACCAGAAAATAATCAATGCCATTAAAAATCAGCTGGATAACCTGTCTTTCGTTTACAGGAGCCAGTTCAGCAGCAAGCCGCTGGAGGATCTTTGCAGGGCTATAGGTGAGATTGCACCGGGAGACCTGGAGTACGTGAGTCTGGCCAATAGTGGATCCGAGGCTGCGGAACTTGCCATGAAATTAGCATATTCCTACTGGACAGCCAAGGGCAGGCCGGAGAAAACTAAAATAATTTCCAGGTGGGCCAGCTACCACGGCAGCACTATGGGTGCCCTGTCCATGTCCGGAAATCCCGGCAGACGAAAGGAATATGTTCCCTATATGAGCGATTATCCGGTTCTTGAGTTACCTTTTTGCTACAGATGTCCTTACGAAAAATCATATCCGGAGTGCGGCCTGTTCTGCGCCGAATACCTGAATAAAGTAATTAACCGAGTGGGGAAAGATAACATATCCGCAGTTATCTGCGAGCCTATAACCGGGGCTTCAGGAGCGGGAATAACCCCACCGGATGATTATTTCCCCAGGATACAGAGCATATGCAACGAAAATGAAATACTGTTTATAATGGATGAAGTAATAACAGGCTTTGGAAGGACAGGGAAATTTTTTGCATCGGAGCACTGGAGCCTGCAGCCGGATATTATAGTGTTCGGAAAAGGCATTACAGGGGGGTATTTCCCCCTTTCGGGAATTATTGCCAGAAAGAGTATATATGATACTCTCGAAGAAAAAAGTATGAAGTTCGGCACGGGACACACTTACGGAGGCAATCCTCTGGCAAGCGCCTGCGGCCTTGCAACAATTGAATATCTGAAAGAAGAAGACATCCCCGGAAAAGCGAAGGAAATGGGAAAAATCCTTGAAGATGGTCTGTTGGAAATCATGGAGCGCATATCGTCAATAGGCGATGTGAGAGGCAAGGGATTGCTGTTTGGCATGGAATTTATAAACCATGCTCCGGATGGCGGCGATAAAAAAATATTCCGTCCCGAGGACGGAATAACTGCTAAGATTGTGCAGCGCTGCTTTGAAAACGGACTTATTGTTTATCCAAGCGCAGGTTTTATTGACGGTGTTCATGGCGACTCCATACTCATAAGTCCCCCTATGATAATCACAGAAGAAGAGATTGAGCTCCTTTTAAACCTGCTGGAGAAGAGCATCGCGGAAATTATGTTGTGACCTCAAACTGATGCTGGCATTTTGGGCAGGTGACTTTGATTTTGCCCTTGCCTGTTGGGACTCTCATCTTTGACCCGCAGTTTTCACAGGCAACAAGGCGATGGTCAACAAGCGACAGTACTTTTGCCTGATCCAGGCCGACGATTAAGTCGTCGCCGATTAAAAACGAAGGAACACCGGCCACTCCTCTTTTCATCAGAAAAGTGCGGGCTTCCGCATCTGCATTTAAATCCTTTTCAACATAATGGATGTTGTGCTGCGCAAGGAACTCCTTGGCCGTGTAGCAGTGTGGTCAGGTTTTGGTTGTGAACAGAATTACATTCTTCATATCTCTTTCTCCTTTTCAGATCTTTTCTTATCTTTTTGAAACAGTACGCCTACCAGCAGGCCCATTATAGCGAAATATACTGTTGTTGTGTACGGGCTTGAGGTAATCGGGCAGGTCCCTGAATAACAACCATAGAATGTGTAATACAAATAACCCGCCAGTGCACCTGTAAAAGCGCTTATGCCAATTCGTTTCATAATCTCTTCCCTCCCGGGCATAGTAACAATTGTTTGATATATACCCACAATTGTATTATAATATAGTGTGATTTATTTAAAGTTCAGGAGGCAAAATGTACTGTAAAGAATGCGGCAGGCCTTTGCAAAAAGGCGAAGAAATTTGCAGTTATTGCGGCACTCCAAGGGAGAAGCTGAACATTGACTGGAATCTTAATAATTTTCCTGAACCCGGTAAAGTGGAAAACCTTGATTTCAACTGGAAAACCGGAGAGTTTGTCGAACAGAAAGGTAAGCCATTGGAAGAAGATGGAGCAGAGCAGGACGAATTTCTGGAGCCACTTGATAAATTCTTTGAGTACGACAATGCGAAAGATGAGTTTCAGAAACTACTTCAGGCCCAGCAGAGCAGAATAGAGGAGTATGATGCAGTAATAAAGCCTCGCCTGGACGAATTGCAGGAGGAATTGAAAAGCGAAGAGGAGCCTGCAACTGCTGATGATGAAGAACCGGAAGTAATCTGGCTGAGTCAGCCGGGATATGGCCAGGCCATAGAGCATCCCCCGGAGGAAACAGAAGAGCCTGAAGAGCCAGAAAAGCCGATGGAACCAGAAAAGCCGGTGGAGCCCGAACTTCAGTTTTTATTTACAGAAAAAGAGGACAGCCCTGAAGAGCCTGTAAATAAAACAGGCCCGGGTACAGTTGTTTTAATCATACTCGTTTCTCTCCTCATAATTGCCGGTTTATTCTTCGGAGTGCTCATGGGTATTCAGCAGTACAAACCGGATACAGATGCGGCCAAAAAAGCACAGCAGATTCAATTGGACGTAATAAATGGAATGACTGATGCAAAAGATAAGGTGGTATCGTGGTTTACGGTAAAAAAAGACGCAGACAGCGACAAGAATCAGGGCGAAGAGGCATCTGATCAGGACAGTAATGAAGGAGGAGAGCCTGATACAGACACAGGGACTGAACCGGATAAAGAACCTTCTACCCCGATTGAACCCTTGATGCATCTTAATCACAACATACAAACTTTAAGATATAATGATAAACTGGCTTTGGAGGAGGGCAGGGATTACGGCAAGAAGAGCATCAAAGAATCGGTACCTGTAGAAGACAATCTTGAAGAAATATTGGGTGTGCTTATTGAATTCAATTCGAGCTGGATAGACTATATAAATACCGGCGATGCCGATGTTATTAAATTGACTAAACCAAAAAGTCAGGCCAGAAAAAATGTTGAGACTTTCTCAAAAGTGGGTAAAGTGAAACAGGAGTTTCTGCTGATGGAAATCGGTGAGGTAAGACAGGCAGGCGATGAATACTTTGTCTGGGTTAATGAGGAGATATCTCAGACCGATTCAGGCAAAACACAGGTTAAAAAATATAATTACGTATACAGTCTTGAAAAAGTTGACGGAGAGATGTTGATTACCAACTACTATAAATATTAAGGGGTGATTTTTTGAACAAGAAAAGGCTGAGCCTTATGATCGGAATAGCCATATTGCTGGCTGTTGTGGGACTGTTTGGTGCATTGATTGGCTTTATAACAGACTATCTGTGGTTTAGAGAGCTGGGCTATACCAGCGTATTTTTTAAACAGCTCTTTACTCAATTAAAACTTGGCATACCTTCCTTTCTGATACTGACACTGCTTGCATTCCTGTATCTCATGGGTTTGAAAAAGGGTTACTATAAAAAGGTTGATATTGTTGAAAACGCCAGGGTCAAGGAAAAAACCATAAATCTTCTTGGCCTTCTGATAAGTGGAGCTTTTGCCGCTTTTATCACATTGACGACAGTAACAAAACTATGGTTTGATATCCTTAAGTTCAGCCACAGTACGGAATTTGACCTGGCGGATCCCATTTTCAATTTGGATATTTCCTTCTATATTTTCAAGTTAGAACTGATTTCACACCTTAATCAACTCTTTATAGGTGTTGTGGCTGCTTTTGCCGTTTTGACCGTTGTTTTCTATGGAGTACTTCTTTCCATGAGGCAACCCAGAGTTTTTGATAAGGTGACTCACGAAGAGGATTATGACGATGGAGAACGGTATACGGGCAACTTTAACCAGGGCTATGGTGGAATAGGTCAGAATTTCAACGACATTCTTGGAAGTATTTTTAAAGGTTTCGGTGCCGGTGCTCCGAGAGGACAGGCTCCTCAGCTTGATAAGGACAATATGAAGCAGCTGGTTTCCATAGCGTCAAATCAGATAAAAGTGCTGGGCGTAATTTTCTTCCTGATGGTTGGAATGAACTTCTGGCTCAAACAGTATCAGTTGCTCTACACAGGATCGGGAGTACTCTACGGTGCGGGATTTACCGATATAAATATAACGCTGTGGGTTTACAGAATATTGGTAGGACTTTCGGTAGTGGCCGCCGCCGCCTTCGTCATAGGCGTCTCAAAAAGAAGCCTGAGGATGATACTTGCCACACCGGTGCTCATGATAGTGCTTTCCATTGCAGGTACGGGAATTGGCATGTTTGTGCAGAATATTATAGTATCCCCTGACGAACTTAACAAAGAAACCCCTTATTTGCAGAACAATATTACTTATACTCAGCATGCATACGACCTGCACAACATTGTTATAAAGGAGTTCGGCGCGACCAATACACTTACAAAGCAGGACATCCTGAACAATATGGGAACCATTTCCAACATCAGAATCAATGACTTTGAACCGGCGGAAAAGTTCTACAACCAGGCTCAGAGTATCAGAACTTACTATCTGTTTAATGATGTAGATGTGGACAGGTATATGATTAACGGCGAATATACTCAGACCTTCCTGTCTGCAAGAGAAATAGATGAGAGAAATCAGGTCATGGTAAATCAGCCATGGCTGTCCAAACATTTGAAATATACCCACGGATACGGAATTACCCTGTCAAGGGTTGATAAGGTTACGGACAGCGGTCAGCCGGATCTGCTCATTAAGAGCATTCCTCCCGTTTCAGAAGTGGAGGAAATAAAGATTGACAGGCCGGAGATTTATTTTGGAGAGCTTACAAACAATTACGTCATAGTCAATACTGACGAGCTTGAATTCGACTATCCCAGCGGTGATACCAACGTTTACAGCACCTACGAGGGTACAGCGGGAATAAAGCTTAACCTTGTCAACAGACTTATGTTTGCCATTAGAGAGCGAAGCCTCAAAATGTTTGTTTCCAGCAACATTGACAAGGATTCCAAGATTCTCATAAACAGGAACATCAGAACAAGAGTGGAGAAGATAGCTCCTTTCCTGAGCTATGATGCGGATCCATACATAGTAACAGTGGACGGGAAACTTTACTGGATGCTGGATGCATACACTTACAGCAGCTATTATCCCTATTCAGAGCCTTTCAACAGGGAAATGAACAGAGTCAATTATATAAGGAACTCTATAAAGGTTGTTATAGATGCCTATAACGGTGAGACTAACTTCTATATGGTAGGAGCAGATGATCCCATAGCTCAGACTTTGAAAAAGATTTATCCCAAACTGGTTAAAGAGTTTGACCAGATGCCGGAAGGCCTGAAGGCTCATATACGTTATCCCAAAATGCTCTTCCAGATTCAGGCTGATATTTATACGAAATATCATATGAATGATGTGAAGGTATTCTACCAGATGGAAGACAAGTGGGAAATCTCTCAAAATATGTACGGTTTAGAGCCCAAGCTCATGCAGCCCACTTATTACATAATGAAGTTGCCTGGCGAGAAAAAAGAAGAGTTTATTAACTCCATACCCTATACACCTTCCGGCAAGAAAAACATGACCGGTCTACTGGTGGCAAGAAATGACGGGGATAATTATGGTGAAATGATACTTTTCAGACTACCCAAGTCCAAGATAATTTATGGACCCATGCAGATTGAAGGTTTTATCGACCAGGAAACCGATATTTCCAAAGAATTTTCATTGTGGAATTCGGCAGGATCCAGCTACACCAGAGGCGAGATGTTTGTAATACCAATAGAAGATTCGCTGGTATATGTAGAACCTATTTACCTGGAGGCCACCAATTCCAGCCTGCCTGAAGTGAAGAGGGTTATCATCTACTATAACGATAGAATAGCCTACGAGCCCACTCTGGCGGAAGCTTTGGATACTATGTTCGGTGCCGGGTCAGGATCGCTGTTGAACGGTGATAATGATAAGGATGACACTGAGCCCGGAGATACTGACGGTCCGGTGGACGAAGGCATACAGGAAATAGATGAGCTTATTAAAAAAGCTGTAAATGCTTATAATCAGGCGGTTACTGCACAAAGTAAGGGTGATTGGGCTTCTTACGGAAAATATCTGAAAGAACTTGAAGGCTATCTCAATAAACTTGAATCCAGGACCGGAGCAACCGTAATCAATCCTGACGACATGGACGGCTTAACGGAAGAAGTTACGGATGAAGTGACAGAGTAGTTGTTGTTAAGGAGAATAAATTGGTGAATGTAACATTATTGGGTTTTATGGGTGTGGGCGTATTGATTTTGATTTCTTTAATCGTAGCCCTGTCCAAGCTCAGATAGGTCAGGATATGAAAGGAGATTTGCTCTTGGATTTTGATAAGATGTTGTTTACCATACCGGTTGAGGCACACACAAAGTCGGAGATTACATCGATTTTAAAGGAACATCCGGAAGTGCAGTTCATATCTCTCATGGGAGTGGATATCGGAGGCCACGATACGGATGAGAAAATCCCTGTTGACCTTTTCATTGAGGAAATGGATCAGTTTTTCTGCCAGGGCGTGCAGACTGACGGTTCAAGCGTAGTTCTGCCGGAGATTGCTTCTTTGAATAATGCCAAGGTGGACATTATACCGGATCTGGATGTTAACTGGTATGTGGACTATAATTTCCTGAATACTGACAGCAGGACCGGCCTGCCGACAGGGACCTTGAGGATTCCATCGGTTTTGCTTCATAACGATACTGCCGAAGTAGGCTCCAGAACTATTCTTAAGGAAACGGAAAAACTTTTCAGCCGGGAGATGATGCGTCTGCTCAAAGAAAATCCCTATGTTTTTCAATGGCTGGACATAGACTCCTACGATGATATAGAAACCGTGGAAATGACAGGGGCCACAGAGCTTGAATTCTGGGTCAGAACACCGGAAGATAAAGCTGACCGGGAACAGCTGTCCACCTCCCAGGAACTGAAAGAGCAGTATTGGCAGCGAACAAGGGGGCCGGTGAGGACGGCTTTGGAAAGAACTCTTCGTTTCCTGGATTTCTATGGTGTTAAAATAGAAATGGGACACAAAGAGGTGGGGGGTATAAAGGCCAGACTCAGCAACTCGGGCAGGTATGACCACATAATGGAGCAATTGGAAATCGACTGGAGGTTCAGCTCCCTGATTCAATCGGCTGACAACGAGCTCCATATAAGATATGTAATCAAGGATATTTTTCATGCCCACGGGCTGGATGTTTCCTTCATGGCTAAACCTATAGAAGGAGTTTCCGGAAATGGTGCTCATACACATATAGGCGCCCATGTGCTCCTCAAGGACGGCAGGAAGGTGAATCTTTTTGCACCCAAGAATATGAAGGAAGACTTCATGACTCCCATAGGCTATGGGGCCATGATGGGCATGCTGAAAAACTATGAGGCCATGACGCCTTTCATAGCATCCACCAACGACGCCCTGAACAGGCTTAAACCCGGTTTTGAGGCGCCTGTGTGCACGGTGACTTCGTTAGGTCACAGGACGGCAAACCCGTCAAGAAACAGAACCGTGCTCATTGGTCTGATAAGGGATGAGAAAAAGCCTTTAAGCACCAGATTTGAGCTCAGATCTCCCAATCCAAAGAGCAACAAATATCTTGTAATGGCAACATCATTTATTACCATGCTCGATGGAATCAAAGCCTGCCTTGAAGCAAAAAAGACACCACAGGAGCTGGAGGCAATAATTTCAAAAGAGTGGGGGGAAGAGGTTTTTTATCTTGAGACAGACAGGGCTTACCGGAGCGAGGAAAATGTGTATGTGGCCTTCACAGAGGCAGAGAGGAATAAACTTTTCGGAAAGCCCCCTGAAACTGTGTGGGAAAGCATGTGCAACTTCGATAAATATCCGGAAAAAACAGATGTGCTTCTCAGAGACGGTATTTTTGATGAAGTCACGCTGAGCTCATACAAGGCTGCGATTCTGGGACTTTGGTCTATGGAACTGCATAACAGGATTATCCCCAATGTAATGAATCTGGTCCGTGACTGTAAAAAAATGCACAGCGACGATGACTGCACAGATTTGGATATGCTTAACTGGAGCAAAATTCAGAGCCTCAGGGTATACCTTGGCCAGGATAAAATCGGCGAAGACTGTCTTTTGACCAGGATAAAACTGGCTCTTGATAACAAAGAATATGAACAGGCATCGGAAATGCAAAAAGAAATGAACCGAAAAGTTGAAGATTTGAGCAACACATATACAATTTACAAAAAGAATTTGTTATAGAGGGAAAAACCATGTTGGACATTAAGAGAATAAGAGAAAATTTCGAACAAGTCAGAATAGGATTGGAAAAACGAGGCCAGGGTGACTTCGGGCTTGCCGGCGCATTGGATCTGGATGAAAAACGACGTGAGCTGCTGGCAGAAGTTGAAGCAAAAAAGAACAAGCAAAATGTTGCATCCAAGGAGATTCCCAGACTGAAAAAGGAAGGGAAGGATGCTTCTTCACTTATGGCTGAGCTGAAGACTTTATCAGATGAAATCAAAGATCTGGATGTTCAGGTGGCAGAAACCGAAGATCAGCTCAGACAACTGCTTCTCAATATTCCCAATGTTCCCAACGACCAGGTCCCCGTAGGCGCCACAGATGCCGACAACCTGGAAATCAGAAAATGGGGGGAACCGACGAAGGTGAATTTTGAACAGAAAGCTCACTGGGATATCGGGACGGATCTTGATATCCTGGATTTTGAACGGGCCACAAAAATAGCCGGCACCAGGTTCACACTTTACAAAGGCATAGGCTCCAGGCTTGAGAGATCTGTTATGAATTTTATGCTGAACCTTCATACCGAAAAGCATGGATACACGGAAGTTCTGCCTCCCTTCATGGTCAACAGGGCCGCCATGACCGGCACAGGCCAGTTGCCAAAATTCGAAGACGATATGTTTCATCTCCCTTCGAAAGATTTCTTCCTGGTACCCACGGCGGAAGTTCCGGTTACCAACCTTCATATGGATGAGATTCTGGAAGAAGAGATGCTGCCTATCTATTACACGGCTTATACTCCCTGCTTCAGAAAAGAAGCGGGGTCAGCAGGCAGAGACACCAGAGGCCTGATACGCCAGCACCAGTTTAACAAAGTAGAATTAGTGAAGTTTACAAAACCGGAAAATTCCTATGAGGAGCTGGAATCTCTCACAAATGCAGCTGAAGAGGTTTTAAAGCTGCTGGAAATACCCTACAGGGTAGTCAGATTATGCACAGGAGATTTGGGATTCAGCTCCGCCATGACGTATGATATTGAAGTCTGGATGCCCAGTTATAATCGTTACGTTGAAATTTCATCCTGCAGCAACTTCGAAGACTACCAGGCAAGAAGAGCTAATATCAGGTTCAGACGCGGGAAAGGCAGCAAACCTGAATTTGTCCACACTTTGAACGGATCGGGTTTAGCCGTGGGAAGGACTACGGCAGCGATTTTAGAAAATTATCAGCAGGTAGATGGAAGCGTGGTTGTCCCCCGGATTCTGAGACCCTATATGGGTGTGGATGTAATTACAAGGTAAAGGCCATGGCCCTTAAAATCAATGTGGGAGATATTGTTGAGCTGAAAAAAAAACATCCCTGCGGAGGAAATACTTTTGAGGTTATGCGGGCGGGGATGGATTTCAGGTTAAAATGTCAGACCTGTCAGGCCCAGATCTGGCTTGACAGACCGGATCTGGAAAAACGGCTTAAAAAGGTAATCCAGACCGTCAGGTAGAAAGGAGTTGAAGATGTCAGATTTCAAAGAAGCAAAAGTAAGAATTGTTGTTAAGGAATCCACTTGTGATGTTTACAATGTCGGCGATGAGATTCACCTTGACCACTCGCTGATTGTAACAGATAAATCCTGCAAGAATCTGTGCCTGACAGCCTTATCTGCTATCTATCCATTTATATATGCGGCCAGAAAGAGAGTAACTCTTGAACAGCTGGGATTTTCAGAACCAACATTTCAATGCCCCGATTGCGATGAGTGGGTTAAGTTTACAATCGAACAGTATGACGATTAAAAAAAGGATATTTTATCTATTGACAAAAAAATAAAGCTTTCATATACTAATCACAATATTTAAATGCGATGACGAAGTTAAGGATAACAGATATTCGAGTTACAGAGAGCCGGCGGCAGGTGAAAGCCGGCACCGATTCGTTATTCGATCTCGCTTCCGAGCAGGGATTCCGAACAGGGCCGGATGTTATAAAACCGGTCAGTAAGAGTCCACGTGTGGGATCGTTATATTCCCGGGGGTTTGTTTGAACCTCGCTAAGAGGTCGGTTTATACCGGCAAACAGGGTGGTACCGCGGTGAATCATCGTCCCTGAAGCCTAGGGCTTCGGGGCTTTTTTATTTTCGAAGCAAAAAAAGAGCGAAATGCTCGAGATACGGAGGGTATAATGAGCAGGATTATTAAGATTTTTGACACTACTTTGAGGGACGGAGAACAGTCGCCGGGCTGCAGCATGAATATTAAAGAGAAAATCCAGATGGCCAGGCAGCTGGAAAGAATGAAAGTGGACATAATTGAGGCCGGCTTTGCCATTTCTTCACCAGGGGACTTCGCTTCAGTAAAAGCCGTTGCGGAAACGGTAAAAGAATCCGTCGTGGCAAGCCTGGCCAGGGCTAATAAGGCGGACATTGACAGAGCCTGGGAGGCTGTATCAGTAGCCGAACAGCCGAGAATCCACACCTTCATAGCAACTTCTCCCATACACATGCAATACAAACTGGAAATGAGTCCGGACCAGGTGTATGAACAGGCTGTGGCCATGGTTAAACATGCAAAAAATTATTGCCAGGATGTGGAATTTTCAGCAGAAGATGCAACCAGAAGCGAACCTGAATTTCTTGCAAAGATTTTTGACGGCGTAATCAAATCCGGAGCGACAACAATAAATATCCCGGATACCGTGGGCTATACCACGCCGGAGGAATTTTATGAATTTATAATGAAAATAAGAGGACTTTGCCCGGCTTTGGATAAAGTGGTTATATCCGTTCATTGCCATAACGACCTGGGCCTTGGAGTTGCAAATTCACTGGCCGCAATCCGGGCGGGGGCCAACCAGGTGGAAACCACCATTAATGGCATAGGGGAAAGAGCAGGAAACGCTGCCATGGAAGAACTTGTTATGGCTTTAAAAACAAGGAAAGATTTCTATGGTATTGACACAAATATTGTTACTACGGAAATCATGCGGGCATCCAAACTTCTTTCGTCAATTACCGGAGTAAAAGTTCAGCCAAACAAGGCAATTGTGGGTGAAAATGCCTTTGCACACGAGGCGGGGATTCATCAGCATGGCGTTCTGAAAAATAAGGCAACCTATGAAATCATGACTCCCGAATCAGTGGGCCTGACTAAAAACAATATGGTTTTAGGCAAGCATTCAGGAAAACATGCTCTTCGCAGCAAAGCAAAAGAACTGGGATTTGATTTAAGCGAAGAAGCTCTGGAAAGGGCATTCGAGAGATTCAAGGCCGTTGCAGATAAGAAAAAGAATGTATATGACGGTGATATAGAAGCTCTGCTAAGCAAGGAGGCATTGCAGGTGCCCAGGATTTATCAGATGAAAAGCTTTGTAATCAACAGTGGCAACAACATCACCTCGACGGCAGTAATTCAGGCAATAAAAGATGGCAAGGTAATCGAAAAAGTTGCAAAAGGTGACGGCCCCATAGATGCTTCCTTCAGAGCGATTGGGAAAATAGTGGGAAGAACCTTGCGGCTGGAAGATTTTCAGTTGAATTCTGTAACGGAAGGCATGGATGCCCTGGGAGATGCTTTCGTTAAAATAAGCAGCAACGGTAAATCCTATGCGGGAAGAGGCCTTTCAACGGATATAATTGAAGCAAGTATTCACGCATATATCAATGCGGTGAATAAAATGATATATGACGAAGATAAAAAGCATAATAAGAACGGAGACGCTTAATGGAGTATAAAATTGCCATGATTCCCGGAGACGGGGTGGGGCCTGAAGTGATAGCCCAGGCCCAAAAGGTTCTGGACAGGGTAGCAGATCATTATGGTCATGACTTTGAGTTTGAATATCTTTTGGCCGGGGGCGTGGCCATAGACCAAAGAGGAAAGGCCTTGCCTGATGAAACTTTGAAAGAGGCTTCTGAGAGCCATGGTGTGATGCTTGGTGCTGTCGGAGGCCCTAAATGGGATGAACTTCCGGGAAAAGAAAGGCCGGAGCAGGCCATACTGGGATTGCGGGAGAAACTGGGGCTTTTTGGTAACTTGAGACCGGCTCTGCTGTTTCCACAACTGGCAGATGCCTGCCCATTGAAAAATGAGCTTATTAAAAATGGCCTAGACATACTCATTATCAGGGAGCTGACCGGAGGCATTTATTTTGGTGAGAAGGGAACGAGACAGACTGACAGAGGCGCGGAGGCTTATGATGTGGAAGTATACTCCGAAATCGAAGTTGAAAGGATTGCCCGTCTGGCCTTCTCAATGGCCATGCAGAGAAGGAGAAATTTAATAAGTGTTGACAAGGCCAATGTACTGGAAAGTTCAAGATTGTGGCGGAAAGTTGTTTCTGAAGTATCGGAAGACTTCCCCCAGGTCAGCCTGTCTCACATGTATGTGGATAATGCAGCAATGCAACTCGTGAGAAATCCGGGACAGTTCGACTGCATTGTAACCGGAAACATGTTTGGAGATATTCTCTCCGATGAAGCAAGCATGCTGGCAGGATCCATAGGCATGCTTCCTTCGGCAAGCCTGAGAAATGACAGACTGGGCCTATATGAACCTATACATGGCAGCGCACCGGATATAGCCGGAAAGGATATTGTGAATCCCATCGGCACCATTCTATCTGCTTCAATGATGCTGCGTTACAGTCTGGATTTGCATAAAGAAGCTGATTCTGTGGCGAATGCAGTAATGGAATTTTTAAAGGAGGGCTTCCGTACTGCGGATATAATGAGCAAGGGCAAGGAAGCCGTGGGAACAGACAGGGCAGGCACTCTTATTGCTGAAAGAATATACTAAAAACCTTGCGAAAAAGAAAAGTCTTTGTTATAATATTAACATAAAAATTTGCAGGTTGAAAAACCATTTTTTTGGCAGTCTTCAAAAAAGAAAGAAGGAATAGTATGAAAAAGAAGATAGTGCCCCTCTTGTTGCTTGTGTTGATTTTAGGAATGCTGGCCGGCTGCGGCGGCGGAAACGGCGAAAACGGAAACGGAACAGATAATGGAAATGGCTCGGACGATTCAGATGCCGTATCATCAGTGACGATTAATGTGGCTTCCCTGAAAGGACCTACCACCATGGGCATGGTAAAGCTCATGAAGGATGCTGAAGCGGAAAAATTTGACGACTTCTATAATTTTGAAATCTACGGCACCGCAGATGAGATTGTTCCCAAGCTTATTACCGGCGATGTGGATATTGCGCTGTTACCTTGCAATTTAGCCAGTGTGCTATACAATAAGACTGAAGGCAAAGTTCAGGTAGCTGCCATTAACACACTGAGTGTTCTGTATGTAGTGGAGAGTGGAGACAGCATCCAGACTATTGATGACCTTGTTGGCAAAACTGTTTACAGTACCGGCAAAGGTACTACCCCGGAATTTGCCTTTAATTACATACTTAAGGAAAATGGAATCGATCCTGACAAGGATTTAAAAATTGAATACAAAAGTGAGTCCACCGAAATAGCTGCACTGCTGGCAGAGGTTGATGAGGCAATAGCAGTTTTGCCGCAGCCTTATATTTCAGCCGTGATGATGCAGAATGAAAAAGTTAGAATGGCTTTGTCCTTTAATGAAGAGTGGGATAAGGTAAGCCCCGGAAGCAGTATGGTAACAGGTGTACTTCTTGTAAGAAAAGAGTTTGCTGAGGAAAATCCTGAGGCTTTTCTGAGCTTCCTTAAAGAATACAAGGCTTCCACGGAATATGTAAATGCAAACATTAATGAAGCGGCGGAATGGATAGCCGAATACGGCATAGTGGCAAAAGCTCCCGTAGCGGTCAAGGCCCTGCCTGACAGCAGCATTGTCTATATAGATGGCAACGATATGAAAGCTAAAATCAGCGGATACCTGGAAGTGCTGTTTGAAGCGAATCCACAATCAGTGGGAGGTGCATTGCCGGGAGATGACTTCTACTTCGAAAAGTAAAAGAAGGGCACAATTTATACTGGCCCTGCTCTTCTGGTTTGTGATATGGCAATATGCCGCACATGTAATAGGGCAGGACCTGTTTTTAGTGTCGCCTGTTAAGGTTCTTGAAATACTTTTCGAACAGATAAGAGAAATAAGCTTTTGGTCAACAGTAAGCTATTCTTTTATTAGAATAGTAAGCGGCTTTCTTTTGGCTATTGTGGTTGGAGTTTTTTTGGCAGTTTTAAGTGGGGGCAATGGGGTGCTGAGAGTTTTACTCACACCCTTTTTTACTGTTATGAAGAGCATCCCCGTTGCGAGTTTCATAATACTTGTGCTGATATGGGCAGGCAGCAGCAAGCTTTCAGTTGTAATCAGCTTTTTCATGGTGCTGCCTATTATGTATACCAATGTGCTGCAGGGGATTATGGAGATAGATAAAAAGCTCCTGGAAATGGCCAAGGTTTTTCGCATAAGATTTTTCAAAAAACTTATGAGCATTTATGTTCCGGGTACAATGCCATATTTTTCGGCAGGATGCAAGCTTGGGCTTGGGCTCTGCTGGAAAAGCGGGATTGCCGCCGAGGTAATAGGCCTGCCTGACGGCAGCATAGGAGAAAAGTTGTATCAGGCTAAAATATTTTTGAACACCGGAGAACTTTTCAGCTGGACACTTGTAATAATTCTAATAAGTTTTATCTTTGAGAAATTTTTCTTTTTTATAATCAGGCTTCTTGAAAAGAGCCTGCGGCTGTCTTAGGCAGGTCGAATTGTATATGAGGCGGAGGGTAAGAGGATAAAATGATAAAGATAACGGATTTGACCAAACAATTTGACGGCAAACTTGTTATAGACCATCTCAACGCAGAGTTGAAGCCCGGGCGGGTAACAACTATTATGGGAACCAGTGGCTGTGGCAAGACTACTCTGGCCATGATATTGATGGGACTGGTTCAACCGGATTCGGGAAAAATAACAGGGCTTGAAAGAAAAAAGCTTTCTGCTGTTTTTCAGGAGGACAGGCTGGTGGATCATCTGTCTGCCATTGATAATATTAAAATGGTTTTAGGTCCCCATGCTGACGAGAGAGAAATAGAGAGGCAGTTAAATCTGGTTCATTTAAAGGGCGCCCTGATTACAAAACCTACGGCACAACTTTCCGGAGGGCAGAAGAGAAGGGTTGCCATAGTGCGTGCCATAATGGCGGAGAGCGATTTTATCTGCCTGGATGAACCTTTTAAAGGCCTGGATGCGGATACGAAACAGTGGGTCATGGAATATGTGAAAGACAGCATAGCCGGTAAAACAACATTATTAATAACTCATGACGGAGCAGAAAAGGAGTTTTTCGAAGGCGATTATATAGGGGTAATCCCCGGCCGATAATGTACAATAAGTTTCGCAAATTCAAAACAAGCTCATAAAATGAAGGACATGAGCCCGGCCATTTGGTAAAATATAGTTGCAACACTAAAACCAAAGGAGGCCAAAGTCATGTCCAACAAAAT
>JBPOJA010000017.1:0-53601 GCA_052034085.1 Bacillota bacterium | reverse complement strand
GGTAATATTGACTTGAGACATGTTTCTTCACCTCCGGTTTTAGTTGTGGTAACTATATTGTAACCGATTAGGAGAAACATGTTCTCTTTTTTTGTTTTCTAATTTACACCATTATACGGACATAACTGAGAAATGGTGGCAAAATTTCAAATTACTTGAAATTTTGCCCAAAACCGATCCTCAACCCAAAACCAATCCACAACACAAAACTGATTCACAGCCCACAACTGATCTAAAGCCTTAACTGGCCCGGGGCTTGGCCAACCATTCCTAATAAGCCTTACTATCCACCTCTTCACGCATTCTGGCCACCAGTTCATCGACGCTCATTTCGCCCAGCTCGCCGGCCTTGTTGTTGCGGACGGTGACAGTCCGGCCGCTTTCCTCTTTTTCCCCTACCACTAACATATATGCATCCCGCTGGTTCCTGGACTCGCGGATCTTATAACCGATTTTTTCATTGCGGCCGTCAACTTCAACCCTGAAACCTTCATCGGTCAGCCTTTGGGCCACAGAGTATGCATAATCGTTGAACCTTTCAGTTACAGTAAGTATTTTCACCTGTACCGGAGCCAGCCACAAAGGGAATTTCCCGGCAAAATGCTCAGTCAGAATCCCTATAAATCTTTCTATACTTCCGAAGATAACCCGGTGAATCATGGCAGGTCTGTGCTTTTCGCCGTCGCTGCCAACATAGGTTAAATCAAAACGCTGGGGCATTTGAAAGTCCAGCTGGACTGTTCCGCACTGCCAGGTTCGGCCTATGGAATCTTCCAGATGAAAGTCAATCTTGGGTCCATAAAAGGCACCGTCCCCTTCGTTTATGGTGTATTCCATGCCCTTTTCCTCCAGGGCTTCTTTCAGGGCATTGGTTGCCCTTTCCCACTCTTCCTCAGTTCCCATGGAATTCTCCGGCTTGGTTGAAAGCTCCACCCGATAGTTAAATCCGAAAAGCTTATAAACGTAGTCGATGAAATCTATGACCCCGATGATTTCATCCTTCATCTGTTCAGGCAGCATAAAGATATGGGCATCATCCTGGGTGAAAGTACGCACTCTCATAAGGCCATGCAGGGCACCTGACAATTCGTGCCGGTGAACCTGACCCAGCTCCCCGATTCGCATGGGAAAATCCCTGTAACTGTACATATGACGCTTGTAGGCCAGCATGGCTCCGGGGCAGTTCATGGGTTTGATGGCATAGTTTTCATCGTCGATTTTCGTAAAATACATGTTGTTTTGATAATGATCCCAATGACCGGAAGTATGCCAGAGCTCCTCATTTAAAATGAGCGGCGTTTTAATTTCCTCGTAGCCTCTTTCCCTGTGGGACTTGCGCCAGAAACTCTCCAGCTCGTTTTTCAGCACCATACCCTTGGGGAAAAAGAACGGGAAACCCGGTCCTTCATCCATAATGGCAAACAAGTCCATCTCTTTACCGATTTTTCTGTGATCCCTTTTCTTGGCCTCTTCCACCATGTTCAGATACTCATCCAGAAGTTGCTGATTGGGAAAGGAAGTCCCATAGATTCTCTGGAGCATTTTATTTTTCTCGCTGCCCCGCCAGTAGGCCCCTGCTACGCTGGTGAGCTTCAGGGCCTTGACTGCGGCCGTGGAGCCTTTGTGAGGGCCGGCGCACAAATCTGTGAAATCACCCTGCTTATAAAATGAAATGACGGCATCCTCGGGCAGATTGTTAATCAGCTCAACTTTGTAAGGCTCTCCTTTTTCTTCCATGAATTCTATGGCCTCTTCCCTTGGCAGTTCAAATCTCTCCAGGGGGTAGTTGGCCTTGACAATTTTTTTCATTTCTTTTTCGATGGCCATCAGGTCTTCGTCGGTAAACCTGTGGTCCAGGTCGAAGTCATAATAATACCCATGCTCTATGGGAGGCCCTATTCCCAGTTTAGCTTCAGGGAAAAGCCTTTTTACGGCCTGAGCCAGGATATGGGAACTGGTGTGACGGAAAGCATCGCTTTCAGGACTGCTTTCAAATTCTTTAATTTCTTCTATCATGTCTTCCTCCATAAAAAAACCCAAACACCGTTAAGACAGTGCTTGGGGCATATTCTGCGGTTCCACCCAAACTATTACTTCATTTGTTTAACGACAGAATTACTGCCGGCCACCCTCATCGGGCGCTGCTCCAAGCTGGTAAGCTCTTCACTGCATTTGTCTGTATTAAAATATCCTGTATTCAGGATTACTGCAAAATTTGCTATGTTAACATTATAAATATACCTCCGCAAAAGTCAACTAAAACCATCAGCCGAAACAAGTTGGTTCATTTATCCAAATGTTAAGGGGCTGAGGTAATTGGCACAGAATGGCACTGTCCTGCCTTCGTTATAAACGTGAAGGCTACACCTTCTGAGCCGCTCCAGGTCAATGTTCCCCGCATCCTGAAAGGCCATGGCCGTCACTGTAAAGCTATGGGATTTAACCCTTCTGAGAAAGCCTTCAAGAGTCTCAATTTCACCGGATTCACCTTCATCTTCCGGCGAACCGCCGCTGACGTCCGCATCAATTGCAGGCCGCTCCCACCTCCTGGCGACAAAGAGCCGATTTTGTTCTGCGGTAGTTTCCTTTTTTGAAAGCTCACCGCAACAGCAGCCTTCGCCTCCGCTTTTTTTGAGAGGATAAAGGCTTCTGCCATCAGCCGAATTATCACCCATCACAATATAATCTCCATGAAAACCACATAATGGATGATCGCAGGCCGACGGAAACAGGGAGCCATCAGGAATCAGGTCTCCGGCCTGAATATTTATCTCATTAATCAGATCATCCAGAGTAAATCGATCTTTATCAGCAGGTATGACGGGTGTTCTGCCGAAATAGCTTACAGGCTGAAAATGAATCCCCCTGACTGCAGGTGACTTTGAAATCCCGTAACGGATTATTGGCCCGATTTCACTGATATTTACTCCGGGGACAAGGGTGGGCACCAGGGTCACACCAAGATTATATTTGCTGCAGTTATCTATCGCTTTTTCCTTAATGGCAAAAAGATCCCTGCCTCTCAGTGATCTGTAAACTTTGTCATCCGTTCCATCGAACTGCATAAACACAAAAGACAAACCAGACTCAGCCAGTGCCCTTACATAGGGTTCATCCTCTGCCAGCCTGAGTCCGTTGGAGTTCAGCTGTACATAGGCACAACCCGCATTTTTCGCCTCTGCCACTATTTTCGGGAGATCATCCCTTATCGTAGGCTCCCCTCCGGACAACTGGACCAGGGTCTGGCCGGGCACTGCCAAAGCCTTCAGATCCCTGACTATTTTTTCAAAGGGAATATCATTGCCCATGCCTCCTTCAGCAAAGCAGAAAGCACAGGATAAATTGCACTGTTTGGTGACTTCCAATAAAATGCAACAGGTGTCTCTAAGATGCTCATTGCAAAGGCCGCACCCATGAGGGCAATTCTCATTCTCCCCGTCCTGGATTTCCGATAAATCTCCCCGCCAGGTTTCTATGGGCAAAAATCCCCGCCACAGAATTGTGGAAAATTCTCCATGTGCGGGGCAGGTTTTTTCCATATATATTTCCCGTCCCTTTTGCACATGGACCGCCGGAATCCGTTTCAGGCAAACAGGGCAGACGCTGTAGGTTTTTCGCAATATCTTGCTCATTGATTCTCCCCGGGAAAATATGGGCACCTGGCCAAAATACAAACCTCGTTATCCGGAAACTGACTGCATATATACTCTTTTCCGGAATACTCGAAACAGCCAAGCTCATCCTTGAAAACTTTAATTGCAGTGATGCCGTCTCGTTTACAGCATCTGGCGCCGCCGCTTTCACTGATGGCAGCCAGGGCTAGGCTAACCAGGCGATTGGCTTCACAGCGTTCAACAGTTGAATATGGAGTTGCCCCATTAATGACAGAAGCCGCAATCCCCAATCCAAGTGCAGCACCGCAGGCGCCGTGGCTTCCACAGAACCCACCATTGACCATCTTGCCCCGGTTCATAGCCTCTTTTACCATTTCATGGCTCTTGTTACCTTTAACATTGCCATAGGCAGCCACCAGAATGCCCGGAAAAATACTGTGATATTCCGGTCCGTTCATGTTAAGTCCTTCGATTTCAAAAACTTCCAAGGCCATTTCCACCGGATCTTTCGATTCATTTTCCATAAGCATGCTCAGCACCAGCTCAAGGATTTCTCCCCTGTGACAGTCATCGCACACATAATGGCCATTCATGCAAAAAGTGTGGGTGGCTTCTTCCTTGCCGCAGATATTGCACTTGGCGAGCAGGGATTTGCCGGGTATGTTATATAATTCACCGCCGCAGATAAGACAGCCTGACGTATATCTTCCATTAAAGCTCATTGTTCTTTTTTCAGCCTTCCAAAATTATTATTTCTCCGTTTTTTACGGGTATTTTCAGAGTCTCTTCCATACTTACGTTTTTTAAAATGCTGAGCAAGGCTCTAATTGTCCCTCCGTGGGAAACGATAGGCAGATTAACAGAATCATCCTGCTCCAGAATTTTTAGCAGGCTTTTCTGAACTCTGTAACGCAAATCGTAGTAGTTTTCGCTTTCATTATCAATCTTAAATGTCAGAAGGTTTTCTCCCCGCCTTGCATACTGTTCAGGATATTCCTGCATGATTTCACTTATGAATCGCCCGTCCCAGGATCCAAGGGACATTTCCCTTAATCCAGGCTCCGGGATTATGGTCATCCCGGAATAATATGAAGTTATAACTGACATTTGCCTGGCTATTATTTCGGCCGTTTCACTGGCACGCTTCAAATCGCTGGTGTAGATTCTGTCAAAAGGAAGAGCCAGCCCTGCCAGATAGTTCGCCGCTTCACAGGCTTCCTGCCTGCCCCTGTCCGAAAGAGGCGGATCATATTGACCCAGAAAAATCTTATCCGCATGTTGCTTTATTTCTCCGTGCCTGATAAGTACGATTCGTCTGTTTTTTATAAGTTCATTCAGCCGGTTTTGAATATTTTCAGTCCGTTTATGAAATTCCAACATTTCTTCGTAGGCTTTTTTTGTATCCATGTCCAGAATCACGGATTCGTCTCCGGTCTCAAAACGAAACATAACATCATCATATTTTGATGTTATCTCCTTAAGACCCCTGCCTCCTTCATGCTTCAGAATCTCATCGAATAATCCGGCGGGGATAAAAAGAGGATGTCCCTTTTTCCCCTGGAAGCAGGCCACGGCAAACATTTGCCCTTTGTCTTTCTCTGCGGAAACAGCTTCAAAAAAAGCCTTTATTGTGGACGCTCCCACCAGGGACGTATCCACCGGGTGTAAAAGGATGCCGGCTGTTTCCGTTTCTGAATCAGCCCCAGACATAACCGCCTTAATGCCGGCCTTTACAGATGAGAACATTCCATCGGCAAAACCGGAATTAAAAACTTCCTTTGCCCCGGCATTTTCTATGAGAGCAGACAGATCTTCACGCCTGTAGCCGGTGACTACAAAAACTTCTGCCACACCGGCTTCTTTAAATGCTTCAATAACATTTAAAAGCGCAGGTTTTCCCTGAACAGGCAACAGAGGTTTAAATTCCCCCATTCGCCTGGAAAAACCTGCCGAAAGTACTACTGCCGCGATTTTAACTTTGTTATTTTCCATTCTTTTTACCGAGTTCTGACCTGACCCGAATCATTTCAGCGGCGATACTGACCCCGATTTCTTCAGGTGTCTCCCCGCCGATTTTTATTCCTATTGGAGAATAAACCTTGTCAAGAATTTCCCTGCTGAAGCCTTCCTCTTCAAGGCGGGCCATGGTATCGGCCACTTTGGTCCTGCTGCCTATCATGCCAAGATAAGCCCTTTCCTTGCTCAAAGACTGGCGCAAAACAGTATAGTCATAGTTGTGTCCCCGGGTCATGATGATTATATATGTATCCTGATCTGTCTCCAGGTTTTTGTAGGCATCCTCAAAGTCATCAATAACAACCACCCGGTCTGCTTCGGGAAACCGCTCCCTTGATGCGTACTCAGCCCTGTCGTCCACCACCACAGTGGCAAAGCCCACATGCCTTAGTACAGGCTCGAGAGCCAGACCTACATGACCTGCACCGAAAATTATGGCCCTGCTCAGGATTTCCGGTTCGTATTTGAATGCCTCAGGCCATGAAGCATCATAATACTCAATGGAGATATGGGCATCCCCGCCGCATCGCATATCCAGACCGTCCTGATCTTCCGGGAGAAGCCTGAAATGGTGGATTTTCGACTCCTTGCTTTCAAATGCCTTCAAGGCCTCCTGCTCAGACACTGCCTCCAGTTTGCCGCCTCCTACGGTGCCGTATCTCCTTCCGTCCCTTCTCATAAGGAGCCAGGCTCCCTTCTTCCTGGGAGTTGACCCTTCTGTATCCACAACTCTGGCGATCACAAAGCTTTCTCCGTCTGCCAGGAGTTTTTTCCCCAATTTAATTATTTCGTTCATCTGGCTTTCTTCACTCCTCTGTCCAAAACTTTATCCATTCTCCTTAAACTGCTGCCACAGGGACATTGTCCCGGAATCCAGCGGCTTATATCCCCCGTTTTGTAGCGTATAAAGGGCATAGCTTTTCTTGTCAGGGTGGTAAAAACTACCTCTCCGTATTCTCCGTCGGGCAGAACCTGACCCGTATTTTTGTCAATAATTTCGAAATACAGATCATTCTCTCTGGGATGATAACCCTGCAGAACATGGCAGCTTACTGCTCCGCCAAGACCCATTTCCGTAGTTCCGTAGTGCTCGTAAACCCTGGCTCCCCACAGCTTGTTTATCTCTGCCCGCAAATCATCGCCTATATAATCAGTACTGAGCAGCACCGTTTTTATCTGTTCTTTCCCAACTGTTCCGGCCGAATAGTCAGCCAGGGCCAGGACTTCTTTCGGGCTGCCTACCATTGAAGTGATTTCTTCTTTTACAATGATTTCAGTTACTTCCTTCAACACGGCTTCACCATCCGGGCCCCAAACAAAGGGAAAACCGTAGCATATATTTTTTGTCCCCAGACGATCCAAGCCTCTGGCCAGCAAATCCCCAACGCCGCCCGGAGTTTTACAGGGCAGCAGAATCAGCAGCCTGTCCTCAACTCCAACCAGGTACTGCATTCCATGGTGAAAATAGTCTATGGTCAGTTCCTGATCTTCTTCAGTGAAAAAAATCCGCTTTGGGGGCCCGGTTGAACCTGAAGTATTCAGGCTCACTATGCGGCTGACATCTTTTGAAGGAACGCACAACATGTCGCCGCCATAATCAGCCAGCTCCTCTGGTGTTGTAAAAGGCAGGGCTTCAATATCTCTGATTTTTTCTAACCTCCATCCCTGGAAGTCAGCAAATTTCTGTCTATAAAAGGGGCTGTTTTTCATCACATGGGCCAGAGTTTCATTGAGTCTGGCCAGAACATGCTCTTCCAGACCCCCTTCTATTCTGCTTTTAATCCAGTTATCCAGATAATGTTCATTCATAATCTTCAATCAGGTCCATAAGCTTAATATATGTATTTTCGATGAGAGGCGGGCAGACCACAGGCTTGTTTCCTGCATCTCCCTTTATGATATCAAAGCATCTGACACTGCCGTAAACCTCATGAAACCATTCCGTCAGCTCCTGACTCAGCTTCAGAGCCAGGTCCTTATCCTTGGTCCAAAGATATAAGAAGCATATGGCTGCCGACAGGGACCCGCATATTTCTCCCTGTTTGGCCCCCCCGCAAAGGCCTGCCATGGCGGCAATAAGATCCGGATTATCCTTGCCGAGATGTTCAAGCCCCCATTGCATAATCATCTGGCTGCAGCAATAACCTTCCATCTGCATTTCCAATACCCTGTCTGACATATTTTTATCTCCTTATTTTTTTTCAGCTATCAACAGAAAATACCCCAGTTTTTTGTCTTCACCTATGCCCCGGAAAGGTGATTCGCCTGCCACCTCTTCTGTGGTTTTGTAGAAATTTTCCAGGGAACCATAGTGCATTATTAAGGAAGCGGTAAATTCCTTCAGTTCCCTGTTTCTCTCCTCCCAAAGGCGGATTTCAAATCCAATATCTTCAACGGCTTCGAGTAACTTTTCCTTATCGAAGGCTTTTTTGAAAAAGCTGTTTTCATCTCCGGGATCCACCATACCCTCTTTCCTGTAGAAGTCACTTATGACCAACTTTCCGCCATTTTTCAGCACGCAGAAAGCCTCATGCAGGGCTTCAACCACGTTGTCCATCTGTGACAGAGTACACTCAATGAAAACCCCATCGAAACTGGCCGATGGAAAATCTATCATCACTCCGTCACCGAACTCAAATCTCAGATCCGGGAACTTCTCTCTTGCCTTCTCTATCAAGACATCTGACAAATCTATGCCAACTGCTTCACTCTTTTGTGAATTTGCCAGGTAAGCGACTGTTTCCCCACTGCCGCAGCCTACATCTAAAATTTTAGACCCAGAGCCCAGGCCCGCCAGCTTAAAAGCCTCTTTTGTCAGGGTTAATCCTCCCGGTCTTATGGCTCCCTGAAACAGCTCCTGAAACTCCGGGTTTTCAAATAGCCTGCAGCTTGCCCCATACTTTTCCCTGTATTCCCTGACGATATCAACTATATCTTCTCCGTGGTCATGGCCACCACAGGTATGGTCGCCACAGTCGTGCCCGTCACAAACCATAATAAACTCCTTCTCGATTTTGACAATTTTCAGTTACGATTACACATGGAATTATGATGTGAAAAAATCATTTTGTCAAATATCTGACTATTGAAACTTGTCCGGTTTCATGCTATAAATTAACTAATAGTCTTATAAATTTTTATAATCTAAAACCAAAACCAAGGAGAAAAAGGAGGATTTCATGAAGTTTAAAAAATTAACATTAAACATTAACGGAGCCGACAGATCTTTCATCTGTGACCCTGCTACAGATACTCTGGCCACCGTGCTTAGGCGTCTGGGCCTTACAGGAACCAAAATTGGTTGCGGCACCGGTGTTTGCGGCTCATGTTCCGTTATTTTAAACGGCAAAGTAATTCGCTCTTGTATCAAGAAAATTTCCACTGTAGAAGAATACAGCAAGGTCATCACAATTGAAGGAATAGGTACTCCAACCTGTCTCCATCCCCTTCAGGTTGCCTGGATGAACTATGGCGGTGTTCAGTGCGGATTCTGCACCCCGGGATTTATTGTGTCGGCATATGGATTGCTTTCGGAAAACAATAATCCCACCAGAGAAGAAGTCAGAGACTGGTTCCAGAAGCACAGAAATATCTGTCGCTGCACCGGTTACAAACAACTGGTTGATGCTGTAATGGCAGCGGCAAAAGTTGTCCGTGGGGAATGCTCCATAGACGATATCAAGGTTGCCGTCCCCAAGAAAGGCGATCAGGATCTTTATGGGAAAACTCTTGTCAGGCCCGCCGCACTTGCCAAGGTTTGCGGTCTGGCTGACTATGGTGATGATGTTGAACTTAAGATGCCCAGCAGCACTCTTCATGTGGTTATGGCTCAGCCAAAAGTAACCCATCATGCCAAAATCAAGAAAATTAATATTGAAGAAGCTCAGAAAATGCCCGGCGTATATAAAGTTATCACAGCAGAAGATGTTAAAAAGGCCGGAGGCACCAACCGGCTGTCATGGTACACCTTTACCAAGAGAACCCTGGCAACGGAAGCAACTCACCTGCTCCTGGCCGAGGATAAAATCTTTACCTATGGAATGCCGGTTGCACTGGTTGCCGCAGATACCAAAGAAAATGCTAGGGCTGCAGCAGAAAAGGTTACCATTGATTACGAACAGTTGCCTGAATACCTGAACTATCTGGATGCTGCCGTTCCCGATGCAATGCGGATTCATGACGACCATCCAAATGTATGGGCAATGCAGCCGACAATAAAAGGAGAGGATGTAGTTCCTTTGATGGAATCTGCACCCCATGTCGTAGAAGGCAGCTTCTACACAACCAGGGAACCCCATATGCCTATTGAAGGCGATACAGTTCAGGCTTACTGGGGAGATGACGATATGCTGACCATACAGTGCAAGACCCAGATGGTCTATGCAGATCTTTATGACATTTCCCATGCCACGGGCGTTCCCGAAGAGAAAATCAGAGTAATTGAGAATCCAACCGGAGCTACTTTCGGCTGGGGTATTGCCGCAGCTTCATACGCACTTGGTGCAGTTGCATGTATCTGCTGTGACAATCGCCCAATAGCCCTGTCCTTCTCATATGAGGAGTTCATGTCATTCTCAGGTAAACGTGCTCCTGCATACACCAATGCAAGGCTGGCCTGCGACAAGGACGGAAAGATTATTGCAGCGGAATGGGATACCGGACTTGACCATGGTGCCTACAACGAATTAGGTGATGACCTGATTTCACGTCCTGCCCGCTTTACATTCTTCCCTTACAACGTACCAAATGTTCAGGCATTGGCAAGGGTTGCAACCACAAACCATGCCTACGGAACTGCGTACAGGGGCTACGGTTCACCTCAGGCCTATATGTCATCAGAGTCACTCATGGATATGATGGCAGAAAAAATCGGTATGGATCCGTTTGAAATCAGATGGAGAAATATTGCAAGGCCCGGTGATCTCAACATTAACCAGTATCCTTTCGTTGATTATCCAATGGAAGCCATCATGGAAAGAATGAAACCTATCTACGAAAAGGCAGTTGCTGATGCAAAAGCTGCCGATACTCCTGAAAAACGCAGGGGAGTAGGTCTTGCATGGGGCGGCTACAACGTTACTGAAGGAACCGGTGACCAGTGTACAGTTGCCATTGAATTACGGGAAGACGGCAAATATGTCAAATATGACACCTGGCAGGATCAGGGTCAGGGAGGTGACGTAGGCTCCTTACACGTAACCCATGAAGCACTGAAACCCCTGGGTGTGGCACTTGAAGATATTGTGCTTATTCAAAACGACAGCAAATACTGCCCCGACTCCGGAGCCAGTGCATCGTCCCGTTCTCACTATATGAACGGAAAAGCCACTTACATGGCAGTGCAGCAATTGATTAATGCTATGAAAAAAGAGGATGGCAGCTTCAGGACTTATGAGGAAATGGTGGCTGAAGGCATACCCACAAAATATGAAGCCCAGTACGAAAATCCATCAGATCCCGATCTTGCAGATCTTGATCCAAACACCGGAAAAGGCAATCCCACGCCGGATTACACTTATGCCCTTTTCCTGGCAGAGGTGGAGGTTGACACAGCCACCGGCAAAGCCACAGTAATCGGCTACACCTGTGTTGATGACGTGGGAGTAATCGGCGACCTTGCTTCTGTAAACGGACAGGCTTACGGCGGGTTATCACATTCCATAGGCTATGCTCTTTCGGAAAATTATGATGATGTTAAGAAGCACAACAATATTGCCGGTGCAGGCGTTCCGTCAATAAAGGATATCCCTGATAAATTCGACATCATCCATCTGGAGACAAAGAGAAAGAAGAATCCCTTTGGTTCATCAGGTGCATCCGAAGCCTACCAGTCCTCAGGCCATGTTGCTGTAATCAATGCCATTAACAATGCCTGCGGAGTAAGGATTTATGAACTTCCCGCAAGCCCGGATAAAATCAAGGCAGGTCTTGATATTCTGGCAGCAGGCGGAAAGATTGAGCCACCCAAGAAGTACTTCCTAGGCTCAGACTTCCAGGAGGAGATTGACAACATTAAGGCGAATCCTATCGAATAATCTTCCAATCACAAAAGAATGTAGTGCGAGGAGCCGGCATAATCCATGCCGGCTCTTTTCTTTTGTTGCGAAGTTTTGTATAATTATTTTGTTATGGAAAAATACTATGAACAATTTGATGGCTGCATTCAAAAAGAGATTCCCTACTGTCAGGCCACATGTCCTTTTCACCTTGATGTAAAGGATTTCGTGGAAAAGGTCCAAAGAGGGACTTTTAATGCTGCCTATAAAACCTTCAGGAATGCAGTAAGTTTCCCTGTGATTGTAGCTGAACTATGCTATGAACCCTGCAAAATCAACTGTCCCAGGGGCAGAGAAGAGATGGGGGGCTGCGCCATAGAACTTAAAGCCCTGGAAAAGACTGTGGTCAGAGAGGCCACCAGCAAAGAACCCCTTGACTTTAATGTCCCGAAAAAAGATAAGCACATAGCTGTTATCGGTGCAGGTATAAGCGGACTGGTTTGTGCCCTACGTCTGGCTTCTAAAAAATATTCTGTTACCGTTTATGAAGCTACTTCCCAAAAAGGAGGAAGCCTTTTAAGCCTCTATCCCGATAAAGCAGAGCTTTTCATTGAAGATATTGAGCTTCAGATGAAGCATGAAGATATAACATATTTGTTTGATACAAAAGTTGAAAGCATAGCCGAACTGGCCGGCAAAGGCTATGATGCGGTTTATATAGCAACCGGCAGAGGCGGTACGGATTTCGGACTTTTATCCAAGAAACCCAATGCCGATTATATTGAAGGGCTGGCCTGCTTTGCCGGAGGCTCATTAAGGCAGGACAACAAAATAGAAGCCCTTGCTGACGGAATCAGAGCTGCAGCCCATATCGAGGCTTACCTGAAAACCGGAAATCTACTTTATCCCGATGATGACAGGACCACAAAAGTTCAGATAGACCCTTCAAAAACTTCTGTGGCTTTGGGGCCCGCTCCTGATGAAAACGGGAGTTTCAGCAGAGAGGATGCAGTTTTGGAGGCCCGAAGATGTCTGAAATGCAGCTGTGATTCATGCATGATTTACTGCGATTTAGTAAACTACACCAACAAATGGCCACTTCGCATAAAAGACGAAGTGAAAGCTACCATGCACAAGGGTCAGGCGGATATAAAACCACAGCCGGCCAAGCGGCTTATAAATTTCTGCACTCACTGTGGCTTATGCAAGGAAGTATGCCCTGCCGAGATAGACATGGACAATATGTTTTTAGAGGCCAAGGCCGAACTCCACGGAACCAGCCGCATGCCCTGGGGTTTTCATGATTTCTGGCAAAGAGATATGGAAAATGCCAACGGGCCCTTGTCTTCACTGATCAAGGCCCCGCCACATGCAGACCAAAGTGGAACAAAATATGCATTTTTTCCTGGCTGCCAGCTTGGAGCCTCAGAACCTTCTTATGTTATTGACACCTATAAATTACTGCTTGACAATGACCCGGGGATTGCCATGTTTTTGCAATGCTGCGGCGTCCCCGTAAAATGGGCGGGCAATACGGAAGCTCATAAAGCAGTTATCGAGGATCTACGCACCAGATGGAAAGAACTGGGGAAGCCCACTTTGATAGTGGCCTGCCCAAGCTGCATAAAGAATTTCACGGAGTTCCTGCCTGAAATACCTCTGATTTCTTTGTACGAATATCTGGTGGAAAGGAATCTGATTAATGCTGAAGACCGGACTGTTTCTGACTTGGATGAAACCATGTCGGTTTTTGACCCCTGTGCCAGCAGGGGCAACCAGGGCCTGAGACAGGCAGTAAGAACCATTGCTGAAAGTCAGGGTGTGAAACTGGAACCTCTGCCGGTTCAGGAAGAGCATTCAGCCTGCTGCAGTTTCGGTGGCCAGGTGGCAATAGCCGGACCCAAATACGCAGACTATATTGTGGATAAACGCATAAGCGAAAGCGACAATCCATATATAACATATTGTATAAACTGCCGGGATGCCTTTCTTGCCGCCGGTAAAAAAGTCATCCACATTCTTGACCCGGTTCTGGGGCGGGATGTATCCATGTCTGATGCGGAAAATGGGAAAGACCGTCTGCCCACAGTAACTGAAAGGCGGAGGAACCGTTACAATCTGAAAAAGAATCTTTTGAAGGAAGTCTGGAGTGAAGATATTATGGAGGAAATGCCAAAGACAGATATAAAACTGGTAATAGGACCGGAAATGCGGGCAAAACTAGATAAAGAGAAGATTTTCGAAGATGAAATAGCCCAGGTAATAGAGTTTTGCGAAAGAACCGGCCGCAAGGTTGAAAACCTTGAAAAGGGAAGCTTTACCGGTTACAAAGTCATAGGCAACAACACCTACTGGGCTGAATATAGAAAAGAAGGTGATGAATATCACCTTCTAAACGCGTATTTCCACAGGATGAAAATTAATCTGGAGGCGGTTTGGAATGGAAAAAGAGTCAACGAAGAAGAATAAGCTCATGTGCGACAGGTGCAAGGTTGAACTTACTTTGGATGATGTTCACTTCTCCTACCTGGGCCACAATTTCCGCCACAAGGTCCTGCGTTGCCCATCCTGCGGCCAGGTCCATTTAGATGAAGATTTAGTGGCCCGGGTCAAGGAAGTCGAAATCAATTTTGAGGATAAATAAGGTCATTGCCGTCAATTTCCATGTGGTAGAATGATTCGTAGAATTCTTCTACCTTTTCTTTTATTGCATCCGGATTGCCGTTCAGTTTTTGAACAGACTTATCCGGATAAAGAAGACCGGCCAGCCAATATATCCCTACCAGCCTGTTGGGTCCGGGTGGCCTGTCAAACCAGGCAAAAGGATACTTGGGTATGGGGAATACATTCTCATTTTTAACTGCATCTAAATTTTGATAGCGCTTATCCCGGGCGAACTTGTCAACTGCAGCTTTGGGGCTCAGGCCTTTTGCAGGTTCACCATTAATGATTATGTAATCAGGGTTCCAGGCGATAATCTGCTCGGGGCTTATATCTATTCTGGCTGCATTGCTTTCCAGGTTTTCCAAAACAGCCACGTTATTGCCTTTTACGTGGTCCAGAAGCTCTGCATGTGGTGATCCGGCAGGAGCAGTTTCCAGGGATTCATGACCGTTGCCGAAATATACACTGACCCTGTCTTTTTCGGAGATATCCAGGCTGTCCGCAAAGTCCAAAGCCTCTTTGGCAAAGTCTGCCAACCTGCCACATTCTTCTTCCCTGTTGATAAGTTCACCTAAAAATTCGTAGGCTTCTTTGGATTTTTTCAGGCCTCCATCAATGATAACCACAGGCAATCCGGTTTGATTTTGGAAGTCATCGGCAGAAGCAATTTCTCTTTCGCTTATGTTTCCGAAACTTATGCAGACATCAGGAGTTACACCTATAAGAACTTCCTTGTTTATCTTGTCCCCCTGTCCATAAGCCGGCAGGTCCTTGTATTCATCAAGAATGTAGGCTCTTTCTTCGGCATTGAACTCATAGTTTACACCTACTAAGAGGTCAGGACAGGCCGTGTAAAGAAAGACGGTTCCCGAAGCACCGGTGGAAAAAATCCTGGTGATAGTTGCCGGGATTTCAACCTCTCTGCCGGCCATATCGGTGATTATTCTGGTGCCGGCTTCATTTAAATCACCATTTTCTTCATCGCCGTTTGTTTGGGGCAAATCTCCGCCACATGCGGCCAAGGAAAACAACAAAAGCAAAATAAGAAGGCCTGCAATAAACTTAACTTTTCGCTTTTTCATAAGTATAATCCTCCTTTGATTTGTGAATGTCTCAATCTTATCTTATTGCCTATGTATTATCCTCAAACGAGAATAATGTTATTATATCCTTTTGCCTTGGTTTTGGCAAATGCATTTCTAATGCTTTGCATTAACTGAGTATTGTGGTATTATCCTTATGCAAGGATAATACGTTTATGAGGTTGCCATGACTGTTAAAGCTAAATTAGAATCCCTAAGGCGGCTAAATATAAAAATTTTAATCGGAGCCCTATTGGCCTTTAGCCTGACTCTGCTCGTTATTTCATTAAACGTAGGCTTTTACAAGCTCCCCCTTTGGGAGCTGGCAAAATCCTTACTGGCGGGAGGAGCTGTTTCAAGGGATCTTGAAACGGCATCAACTATCCTGTTTAATATCAGACTGCCCAGGATTATTGCTGCCTTTGCCATTGGTTCAGGCCTGAGTATGGCAGGCGCCGCCTACCAGGGCATGTTTAAGAATCCCCTGGTTTCCCCTGATATTCTGGGAGTTTCGGGCGGCGCCGGCCTGGGAGCCGCTTTAGCCCTGGTGCTTGGATTTTCGGATTTTTTCGTTCAGGTAAGCGCTTTTGTTTTCGGAATTGCTGTGGTCTCACTGGCTTATTTCATCGGCTCCCACGCAAAATTCGGGCACGATGTGAGCCTGGTTCTGGCAGGCAGCATGTTGGGAGCCCTGTCATCGTCCTTTATAACTTTGCTGAAATATATCGCAGACCCCGTAGACACCCTGCCTGCCATTACTTTCTGGCTCATGGGCAGTCTTTCCAGAGTCAGCATCTATTCGCTGGCTTTCAGCCTTGTGCCCATGATAGCCGGCGGAATAATAATTTATATGTTGAGATGGAAGCTGAACATTCTTACATTGGGAGATGAAGAAGCAAAATCCATAGGAATTGAACCTTCAACAACGAGAATGACTGCGGTTGCGGCTGCCACCGTAATCAGCGCCGCCTCAGTCTGCATTGGCGGCCTGATCGGCTGGGTGGGGCTCATGGTGCCCCACATAGCCAGGGGCATCGCCGGAGCCGATTACCGGCGGATGCTCCCGGTGGCAGCCCTGCTGGGAGGGTCCTTTTTGCTCTTGATGGATGACCTGGCCAGATCCCTTACCACCATGGAACTGCCCCTGGGAGTTTTAACCTCAGCCATGGGGGCCCCCTTCTTCATAATACTGCTCGTAAAACGGCGAGGATAAAACACAGGAGACTCATAATGCTGAAAGTCGAAAACATAAGCGGCGGTTACGGTAAAACAGAAGTGGTCAATGACCTGTCCTTTTCCCTGGATCAGGGCCAGGTTCTGGGAGTCCTTGGTCCCAACGGCTGCGGCAAATCCACCTTGCTGAAACTCTTGCTGGGTTTCATCCCTAAAAAGACCGGCAAGATCTGGCTGGAAGACCAGGATTTTGACAAGCTTTCCAGAAAAACCATAGCCCAGACCATGTCTTATATACCCCAAAGAGACTACATGCCTTTTCCTTACACAGCCCTGGAAATGGTTACAATGGGCAGGACCAACCATATAAACAAATGGGGTATACCCTCAAAACAGGACATAGAAATTGCCAGGGAGGCCCTGGAAAAATTAAAAGTAGGCCATCTGGCCCAAAAAACATACACCCAAATATCAGGCGGGGAAAGGCAGCTGGTCCTGATAGCAAGGGCCTTCTGCCAGGATACAAAAATTTTGATTATGGATGAGCCAACGGCCAGCCTGGATTTTTCCAAGCAGCAGCTGATTATGGATGCCATTTCTACGGCAGTGGAAACAGGAAAGAGTGTTATACTCACCACCCACAGCCCCTCCCAGCCCTTTACCATAGCCAGCAAAGTTCTTCTCATGTCAGAAGGCTACAGAGTGGGCTTCGGTACTCCTTTAGAAGTATTGACACCGGAGTCACTGGAAGCTGTCTACGGCATACCCATGGACATAATAACTATAGAAGACCGCAACAAGGCCTGCAGGAAAATCTGCCTGCCGGTCCATTAAGCCAGCCGGAGCCGGCCGATTAAATTCAGGCCCTGGGTTAACCCATTTCAGCGATAAGATTCCAGGACTTTACCAACGGCCTCTTTGGCTGCTTCCTGCATTTCCTCATACATAGCCAGAAACTGACGACCTTCATCTGTAAGCCTTGATCCCTTTGGTACAATCCTCTCGATTAAAGGGAATCCCAACTGCTCCTCAGCTACTCCTATTACCCTCCAGGCCTTGCTGTAAGCCATACCCATTGCTTTAGTAGCCTGGTTAATTGAACCGGTTTCTTCAATCCCTTTAAGGAGCCTTGCCGTGCCCGGGCCAAAAGAAGTCTTCAGATTATCCCCTTTTCTAAGTAATCTTATGCTGATATAATATTTTAGCAAGTCATCCATAATTTTTTTCCTTTCGAAAAGCAGGTGAACAAATGCATATTTTCCTGACCGGCCCTAAAGGGGTAGGAAAAAGTACCGTTATATATAAAGTTCTAGATCTGCTGGATCAAAATATCCGGCAAGATCAAAGCAGCCCTTTTATACCGGGGGGGTTTTTTACCCACTCCGGCTTATCGGGAGACAGGGATGTCTATATATCCCCTGCCGGTCTGAATAAATATTACACTCTCTCCAACAAAATTGCCAGCCGCGATGGCCCAATTCCCGCAGCTCACATTGAAGTCTTTGAAACCCTTGGGATAAAAATCCTTGAAGACAGTAAGAAGTCAGAACTGATTATTATGGATGAACTGGGCTTTCTGGAAGACGATGCCCCGAATTTCAAAAATGCAGTCTGCGCCTTATTGGACAAAAATATTCCCATTCTGGGGACTTTGCGCCAGGGCGAAATAGCATGGCTGGGGCCAATAAAAACTCACCCCGAAGTTGAGTTAATTGAGGTCAACCATTATAACAGGGATGATCTGCCTGGACTGATTACATCAAAACTTTACGGTTTTGTCGTTGAAAAATAACAACCAGTGAAAAGGAACCATCAGACATGTGGAAACTTTACGATGAACTTATAGAAAAAATACCCGAACAGCTTACTGTGGAGCGATTTGTAATCGGAAAATATCGAACTGCAGTTTATGCTGCCGGCTACGTTGGCCTGGCTAGCACAGTTCATAATTATGACGGCAATATGGTGCAGGCAGAAAAGCATGTGGGGAAAAATCTCAGACAGATGGCTTCTCTAATAAAATCCTGGGACTTCACTGAAGCATCTCTGGGTCTGGCGGCACTTAATTCTTATTACAACAGACTGGAAACCCTTGAAGCACATGTGAATTCAGAATTGTTAATTCGTACTGATGCCGACGCCTTTGATTATTATGAAAACATTGTAGAGGGAAAAAAGGTTGCCGTAATAGGTCATTTTCTCTCTCTGGACAGCAAGATGAAAAAAGCCGCCTCCTTAGCTGTCATTGAAAGAGAGCCGAAAGAGGGGGATTTTCCCGATACTGCTGCTGAATATCTGCTGCCGGACCGTGACTTTGTCTTCATTACAGCCATGACATTACAGAATAAGACCCTGCCTCTTCTTCTCGAACTCTCTAAAAATGCCAGAATAATTTTAATGGGTCCCAGCCTTGTGATGTCTGAATCCCTTTTCAAGTATGGTGTGGAAACTCTGTCAGGATTTTGCGTAACAAATCCTGTTGAGGCCTTTGCCTCTGTAGAAAAAGGTGCAAATAAAGAATTTTACAAGTGGGGAGAAAAAATAATTTTTAAAGCTCCGTAAATAAGTGGCTGATGGAGCACGTAAAACACCAAAGAATAACGGCCTATGAAACAAATAGTATCGACAACCGTCCTCTGCCTTTTCAGGGGCTTTAAACTCACTTTTTTACCATAAAAAATCTGCCCCAATATGCTGCCGGAAATAAAGAAACCAAGCCATGGCAGCAGGGGAAAATAATCTGCGGAGTAAAATGCCCCCCGGCTTTTCACCAGTGCGCCCAAGACTTTTAAAAAAGGAGCAGATTCAGACAGGGCGCCCACATTCAGCGGATAATTTACAAAGTATATGCCTGCGGCAATAGCACAAAAACTGATGGCAGCCCGAAATCCGATACTCTTGTTTTTCATGACGGCATATATCAGCATACAGGCAGCCAGCATGTGCAAAATACCGAAACGCACAATAAAACCATCTGTCTGCCCTGCAAGACGGTCCATTAGCCCTGTGGCCAGGCTGAGAACCAGGGCCACTGCTGCCAGTTGCAGCCCCCTCACACTGTTAGACCGACTCAATGTACTGCTTATCCCGCTTATGGTTACAAAGCAAAATACGGCTATCCACCATCCAATGCTCCTTACCGGCCAGTTAAAAAAGGCAAGCGCCCATTTCTGCCCGAAAAGATAGGCCAGATCATAAAAAGCATGGTCCATTATCATGAGAAGAATACAGAATCCCCTGATGAAGTCGAGTTCCCATATTCTTTTCTTTTGCTTTTCAGGCAAAGCCGTCCCACCCCTCAATCAAAGATATCCATCCAGGGCTCATTTTATCATTTGACTCATTGTCGGGCAAGTTCGTACTTTGCCCCCCTTATAATCCTGTTCTTGGTCAGATAGGGGAGCCTGAACACATCTGCGCATTCAAGCTCCAGAATGACCACAACATCACTTTCCCCTGTTTCCATTTGTCCTGAAAGAGTAAAAGTTTCTTTGAGGTTAAGCCGCAGCCGGGCCTGGTCAAGCAATTCTTCGAGATATTTTTCTCCCTCTGTCCTGTTAATGACCATAAAACCCCGGCTGTATGCTTCCTCGTCATAATACATGGCTGCTCCGCAGGCGGCTTCTTCGGCCACAGCTTTCAAATAAGTCTGCAATTGTATATAGCGATTTAAATCCGACTCATATACCAGAAAAGACATGTTCACAATAAACAGGGCAATAAACATTAAAAAAGTCTTCATTTACGGCCCAGCTCCATTCGGCAGTTTTTCGCTGGCTGTCATACCTTCCACCGTATATACTGTTTTATTGCTGTCCGCTTTGATGTTCAAAAAGTTTCCTCCGGCCATAAGCTTGTCCACGGGAATAGAAACACTATAGAATATCAGCCCCCTTTCTTTTGAAGGATCAAAGTAATTCACCCGGTATTTTGGTGTTTCCGTTGCAACAACCAAAATATCTTCCTGTTTAATCCCCAGCTTATCCGACAAACTATTTTTGAGCCTTGCCACTATGTCCGGAGTAAAACATCCTTCCTGCCTGGCCTCTTCTTTGGCGGTGTAAACCTCCTGCTGCAACACGCTCATCAGAATGCTGTTTTTTTGATCCAGCCCAAACTGCACCAGAAAAATCATCATTACCGGCAAAACCGCTGCCAAAACTATAAGCTGTTTCACATATACTCTCCTTGCTGTACTTTTTGCTCCCTGCAAACTACGGGTAGTTGGTTCGCATTTCGATTTCGGTTTCAAAAACATCTTTCATATGGCTTTTAACAGAATCTCCATCACCGGCAATCATATTAAATAAAGCCAGCCCCAATGCAACCATGGCCGTAAGAACGATTATCTGCTTCACTTCAACCTCTGCTTTCTTTCAAACTTTTCAATCCTGAGTTATTTCAAAGCTTGATATTTTGCTGTTAACATCTGTAATCAAAGCCTGAGCGCCATCTTGCAAGTTCATCAACAAGCCTGATAAAGCTATGCCTAAGGCCACCATGCCCACCAATACAATAATTTGCTTCATTTTTTATTCCTCCTTCCTAAATTATCAGTGTAAATAACTCCATCTGATCCATGAAATAGCCAACATAGATAAAATTTAAAAGTATCAGCAATATATTTAAAACCGCCGGCAGGTAAATCAGGTTGCTTAGGGTTTCGTTCTTTTTGCTCATGGCCGTGAATCTGGCTTCTCTTATATTTTTCTGATAGGTGATAAGTGTTTCTAAAAGATACTCCGAATCAATTAAGTCCCAACGCAACAACAAATGAGCAAATTCCCTGCTATTATCCGTAGCTACCATACCGGTAAAGAATTCAAAAGCCTCCTCCGTCTGATTTTGCCGCATAAGCTGCAGAGTTCCCTTAAAGGCCGGTGCAAGCGCTGTCTTTCTCCTGATGAATTCTTCCAAAAGAGAATCTGCGCTATAATGAGTCCCTTCCCCCACGCATACCAGGTTTCTCATAAAAGAAATACATTCCCAGATTTCCATCTCTGCCTTTTCCCGATAGCTTCTGTTTAAAAACCCATAATAGGGTTTCAGGATAAAAATTTTTTTTAAGTCCACTGCTTCCACTTTGTTTCGCCATCTGCGCAGCCTTTCAAGTTCCAGTCTGTTTTTTTCAAGGATAATTACAAAGAACCCGGACAGGATAGTTAAACAAATTATGCAGTATATTGCGACAGAAAATTTCTCCATCTCTTGCCTTTCCAATATTGTTATTACATCAATAGTCAAGTTTCCTGGACAGCACCAGATTTACCAGTGCCATATTTATAACGAATAAGAATACAATGAAATAAAAAAGCATTAAACCGGCTCCTGAGGTAAACTGATTTTTCAGGAATTTTAAAAAAGGCATGTCCAAGAAATTTGCCGCCATAAATAAAGTCGCAGCATAAAGTGCAGGTATCATCACATAAACCATTTTCACCGTTTCATTGTTTTGTCTTTTCCTTTCTTCTGCCGAACTTTTAGCATCCCTTAACTGCACAAGAATGTCTTCAAGGGCCGGAGATACATCCAAGCCTTTTGTTGCGGCGATATAAATATTATATGCCAGCATCCTGCCCCAATTGGTATCTACGGCGCGTGCAAATTCATCAGTTTTCCGCCTGATAACCTCTCCGCTTCCGGTGGATCTTATTTCATAAAGCAGTATTTTCAAGTGCTTCCTGTTAATGCGGTGAGTTTCTCCGGAAAGAACCAGCTTTTCTATGGCTGAAAAAATATTTAAATCATTTATCCTGTATTCCCTGAGCAATTCTGTTACCAGTTTTTCACCTTCATAGCTTCCTTTTCGCCTTATACCATTTGCTCTTATATACAAAGCCATCTGCATCATCAACACCAGACCTGCTGAAACTATAAAGGCGGCGGAAATGCCTGCAACCCTGCTGCCGTAAAAAAAGCTGATTGCAAAAATGAACATTATTCCCAGCAGATATCTTTCCATGGATGTTTCCAATCCCTGGTAAATATATAATGTTCTGCAGGTTTTTTTTGAGAAAATACCTTTCAATTCATACAAAAACAGAAAAGAAAGTCCTGCAAAATAAATCATGTAAAGAGGCAAAGGTGCCCATTGAATCATCAGTTCTTTATTCACTTAATTCCTCCCCGGACAGCTTTTTCAGCCTGGTGGCAAACTCCTTCATGGCCTCTCCATCCTCAGCGATTGCAAATTTTTTTATGTTCTCTCCTATATGGAAATTCCATTTCCAACTATCGTTCTCATAATTATAGCTGCAGATCCTTATCAGCTTTATTTCTCCGCCGGACATCAGGGACATCTCGTATATGGCCATCAGCCTTTTCCTGCTTTTGTCTTTCAGCTGGACAAAGTGAAAAATATAGTCGAAGCTAGCTGCCACCTTTTTCATCACAATCTCCAGTTCACCACCTGTTGCCTTGACTATTTCCCAGGCTGCGTCAAAGGGGAAGTCTTCGGGGTCTTTACAGTGAAAGGTAAGCTTCATCCTTCTTGTACCTTTTGAAGCAATTTTTACAGCTGTCTCCAAAGCTATACCATCCCGGGCTTCTGCCAAAATAAAATAATCCGCATCGCTTCGCATTAAATTTTTAGATATTCGCCTCAGGTCTTCGTTGTCTGCTATCAGCTGGATAATGGGTGCATCGGGGGATAGTTTGTGCAAAGGTATTTCGGGATCGGTTTCCACCATTACGCCTTCCAGATGGGGGTCTTCATAGCTTTGCCAAGTGGACAGAAAAGTCGTTTTGGAGGATCTGACCTGACCGCAGACCACTATGTTTGGGCCAAATCTGACCATGGTCTTAAAAAGGCCTACCGCCTCGAAAGGTATAGTACCCCGTTTTGCCAGTTCTTCGAATGTGTAAATGGGAATTATATACCTCCGGAAGATGATGACATCCTGACCGGCTTTTGCCATATTCCCCGTAAATACTGTAACCCTTGTGCCATCCAGCAGATACAGCTCATGAAAATCTTTGTTGTACCTTTCTCCCGGAGCCATAAGCAAAAAAGCCCGAAGAAGCTGCTCCCTTCTTGACTTATCCATTTTTTGCTCCATGAGCCTCATGACTCCTCCCTCCAGGAAATATATTCTGTCGCCGATAATCTTTGCGGAACTGCTGTTTCTATATTCATCACCGAACCACTGAGCCATGCCGCCCAGGCCCCAGTTTTCATGGTAAATGCCTTCGTAGTCAGATTCATACCAGGGAGGCAGGGTTGACTGATCCACAGTGTGAGATTTAAGAATTTCTTTTATCTTGTCCATAAAAAAATTCTTCTCTTTTTCATAACCCATAATGGCCTTTTTCTGGAGCTCCAGGGCAGTATCCATTTCCTCCATCAGGCTGAATTCCCTGAAAAATTTCTCCTTCACCAAAGTGCATACCCGGTAGAAATCATCGCCTTTGTATTTTTTCTTTTCTATCTCTTTCAGATAATCTTCTATATAAAAGGCATCCATGTTTTCTTTCTCTCTTTCAAAATGAACGGGAGATCCGCATTTGCAAGAACTTTGTTTGAAAGTTCCTGTATGTTGCTTATAAATCTGCTGTCACTTAAATTCAGAAGGGTCTTTTTCTCTCTTTCTGCAACCCGATCCTGCGATGATTTCTCCACCTTGAATATTTCCCCTTCCAGGCTCAGTCTTTTCCTGACATACGGCACACTAATGGGATCACCGGACAAGAATTTGTTCAATATAAAAGTTGAAAACCTGATTTCCAGTTTGTCGTAATAGGGTTTCATCATCTCAAACCGGCTTAAAGCAGTCTCCTGCTGACTGAAGACGCAGTACAAATTTTTAGAGCCCGTAAGTGCTCCAAGCGAAAGGGGATTATCCAGATCATTGCCGCTGTCAACGATAACAAGTTTAAAAATGGGAGATATGCTTTTCAGTAAATAACTGCACATCTGAGGAGTATAAACTTTTCTCCCTTCGAGCTCCGCCACACCTCCAATTTGATGGAGACCGTCTTTCCTGCGGGAATTTTCAAGCAGTGCGTCTAAATCCAACATCTCATTGGCAAGATGAATTTTTAAGTTATCAATACTTTCCCCCACTTTCTCCGTGTATTCCGTGCCGGGTCGCCCATGCAAAGAAACCAGCATAACCCTGTCAGCTTTCATATTTTTTGCAAGGAACTCTGCCACGGATTGACTTATCATGGTAGTTCCGGATTTGCTGTCTGCTCCGTGAAATACATGTATGTTTTTCATCAGAATATCTCCCTCTGTACTATAAGCAACATGGCGCCTTCCGACACAACGGCATTATATAAATTCTCATATTCGTCTAGATTTGCTATTATTTCCACATGATCCACGGGTGCTGAACCACTCAACCTTTCCAGGGGGTCGTCTTTCTCGTTCGGAATTTCATCTGTAACCTCAGCTCCCGAGGAGTCTTTTACGAAAGCAATTCTGTAGCTTCCGAAAGATCTTTGCCCGTTGGAGTCGATTATCTCAGCCCAGTCTCCCCGCCTCAAAGAGCTGCTTTTCATATATATCCATGGAGCCGGAATAACGAAAATTGACTGCTCCGCATCGGATTGTATCCACTTTTCTGCAATAAAATTATTAGAGAGCTGGGCTTTTTTACCCATATCCACAGTCAGATATTTCCCTATGACCTTATCTGCATCCTGCCAGCTTACTGAGCCTTCCACCCTGCTTTCTTTCAATACCCTTCCTTTACTCAGGTGCTCCTCCGCCAGCCTGGTTCCCCTCGGTATCCCTTTGGTCAATACAACCACTTCATCCAGCATTACCTGGTTTCGTCCCTTGGTTTCCCATAAAACCATAGCTGCTAGGGATAGAACTATAAGAATGATTCCTGCGACAATTCTTTTTTTATTCAAGGTTGTTTCTCCTGTTCATTTAATTTGATTTCCATTTATTTCCAATATAGCGCTATTTCCAGAATATGTCAATTACATTTTTCATATTTTCAAAAATAAAAAACCGCATCGCTTATTTATGCGAAACGGCTTTTTAATTCCAGGTTTTCTCTGATCGAAATTTCTTGCGTTTAGAATTTATTTAAGAAGGCCTTCACTCTTCCTCCGATATCATCTGCACCGAAAACGGAAGAGCCGGCTACAATAAGATCAGCTCCCGCATCCACCACATCTTTGACATTCTCCAGAGTTATCCCTCCGTCCACGGCAATAATCAGCTCCGGATTCAATTCACTTTTTAACTGAGCTATAGCTTTGATTTTATCCAGGGCTGAGGATATGAATTTCTGCCCTCCGAAACCCGGATTAACAGACATAACTAAAACATAATCCAAATCCTCAAAGACATACTCCAGTGTTCTGTGCGAAGTTGACGGGTTCAGTGACACTCCCGCCTTTACACCGAAGGACTTTATCAGGTTGAGACTCCTGTTTAAATGTGGGCAGGCCTCCTGATGAACTGTAATAATCTCAGTATTTTCTGTCACAAAATCAGGAATATATAAATCGGGATTCTCTATCATCAGATGAATATCAAAGGGTAGTGATGTTTTGCCCGCAAGGCTTTTTATGACCGGAGCGCCGTAGGAAATGTTGGGAACAAAATGTCCGTCCATCACATCCATGTGGAGAATTTGGGCTCCCGCCTCTTCAACAATTTTGATTTCTTCCCCCAGTTTTGAAAAATCCGCGGAAAGTAAAGATGGTGCCAACCTGATCATTAGAATCTCCTTTGCTCTCTAATCTCTTTTAACTGATTGAGGTAGGACTGATATCGGCTTTCTGCGATTTGCCCTTCAACAACAGCCTGCCTCACCCGGCAGTCCGGCTCATTTTCATGGCGGCAGTTATGAAACTTGCACCGGCCCAGATATTTACCCATCTCCGGATAAAAATGCGCCAGCTGGTCTTCTTCAATATGTTCAGGAGTTTCCAGAGAGGTGAAGCCCGGTGTGTCAAAGACCATGGTATCTTCGTCTATTGCGAAAAGCTCCACATGCCTTGTGGTATGTTTCCCTCTTTCGGTTTTCTCACTTATCGCACCTGTTTCGGCAGGTGCAGTTTCATGCATTCTGTTTAGCAAAGTGGATTTGCCCACTCCGGACGGTCCGGCAAAAGCTGCTTTTTTACCTTTGATTGCACCTGCCAAATCAGAAATTCCAAGCCCGCTTTTGCCTGAAACCACAATGAATTTATATATGTCTTTATATATTTTTTCTATAGCATCTATTTCGCACTTATCAGCAACATCCGCTTTATTCAAACAGATTACTATATCCGTGCTCCAGTATTCTGCCGTAACCAATAACTTGTCCAGAACATAAAGGTTGGGTTCGGGCCTCCTTGCCGCTATGGTAACAATAAAACAATCTATGTTTGCCACCGGTGGCCTGATGAAGTGATTCTTCCTGGGCAAAATTTCAATTATATAAGCTTCCTCTTCATCAATAATATCAATATTTACAAAATCCCCCACATAGGGAGTGATACCTTCTTTGCGAAAAAGTCCTCTTGCCCTGCATAAATAAGTCTTTCCGGGGGCTACTGAAACGTGGTAAAACCCCCCCTGGCTTTTTGTGATAATCCCTTCAATCAAGATATGGCTCCAATATCAAAATCTACGACATATTCTTTGACCAGGTTGTTGTCAAAGTATATTTTCACAGACCCTGTCCCGACGCCTGTTACGCTGAAACTTTCCTGGCCGTTGCTCTTTATTCTCTGCTCATTATTTATAGGCGTAGTCACACCTGAATCATCGGATACCATGACAGTAAGATAGAATACTTCATTTTCTGCGCTGTCATAGGAGATATTGAAAGTGATGGTTTCGTTTCCGCCACTTTGGTCAGGGCCGGTGCTCAGAGTCACTTTTATGGTGCTGCCTTTTTCTGCCATCAACCCGGGTGCCACATCCTGGGCACATATGGTTTTTTCCGCATATTCATTGCTAGCAGCATAATTAACCTGAGGGCTCAGCAGCAATCCCACTTTTGCCAGAATTTCTTTTGCCTCCTCAAATGAATTTCCTAAAAGGCTGGGGACGATAACTTCTGCATTTTCCTCTCCCAAACTTATAACCATATTAACAACGGTGCCCGGATCGGCTTGAGTGCCGGGTTCAGGGAACTGTCGAATAATAACACCTTCCGGCATTTCATGATATTCTTCTGAAATATTTCCCTTGACATACCCGTAATTTTCCAGAAGAAAAGTGGCATCATTCAAAGTTCTGCCAATCAGCGAAGGAATCGTGTTCTTTTCGACTCCCTTGCTGATATTTACTTTAATCGTTTTGCCTTCCTTAACCACCATGCCGTCAAGGGGATCCTGTGATACGATAAGGCCTTCATCAAAATCCAGGCTGTTAACCTCACCTATCAGCAACAGTTTCAAACCAAGTTCTTCCAGTTCAGTTTCCGCTTCCTCCAGGGTCATTCCCAGAAGATAGGGAACTTCCACCTCTACCGGAGCTTTTTCAGTTTTTAATGCTCCTATTAAAAATTTGCTCAATGGAATCGCCAACAATATTGCCAATGCTATAGCTGCAATTCTGACTTTATCAAGTTTAATTTTCTTCTTCCCCTTCATGGCTTTCTCCTCTGTATGGTGTTCTTCGATATCAGGCTTGTCTGCTTTATCCTGGGTTGCCTCTTTAATTGTTTCTTCAGGCTTGCCATATCCTCCGAAGATACCCGCAGCATTCAAGCCGGCTTTCCCCAGCGCCTCAGCCATTTCATCCGCCGAAGCATACCTGTTAGTCTGATATTTTGCTGTGGCTTTCATTACCACTTCTTCTATCTGTGGTGGTATTTGTACATCAAAGCTTGAAGGTTTTGGCATTTCATCATTCATATGCTTCATGGCAATAGTGACCGGATTGTCCCCATCAAAGGGAACATGCCCTGTAAGCATTTCGAACAGCACAATGCCAAGTGAATAAATATCTGATTTTTCATCTACATAGCCGCCTCTGGCCTGTTCCGGTGAAAAATAATGAACCGATCCCATAACGGTTTCTGTATTTGCTGATATTGTACCTGTTGTAACAGCTTTGGCTATGCCGAAATCAGCTATTTTTGCCACACCCTCTTCGGTCACCAGAATGTTGTGCGGCTTCACATCCCTGTGAATAATATGATTTTTATGGGCATGACTCAATGCCTCTGCAATCTGCCTGGCAATATTTACTGCTTCTCTGGGCTTGAAAATCCCCTTTTCCTGAATAAGTGTTGACAGTGTTTTGCCTTCGACCAGCTCCATCACTATGTAGTTGATATTGCCTTCTCTCCCCACGTCAAAAATATTTACTATATTTGGGTGGGACATGCTGGCTGCAGCCTGTGACTCCCTTCGGAAGTTTTCAATAAATTTGTAGTCCTTCACAAATTCGGGCTTCAATATTTTTATTGCCACCATCCTGTTAAGCAGTCTGTCCCTGGACTTATAAACCACCGCCATGCCGCCTTCGCCGATTTTTTCTATCAACTCATAGCGTTCAGCCAGTATCCTGTTGCTCATATTTATCTCCTTAACCTATATGTTTATCCCTATTAAATCCACACAGCAAACTGAAATATTATCCCGGCCGCCGTTTGTGCAGGCAAGCCGGACCAGTTTATCCACCAGCTCTTCCGGGTCTTTTTCACGTTTCATGTATTCCTCAAGAACTTCTTCTTCCACTTCATTATATAAGCCGTCGGTACAAAGCAGGATTCTGTCTCCGTCTTTAAGCAAAAATGAATAAAAATCCGGATTGACAGGTTCATCGCACCCCAGGGCTCTGGTTATAACATTTCTTTTAGGGTGTACTTTTGCTTCATCCCTGCTTATTTTCCCGTCTCTTACAAGCTCATTCACATATGTGTGGTCCACTGTAACCGCTGCAAACTCATTGTCTTTCAGGGCATATGCCCTGCTGTCGCCCACATTCGCTATATATGCTGTATCTGATCTTACTAAAAGCATTATCGAAGTCGTGGCCATTCCATAATATCGGGGATTGGCTTTTGACTGTTCGCAGATTTTCTCATTATTGTTTTTCATGCATTTAAAAAGATACAAGGGAATATCTTCATCGACTACTTCCCACAATGGGTGATTGTCTATAAATTCTTTTGCTTTACTTACTGCCAAATTGCTGGCAACTTCACCTGAGTTATGCCCTCCTACCCCATCCGCAAGCATGAAAAACCCTGCTTCCCCGAGGCAAAGCATTGCATCTTCATTGATTTCTCTGGTTAAACCCCTGTCCGTCTTACAAGCCCAGCGCAGCATAACAGATCCTTTCCTAGCGTCTTTGCATCTTGCATATGTAAAAACCGTCTGTGTCGTTGATATTAGGCAAGAGCTGGATCTCCTCCACTTTGGAAAACTCCTTGTTGAACATAAGAAAATCCTTGGTTACTTCCTGGTTTTCTTTTCTGTTAATAGTACAGGTACAGTAGAGCAATATGCCACCAGGCTTAACATAATTGGAAGAGGCTGAAAGTATTTTCTTTTGAATGGCAGGCAGCCCTTCTATGACTGACTTTTCCCTGTATTTTACCTCAGGCTTGCGTCTTACAGTCCCCAGTCCGGAACAAGGCGCATCCACAAGAACCCTGTCAGCCTTCTCTATCATTTTGCTGTTTACAGTTTCACTGTCCCAGACCTCTGTTTCCACTATGTGAATGCCCAGTCTTTCTGCCTGCTCTTTAATCAGGGCGAGCTTTTTGCTGTGAATATCCAATGCAATAATCTGACCCTTGTCCCTCATTTTCTCAGCTATATACATAGTCTTGCCTCCGGGTGCGGCACAGACATCTGCTATTACTTCTTCCGGATTTGGATCCATTATTTCCACCGAAATCATGGAGCTTTCATCCTGGATAGAGAAAAAGCCATCTCTGTACAAAGCTGTCCGGGTGAGTATGTCATCTGAAGTGCCTTCCCTTATTTTAAGGGCCAGACTGCTCAGCCTGCCCTCTTCCACCAGATATCCCTTATTTTCCAGGCTTTTTTTCAGCTCTTTTCTGGTGATTTTCATCATATTGGGTCTTATGCAAAGCGATGGCACCTTATTTCCGGCTGCCAGCAGTTCCTCGGTGAACGGAAGTCCATACTCCTCTATCCACATGTCAATCATCCATTTGCTGTATGAATATTTCACTGACAGATAAAGGCTTTCATCCTCCTCCCTGTCCGGCAGTTTTATTTCTTCGCCACTGCGGAGATAACCTCTCAAAACAGCATTGACAAATCCGTCTATGCCTTTTTTGTAGCGTTTAGAAAGATTAACCGTTTCAGAAACTGATGCATAATCGGGGATGGTATCCATGAATATAATCTGATAAAGCCCCAGCCTGAGAATATTTTTTTCGATCGGCCCCGGATCTCTGTTGGGCTCATCCAAATAATGGCTGATGATATAGTCCAGATACAATTTGTTTTCCAGAACCCCATAGCTCAGTCTCCTCGCAAGGGCCCTGGCTTCAGGTTTTGCTCCGGCGCAGTGGTGATTTAAAGCCAAATTTGAATAGGCTTTTTTTTCTTCCACGTCCATCAGAACATTAAATGCAATCCTGCGTCCGTCATCCATGTTCTCATCCTCCTTTTTGGCTTATTTTAACCTAAAATATGGCCGATTTCAATTTTATTCCCTCTAATATAGTCTGCGACCTTCATATTTTGTTTGCCCGCAGGCTTCAACTCTGTTATAAGCAGTTTACCCTGCCCTGCCATCACAGTAATTCCTGAATCATCCACTTGCTCAACAAGCCCCGGCTGTGTTGCCGCAGTTCCTCTGTCGGAATTGCTTTCAGCTCCCAGCGCCCTTGCCTTTGTAATTATGAGCAATTGTTCCCCAAGATATGTACGGGCGCCAGGAGACGGATTCATTGCCCTTACCATCCTTGCTATATACTCCGCAGGTCTGGCAAAGTCTATGATGCTGTCGTCTTTTTTAATTTTATACGAATAAGTGACCAATTCCGAATCCTGTGGCACAGCTGCAGCTTCCCCTGAAAGAATATCAGGCAGGATATCGATTAACAGCTTGCTTCCAAGAGCAGCCAGCTCCTCGAACAGATCTCCCGATGTTTTTGAGTCCACAGGAGTTCTGGCAGCTGCTAAAATGTCCCCGGCGTCCATATCTTTTGTCATGTGCATAAGGCTGACACCGGTTTCCTCATCCCCGGCCATAATGGCGCTTTGAATGGGAGATGCCCCTCTGTGGCGGGGCAGCAGGGATGCATGTATATTAACGAAACCTCTTGGCGGTATAGTCAGCATTTCTTCAGGCAAAATGTACCCGTATGCCGCAACAACTACCAGGTCAACTTTGAATTTCTGAAGTTCCGACATAATATGAAAAAAATCTTCTTTTGCTTCCGGCTGCAAAACGGGGATACCATGGGCTTGTGCAACAAGTTTAACCGGTGAAGGTGACAGTTTCTTTCCTCTGCCCCTTGCTTTATCCGGCATGGTAACAGCAAAAGCTATGTTATAACCTGCTTTTATCAGGTTTTCCAAAGGGACTGCCGCAAAATCCGGGGTCCCCATAAAGGCCAGTGTATATTCACTATTCAAAGTTTTCCCCCGGCCCTTCCAGGCCATTCGTTTCCTCAGTAAAATCCCTGATTTCTGTGGCTTTACTGTTAAAGAGAACCCCCTCCAGATGGTCGAATTCATGACAAAGAGCTACCGCTAAAAGGCCTTCCCCCTCAATGAAAAAATCTTCTCCTTCACGGTTTTTGGCTTTCATTTTTATATATGCAGGCCGCTCAACTTTGCCTATTAAGCCGGGCACACTTAAGCAGCCTTCATCTCCGATCTGTACACCGTCCATTTCAATAATTTCGGGATTGATCAGCTCATGAAGTTCGTCATCAATTTCCACAACAAAAACCCGCCTGAGCACCCCCACTTGCGGTGCCGCCAGACCAAGTCCGTCATTTGCTCTCATGGTTTCGACCATGTCATCCAGTAACTCAATGATTCTGTCGTTTACTTCTATAACATCTTTTGCTTTTTTTGTGAGGATCTCGTCTCCTTCAACAACGATATTCCTTAGTGCCATTATCTTGTCTCCTGTTTACTGCTGTTCTATAAAAATCCAAAAGGATTAATGTCCGCGGAAAACAGCCATTCCTTCTGCTTCTCTTTATATACCTTTTCTTTCAGCCTTTTAATAATACCCCTGTATAATTCTTCATGTTCTATTGGACATTTAATAAAAAGCTGATATCTGTACCAACCGGCAGATTTGCTCATTGGTGCTGCCTTGGGTCCCAATACATTGATTGCATGTGCTTTTCCTGCCCATCGCAGGAATGTATTCCTTATCTTCGTGGCGGCCTCCTCTGCCTCCTCTTCGGTTTTTGCTGAAATAACCAGGTAAATTATATCTGCAAAGGGTGGATACCCTGTGCCTTCTCTGTAAGCTATTTCTTCTTTATAAAAGCCTTCGTAATCCTGGGCTCCTCCATAAATTATTGAGTAATGATCCGGACTGTAGGTCTGAACCACCACTTCCCCCGGCTCATCTCCTCTTCCTGACCTTCCAGCGGCCTGGGTTATCAGCTGAAATGTCCTCTCCGCTGAACGGAAGTCGGGGATGTTAAGCGTAATGTCTGCTGCTACTATCCCTACCAGTCCTACCCTGGAAAAATCCAGGCCCTTTGCAACCAGTTGAGTTCCCACTAGGATTTGAGTTTCTCCTTTTTCGAACCTGTTAAGTATGGCTTCTCCGCTGCCTTTTCTTCTGCTGGTATCAAGGTCCAGTCTTTCTACTTTATAACCGGGGAAATATTCCCTGGTAATTTCCTCTACTTTTTCTGTGCCGGCACCGAAGTACCTTATATTTTTGCTGCCGCAGGACGGGCAGGTTTTCGGAGCCGTCTTTTTCTTGCCGCAATAATGGCAGACTGCTGTATCCTTTCCCTTATGATAAGTCATGGAGATATTGCATTCATCACATTTCAGGGAAAATCCGCAATCCCTGCAGGAAATAAAGGTGGAATGCCCTCTTCTGTTCAAAAAAAGTATGACCTGCTGTTCTTTTGCCAGAATGGCGTTCATCTTTTCGAAAAGCAATCTGCTGAAAATCGACCTGTTTCCCTCTTTGAGCTCCTCTCTCATATCCACAATCTGTATATGAGGCAGCGGATTTTCATTGTAGCGTTTTTTCAGGCTCAGAAGATTATATTCACTTTGTCTTGCCCTGTAACTGCTTATGACCGAAGGAGTGGCACTACCCAAAAGGACCAATGATCCGTTGGCCCTGGCTCTTTCAATGGCCACTTCTACCGTATCATACTTGGGAGTCATATCAGATTTATAGGTGGCTTCATGCTCTTCGTCTATTGCAATAATTCCAATGTTGTCTAAAGGTGCGAAAACTGCAGAACGGGCACCTATAGCCAGCTTTGCTTCTCCTTTTTTAAGCCTTGCCCACTGATCGTACCTTTCGCCCGGAGAAAGTTTGCTATGAAGCACAGCAATTTTATCCCTTCCAAGCCTTTCCTGAAAGCGCTTTATAGTCTGGCCGGTGAGAGATATTTCAGGAACAAGTATAATGGCAGTTTTGCCTGATGCCAGAGCATGCTCTATAGCTTTGAGATAAACTTCTGTTTTTCCACTTCCCGTAATCCCATGCAGAAGGAACACTTTATGTTCGCCTGACTCCATCGATGTCTGCAGTTTTGCCAAAGCCGGTATCTGTTCCGCCGTCAACCTGGGTCCTGTCAGATATTCATTCCCATCTTCCAACAGCACTTCTGCCCGCTGGCGTCTCCTTGGAGCCTGGCCGGCAGGGGCGAAGCATTTAAGACAATCAATATACCGGGCAAAATACCTTTCACTCATAAATGAAGCAACGGCAAGAGCATCGCCGGGAAGCGACACCTCTTCATCTCTGCAGATTATTGTTTTGTATTTCTTAATTTCGGAATCCGGCTCATCGCCCACAGAAAAAACATAGGCGTCGTATATTTTATCCCCCTGACCGAATGGAACTCTGACCCTGTCGCCGGGGAAAACCTCAAAACCGGTGGCATAGGTATAAAGCCTGTCCGTACTGTCGCTGGAATTGTCTATGACAAGATTGGCAAATTTCATCTTTGCTCCCGGGCTGCTTTAGCCCCAATTACAGTATGTGTATGCCGTTTTGTCGGCATATTTTAACCATTTCATCAGGCCAGATGGATGACTGCACCTCACCAATATGTGCTTTGCGGAGGAAATACATGCAGAGTCTTGATTGGCCTATGCCGCCGCCTATGGAAAGAGGCAGGGTTTCATTGATTATGCCCTGATGAAATTCCATTTCTGTCCTTTCCATTGCTCCCGCCTCCCTGAGTTGCTTCAGCATGGTTTCACTGTCCACTCTGATTCCCATGGATGAAAGTTCAAAAGCGCATTCCAAAATATCATTCCAAAGAATAATATCCCCGTTCAACTCCCAGTCATCATAGTCCGGTGCTCTTCCGTCATGGGGTTTTCCTGATTTAAGCCTGCCACCGATTTTCATAAGAAAGATTGCACGTTTTTCTCTGCAGATTACGTCCTCCCGTTCGTCTGGCGTTAAATCCGGATACATGTCCTCCAGCTCCTGAGCAGTCACGAAGAAGATTTCGTTGGGCAGCTCAGTCTTTATATTCCTGTAAAGCCTGTTTACATAATCTCCAAGATTTTTTATGGCATTATATATTGTAATTACGGTTTCCCTGAGATAAGCTTCAGTCCGGTCCTCTTTTCTTATTACCTTTTCCCAGTCCCACTGATCCACGTAAATTGAATGCAGATTGTCAAGCATTTCATCTCGCCTGAGTGCATTCATATCCGTGTAAATACCATGCCCCGGTTCAATTTCATATATGGCCAGTGCCTGTCTCTTCCACTTTGCCAAAGATTGGGGCACCTCTGCCACCATTTCATCCATATCTTTAATAGTGAAAGAAACGGTCCTTTCCACACCGCTTAAATTGTCATTGAGACCTTTTGCGGGGTCAACAAGCAAGGGGGCAGATACCCTGCGAAGCTGCAAACCGTATGCCAGTTCCTGCTGGAAATAATCTTTGATTTTTTTTATAGCCCTCTGAGTCTCCATCAGGCTCAGTGGGGTTGAATAATTTTCCGGTATAATTAAGTTGTATGACATGAATGACCTCCCCATTATTTTGAAAACTCACAGCCGCAAAAATTCTGCCTGTAAAGCCCCATTTCCTTTGATAATTCTATTGACCTTTGAAAACCTGCCTTTTTCTTGAAATCTTCACTAAAAAAATCGACTCCGTATATCTTCTCCAGTTGTTTTCCTATATCCAGTATTTTTTTATAGTTCTTGTGAGGACTGACTGACAGAGTTGTGGCGAAGGAGTCGAAGCCCATATCGCCTGCCAGTTTTGCCGTCGTTTCAAGCCTCAGTTCAAAGCATTTATCACAGCGCAGGCCCCCTTCAGGTTCTTTTTCAAACCCCTCTATCCTTTCCAGATATAACTCGGTGTTCTTATTGCCTTCAATATATTTAACTCCGTATTCTTCTATAACACGGCGCTGGGCCTCCTGTCTTTTTTCGTATTCCTCATCATCCATGATGTTGGGATTATAAAAAAAGACAGTGAGCTCATAGTCTTTATATTCCTCTAAAATTCTTTCAATCACTGAGCTACTGCATGGCCCGCAGCAACTGTGGAGAAGCAGTCTTTTAGTCATCCGTATTTTCCCCGGTTTCCGTAAACCTGCCGTCATTATAATGCTTTCTGCAAAGAGAAACATACATATCGTTTCCGCCTATAACGATTTGCTCTCCTGTCTTAACAAATTTGCCATCAATTATTCTGGCCACCATGGTGGCTTTTCTGCCACACCAGCAAATAGTCTTGATTTCTTCAATTTTGTCCGCATAAACCAGCATGTAATAAGAGCCTTCAAATAATTCGTTCTTAAAATCGTTTTTTAAGCCGTAAGCCAGTACAGGTGTATTGTAGCTGTCTACTATTTCCACCAGCTCCTGAACATGGTGCTTTTTCAGAAACTGACACTCATCTATCAGGACGCAGTCAACTTTGAATCTGCTGTTCTCATCCATAAAGATTTTCAGGATATTGGTTTCATCATTTACAGCAATAGCAGCTCTGCTGATTCCTATTCTCGAGCTGACCATGCCCACACCATAGCGGTCATCCACGCTTGGGACAAAGACAAGAACTCTTTTTCCCCTTTCCTCATAATTGTAAGCCACCTTAATCAGCTCTATGGATTTACCGGCGTTCATGGTGCTGTATCTGTAGTAAAGTTGGGCCATTTGATTCAATAACTCCTTATATGTTTCAATTGACTTTTAATTATACCATAATTCATTATTTATCGCATATTGATATTTATAATTTATATGCGTGAGGGCAGTTTAGAAACATGAAAAGGGAGGCGGCATAAGCCGCCTCCCCCCAAACAAGGATTCAACATGTTTAAGCTGTTTTTTCAGCTTCTTCGTCTGCTACGGCATTCACATCATCGTCCGGGCCCAGTGCCCCCGGCTCAAGCTGGTTCAGCAGATTTTTCAATTCCAAAGCCTCCTGCTTTGTAAAAGTTATTCCTCTGCCCATCTTCAGATGGTCTTCATCCCAGCTCCTGATGTCGTATTTTGCCGCGTTTCCATTCCAGGAAACTCTGTTGAGCTCTTTGGTCCACCCCTTGGCATCTTTGCCAATGATTCCCATGTGCTCAACTATTTCATAAGTAACTTCTCTTTCGACAGCCATTTTGTCCCTCCTTACAGTTAAAAAAATGGAAATAATTGTAATTTAATATTATATCCATTTTTTACCAGTGTCAAGAACTTTTTGCTGCTGCGATGAAAGGATAATTTCTGCCAATATTTCTCAATAACACCCAATTTCCACCCTGGGCTCAAATTCGGGGCCGTGGAAATCTGATCCTGAAGTGGCAATCAGCCCCAGTTTTTCTGCCATTTCCAGAAGCTTTTCTTCCTCCCCGGCCGTATGGGAACTGTAACTGCATTCCATTCCCTTGAGTCCGTAAGATATCAGAGTATCAAGAACAGTTTGAAGGAGTTCAAACTTTCCCTCCGTAAATTCTTTTGGATATTTTATCTTCATAGGATGTGCAAGAACGCAGTATCCACCCGCATTGTTAATTAATTCTATGGCTTTTTTTGCCGAAATTTTCTCACGCCTTATGAGCCTGGCTTTGGGGTGCCTCAAATATTTTCCCTCTTCAAATGCCTGATAGCTCGCAGAGATATATCCTTTTCTCAGCAGAGCTCTGGCAAAATCAGGCTTGCCTATGTAATCTCTTCCAGGCAGCCGGTAGAGATCTTTTTCGTCAATATCATAGCCAAGAGATCTGATAGCTTCTAAAAGTTTTATGTTTCTTTCATCCCGTTGCTTTCTGATAATTTCAAGAGCCTCACGCAGGGGGCCATCAGTGCGATCAAAACCGTAACCCAGCAAGTGAACGCTAATATACTTTTCTGTCTCACCGAAAGGCATGATAGTGGAAAACTCAATCCCCGGTATTACTTCCAAACCCAGTTTGCTGCCCCAGTAGAGAGCTTCGTCAAGGCCGTTGATCCCGTCATGATCCGTTACGGCAATTGTCTTCATTCCCAATGCCGATGCTCTCCTTACAAGTTCTTCCGGAGATAGGGTACCGTCGGAATAAAATGTGTGCAAATGCAAGTCTATATGATTTCTTTTATTGCCCATTCTCTGCAGTCTCCTTAAACTTTATACCGCTTCTTTGTTTTCTGTCCGCATACATTATACATAGAGCCTGTATCGCCGTGAAAGTTGGCATAATAATCAGAATGAATTTAACGCCATATTTAATCGACACATAACTGCCCATCAGGGGGGAAATCATGGAAGCCACACTGATTACAGTACCCATCACACCGAAAAGAACTCCCCTTTTATGGGCCGGAGTGTGCTCGGAAACTGCAGATGACAAAATTGGTTCCACTCCTCCGGCAAGGAAATAGAATCCCGCATAAAAGGCTGTAAAAAGCATAAGACTTGAAGCGGGAAAGGCCAAACTTATCAGAGGGATTGAAATTAGTGATAAGGCAAGGCTGGTCTTCAATTTGTCCTGCTTGTCTCCTCTTCTGGTTATTGTAAAAGCTGCCAAAGCAGTGGCCAGACTGGCTACTCCGTTTATAAATCCTGTGGCGCTGGCTGCCCCATGGATGGTTCCCAGGCTTTCCTGCACATATAGAGCCAGGAAGGGAGCAAAGACGGAGCGGGCAATGCGCTGCACCAGAAGGCAGAGCAGTATGGCTGTGGCAAAGGGTGTAAAAATGCTTCCGACCTGACCTTTCGCTTCTCTTTCCGTCTTTAGGGCAAATCCATATGTGTTTTTATCCTCCTGTACAAGCGCAAGAACCAGAAAGAAACCCGTTGCCATTATGGCTCCGCCGATTATGCAACAGACTCTGTAGCCGACTATTTCAGCCAGTATACCCCCAATAAATGGTCCTATTGACCAGCCCAGAAAATTTGAGGAGGTCATAAGGCCCAAAGAATAAGACATCCTGTTTTCAGGAGTGTTTGCAGATACAAAACTCATGCTGGCAGTTACGGTTCCGGTAAAAATCCCCTGGCAAACCCTGAGAAGCAAAAGCTGCCATACAGTTTGCGAGATGCCCATCAGCATCAGAATTATGGTGGCAAAAAACATAGCCCTGAGAATCATCATTTTACGGCCATATCTGTCGGAAACAATGCCCCATATGGGAGCCGCTATAGCCATAGAGGCTGCCGGAAGTGTTGAGGAAAGGCCTACATAATAATTCAGCTGTACCGGATCACTTACTCCCAGATCCTGTATAAAAAAAGGAATGAACGGAATCACAAAACCAAAGCCCATCAGCGAACATATCTGGCTTACCCAAAGCGTGTATAAATTGACTTTCCATTTTTCCATTCTTATTCAGTTTATTTAAGCAGCAAGTCTCCTCTGACCTTATCTGCCACTTCGCTGCCTTTAATTATTTTTGTCAGTTCCAGCGCGAATGCAAAAGCTGTTCCCGGGCCTCTTGAAGTTGTTATGTTCCCGTCTGTTTCCACAGGGCCTTCCCCTGCAATTGCACCTTTCAGATGCTCTTCCATGCCGGGATAAATTGTAGCCTTTTTTCCGTGCAGAAATCCTGCATCGCCAAAAATCATGGGTGCTGCACAAATTGCCGCAAGAGGACGACCTGCAAGTGCAAACTCTCTTACCCTTTCCATAAGACCCTCATGGGCAGCCAGATTGGTAGTCCCCGGCATCCCACCGGGAAGCACCAGCATTCCCAGATTGTCGTAATCGCCTTCTTCAAAAAGCAAATCAGCCTGGACTTTCACGCCGTGGGCTCCCTCAACAATATGTTCTCCCGTCACGGATACAGTTTCAACATCAACTCCTGCCCTTCTCAGAACATCGACTATCGTCAGAGCCTCAACTTCTTCAAAACCCTTTGCCAGGTGCACATATACTTTCATAACTTTCTCCTTTCCGGGCCTGTCCACATACTTGGAACAGCCCCGTCCTTAACGTTCTTCTCTGAAATATGCTACTCCCAAACCGCCGGGCGGCTGGTTTTCCTTGCTGTTTTTTCTGGAGCTCAATACTATAATAACAATAGTTGCCACATAGGGCAACATGTCCACCCAGTACTGAGAAACATGAATTCCTATGCTTTGAAGCCTGAAACCAAGTATTGACAAGCCGCCGAAAATAAAAGCTCCGAAGAAGGCTTTGATAGGATTCCAGGATGCGAAAATTACCAGGGCGACAGCAATCCAGCCCCTTCCTGCCACAACATTTTCCACCCACACCGACATCATGACCAGGGACATGTAAGCACCACCCAGGGCACACAAGGCTCCACCCATACATATGTGAACATATTTGTAGAGGTTTATCCTTACCCCCGAAGCATCGGCCGACGGGGCATTTTCCCCAACGCCCTTAAGGTTCAGTCCCCAGCGGGTTTTGTAAAGATAGAGTGACATTACCACAACTAAAGCGTATGCCAAATATGAGAAAATGTCCTGACGGAAAAAGACCGGACCCAAGAATGGAATTTTTTCCAGTAAAGGAAGGGGCGTTTTTGCAAAAAACCCTTTGATTTCGTCAGGAACTATCATACCCATATAGCTTTTGCCCATAAAACTTGAAAATCCGGTACCGAAAATAGTAAGGGTAAGTCCCGTCACAACCTGATTTGCCCTGAGGCTCACAGTTAAAAATGCATAAATCAAACTGCCCACAATTCCCGCGGCAAGAGCTCCAAGAATTGCCATAAAAGGATTCCCGGTTTCATATCCGGCTGCAAATCCCATAACTGCACCCATCAGCATCAGGCCCTCAACCCCCAGATTCAGGTGGCCTGCTTTTTCAGTAATTATTTCACCTAAAGTCGCAAGCAGCAGAGGCATGGCCGCCACGATGGTTGCTGCAAAGAAACCTTCCATTAAGCCACCTCCTCTTCTCTTGTGCTTCTGTTCAATGCTTTTCCATGATTTCTCTCCAACCTGAAGTGAAGCTTGTACTGGAGGAAAAACTCACTGCCTAATACGAAAAACAGTATGATTCCCTGCATCATGTCCGCCACGGCGGCCGGTATCTGCATGGAAATCTGTATGTAGGCCCCACCCTGTAATAGTATTGCAAAGGCCATACAAACAAAAAGTACAGCTATGGCATTCAGCCTGGCCAGCCAGGCAGTTATAATTGCAGTAAAACCGTAGCCTCCGGACAGGCTGGCGGCCAGTGTTTTTTCCACGGCAGACGCTTGTATCATGCCGGTTAAACCGCATAAGCCCCCGGAAAACAGCATGGCAACAATTATAATAGACGAAATGTTCATGCCCGCATATCTGGCTGTTTCCCTGCTTTCTCCAACGACGGTAATCTCAAAGCCCTTTTTTGTATGATTGATGAAAACATATACAAAAACTACCAGAGCCAGTGCTATGACCCAGCCTATATGTATTCCGAAAAGTTTGGGCAACAAAGCATTTTCAGGAAAGGGGTCCACCTTGGGAAATCCCTGGGACTGAACGGATTTCCAGGGTCCGAACTGCAGATATGTAACATATTTTATAGCTATATAATTGAGCATAAGGGTGAAGATGGTTTCATTGACACCCATTTTGGCTTTAAAAAATGCCGGTATAAAAGCCCAGAGCGCTCCCGCAATCATGGCAGCCAGAGCCATCAGCAGCAGCATCAAGGGCCTGGGAAGTCCTCCCAGATTCAGTTTGAGCGCAACGAATGCCGCCGCCAGGGCACCCATGATTATCTGACCTTCACCGCCTATATTCCAGAATTTCATTTTAAAGGCAACCAAAATCCCCAGGGAAGTAACAATGAGAGGAATGGTTTTCAAGATGGTCTGCTGGAGTCTTATTTCTGTTCCCAATGCACCTTTTACCATGCTTGGAAACACCTCCACCGGATTATAGCCCATCATCAGAATAACCAGGCCGGCTGCTACTATTGACAGCAAAACCGCAAGAGTTCTTATTATCCATTCTCTCTGTTTGGGAAGATCTTCTCTTTTAACAATATTGAAGCTAATTCCTGCCATGAACGCTTTCCTCCCTGCCGTTAATATCACCATCCGTCATAAGCAGGCCAATCTGCTCTTTTGTTACTTCGTCGGGATTAACAATCCCTGTAATTTTGCCCATGCAAAACACCATTATCCTGTCGCACAGATCCATGAGAACATCAAGATCTTCGCCTACAAACAGCACACCTACGCCGTTTCTTTTCTGCTCGTTTAAAAGATCATAGATTTTGTAAGATGCACCGATGTCCAGACCACGCACCGGATAAGCAGTAATTAAAACCTTGGGATTAGAATCTATCTCCCTGCCCAGAAGCACTTTCTGAATGTTGCCACCTGAAAGCTTGCTCACAGGATAATGTATTCCGGGGGTCATAATATCAAGTCTTTCCACAATCGACCTTGCCTTTTCCTCGCATGGCTTTCTCCTGAGAAAAATACCCGGCTGGTTCTGATAATCTTTTAAGATTAAATTGTGGACTATATCCATGCTGCCCACAAGACCCATGCCCAGCCTGTCTTCGGGAATAAATCCCATACGTATACCCAGCCTGATAATATCTCTGGGTGTTTTGCCTATGATATTTTCCCCCTGGAAAAAGATCCTGCCTTTATCTGCCCTTATCAGGCCCGCTATGGCTTCACATATTTCTTTCTGCCCGCTGCCTGCAACTCCGGCTATTCCCAGTATCTCACCGGCTTTCAGGTGAAAACTTATGCCTGACAAGGCTTCCTTGTGATCGCTGTTAACCACATAGAGGTTGTCAACTTCAAGAAGCGGCTCCTGTTTATCGAGGAACTTTTCTTTTTTAATTGCCAGGTCAACTTTTTTCCCCACCATCATTTCTATAAGATCGGGAACTTTTGCTTCTGCTGTTTTAACGGTTCCGACGCTCATCCCTTTCCGCAAAACCGTAATGCGGTCGCTGATTTCCATAACCTCGCTGAGTTTATGTGTTATGATGACGATGGCACAGCCCTCGGCCTTCATGGTTCTGATTATTTCAAAAAGCCTGCTGATCTCCTGAGGAGTAAGGACAGCTGTAGGTTCATCCAGGATGAGGATTTTGGCACCGCGATACAGAACCTTGATAATTTCCAGAGTCTGTTTTTCGCCCACGGACATATTATAGACTTTTTTATCGGGGTTCACATCGAGTCCGTATTTATCCGATATAGCCCGAATCTCTTTTGTGAGCTGTTTATTCTTCAGAAAAACTCCCTTGTCCAGTCCAAGGGCAATATTCTGCCTGGCAGTCAGCACATCCACCAGTTTAAAATGCTGGTGAATCATGCCAATACCCATGGATATCGGATCTTTTGGAGAAGTGAAATGAACTTCTTTTTCGTATATACGGACAGTGCCTTCATCCTGACGGTAAATACCTGACAAGATATTTACCAGAGTACTTTTGCCGGCGCCGTTTTCTCCTAAAATGGCGTGAACCTCACCTTGATAAACGGTGAGATCCACGTCAGAATTAGCTTTAACGACACCAAAGGCTTTGGAGATGCCCTGCATTTCAATAGCCTTGACAAGGTTCATTGGTGCCTCCTGTTATTTAATTGCAGTAATTCCTTCAAGTGTGTATTCCATCTGCCAGATTTCACCTCTGTCGGTCATATCATAGCCGTCGGGCACAACTATATTGCCTTCATTGTCCTTAAGCGGGCCTTTGAATATTACAAAATCACCTGCCTCGATTTCTGCCTGAACCCTTGCAACTTCTGCTTTGGCCTCTGCGGGGACCAGGTCGGTTAGCGGCGCAAGTCCGATGTAACCGTCAGCCATTGTTCCATAGTATGACTCGGGGACATATGTACCGTCTATCATTTTCTGTATTGTCGGCACCAGGTAGGCTTCATGATGCCAGATTGGTGAGGTCAGGAAAGATCCGGGAGCCACCTTGCTGTTGTCCATGTTATAACCGACTGCAAATGCACCCACTTTTTCTGCTGCCACCTGGGCCGCCGAAGTATCAGCATGCTGTGTTATTACGTCACAACCCTGGGCCAGGAGAGATTCAGCAGCAGTCTGCTCAAGAGCTGCATCACCCCAGCTGTTTATGTACACAACATTCATTGTGACGTCAGGATTTACTGATCTTGCCCCCAGGAAGAAGGAATTGATGCCAATCTGTACTTCTGTGTAAGGATATGCTGCAATATAGCCCAGCTTATTGTTTTCAGTTTTCATGCCCGCAACAATACCTGAAAGATATCTTGCTTCTTCCATGGCTCCAAAATAGTTGCCAAAGTTGGTGTCATTCATTTTATAACCTGAGAAATGGAGGAAGTAAAGGTCGGGATACTCCTCGGCAAGCTCTGCTATTCCGTCCATATGTCCGAAGCTGGTACCTATGATTATCTTGGCCCCGCTGTCTATCATGTTGATGGCATTGGTTTTTACAGCCTGAAGATCCTCTGCCACATTTTCCGCATAAATAACTTTTACAGCTCCGCCAAAGGCTTTTTCAACAGCCATGGCGCCCATGTGCTGGGCCTGGTTATAGCCGCCGTCAGTAATAGTTCCTATATAGAGGAAACCAACGGTTGTTACATCGTCGGAAGCGCCATTGCCACCGCCGCCCTGATCTCCACCGTTGTCACCGCCGCAGCCGGCGAAAGCTGACATAACTAAAATAAGGGCCAGTAAAATCAATAATACCTTCTTCATTTCATTTTTCTCCTTTTTTTATTTAAAAACAATATTACAATCTTCCATGGATTCTATGACGGCCAGAGATTCAACCCTGTAACCCATCTCTCTGAGTTTTGTGGAGCCTCCCTGAAAATATTTTTCCACGGCAACTCCTATGCCCACCACATGGCCGCCTGCCTGCTCAACAACATTTGCAAGTCCCGTTGCAGCTTCTCCGTGGGCCATAAAGTCGTCAATGATGAGTACCCGGTCTCCCGGCAGCAGAAATTCCTTCGACACAAGAACATTCGACACCTTCCGTTTGGTGAAAGAAGTGACCTCGGCAGAATAGTAGCCTTCCGTCAGGGTTCCCGGAGCCGACTTTTTGGCAAAAATGACAGGCAGAATATTCATATAAAAAGCTGTAGCGCATGCGATGGCAATACCTGAAGACTCAACAGTAAGTATCTTGTCAGCCTCCGCATCCTTAAACCGGTTTGCCAGTTCCTCGCCTATTTCCATAATCAGCTTAACATCGATGCAGTGATTGAGAAAAGAGTCTATCTTCAGCATTTCTCCATCTATTACACAGCCTTCTTGTAAAATTCTTTCCTTCAGTTTTTCCATTGTTCCACCTCCGGTACCTGACTCTATTATATAACTGAAAATAAATAAGAAAAGGTATTATCCCCTATTTTCTGTTATTATCACTCAAAATTTTAATTGAATCCCTGGATTTCCGAACATTACTTCGCTTCGCGTGGCCGGTCGTTCATCTGCATATCAGCAGCCTGAGCTCTGATTTCATCGATGTACTCTTTCATTTTTTCAATCTGGCCGCGTTTATCCCAATGGTTATATTTTCCCAAAGCAGTGGAGTATTTTGAATAATCATAAAGAGCTGCAAGCAGACTGCTTTCCCTGGTGCGCAGTATTACAGAACCTCCGTCCGGATTAACCATAATCGCCCCCACACCTTCTTTTAAGTACAATGGGAGAAATGAATTTCTTTTCCCCTCATGTATTACAAAGTGGAAATTATCGTATTTTTCGGCTAAAACTATGTAGTTTTCCAGATGAGCGATATATTCATTATCAGTATAGAAGATGGGATAACCGTGACTATAAACTGCATATGGTAGCATTATGCCACAATCATTTAATTCCCCGGCATCTTTTTTATTTATTATTTCGTAATACTTTTCTGTGGGAAGTCTTTTCGTAAAAATATTCTTGATTTCTTCATGGGCTTTTTCAAAAGCCGGATTTTCCTTCCCGGCCCGGGACATAATACTGTTGCGAACCTCAGCCGGCATTGTCACGAAGGAAGGGCTCCCAAGATTATAAATATTATTGCCTTCTGCTTTGCTGAATTCCTCCATAAAATTGAAAAACAGTCTGCGGTCACCGGCTTTATACACTTCCAGCAAGGGAACACACCTTTTTAGCAGTTGAGAAAATTCTTCCTCAAAAGACTTAATTGAAAGGGGGTCCAATACAAAAAAGTTTGCTGTATTGTCGCTTTCCTCGCCCACGGAACTGGATACTACAGCTACTGTGTCCGGAACCACACAAATGGTTCTTTTAAACAGGTCATCCCTGACTTTAGGATAATAATAGGCTTCAGTCATACCGCTGAAATGGAGAGGCATCCATAGTTCTATGGCTTTTATCATGTCATTTAAGGGTCTGTTAATATTATGAATAATTATAATGCGATGACCTTTTTCCACGGCAGCCTTTAAGCCTCTTCTGACTTTCAACTTGAAATCTCCATCATCTGTCAGCCATGCCGAATTGCCGTCATCAAAAAACATTATCGGCTCAGTGCCTCTGCTTTTCATTATAGTTGCGAGAAACCTCAGAGTTGCCTGCCTCTTCCCTTCAAAACCATAATAGATTCCGCTGGAACTCTGCATTACTGCCATCCTGTCGGCTTTCGCACTTTTTTCGTTTTTTGAGGTGAAAAAAGGCTGATCGGAAATGACAACACCCTGGTCACAAAGCCAATCCGCAAGAAAAATCATGCGCTCTTTCTCCGCTGCGCTTCGGTAATCGGGAAATATCATATCGCTGAGCAGATCAAGCTGGTAATCCAAAGTAGCATTGCGTGCAAAATGGCTCGCCATGGTTTCTATCACAAACCTGTCTTTAACCGGCTTTCTCTCGCCTCTTCTCAACCTGCTGATATAAGAGGGGTCGAGATTTGTTTTGCGGCTAAGCTGAACATTGGTTGTGGCGGTTATGCTCATCAGAAAATCCAGCTTTTCATGAAATCTCAAAGGGAGAACCTCCTTTGCCAAAGGTTCTCTCATTATACATTCTATATAGAGGAGTTTCAATATTTGCAGCTTAGATTTGTCAAGAGTCGTGACTGATAAAACAGTTCCCTATCCGGCTAATTTCCTGTACAGCAAAAACGAATAAACCGTTGGTGCACTGGTTGCAACTATAACACTTATAATTACGATCCAAAAAGTTGCGCCATTATCTATGAAAGCCATCAGCAGTGAAATGATGCCCGCACCCATCATGAGCGGACCCGCCATTCTATGCGTCTTGACCCATATTTCTTCATTTTCCAGAGTCCACGGATTTCTTATGCCAACAAACCAGTTTGATTTTACCTTGCCTATGTAATTCCCAAGTAAGATAAAAAGGATGCCCAAGCCCAGTTTAACAAAGAATGGAATGCTTATCTGGTAGCCCAGGGACCAAAACATAACAAGCGCCTGCATGAAGGTCATAAATACCACAATCGACCATTGAAGAATTTTATAAAATTTTTCAAATTTTTCATAGTTCTTTCTTCTGGGATCTATGGCGGGCAGCCAGATCATCAAAAGAAGAAGGCCTGCATTCATGAGGGGTATGAGAAACAGCCCTTCAAGACGTGAACCGTATCTGTCAACCTCACCTGTTGCATTCCAATGAAGCGGCATCTGTTCAGGAAATTTGCTGTAAAGAACAATGCCTGCCATAATGCTGGCAGCTATTATTACCCATAAAAACCAGTGCGCCTTGATTGGCTTACCTTTCATGTTGGTTTTCTCCCTTCCCGCTTTGTCTCTCCTCTTTAAATTCCATTATCCAGTTCATGAGCTCATCCATTACACTTGTATTCAAGGAATAGATAATATTCTGCCCCTGCCTTTCATCCCATATGAGGTCGGCTTGTTTTAATATATTCAGGTGATGTGAGATGCTGGGTTTTGAAATGTCAAACTCGCCGGCAATTTCTCCGGCAGACAGATTTCTGTATTTTAGGAGCTTTAATATTTCTCTGCGAGTGCCGTCAGAAAGTGCCTTAAAAGTCATTCCAATGCCCACGCCCTCACCTCCTTGTAATTGAGTCCAACATTAGCACGATGTCACGATATTTAGATATTTAGATATTTAGATATTCATCTAAATAATAACTTTTAGCTGTTTATTTGTCAAGAGATTTAGTAAATTTCTCATTGCCATTACAGGTATACCAGTGTTATAATATGTTTGTTAAAAAATAAACATATAAACATTATTTGCCTACTCTAAATAATGTTGCAGGAGGAACCATGTTAAAAGAATTAAATGAAAAAGTAGCTATTGTAACCGGAGCCGGCCAGGGAATAGGCAAAGGAATTGCACTTTGCCTGGCTAAACGAGGTGTCAAAATCGTCTGCGTTGGCAGGAGAATCGAACCCATTACAGAGACTGTTGAAGAAATTAAAGCTCTGGGTGGGCAGGCAATTGCTATGTCCTGCGATGTGGCAGAACGTGACCAGGTTAAAGCAGTGGTCGATAAAACCATTGAAACTTTCGGAATTGTGGACGTTGTTGTTAATAATGCCCAGCCTATACCGGCTCCGGCAAAAGTGGAAGATACTACTTATGAGAATATGCTCTTTGCATGGAGGGGAGGAACCATCGGTTCCCTGAATCTTATGCAGGAAGCCTTTCCATATATGAAGGAACAGGGCGAAGGCAGGATTATTAACTTTGCTTCTGCCACCGGTATGTTCGGCTATGCAGGCCAGCTTGCCTACGCCAGCAACAAGGAGGCAGTTCGAGGTCTTACCAAAATCGCTGCAAAAGAATGGGGGCAGTATAATATAACGGTAAACGTAGTTTTGCCGGGAGCCGAATCTCCCGCGGCGAAGGAATGGGCAAAAAAATATCCGGAAAAGTATGCGGAAATCATTCAACAACAACCTATGAAAAGGTTGGGTGATCCAGAGGATGACATAGGTCGTGCTGTAGCATTTCTGGCCGGCCCTGATTCCAAATTCGTCTCGGGTCAGAGTCTGATTCTGGATGGCGCTTATTCAATCATGCCGTGATGACAGATGACAGGGGGACAGCCCTTTTGACATATTTTTGATGTCAAAAGGGCTGTCCCCCTGTCATCCCCCTGTCATCCTATTTATGCCTTTCCAAATATGCAGGTATGCTCTCTTTGAAAAAATTGATAAATGTATCAATCATTTTTTCCAGATCTTCAGGCAATACTCCCAGGGCCTGTTGAATGGCAATCCCGTCTATGGCTGCCACCAGCAGGGAAGCCACTGCCCTTTTGTTTGTACTGTTTTCAATCTCAAAGGCATCCTCATAAAGATCAGCCACATTATTGATAATGGTTTCATAGTTGCTGATATACTTGTCTTTTATCTCCCTTTCCTTGGAAAGAATGTCACCAAGAAGGATTATATGGAGCTTTTGCTGATCCGTTTTTGATATTCTGCCGGCTACCTGGGTCAATATTTCCTGTAGCAGAAGCTTGCCGTGCAGACCGTTTTCTTCCTTTGCGGACTCAGCTATTCTGTGGGTGAATTGCAGTGAATGCTTCATCACATCAAATAACAGCTCATCCTTATTGCTATAATGGTGATAGATTGCCCCTGTAGTGAGACCTGCCTTTGCCGCAATTTTTCTTACACTGAAATCATCAATACCATTCTCTTTAAGCAGTTCTGTGGCGGCGTCCAAAATCCGCTGTTTTCTCATGTTTGGCCGGCTTGTATCCATCTGATTCCTCTCCTTCTGCCAGGGCTTTTACCTCTTTATACCCCTGAAGGTCTGTATAAAGCTCTGCCGCATAGGGATTACGCCTGGTTTTGTATATTTTTGCAAGCATGTAAACAATGACCCCCACATTGAATGTCAGGGACAAGGCTCCCCAGAATGTGTATATGGCCGGATTGTAGGTTGAAGTTACTACAAATTTCCCCTGATCCTGGAAGGCCGGTACGGTTTGGGCGAACATGCACCAGATAGCAAGAGTCTGAGCTCTGTGCTGAAGCCAGGCACCTTTTCCCACTGTAAAAGCGCAAAGTGTCGGGGCAAGCAGCAAAGCGAAGCCTGCGTACCACGAATGAGTAGGTATGCAGTTGTATGTATAAGTGAAATTCCAAAGATCATATGCAACTATCCAGAACCAAAGCATATCGGGCCACAGCATATCCCTGCTTTTATCATTTTCGGTTTCTCTGCGAATGACAATCCCAAACCAGCCGGTAATTGCAATGATATTTAGAATTCCCGCAGCCGCGTTCATAAAGTTCCATGGTCCTCCCATAACGCCCGTGACTTCACCTTCTATGGCACCGGAATTCATCATCCAGAACTGTATGCCCACTTCAATATCCCTGGCAACAGCTTCCAAAATGTTGATGGCCAGTATCAAAGGCGGAAAACAAAGTGCCAGCCTTTTATCTGCCAGCCTCCAGGTAACCTGACCGCTGACGGGGTCTTTCTTTTCAAAATGTCTGATAAGCCAAAAACCGATGCAACCGGCTGTGGCTGAATACACTTTTGCAAGATGAAACCAGTCCGTATAGGTAACATCTTTGAGCAGGGTAAACCAAACCACACTAAGGCCTATAGGAAGAATAACAAAACTGAAAAAACCGGCCCATTTCTGTCTCCGGGCAAATTCATTGAACAAAAATAAACCTGCCAAAACCACAAGCCACATACCCCATGCTGAGAAAGCTGTGGCGCCTTCGCCGTAGTTAAATGTAAACATTCAATCCCCTCCGTAAAGTAAATAATAAAAACATAACGATTGTTATGTTTTTAAATTACTACATTGATGTTTTTTTGTCAATACTTTTTTTTAATTTTTTATCGAAAAAAAGAAAGCTGACAAATGACAGCCTTCTTTTTATAGCGATGTAAATACTGCTGACGTGCTCCTTTTATATGAGTTGCTTCATTCTGCCTTCTTTTTCTGTGTCAGCAGTGTGACCACAAACAGTGTCAAAAAGCTGAGCGGCACGGAAATAATGGCCGGATTGTTGAAAGGAACAGGTGCAGTGACACCTATCATACCATAGACATTGTCGTAGGCTTCCTGTGACATCAGCACTATCAGCAAAGAAGACGAAAGCCCCACCAGAATGGATGCTACCACGCCCTGATGGGTAGTCTTCTCCCAGAACAAAATCATTACGATAGCGGGCAGATTGGCCGAAGCTGCTATAGCAAAGGCCCATCCGACAAGGAAAGACACATTCATGTTTTTAAACATGATGCCAAGTATCATGGCTATGCAACCCACTACAAGTGCAACAACTTTTCCTGCCCTGACTTTCTGCTTATCCGTTAGCTTCATATCAAGGAACCGGTCCATGATGTCATGGGCCACCGCCCCCGATGCTGCAACTATTAGACCGCTGACCGTTCCTAATACTGTTGCAAAAGCCAGAGCTGAAATAATGGCAAATATCATAATACCGAACGACCTTGCCAGCAGAGGTGCCGCCATGTTTGAGTTGGTCACATCAAGAACGCCGTTTACCATGGCTCCCAGGCCCATATACATGGTTAAAATATAGAAAAGCCCTATTGCCGCAATTGCCACTATGGTCGATTTTCTTGCCGCAGCAGGGGATGGAACCGTATAATATCTGATTAATACATGAGGCAGGGCAGCCGTCCCCAGGAAAAGTGCAAGCATCAGAGATATGAAATCAGCTTTATCCGCCGGTTTCGCACCCTTGGATGAATCCACCTTGAACTTGAGTCCGGGCTTTAATATGTCTTTGCCGTCTGTAATCTTCTGATAATAAACATGTATGGCATCATCACCGTCTTTTATTGCGGTTGCCGGCCATTGCAATACCTTGCCGTCACGAATGGTGTCAATAAATGAGAACATATTTAATGTGCCTGTTCTCGTATTGGTCTCCCCGTTGATTTCCACCATATTGCCTGCCTGGAAATAATGCTTTGTACTATTTCCATCAGGATCGGTAATGGTATATTGGGTCTCCTTAAGAGCTTTCTCCCCTTCACTTACGCTCCAGATCGAATCCACTCCGCCTTTTGTAAGCCTGACGAATCTTATTCCGGTTCTGCTGTCTTTTATTTCACTTTTTACAGTATAAGAAGCATCAGCAAGGACAATGGATCCTTCTGCAACGGATGTGGCTTCGATTATTCCGGGCTCATGAAACTCCACATCTCCCCCCTGGTCAGGCGCTGTGGATATTCCCCTTGAAAAAACAAGGAATACCAGCACCAGTGAAAAAATTATCAGCATACCGCCCTTGAAAAACTGCACATAAGTAGTGGACTGCATCCCTGCAGTGGAAACAATAATAACAACTATAACGCCTACCATAAGAACACCGGCCCAGTGTGGCAGACCAAGTAGTGGCGTTACGAGAGACCCTGCACCTACCATCTGGGGTATCAGATAAAACAAAGAGACCAGCAGTGTACTTATGGCTGCCGCCAGCTGTATCCCTTTCGAATTGAATTTGGCATCCAGGGCGTCGGTAAAAGTGTATTTGCCCATCCTTTTCAAAGGTTCAGCCACAACAAAAAGTGCTACAATCCAGCCTGCCAGATATCCTATGGAGTAAAGAAAGCCATCATAGCCTGAAATAGCCAGCATTCCGCAGATACCAAGAAATGAAGCTGCCGATAAATAGTCACCGGCGAAAGCAATTCCGTTTACCGACCAGTGAATTGTCCCCCCTGCAGCAAAGTAGCCCTTGGCTGACTTGGTTTTTCTGGCAAAGTGAAAAGAAATGCCCAGCACTATGGCTACAAAACTAATAAAGAGGACTACTGCCCAGGGTGTTGCTTCATAAGTCATGATTTAGTCCTCCTTTTCTGCGATATCATCCATCAGCTCTTCAACATGGCTGCTCACATGGTTGTAGGCAAAAGCCAGAAGCATGGCAAACAATATAAGCATAAATCCATATACTATTGCCACATTAAAGCTCCCCACTTCAATTCCCATGAAAGTCGGGCTGGCCACATTGATTATGATGAACCCTGCATAAACTATGGCATACATTATAAAGAGCCATTTGCCGAGCAGCTCTTTAATAGACGAAGAATTGTCCTTTTCCCATTTGGTTGATTCTTCATGCATAAACATCTCCTCCTCCCGAAAATCAGGATAAATAAGAATAAGTATAGCTTGAGGAAGAGGGAAATTCAATAGAAAATTCGCAATTTTCTGTAAACTATCGAAGCCCCAGACTGGTTCAAAAGATTCATTTGCAATGAACGAAATGCTTTGCAGGCATAAAAATAAGGGGTGTAATCAAACCCCTTAAATTTAAACTTATTTTTCAATAAGCAGATCTTAATTGTTTACCATCTTATAGGCAGTGCCTGTGTAAAGGCCGTCAATTAAGGCATTTCTTTTCTTTGGTACAACAAGTAACATCATGGGAAGATGGCTGTCTTCAAAGAAATCTCTAATTTTTTTTCTCATGTTTCCTCCAAATTGTTAGACAATTAACACAATAACTTTTTAAAATATAGGCTTAAAATGCCTATCTGTGGGTTATTATAGCCTATCTTTGGATGGATTGCAAGTGTTTTTAGGCAAATATTGTGATTTTTATATCAAATATGACATGACATATGACAGGGGGACAGCCCTTTTGACATC
>JBPOJA010000012.1:0-49504 GCA_052034085.1 Bacillota bacterium | reverse complement strand
GAATAATCGACATCTCTCCCGACTTCTCATCAACCGCATTGCCAGAATCAATCTGTGCGAAGCTTCCCGGTGGTAAAGGGAACAGGCTCACAACTAGGGCAAATAGTAAAAGTATCGCCGTAGTCTTGTATCTCGTACTAGTCTTCATCAGTAACACCCCTTTCGTTACTTTTACATATGAGTTATAAGTTTTAAAAAAGGCCGCTCCGGGACGTATTTATCCCGATGCGGCCGGACTGCCATATCAAACTAGCAAATTATTATCGATTTTTTAGTTTGACTTTAGGTTCCTGAGCTTTGCGCCCCTGCCTTTTGACAGGTTTGCCCATTCTAGCATAAATATTTAATTGGTCGGGTGTTAGATACCCCTCTCGAAATGATATAAACACCGTTTGCATAAAACTTTTTGAATTCTTCAAAAACTACTCATGTTATGACATAAATTGCATTTCCCTGCTTCCGGTGTTATGATTTTTGCATGAAAGGCAATAAAGAAAAAATTGCATTAGCTGTACTGGCTTTGGGGATAGCGCTAATCGCGACCTCCCTGATTATGAGCGCCATGAATTATCCATGGCAACTTCTCATTGGTTATAGGGCTCAGGATGAAAAGTCCGTCCCCGATCCTCCTCCGATAATTCTGGATGATGACGATGCGGGAATTCTGGTCAGTGATGACTTATCCATGTTCAATCCTGACCTCGGCGATGAAACTGAAGAAATTGACGGAACTTTGCTCCCGGGTAATGAAGAAGACACGGCCAAAGCTCAAAAACCTCCCTCTTATATAGTGCTGGGCACGTTTAAAATACCGTCTCTGAAGATTTCACAGAACCTGCTGGAAGGGACAGACCGGCAGCTTAAATATGGTGTGGGCCACTTGACGGGCAGCGCAATGCCCGGACAAAAGGGAAATGTAGTAGTTGCCGGCCACAGATCCTACCCTTTCAGGCACCTGGACAAACTCAAAGAGGGAGACAAAATAATTGTGAATTTTAACGGGGAAAACCATAACTACACCGTTTTTGACAAATTTGATGTTTTGCCTGAAGAAACCTGGGTTTTAAAAGCGGTGACCGGAGAGGAAGAGGTACTGACCATAATAACCTGTACACCGTACATCGTATCCAGTCATAGGCTTATTATACGCGCACGCGCATCCGATTAAAAAAATGAATATCTCCATGAATAAATTATCAGTCATAATCTCCGCCGTTCTTCTGGGATTAGCTTTGCTTCTGGTGGTATTGGCACGCAACATATCGGGCTTCAGCCAGTGGTATGGCAATATAGTTCTGCCCCTTTTCGTAAATACCTTGGGCAGACTATTTTCACCACTGCCTTTATCCGTTTTCGAAATAGCGATTTTCGCTTTGCCTCTTTATTTTCTGTATGTATTGTTCAGGAAGGGGCCAAAGACTCTTCTTTTCAGGTTTATGCCGGTTACTGCCGCACTTGCCTTGCTCTTTTCCTCAAACGCTGCGGTTAACTACAGCAGACCGGGAATTTTTGATTATGAACTTTTATCAGAGAATGCGTATTCTCAGGAAGAGCTGGTCGCTCTATATGAGATTCTGCTTGAAGACGTTTCTGCACTATCTCTCGAAATCCCACGCGGGCAGGATGGATTACTTTTTTTGGAAAATATCGAGATGAAATCAGTTGCCATAGATTCCATGAAAAATCAAAAAGAGCGTTTTCCTCAGATGGGTGGTTTCTACCCAAAGCCAAAACCGGTGTTATTTTCCAAAGGCATGTCTTACCTGGGAATTACAGGAATCTATTCTCCCTTTACATTGGAGGCCAACTTCAACAAAGACATCCCTTCTTGCCTCATCCCCTTTACTATGTGTCATGAGCTGGCTCATTTGAAAGGTTTCATGCGGGAAGAAGAAGCTAATTTCATTGCATACCTGGCCTGCCGCGACTCCGTTTCGAGTCAGTTCAGATACAGCGGAGCTTTGAATGCCCTTTCCTACACCTTAAATGCACTCGGCAAAACCGTGGAGGAAGATCTTTATTCCGAACTTGTTTCACAAATCCCTGAGCCCGTGCGCGCTGAAATGGCAAATAACAGAGCTTACTGGAAAGCCCATACAAGAAAAATCACTTCCGTCTCAACGAGGGCCAACGATACATATTTAAAAATTAACGCCCAGAAAGCGGGCGTTAAAAGTTACGGTTTAATGGTCAGACTGCTGCTCGAAGAGTATCGCAGTTCCTTAAACGGAAATTATCCCTCCAAAACAAATTCGTGATACTGCTCCTCTCCCTTCAAAATTCTCAGGGCTCCATAAGCTAGGGATTCCAGCTCGTTTTCCCCGGGGACGATAATTACAGGCGCAATGAAAGATACTCTTTCGACAATCCAGTCGGTAAGCATTTTTGAATAAGCAACTCCGCCGGTCAGAATTATGGCATCGATTTTTCCGTCTATGGTTGGCGCCATTTCACCTATTCCCTTGGCTATCTGATATGCCTGGGCCTCGTAAACTTTCTTTGCGTATTCGTCTCCCGCCTCAATCATTTTTTCAATTTCCCGGCAGTCATGGGTGCCAAGCAAGGCTTTCATGCCTCCCATCCCCCTGAGTTTCTTTCTGAACTCCTGTTTTGTAAACTGACCGCTGTAGCACAGGTCCAGTATGCGCTGTAGGGGAATGGAACCTGATCTTTCGGGTGAAAACGGGCCGGCATCGTCTTCAATAACATCCACCATCCTGCCTTTCTGATGAGCGGTTACCGAAATCCCGCCTCCCAGATGAGCCACCACAAAGTTCACATCCTCGTAGCGCTTGCCCATTTCTTTGGCGACCTTTCTCGAAACAGCCTTGGAGTTGAGCACGTGACTGTACGGCTGCCTGACCACTTCAACAAGCCCGGTGATTTTTGCAATTTCCCTGAGCTCGTCGGTGGAAACGGCATCATAGATATATGCAGGAATGCCCAGCGGATCTGCGATGGCGGCCGCAAGAAGCGCGCCGAAATTGGAAGCGTGCTTGGGATTTGATTCATCCCAGAAGAAGTCTTTCATGGCATTATTGACAAGATAACCTCCCGCTTTCACCGGCGGGAGCATTCCACCTCTTCCCACTACCGCAGAAAGGGTTTTTGTGTCAAAATCCTGTTTCCTCAGATGCTCTTCAATGAGTGCTATTCTCGCATTAAATTCATCACGTGTGTTTTTCCATCCGGCAATTTCTTCGGGGCTGTGGTCTATAGTCTCCGCAAACAATCTCTCTTCATTTTTGTAAAGGGCGAGCTTCGTCGATGTAGAGCCCGGATTGATGGCTAAAACATAATAGTCCATGACAAATACCTCTCTTTTAATGTTAGTTATTTAATTATAAATTATGAAGTTAATTTAGTACACAACCTTGCCCAAGGCGGAAAGCACCAGCTCGCTGGCCAGACTTGCGGTCTGGTTTGAAATATCTAGAATCGGGTTGACTTCAACCATGTCCATTGCAAGAAGTTTACCTGATTCACTTAACATTTCCACTGCCAGAAAGGCTTCCCTTATGGTCAGACCGCTGTGAACCTTGGTACCGGTTCCCGGAGCGGCTTCCGGTGTAAGAGAGTCGATATCGAAGCTTAAATGTATACCTTCTGTCCCGTCGGTGGCGATGGCAATGGCCTGCCTCATGACCTCCTGCATTCCCAGTTTATCGATGGTGTCAATGGCAAAGACCGTAAGCCCCGAAGCCTTCATTTTTGCAGCTTCTTTTTTGTCTATGTCTCTCGCCGCTATCTGAACGCATTTGCTTACATCGGCATAGACAGGTCCCTGACCATAATCCACCATTATATCCGGGCCCAGTCCGCACAGAGCCGAAAAGGACATGCCGTGCATATTACCGGAGGGAGTGATGTTTTCGTCATTGAAATCTCCGTGGGCATCTATCCAGATTATCCCCACTTTTCCACCATATCTCTTCAGAGTTGCAGAAGCAGATCCTGCTGCCAGACTGTGGTCTCCTCCTATTGCTATAGGAAATGCACCCCGCTCAAAAGATTCCATTGTTGATTCATAAAGCTGTTTACATGTGCTGACTACAGATTCGTAGTTTTTAAGATTTTCAGAAGTGGCCCCGTTGAGGGGCTGAATAATGTCGCCTTTGTCGATAAGTTCATATCCCAGATCCTGAATGCCCTGCGGCAAGCCTGCGATTCTGATGGCGAAAGGTCCCACTGAAGCTCCTACTTTGGATGCGCCGCAGTCAATCTGGACGCCGATGAGATCAACCCTTTTTTCCACAGCAATTCCTCCCAATCCAAAATAATATGATTATGCACCATGCATAATCATATTATCATAAAACTGTTCTGCTGTATTCTTCCAATCCTTTTTTCAGTAAGAAAAGGGCCCTTTGCAGATCTTTTTCTTTCAGAACGTAGGCTATTCTTATTTCATTTTTCCCCAGGCCCTCCGTTGCGTAGAAACTGGCGCCTGAAGCAGCCATAACAGTTTCTCCTTCGTATTCAAATTCAGTAAGCATCCATTTGGAAAAACGATCGGCATCATCTATGGGAAGTTTTGCCATCACATAGAAAGCGCCTTCCGGTTTGGTTACCACAACGCCCGGAATCAGTCGCATGGCTTCATATACTATATCCCTGCGTTTTTCAAACTCATCTCTTATTTGTCCTATCAGTTTATTTCTGGTTGAATACAGTCCTATGGCTCCGTGCTGCTCTATTGTCGATACGGACAGCCTGCCCTGACACAGTTTTTCCATAATTGCGAAAGCTTCTTTATTCTTTGTGAAGATTGAACCTATCCGTGTCCCGCAGGCATTGAACCTCTTTGACACACTGTCGACTATAATGAGTCTGTCGTAAATATCCTTCCTGTGGCCAAAACTTTTTACCTTGCCGCCGTCAAAAACCATTTCCCTGTAAACTTCATCTGCTATAACAAACAAATCGTATTTCTTCGCCGCATCTGCTATGACGTCCATTTCTTCATCGGTAAGAACTGTACCTGTCGGATTGCCCGGACTTGTTACCATAATCGCTTTCGTTTTATCGTTAATTTTTGCTTCCAGATCCTCCCGCCTGAAATGAAAGCCATTTTCTACAAGAGTGGTAACAGCCGCAGGTTTTGCCCCCGCTATCGTGAACAAAGTGTTGTAGTTTGAATAATAAGGTTCGAAAACTATAAATTCATCTCCCGGATTGGTAAGCGCAAGATAAGAGAACATAATGGCTTCAGTTCCTCCGGCCGTAACGAGAAAGTCATCTTTATCCGCATCTATACCCGCCTCATTATAATAGTCCGCCATAGTCTGTCTTAAAGAGGCCAGGCCGGGGGATGCCATATATTCGATAACAGGTGCGTGGAATCTGCGCACTTCTTCGTAATACTCGTCAGGAACATGCAGGTCCGGTTGGCCGATATTAAGTCTGTAAATTTTTTTGCCCTGTTTTTCCGCCTGATCGGCATAACCTGCTAACACCCTGATAGATGAAGCATTCATATCAGTAAATTTTTTTGATAGTTCTTTCATCTTGATTTCCCCGATTCTTTTTAATAGGTAGTCTAAAATTATTTTCGGAGGAATGCAAGAAGTTTTGTGCAAATAATTTCTTCTAATTTTCGGGAATCATTCAGCCTTGCCATAATGGCGATTACCATTTCTTCTTGCGGAATAACAATTAGTTGCTGGCCGTTGGCTCCGTCGCCGAAAAAATGAGTCTCCGGATATTTTTCACTCCCGTTGCCGCATACCCAAAGGTGATAGCCGTAAGCGATTTTTTTAAGGCAGGTATTCAGAGGGTTGTGGAATTTTTCCCAATCCTGGTTATGAATATGACTTTTCTTCATCTCGCTTATCCATCCGGCATCAACAATTTGCGTGGAGGCGGCAGACAGCTCATCTATCCAGGCGCCCTGGTTCAGCAAAAGCATACCGATTTCATGAGCATCCCGTACATCCAGATGAAGACCCGTGGAGCCCATACAGATGCCCTGATGGGAATGCTCCCAGTACAGTTCTTCAATGCCTATTGGAGTAAGCAGATTATCCTGTGTCCATTTATCAAAGGTAACATCCGTAATTTGCTGCATTATGGCGGAGAGCAGGTAAGTGACTGCGTTTGTATAAACAAAAAATGTACCCGGGGTATGGGTAATCGGACTGTTAAGAATATATGAGATGTAATCTGTATTCTCCGGAAGCGCTTTGTAATCACGTTGCATCAACAGCGGCATTTCATGGCCAAGGCTCATGGAAAGAAGGTGCTTTATTTTTGCCCGGCTTAAATGCTCCTCGTTTCTCTTGTTTGTAATTCTCACATGGGGGAAATAATCCATCAGAAAGTCTTCCGGATGCATGAGTCCTTTTTCCACAGCTATGCCTATGGAAAGGCCGCTCACCACCTTGCTTAGGGATCTGGCATCCCGCTTTTTATTTTCTGTGAAATAATAATCCCACAGTTCCGGTTTTCTGATGCCGTGGCTTATTATGATGCTGTCAACTTTCAACCTTCGGGCTTTTACTTCCTCTACAAAACTATCCAAACGATCTTTCAATATTCTTCCTCCATTTTACTTCTTTATTCTAATACATAAATGGCTTATAATCGAGATGAATATATGAGCAGGCGGAAAAGCATGGGAGTTTTGGACAGGCAGGTTGTAAATATTCATCTTGACGGGCTCTCCAAGGCAGACAGAATTTCTGCTATATATCAGTCTTTCCCCCTGGACACATCTCAGGATGGTGTCTCACCGGGGAGCATAAGGCTGGCTGGCGGAGAAACCTTCAGGCTGGGTGAATTAAGTGAATTATTTGCGCCGGCCTTTGAACTGGGTTTTCTGGTGGCCAGTCTGCAGGAACACTCTGAGAATGACGATGTCTACTCCACCGACATGATTGTAAAGGCTGAGAGGTGGCTGGTGGAGCTTATCCGGGAAAAGGTTCATGGGCAGGGTTTTTTCATGACCAATCCCTTTGGACCGGGTCAGGGTAGTATTCCTCTGGAAATGCAGGCGCCGCTTTTGGATATTCTGAAGGCTAAAGAGATAGATGTCAGCCTGGCTGACAATTATGTGATGCAACCTCTGAAAACGGTTACCGGCATTTTCGGCATACAAAATACCCCGCCACTTAAGAATATAAGGCCATGTGATGTATGCAAACTCAGTAAGACCTGCCCGAAGGCATATTTATAAATACCGCTAGGAGGTGTCCTTTATTGGAGAAATTTTCTGAAGAAAACCGCTCAGATCCCCGCTTTCGGATAGGAATGAGGAACATAAAGACAGGTCTTGCGGTGGGGCTGTGCCTGATTTTCTTTCAGACTATAAGCTTAGGAGACGGCATTCAGGCGGCCATTGCCGCAATTATCTGTATGAAATCTTCTCTTCAGAACTCCATACAGACAGGTGTCGAGCGTATGGTTGGCACTGCAATCGGCGCTGTGCTCGGCATACTGGCTCTGCTGGTAATTGAACGCACGGATTTCAAAGTCGCCACGGCCCTGGCTATACTAGGGGTTGTGCTCATCATATATCTTTGTAATATTCTGAAACTCCAGGCCAGCATCGTCATAAGCCTGGTCGTTTTCCTTATAATTTTAATCGGTGAAAAGGAAACACCCCCTGCAATATATGGCGCACTGCGGCTGGGAGAAACTTTTTTTGGCATAGTGGTGGCGTATCTAGTCAACAGATTCTTTGATTTCCGCTACTTTAAACAGCTGATAACAACCAAGCCGCGGGGCACTGCAGAAGCCATACGTGAAGGTAATCTGAGCGATTTACCGGAAATCATGGCGGTATGGCTTGAGTCCCACCTTGCTTCACAGGCCTTTGTGCATCACTTGTACTGGCATAAGCAGTACGATTCTGTGCGAACAAGAATTCAGAATGATGCCGAAGTATTTGTATACGAAACTGATGGCAATCTGCAGGGTTTTATAGCGCTGGTAGATGAATGCACCATATTGACCCTGGGCACAGCTAAGAGGGCTGATGCCAAGATTGTGATCGAAAAACTGCTGCACCGGTGTCAGGAATTATACCCATGTCTGAGAATCTCAGTTTTTGCTTCCAATGAAATGCTGGTGGAAACTCTGGTCAAACTTGGCTTTTACATTGAGAAGGAAGGAGTAAATGCCGATGCCAATGCAGACGAATACGAACTTGCATGGTCAGATAAATCAAATATGATGACTCTGTAAATAAGTTTTAGTGCATATACTCTATAAAAAATTGAAGGGACTAAACAGACATCTTGCACCGGCCAGGCATGTGTGCTAAAATTACGGATGTTGACACGGTTCTCACCCTTCAACAGACAAAAAATATCATGCTCCCGTAGCTCAGGGGATAGAGCGTCGGTTTCCTAAACCGTGCGTCGGACGTTCGAATCGTCTCGGGAGTGCCATAAAAAGGAACTATGGTCTTGTGCCATAGTTCCTTTTTACTTGTTAAATTCTAGAGGCGATTCGAACGTGAGAACGCGTCGACCGTTAAGAAAACAGTCGTGGACTGTTTTTAGGGAGACGGTCCGAGCCTGTCGCACAGGCGACGGACGGCAGATGCGACCAGCAACGATTGGGAGCATATGCTAAATCGTCTCGGGAGTGCCAGAGAAAACTCTGTAATTGCAATGGTTACAGGGTTTTGTTTTTGGTTCGATTCTATTTACAATCTCATAAAAACATGCTGTATTTAAAAAAACAGTCCAAAAGTGAAATTTCGAGGAAAGACCAATGGAAGTCTATAATGCGCTTGCAAAACAACCTGTTTTTTCTATCAAAGAAGTTGAGACTATGACTTCTAACCGTAATATCGCCTACAAATCTCACCACAGTGCTTTCGAATATTATGGACTGGCAAATCAAGTTTTGAAGAGTAATTTGCAAATTGTCTTGAAGGAATATATTGTCTTCAAGCTGATAAGTTGCACCAATATCTTACAAAAATATCTTCCAGCGTCCGATATTTATCGAGCGTCTCAAAGGCTGATAACATCTTTAATTCTGAGCGGCAACTTATGGTTCCGGAAAGATTTTTCGAAATACTGGTTACCCTATTCGCAAGCGAATTCAAACATCCGAAGGAGGCCGTTATGATGAGTACAGCGTTCTATGTGGGATGGGGAACTTTAACATTGATAAATGCAGGGCTCGCTCAGAGCAAAATAGGTCTGGCTTAAACCGGTTTCTGCTGTCTTTGTTTCTTGGCTCTATAGCGACTTTCTTGTTGGTTATTTCCGCCAAAAAATAGAAGACGCAATCCCTCTTACTTCAGTAACACTACTGTTACGCCGAGGTTGCCTTCAATTCGCCTGCTATGACTGGCAAGGGGCTGGCATATATTGATCATTTCTTTTTTTCTTTCATGCCAATGTTCGCCACCGCAATAATTTCTGACAATTCCTCTCAGAGAAGGTTCTTGCAGCTTTTTTCTAACTGCAGTTTTAATACCGCCACCAACCCCTGATGAGCCGTAACCGTGAATAAGTATAACTGCTTTGAAGCCTTGGCCTTTTGATGTGGTCAGCTGGTTTACCATATTTTGCAGCGCCATCTCGACCGTAGGTTTCCCGTATTCTAAATTTACCTCCTTCACTTTGCTCATCAAACGCCTCCTTCTTCACTTTGCTCATCAAACGCCTCCTTTTTTAGGGGATTTGCTGGTTTTCCGGAGCCTTCATTTCTTTAATAAAACACCATAATTTTCCGCCCCTTTGCTGATTGCTTTTTTTACGTCATTCACCAACCACTCAGGACTTAAAACCCTGCAATTTTCAATGTAATGAATGGCCCAAAGCCGCATTCCTCCGGTTGTCGCTTTAACCACTGCGGTAAACTCTTCATCGTCAGAATCTAAAATCATTATCTTGTTTCCGAAACGATCGATTACATCCTGAAGAATCGCCCTTTTACATCTGATAGTGTAGCTTTCCACTTCTCCACCAAAATTGAACAAAGCCTTGGACGCATAATCGTAGGTATTCAGTTCCCTGGGTTTTGGCTTCGCCTTATCGTCGGTAATAGCAACATTGCGAATCCGGTCCAGCCTGAAGTGAGTGGTGCCGGGCTTATCATCGATATTGGAAATCAGATAATAGCGACTGTTACTCCAGTAAATTGCATAGGGATTAACCCGATATTTTTTGTTTCGTTTGGGTTTTAGCGTTAGGTCCACATCATAAATATAGTAGTCAAACTCGATCTTCTTTTGATTGCTAATGGCTTCGGATATAAGCTCGATGTTGTAGAAAAAGTGAGGATTTGATGGCTGTTGTTTGGCTTTAACTATGCCCAGATGATTGAAAATTTTACTTTGGTATTTGCTGCCCAGACTTTGGATTTTTTCCAGCAACTCTTTGCTCTGAGCGGGTGAGATACCTTCAGCCGATAAGACAGCATCGCAAAGCAAGTGCAATTCCGCCGGCTCAAAGTCACGTTCTCTTAGGTAATACCCTTGCTTGTTTTCGCTGAATTTTGAGATATCATAACCCAGCTCAATCAGAGCATCAATGTTGCGGTACACAGTTCGTCGGTCCGCTTCTATGTCATAAATCGTTTTGAGTTTGTTTTGGATGTCACCCATGGCGAGGATATGCTTAGGGTCGGAGAAATCCTCCAGAATTTTCAAAATGCAAATGATGTAGGTTTTTTCAGGGAGCATGCTAATACCTCCATTATTGAATTGTTTAGTGTTTTGCCTTTTAGGATTTCCAATACCTGCTGCTGAATTCCTGACAATTCTACTTGGTGCTTTACTTGGTGCTCTAATTGCTCCAAAAGACTATTCAAAACCACAGAAAGTGTAAATTCTATAAATACACCAGAGTCGTTTGCTGCACGAGCATCTTCAATAACTTGATAGTAATGCAATCTATAATGTTACGATTAAACTCCGTGCCAAGGTCAAGCCGAGTTGCAGTTTCAACGATTTTCGCCAAATAGTCTGCTGCTTTTTCAGTTATTGTGTATGGAGGTTTGTTTGCCATTTTAGCCCTCCCTTTAATGCCTTTATTTTATCACAAAATCATTGGAGCCGCATCATTCCTGACGGTTCGGATTAAACTTTCACTTATTGTGAACGCATATTGTATGCTATTATAAAACACAATAAGAAAAAGATCAGGGGGGGGGAATATCGATATGAGTTCTGCTTTATGGATGTCATTTATTTCTTACACGGCGATAACAGCAATTACTCCCGGCTCAAATAATATTTTGGCCTTGAATACGATATCAAACTATGGCATGAAGCATAGCAAGAAATTGTTGGCAGGCATCTATTCCGGCTTTCTCAGTGTTATGATTGTTTGCGGTCTGCTTGGATCAGCCCTGGCCAGCATCCTTCCTAACCTTTTATTGTATTTAAAGTATGTAGGATTTGCCTATATTTTGTGGCTTGCCTAGCAAGTTGCAACAAGTAAGCCAATTGAAAAGGATGATAACACTAAAAAATCCACCGGCTTCTTTCAAGGATATATTTTGCAGTTTGTAAATGTAAAGATTATCATAGCAGGTTTTGTTATTTTTACCGGCTTTATACTCCCTTATTATACTGAACCGAAAACCATTATAGGCTTCGCATTTGTTGTGGGTATTATTGCCAATAGTGCCACTCACGTTTGGGCAATTGCAGGCTCCCTGTTGAACAGGTTTATCCACAGGCATTGGAGGCCCTTTAATATTACAATGTCGATCTTGTTGGTATTAAGTGCTTTGACCATAATATTGGAATAAAAGAAAGCCATAATTCCTTTAACTATGTATAGGGAAAAGTATTATGGCAATAGGGACAGCTGAGCCCTCCACCCGAAAATCCACAAGTTCTATACCAAGCTCATCATTTCGTCCTTAGCCGGGCCTTCCAAATTCCCTTTAATCTCAATCTCCCCAAAGGCCTTTACGGGTACAGGCACATTGAATTCCGGATACTTCCGGTTTCATGTCCGGATGTGCCGGAATATGTAACGGAGAAGTATGTTATGCTGTATAATATAAGCCAAAATAAAAGAGAGTATAGCTTCTAGGGATTACGAAAAACTTAAAAAAGACTTGATTGAATATTACGGATCTGCTGCCATGTCCGGATTACCAATGGCCACCATATAGCTTATCCAGGTAGAAAAAGCATCAAATGAGCAGTTGATTACATATGCTCGTAGAGCCGGATTTGATTTGAAAAAATACCAGAAATTTTGAAGCCGAAAGTCCGATTTTTTTGTTGGCAATTTGTTGGCAGTTTGTTGGCACAAATCTCAAAAAAAAACAAGTGCAACCAAAACTTAGGGTTTGAGCCTCAGTATTTTATTATTGTAGCCAGTCCTTCGATTCCGATTTTTGCATGGAAAAAAAATGTGGTCAGACTCAATTTTACAACATCCGCTCTGGCCGTAATCCCCTTTTGCACATATATCTTAAATCCGTCAAATTCGTATAATTTTGCGGAGGCAGCAGTGCTTGCCCCAAATTTTGCTAAAACTTCAGCAAAGGCTCCTCCTCAACACCCTCTGACTCTCTTGTATATGAAAATGCTTCTTTTGTTCTTTTTAGTCATATAGTCCTTTAACTCTTGGCTTAGCTCGTATTTAAGTTCTTGTTCCTGCATTTTATCGCCTCCTTAATCCGGTTCCGGTGCCTTACATTGTACCATTTTTGACTTGTCAGGCAATCTGATTAAATTTTTTCATATGTTCTATGGGTTTTGAAAATAAGGCAAAAGATAGGCATAACCCTGGTCTTCCATTTCAGCTTTCGGAATGAATCTCAGGGCGGCTGAATTAATGCAATAGTGGAGGCCGCCTTTATCTCTGGGCCCGTCTGTAAAGACATAGCCTGCGGGGATAATATCAATCAATTACATAATTTTCAAACATCTGGCTTCCATCTCTGCCCTACCTATAGCCACCGTTAAGTTTATCCATATCAGCTGACGTATATGTGATTTTTACAGCCTCAGACAAAGACGTGAACCCTTTTTCTTGGTGGATTTTATTGAATTTTCTGAATGTTGGTGGTATAATTTTGTTCGCCATTATAGACACTTTCTTCGAATCAGCAATACCACGGCCTCAATCAAGACCTTTTTGTGGCCACGAGAAAGACCTAAAATGTTAATGAAGAGAAGAAAAGGGAGCTGTAATTAAAAATCGGTGGGCTTGAAGATGAAAAGAAATAAAGAAAAAAACGAATATAAATTTGCTGTACTGGGTGGCGGCCACGGAGGAACTGCCATGGCGGGGCATCTTTCCCTGTCCGGCGTCGATGTGAGCCTTTACAATCGCGGGGAAAACAGAATTCAGGCAATCAAAGAGGGCGGCGGCATTGAAATTTTATCCGACAGTGATAATGTCCCCCGGGGATTTGCCAAATTAAAAATAGTAACCTCGGATATTGGAAAAGCCATAAATAAAAGAGATGTGATTATGGTTGTAGTTCCTGCGACCGGGCACAGGTATATTGCTGAACAGTTAGTCCCCCATCTGGCTGACAACCAGATTATTGTACTCAATCCGGGAAGAACGGGAGGGGCCCTTGAAGTGCTGCATATTTTGAGGGAAAAGAAATGCTCAGCTGATGTTGTTGTATGTGAAGCACAGACCCTTCTCTATGCCAGCCGGTCTGTGAACCCGGCTCAAACCAGGATTTTCCGCATTAAGAACAGTGTTCCGGTAGCGGCTATTCCTGCGCACCGAACCCCTGAAGTAGTAAAAGTGCTTCGATCTGCTTTGCCGCAGTTCATACCCGGTGACAATGTCATGAAGACAAGCCTTGATAACATAGGTTCTATTTTTCATCCGGCAGTTACAGTTTTGAACGCAGGCAGAATAGAGAGCACCAACGGTGATTTTGAATATTATACGGAAGGAATTACCTCATCTGTTTCTTTGATTTTGGAAAAGATGGACAATGAGCGGGTTTGTGTCGCAGAAGCACTGGGCTTTCGGGCTATGAAGGCAAGAGAATGGTTATATATTGCTTACGATGCTGCCGGGCGAACATTGTTTGAAGCCATACGCAATAACCGGGGGTATGACGGGATTATGGCACCCAAGACGATTTTACATAGATACATAACGGAAGATGTTCCTATGAGTCTTGTCCCAATAGCGTCTTTAGGGAGATTCTGCAATGTACCGACACCCACAATTGATTCCATTATTCTTCTGGCATCAATTCTCCATGACACGGATTACTGGGCTTGTGGACGCACCGTGGAGCAAATGGGGATTAAAAACATGTCTTTAAAGCAACTTCGTAAATTTATTACTGAAGGGTAGGGAAAGGGAGCTGGCCTTTAAAGGAAAAAACAGGTTTTACTTTTGGGAGGTCTTGCACAAATTTGCCAACTGAATGAAGAGATACACACTAATAAAAAATTAAGACTTATGCTTAAAAACATACAACATAGGAATCCTGCCAAATCTATCCCCAATGAAAATGGCTCCTTTGGGAATCAAGCCTCTTTATATAAGTGAAAATGAAGAAAAGTTTTGTGTTGCTTAAGAGTTTAAAGCGCTGTCGGAAATAGCGCCGGACTTTTAGGAATTTCCAATCGGCGGTTATGATTAACTTGATAATCATGCCGAAGTTACTCACAAGTGCAGTACGGGAAACGAAATCTGGAAGCTTATCGTTTACTGGAAACCCTGCATAATACCGGATTGTAATGAGGCGGCCGCATATCTGCCGCTTTTGGAATGGAAGCAAGAGTACCTTTCCTGGATTTGGATTTGGCTCAATTCGCCCTTCGGCTTCCCGATTCCATAATGTACGGCCCGGCTGGTGAAGAGAAATGGATTTTGGTAAAGGCTTTCAGTCACTTGCTGCCTCGGTAGATTGTGCACAGAAAGAAAAAGACTGCCACATGTCATCAGCTGGAAAGTAAGGAAGCACTTTTTACTACAAAATATTTCACGAGTTTTTCTAGCAGCGGGCGGCGGAAGAAACTGCAGGTTTCAGCAGAAATCCATTTTTTGCATAAAACAAAATGTGGCTAGACGCAATTTTACAGCATCTCCCAGGGCCATAACTCCCTTTTGAATGTATACCCTGAACCAGTCAAATACGTATCATTATGCTGAGATAGCAGTGCTTGCTCAAATTTTGCTAAAACTTCAATTTTTGATATGCCAGGCAATCTGAATAATTATCTCATATGTTCTACGGTTTGTGCAAATATGGCAAAAGGTAGGCGTATCCCTGGGCTTCCATTTCAGTTTTTGGAATGAATCTCAAGACAGCAGAATTAATGCAATAGTGGAGGCCACCCTGGTCTTTGGGGCCGTCAGTAAAGACATGACCCAAGTGGTTGTTCCCCACACGGCTTCTCACTTCCACCCTTACCATGCCAAAGCTAAGGTCGATTTGCTCCCAAACTGCTGACGGGTCAATGGGTTTTGTAAATGCCGGCCAGCCGCCGGCTGAATATTTATCCGCTGATGAAAACAAGGGTTCCCCCGTTGCTATGTCCACATAAATACCCTCTTCAAAATGGTCGAAATATTCATTGTTAAATGAGTATTCTGTTCCGCTTTCCCGGGCCACATGGTACTGCAAATCTGTGAGCCTGGTCTTTAGCTCTTCTTCAGAAGGCATTTCATAAAGGCTTGGGTCAACTATGGCTTTTTTAGCTTTTTCAAAAGCCCGGTCCCCTATGTGGCAATATCCGCCGGGGTTTTTATCCAAATAATCCTGGTGGTAATCCTCTGCTGCATAATAATTATCCAGGGGCTTCACCTCAACCATGATTCCCCTTTTTTCTCCTGAGCTCCCATCATATTTACGGCGAAGGGTCTCCATGGCCTTTTCGATTACAGGCAAATCCTCTTCATCGGTATAATATATTCCTGTCCTGTACTGGGGTCCCATATCATTGCCCTGACGGTTGAGGCTGGTGGGGTCTATTACATCGAAATACATAAAGAGGATATGACCCAGACTGATTTTTTCCGGGGCGTAAACCACTTTCACAGTTTCCGCATGGCCGGTTTTCCCCCGGGAGACCTCCTCATAAGACGGGTTTTCCGTCTTGCCGTTGGCATAACCGACCTCTGTGTCAACAACGCCGGGAATGAGGCTCATATATTTTTGTAAACCCCAAAAACAACCACCTGCCAAATAAACTTCTTTCACTTGGCCGTCATAGGTGATGTTATTGCTATTAAGGGTGTTGGTAATGCCTGAAGTGTCTGGAGTGGGATCCTGCTTTTCTGCTGCAATCCCGCAGCTTAATAGGCCCACTGCGATTAAACCGATTATGGCAATCATCATCAATTTTTTTATTATCTTTTTACGTGAATTATTGTGAGCATTTTCTTGCATAAATATTACCTCACCACCGTCTTTATTGCCTTGTATATATATGCCCAATGGAATCTTGATACACATTATATTATAATTACTTTGTAAGTATTAGAAATAATGGAAGAAGGTGAATTCTCCCAGTGGACTACGAAAAATTAAGAAGAGATTTGATTGAATATTACGGGTCTGCTGCCATGTCGGGTCTGCCAATGGCCACAATTGAATTAATCCACATTGAAAAAGCATCCCCCGAGCAATTACTTCAGTACGCCCGCAGGGCCGGATTTGACTTGAGAAAATATCAGAAATAATGCTTTAATCCTCCCTGGGCATGCCGCATACCCGACATATATCTTCGTGGCCTTCCAACAAAGCTCCACAACTGGTACATTGTCCGGCCTGCCGTTTGCCGCAGTAAGGACAGAATTTATACGTATCGGGAAAAGTATTATTGCAATATGGGCATATCCTTGCCGGTATTCTTTCCAATTGGCTGACTTGATTTATCAGATTATTAAAGTGGTCATCAAAAGGAGAGATGGGCCCCAGTCCCCGGGCTTGAGGCAGGCCATTGTCTAAATACATTTTTTCATTGGAAAATTCCATAGGGACAGCTGTGCCCTCCACCCGAAAATCCACGAGTTCTACACCAAGCTCATCAAAGGCCGGTGAAATCCTTTCCTTTAGCGCCTGGGAAATTCCCTCACGGTGGGCGAATATGTCGGGGATGGGGATATTTTTGTCTATCAAAGCAGGGTGAAAATATTCTCGTACCTGCTGCACGCAGATACCTCTGAAAAAGTTCACAAGCTCATCATGAGTCGGTTCGTCCAAATGCCTCCTAATCATTTCTTCCATGACTTTGGCATCTACAACTTTTACCTCGATTTCTCCAAAAGCCCGTACCGGAACAGGCACATTATACTCGGGGCTATTCAGTAAAATTGGAGTTTCTGTCCCCCAGCGAATTTTAATAAGCTGGCCCTGCTGCCATGAGAAATTATTCATTAACTACACCTCCCCTATATAACAATGCAATCATATTTATTATTCTACCACAACCTTCTTAATTTTATATTTTTCCCGCTACTTTTCTATGTTTATATAAATTCAAAATCTCCCGGCTTATAATAAAGGTGTCAAAAGGGCTGTCCCACTGTCACCCATCATATTAATCACCTGAACCTACTCCGTTACTACAGCGGTGCCTGATGCAGTTACCATAAGCATGCTGCCATTCTGGCCTAACACTTCATAGTCAAGGTCCACACCAACAACAGCATTTGCACCTAATTGTGCCGCCCGATCACTCAGCTCTCTTAAAGCCGCCTCTCGGGCCTCTATCAACTCTCCCTCATAGGATTTAGAGCGGCCTCCAAAGAAGTTGGTCAAGCCGGCTGCAAAGTCTTTTATAAAATCAACTCCTGCAATTACTTCGCCGAAAACGACCCCTTTGTACTCCACGATTATCTTGCCCTCAATTGATGGTGTTGTAGTTATAATCATTTTAGCTTCCTCCTAAAATTATTTTTTCTAAAAGATCTCCAGGCTCATCTATTATAAAGTCGGCCCCCTCTCTTTCCAGGACCTGCCTGGTGCGAAAACCCCAGGTCACACCTACGCTGATCAGGCCGGCATTTTTAGCCGTCCGAATATCTATATGAGAATCCCCCACAAACAGAGTAGTATCCTTATCTGCTCCAAGCAGCCTCATAGCCTCATAAACATTATCCGGCTCGGGCTTGCGCTTTCTGGGAGGAGAATCGCCAATGGCCACATCAATCAGATCGCCAAAGAAATAGTCACAAGTCTTTTTGGTGGCCTCGTCCATTTTATTGGAAACTACACCTATGCCAATCCCCATATCTTTGAGTTCCTGCAAAAGTGGAATGATGCCCTCGTAAGGCCGGGTCTTGTTGGCCATATTTTGATTATAGTAAAAACGGAAGAGTTCCACACAGTAGTCAATCTCCTCCTCTGTGACTTCGGCCGGCAGAGATCTGGTTATCATTTTCCGGTAGCCTTCGCCCACAAACATCCGTACCTCGCCAAGAGTCCGCTCCGGATAGCCCCGATGTCTGAGCATCAGGTTAATGTTATCGGCAAGGTCATCCAAAGTATTAAGAATGGTTCCGTCCAGATCAAAAATAACTGTTTTGTATTTCATGTCTCCTCCATAAAACCCTTTTCTAGCTACGGTCAAGTTTTCAGGCGGCTCATGGCCAGGCGATAAGCTGTCTTATCATCCCGGACTGAAATCACGAGAATCAGCATTGAGTGCTCCTTATGCACCAGCTTATAAACTACCCTGATGCCCATCTTTACTAACTTTATTTTTAAAAAGCCTGCCATTTTTGTTGTAAGGTGGTTGCCCAGCGGCTTGCCATAACCACCTTCGGTTTTTGGCAAAGGATTAACTGCTACTTTTTTGATGGCCCAAAAACTAAAAGCTGCTGAAACTTATCCGGTTTTTCCAGGTCTTTTTCTGCCTCTTCGGAAAACTCAATTCTCCATTCCTTCATTCGATTTCAACCTCTATATCTTCAAGGTCTTCTTCCTTAATATTCAGGGCATCAAGAACCTGATCAAAAGTGTAAGTCTCGTCCTCCTCTCGGGCCAGCCTTTCTTCGGCTTCAAAAAACAAGGCATAATCTTCCAAGGCTTCAACCATAGCCTTATATTAACCGGGAGAAACAAGAACACAAGCAGGCGTATTGTTTTTCAAAACTATCTTTGTCCCATATTTGCTGACTTCTTCGAATATCTTTCCAGCCTCACCCCGGTTAAAGCGGGAGACAGGAACCAGGGAATCCATCAAGCCTTTAATAGCTTTTTTCTTATCCATGAAGCATACTCTCACCTTTTTTTCATAACATCATCTTATCTGATATTGATATAAATATAAATATATTTATCGATATTTGCGGAAGGCTGACTTGGTTGGCAGCCGGTATGAATCTATATTATAATGATAATTGAGAATAATTATCGATACTTCAGAAAGGACTTATGAAAAATGCCTGATAAATTAGCCATACTCTGGACTACCGGAGACAAAACAACAAGCTTGGATATGGTACTCATGTACGCCCTGAAAGCCAGCTCTCTGAGGTGGTGGAAAGAAATGCACCTGATTACCTGGGGGGCTTCAAATGGATTGATCTGCAAAGACTCCCAGGTTCAGGAACAACTGAAGTTAATCCAGGAACAGGGAGTCAAAGTCTTTGCCTGCCTCCGCTGTGCCGAACGAGCCGGCCTGGTAGATGAGCTGAAAGCCCTGGACATAACAGTGGATTACATGGGTGAACCCCTTACCAACTATTTGAAGGACGAAAGCTGGAAGGTTTTGAGTATATAATATTGTGGCCTAATGACAGAGGGACAGTTCTTTTGTCACCCCGCACCCCGGAGCTAACTTGGCTGTGATTTGTGCAGTTTTTCAAGTAATTACGGGTTTTGAGGAGATTTTTTGGAATTACTTGAAAAAGTGAGCAGAAAAAGCCGAAAAAGGACCTTTTTCTCGGAATTACTTGAAAAACTGTTCATTTAGCAAAAGAAAAAAAGGTGTCAAAAGAACTGTCCCCCTGTCATGTCCCCCTGTCACCCTTTTATCATCTTTGATCTAATAATGTCTTCCACTTGAGAGTAATTTTCCTCTGTGCAAAAGAGGGCTATGTTTTCGGTCAGCCCGCCCCTAATTAAAATGGTGCGGGCTCTTTCATTATATTTGGCTCTCCTAACCCGCCTCCATGGAATAAACACTTCCTGGCGGGACTGGGCCATGAGCCCGGCACCGGCAGCAACAAAGGTTCGGGACAAGAAACTTAAAATTATTGCCAGGCCATTAACTATGGCATTTTTCTTCCTTTGCCGGGCAGCAGTGCGGCAAAGAACTCCCATATCGTCCAAAATAAATTCTGCCTCGTATTTCCCGCCGTAAACCAACATAATAAAGGCCCAGGTAAGAAGAAACAAGAAAGCTATCAAACCCAGCCCATATAGGGTATAAACGCTCCTGCCTGAAGCAAGGCTTATTACCAAAACCACAATTCCGAAAGGGATTCCTATGGTCAGCCCTAACTGCTTTAATATTATTGAATTCCTAAAAATCGGCAGGCTAATCTGCCACTGAACCTTTTTCATTCTATGATTTGCTCCACGGCGAGCCTTACCTCTTAACACCAGTCAGCATAAAATACAGGAAGCCTATATTGCCGTCACCGGATTCTCCTTCCGCCAAATCGACACCAAGTCTAACCACAAAGAAGGTTTCTTCTGGACCGTTATAACCAAACTCCGGCGATGTCTCTTCATTCATGGTCTCAAATCTGACTATTGTATCTTTCACATTATGATTTTTATGATCGCTTATGTATAAGCCATCTCTGACTATTGTCGGATTGCCATAGGTATTGGTGTCTGCATGGAAAAGATCTTCATCGGCCTTCCCGTCATATTTTATGACTACATTGGCATTTATGGGATGGCTTTCACCCGAAACATGGGACAAATCAGCCTGAAAACTATAGTTGATGCTTTTCCCCTTTTCAAGAATCATCTCTCCTCCGCTCAAAGGGACCCAGTCATAATACATTCTGTAATAGACGGTGGGTTTGATTTTGATGGCTTTGGGTGGCTTCTCCGTCATGGCAAATCCGGGATTATCCCAGCCTCCCCTGCTTATTTTATAAGCTTCGTAAGGATCCTTAAAGGTTCCGCCTCCGCCTGATGAATCGCCACCGCAGCCGCTAATTATTATAGTCCCAAAAATCAGTGCCAGAGCAACAACTAAGGACAGCCTTTTCATTTTATCACCCCTTTTAATGCGCTTGCGAATCGCACTTTAAAAATTCTGAATTCTCTGGTAATTATTATATTATAAAAGATGACAGAGGGACAGCCCTTTTGACATCTTTCTTTTCTGCATAATCAGTGTGTCAAAAGGGCTGTCCCTCTGTCACAAACGGGCTGTCCCACTATCACACCGTCACAACACAAAAGGGCCTGCCGATGTTCGGCAGACCCCACCATTCCAAAATAACTCCAGACTAAGCACTTAATTTATTTCGTGCCCTCCAGCAGGAAGACCGTTTTGCCTTTCAGCATTGTACGAAGCACTGTTGTGTCAATTATCTTCGTGGGTTCAATCTTCAGTATATCCTGATCCAAAATAATCATGTCTGCACTCTTTCCAACTTCTATGGATCCAAAATTCTTCTCCTGGAATAATTGATATGCCCCGTTTATTGTAAATGCCGCAATCATCTGCTCTATAGTGGCTCTTTCAGTTGGATTTTGCAAGGTAGCAGGATCTCCCTCCGGATTCATCCTTGTAACGCCGGTCTGAATTGCCCACAGTGGCATGGGTGGTACCGTAACCGGGAAGTCGCTGGCGCCGGCTGCCACTATCCCCAGGTCAAAGAAGGATTTCAGCGGATATTCACGGTTGGCCCTTTCTTCACCCAGGAAAGGTACTTCCAGTTCATAGAAGTAGCCGGGTTCCTTGCAGAACCAGAAAGTATTAACTGAAGCGACCATTTTCAGTTCGGCCATTCTCTTAATATCAGCCGGATCCACTACCTGAAGGTGTGTAATAGCATGTCTGTTTCCCATATCGCCGTTTTTCTTAAATGCATACTCGCAGGCGTCAACTGTCATAGTGGTTGCGGCATCGCCTATGGCATGGGTGTGTACAGTTATGCCCATGGCATCAGCTTTTGCAAACATTTCATTCAACCGCTCCTGATCCCATAAAGGTGCACTTCTGAAGCCCGGCATGTGAGCATAGTCTTCATGCAGGTAAGCAGTACCTCCTTCGACAACGCCATCTACCAGAATCTTTATTGCATCAACTTCAAAGTCTCCGCCCTTTGTGCTTTCAATCAAACCTTTTGCCACGTCAACTTCTTCAAGATAGCCCGGTTCATCCATAATCATGTAGCCGCCGTAAACCCTGATGAGCAGTTCCCCTGCTTCATCCAGTTCGTTATAGGCCTGAATCAGATTGGTTCCGCCATCCAGGTTGACCATAGGCTCCCAATAAGTAGTAATGCCGTATTCTTTCATCCAGTCCTGATAAAACAGAATTGCCTCTTTATACTGTTCCACAGTGTATTTGGGAATAATATCCTCAAGATATACTCTTGCCAGTTCTCTGAAAGTTCCTGATGGTTTTCCGTTTGCATCCCTTTCGACTACACCGCCTTCAATATCCTTGATTTTGCTTAGATCTCCAAGCAACGAAAGAGCTTTTGAGTTCAGCCAGGTCGAGTGATGGTCCTCGGAAATGAGTGCAATGGGAAGGTCTGTATCAATTTTATCCAGAATATCTGCCGTTGGCGTACCATTTTCGAAATAGCCGTTTCTCCAGCCCTGTCCCTGAATGAAATCCATTTCCGGATGTTCTGCAATGAACTCCTCTACTGCTGCAAGATATTCGTCAATTGATTCTAAGCCATACAAGTCAGCCTGGAACAGGAAAGCTACCCCGCCTTCGTGACCGTGCGCATGACCGTCAATGAAGCTGGGCATTGCCATACCGCCATCTAGTCTGATAACTTCTGTTGCTTTGCCTATAAACTTTTGAACTCCGCCTTCATCTCCCACATAAGTAAAGCGGCCATCTTTAATGGCTACAGCCTGGACTGTGCTGCCTTTTGCATCTACTGTATAAATGTTGCCTATTACAACAGTATCAGCAGGGGCACTTGCATCCGGCTTTGGCGGAGGGGGAGTTTTACCGTCAGGTATCTTTATGACCTGATTGGGGAATATGAGGTGAGGGTTCTTAATGTTATTGTATTTTGCCAGTTCCTGATAAGTCGTGTTGTACTTTTTCGCTATCTTCCAAAGTACGTCTCCGCTTTTTACCACATAGGTAGAATCAGCAAATGCAAAACCCACACTTGCCACTACCAAAAGGGTAACAAGAGCAATAGCTACAAATCTCCTTTTCATAATCTTACCTCCTCGTTTGGACTCCTGGAAATAATTCTTAATATTTAGAATATTCTACTATTAGGATACATTAAAAAGAGACATCTTGAAACCCAAAAAGTTGACATCACACAGGTTAAATTATGATATTTGATATAATTTTTGAGTCAGATAGTAGTTTTCAATAAAACTTTGCCTGAAAGGTCGGTAACCGTCAGGAGTTTTTGCTCAGAATCGTAGATAAATCTTTTACCGTCGGCTTCCATAAACGAACTTGATTTTTCCCCGGGCAGAAAGGCATTTTTTACAATTGCCGAGGCTAAGGGGAAGGTCAGTTTTTTAAATTTCCTGCGATGATCATTTGGAGAAAGTCCGAAATGGTGTTTGAATATCTTGTTGAAATAGTATGGTGTGGAGAAATTCAGCATGTCCGAAATTGCCTGGATTGACATGTCGGTACCGAGGAGCAAAATCTCCGCTCTGTCAACCCGCACAATATTCATAGTTTCCTGAAAAGGTATGCCCATGCCGGCTTTAATGAGCCGGGATGCGTAGCTTTTGTCGATGCTCATCATTTCAGACAGGGCATCTAACCGTTTTGTATCTTCCACATTCAGGTAAAAATATTCATATGCCTGCTTCATTCTGTCTTTGTTAATCGGATGGTTGTAATAAGGGCTCAGCGCTTCCCGGGTTTTGCTGTATTCGTGAATCTGGAAATAACTGTCGCAAAGCCGTGCTGTTTCATAGACCAGTTCCTTTGCCTCATCTTTAATACCATTCTCCTTGTCGGAATTTTTATATATTTTCAGCATCAGATCTTTGATTTTTCCGACGATTTCAGTGTTGAAATTGCGGTAAAACTCGATATCAAAGGCAAATAGCTTGTTTTCCAGGAAGCTTTCCCCAAATTCTAAAATCAATATCTTGTTGTGGCCGCATACCTTTTCTATCGAATGGGCCTCGAAGGCATTAATCAGGAGGAAATCCCCCGCTGCAAGCCTGTAATGGTTGAAGCTGATTTTGACCGTTGCTTCCCCTTCCAGGACCTGGATGAGCTTAACGCCGTCGTTCATCTGGATGGGCAGGAAGTCAATATCGAGCAGGTGAATATTAGCCTTGAAATCCGAGGCAAATACAAAAGGGTTCAAAAGCCGGTTGTTTTGCAGTTCGTTAATCATATTACCGGTCCTCTATAAATCACAGGAAGTTAGCGGGGCTGGATGTTGGAGGTTTTATGTCGTCAGATAATTATACAACGATTCGTTGACACTGTCTTCCATTTGAAAGTAAATGTTGACGATGGGCAATTCTTTGTTTTTGTCACTAAGAATTGTTGTCTGATGGCATTCCAATGGCTGCACGTCTCCCAGGTAGTAAAAGTCCGTTCCTTCCCCATCACTTTTCTTCACAAAGAGCAGTTTCCTAACATCGGGATCTTTAATTTGCTTAACCTCAGTTGATTCCAGTGTTACACGATTTCTAGTCATCCAGCTGAATTGGTGGGCATTTATAAACTCATCTCTATACTTGGTGGTGGCAGATATATCTTCTTCTTTGTTGTAAGTTACAAACATAGGGCAAGTATTGTATTTTATCCTGTAGCCAAACAAAGTCCCCTCTTCATTTCTTTCCCAATTAAGTATTCTGCAGACATCTTTTCTCCCATACTTAGCATTCAGCAAAAAACCATCCCTGAACTTATCCTTTGAATAATCTTTAGTAAATCTGGCATTGGAGTATCTGATCATATCATTCAAGTAATAGGCAAGAGGCTCTGAGATTAGAAATTGGCGATATGCCTCTTCAATATATATCTTACTGCCGACCTGACCGATTTGCTCAATAATATTATATTTATTTCTGACAATAGTTGTTGAGAATAACCCATTCAGGTTCCTGACTGCCGAACTCCAGGTTTTTTCTGATGGTTTATAGCCATATTTATTGTATACGGTGCTTGATAAATCTTCTATCCTAACTTCCTTGTTGGCCATAAGTTCTGCTAGCAGAAGCCCTTCTTCAATCCTTTTTCCATTCAAAATTTCTTTGGAGAAAAAAGCGAGATGATTTTGTTGCTTTACATCCAGTTCATAGTTTACTGCTTCCCCGATGCTGATTAGAAAATGGTAATAGGACCCGAAATTACGAATAAAAGAATAAGGTTCTCTTCTCCCGTAGTCTAAGAAGTCCATCATAGAAGGAATTCGTCCCAGTTCGTATTTCAAGAGCATATAATCTTTCTTCATATCTCGCTTCGTGGAAAGGTTGTTTGCGTCAATGGATTTGAAAATCTTCTCTCTTGAAATGAAGTCGAAGTTGATGGTTGAGCTTCCGGGAATCAGGCTGTTTTCGCTGTTAACCAACTGACGAATAGTGTCTTTATTGTAGGATTGGTCTCCATAAAGAGCTATGGGTATTAAATAGTTGTTTGAATAATTGCCTATGAAATCTATTACCGTCAGATACTCTTTTTGTGGAATTTTTCGCAGACCCCTGCCCAGCTGCTGGACAAATATAATAGCTGACTGAGTTGGTCTGAGCATTATAATCTGATTTACTGCCGGTATATCCACACCTTCATTAAAAATATCCACGGTGAAAATATAATCCAGGCTGTTTTCACCGTGATCTTGCTCAAGTCGCTTTATGGCGTCTTCCCTGGCATCTTCACTGGATGTTCCATCCAGGGCAACCGTTTTAAATCCGTTTTCAGGCTTGTTGAATACCGCAGAAAGCGCATGAGCTTCTTCAATCCTGCTACAGAAAATTAAGCCTTTTATCCGGCCTCTGTCGCAGCCATAAAATTTTGCCTTTTCAATAATGTGTTTGACTCGTTCTTCGCTTACAAGCCTATTAAACTCAGTCGCATCGTCTATCAACTGTCCATCGATTTCCAATTCGCTGACGCCATAGTAATGGAAAGGAGCCAACATATTTTCCTCCAGGGCCCTATGTAATCTGATTTCATATGCGATGTTATAGTCGAAGTGCTTGAAAATATCATAGCCATCGGTTCTTTCCGGTGTTGCAGACATTCCCAGCAGAAACTTGGGTTTAAAATAATTGAGAACTTTTTGATAGGATTCCGCTCCTGATCTGTGGACTTCATCAATTATGATGTAGTCAAATTCATCTCTTGCAAAAAGGTTAAGATTGTCATCTTTTGACAGGGTTTGAATTGTGGAAAACAAGAAATCCTTTTGTGTATCCTTGGAATTCCCCGTGAATAGTCCCATTGACTTTGAACCCAAAAAAATTCTCTTATAGCTTTCCAGGGCTGCCCGTGCAATGTTTTCTCTGTGGATGACAAACAATAAACGGGACGGTTTCTCGTTGGCCGCATCAAAAGCCGAAAGATAAGTTTTTCCTGTGCCGGTAGCAGAAACCAACAAGGCCTTATCCTTTCCATCTTTGCGAAGCATTTCCAAGGCGCTCATTGCCTCGACCTGCATTTTGTTGGGAAGGACTTGAGGAAGAGGTATGATTTTGCCCCCTTCTTCATAAAGGCCGCCCTCTCTTTCAATTTTAGCAAAAGTTTCTTTTATTCCTCCGTAAATTTTGCTGTATTGTTCAATAAACTTTTCATTGACCGGGGTTGCATTTTGAAATGAATTATTGAATTCAGTCAAAATATTTTGCATAATCAGGCCCTCAGGCATAGATGTGAACTTGACATTCCATTCCTTATTTAAAGAAAGTGCATTTTGTGTCATATTGCTACTTCCTATTATAAAAGAATACCGGTCACTGCGTTTGAATATATATCCTTTGGCGTGAAAATTGTTTTCGGTTTCAATTCTGAGTTGAATGTTTTTAAATTGTAAAAGTCTTTTCAGGGCTCGTGGATCTGTGAAATTCTGGTATTGAGAAGTAAGGATTTTTCCTTTAACCTTGCCGCCATCGTCCAATTCCTTGAGAATATTAATTAAAGAAGCAACTCCGCTATTGGTGATGAAAGCCACAGAAAAATAAAACTCCTCGCAAGTCCTGAGTTCCTGGATTATGCTGGACAAGACCTTAACTCCTCTTTTATGGTCATTGACCAGAAGCTTGGGATGGTATTGCTCCAGCGATGTGAGATTCAGGTCAATGAATCCGGTTTCCAAACCTGCCGACAGATAATCTCTGACATTCATTGTTCCATCTCCACCATTATCTTTTCAACAATAGGTAAATCGGCTGCTGCCCAGTCAAGGTCTGCTAAATCCTTAACATCCGACCATTTGAAATCTATATGCTCCGTAAGAGCAAAAACTCTGTCGTGAATTACACATGTGTAGGAATGCATCGTCAAATGAAAATCCGGATACTGATGTTCAACGGTCATAAAATATTCCAGATCATTTTGACTGATATCCATTTGCATTTCCTCTGCAAGTTCTCTTTTTAATGCCGCCATATGATCTTCATTTTTCTCAATTTTCCCCCCGGGGAATTCATATTTATATGATATATAATCATATCTGCCCAATCCTCTTTGCATGCAAAGGATCTGTCCCCGGTTGATAATGATAGCCGCCACTACTTCTATTTTCTTCATATTCCTAAGTTTTGTTCCGTAAAAATGGTTGAATTCGTTTATGTTATTTTCCAACAGCTAAAGAGTCTGGCTGATATTATTGGGCTTAACAATTAAAACTGCTCTCATCCATGGGAAGATTTCCCTCATAAGGTTAAACTCTTCTCCTTCATAGAAAAATTCTCCGTCTCCTTCAATAAGAAATCCTGTTCCCATAGAATGAAATCCTTCTACTTCTCGGCTACCCAGGGTCATCAGAACCTTGCTGTTTTTCTTAAGATTCTCTTCAGTTGCCTCCATTCTACCTGCCGGAATAAGAAACTTTTCTACGCCCCAAAGCCGGATATAACTATTCCAGGTATTGACCACATGTACTTCATTGCCTTGAGTGACTATTGAAACAACCCCTTCATTCTTTAAGACTTCCATCATTTTTTCTGGTATCATTGTTTTCGCCTTCCTTTCTCCATTACATATTAACCGATTTTGTGACAGAGGGACAGCCCTTTTGACACATGTCAAAAGGGCTGTCCCTCTGTCATGTTTATGCTATACTCTACACATGATTACGGGTACTCTTAAAATCAGAATTCATACCCCCTGGGTCCATTCCCTCAAGGAAAAGCGAATGGTGGTGAAGAGTCTGTGTTCTAAAATCCGGAATAAATTCAATGTTTCCATTTCCGAAGTGGACGAACAGGATATTCATCAGACCATAGTGCTGGGCATTGCCTTTATCACAACAAATGTAAGCCACTGCCACAGCATAGCCGACAAGGTGTTAAATTTCATTGAAAGTAGCACCGAAGGGGAGATAGTGTCCATTGAGAGAGATGTATTTTAGCGAAAAGGAGCAATAAAAATGAGATTTAAAATGATTCACAATAACATTAACGTGTTCGATTTGGAGAAGTCATTGGCTCTTTCATTATTGTCTTTGTAGCTAATCAATATTCGGACCACCAGTGAGGGCTTATAAAAAACACAAGGACATGGGCTGCATCTGTTATGAAAATCCTGACATGGGTATTTATTTTATTGCCGATCCCGATGGATATTGGATGGAAATAATACCCGAAAGATAAGAGGAAATAATAAAATGAGCAAACTATTCAGCGAATACAGCATAGGAAATTTGAAACTTAAAAATCGCATTGTCATGCCGCCAATGTGCATGTATGTTGCTCCTGAAACGGGAATGGTAACAGACTGGCATGTCATCCATTATGCCACCAGAGCCGTGGGAGGTGTGGGTCTCATAATTGTGGAAGCAACAGGCATATCGCCGGAAGGCAGGCTCACATCAAACGACCTTGGAATCTGGGACGATGCCCACATTCCCGGCCTTGCTTCCATCGTGAAAGCCGTCCATGACAACGGAGCGAAAATCGGTATTCAGATTAACCACGGCGGCAGAAAATGTGAAGCAAATGTGCCTGAAATAGAAGCGCCATCCCCTGTCCCCTATGAAGAAGGCTCTAAAACGCCAAGAGAGATGACGATACAGGATATTAAAGACACCGTTGATGAATTCAAAATGGCAGCCGTCAGAGCGGACAAAGCAGGCTTTGATTTGATTCAGGTTCATGCTGCACACGGTTATCTTCTCAGTGAATTCATGTCCCCTCTCACCAATATGCGAACAGACGAATACGGCGGCAACTATGAAAACCGGGTGCGTTTTTTAGGCGAAGTGCTTGATGCCGTAGGAAATGTATGGCCAGTAGAAAAACCCATTGAAGTACGGGTCTCCGCCGAAGATTACGGTGAGGACGGAAACAAGGCGGAAGATGTGGCTTCTATGCTTAATCTTCTGAAAGACAAGAGAATAGATGCTGTCAACGTGAGCACCGGCGGCGTTATTCCTGTGGTGCCAAAAGCTTTCCCAGGCTATCAGATTCCTCATGCTGAAACCATAAAAAAACTGACCGGGTTCCCGGTAACTGCGGGAGGCCTGTTGTCCGACCCGGTGGAAATAGAAAAAGCTCTGGATAAGGGCTTAATCGATCAGGTTTTTCTGGGCAGGGAACTGCTTAGAAACCCATACTGGCCTCTTCATGCCGCCAGGATTCTGGGTGCCGATGTGGAATGGCCTGAACCATACAAAAGAGCCGACCGCAAGAAAAAAGCGAAATAAAAAAAGGCATATGCCTTTTTTTATTTCATATCATGTTATGTTATTCTCAAATTTTGAAACCACTTCCGTTGCGGATACATAGGGCAGCCCGAAGGCTGATGCTGTAGGCTTAAATGTAAGTTTCCCTTTAACAAAATCAAGGCCATTCATCAGACTTTTATCGTCAAGGACCGCCTGCCGCCAGCCTTTACCTGCCACCATAGCAATATAAGGCAAGGTTGCGTTCGACAAAGCAACCGAAGCCGTATTGGCAACTGCGCCAGGCAGATTTGGTATGCATATATGATGCACTCCGTCAATTGTATACATTGGGTTGCTGTGACTTGAATAACGGGCTGTTTCTATAGCTCCTCCCGGCTCTGCATCTATATCCACAATCAAGGCTCCCTTTTTCATGTATTTAAGCATATCCCTGGATATAATAGTAAGCCCCGGAAACCATTTGACGGCATTGATAACCATATCTGCATCGGAAATGGCTTTCAGTACATTTGTTTTACTGGAATAAAGAGTTGTTACATCCGGAAATTTATATATACTAATGTCTCTTAATTTATCTACGTCCTTGTCCATCAAGGTAACGTGCGCCCCCAGACCTGATGCCAGCTTTGTTGCTGCCAGCCCTGCATTGCCGGCGCCAAAAATGACTATTCTGGCTTTGTCGACTCCCGGAGCGCCGCAAACCAGCCTGCCCTTGCCCCCATTTGTGTTAAACATATGAAACACTCCCATCAGCAGGCCTACAGAACCCGCAATATCGCTCATGGGCGCCAGCAAAGGAAAATTACCTTTCTCATCCATTATGTCCTCATAAGCTATCGCGACAACTCTGCTTTTTAACAGGGCTTCAGTCTGTGCCAGCCGGTTGGCGGAATGAATATACGTCATTATAATATGGCTTTCTTTAAGGTATTTAAATTCTTCCGGCAGAATTTCCTTAACCTTAACTATTAACCTGCATTTTTCCCAAAGCTCCGACACGTCATTAACTATCGAGGCCCCTGCGGAGAGATATTCATCATCAGAGAAATCAGCTCCTTTTCCCGCTCCGGTTTCAACCATAAGCGTGTGCCCGTTTTCTACCAGAATCTTTATATTGTCCGGGATGACAGATACTCTGTATTCACCCTCCTTAATTTCCTTTGGCACACCGATAATCATGATAATCCCTCCTGCTCAAAAATATAAGCCCGGCATTATGCCGAGCTTACTTTTCATTTGCCTATAACAGTTTCTTTAATTCTTCGGGACTATAATTCCCCAATCCCATTGAATCGAGCGTTCTTGCTTTCTCTGCCTTATAATCCCTTTTCATCACAACAGAGCTGAGCCTTAGCACTGCATCCATATTAGGGGTATCCACACCAAGTTTTTCCGCCAGATCTGTAAAGAATACAAGGCCATACCCCGCATCTTCGTTCAGGTATCTGTGATCTAGCTGCGATTGTGCCTTTATTCCCTTGAAGCCGGGCGCTTCGGAATACCCGGTGCTGTAATTGTTTACTGCCTGATAGCCTTGTCTTATTCCAAGTTCCGGATCAGGTATTACATTAATGCCCAGAGCTTTTCCGATAGCAATTCTCTCCAGATCCATCGCTTCAATAACCCTGCCGACGGCCTCTGTTACACCCTCTTCATAGAAGAGAAAATCGCCCCTTGTACGCTCTATTAAAGCAGCATTGCACAAGGTAACCGAAGGATGAATTATTGGATTTGCATTCTGCAGGCTCGTTTGAAAAACATTCTCCGCAAGCTCCATATTCTCATAGACCTTGCTGACGATTCCGAAAACCATGTTGTTGGCTCTGCTGGGCAAGGCTGCAATGAAAAACCCGCCTTTCAGCCTGTTATAAACGGTTATATGTGCCTTGCCTGTTAACCGTACTGCATAAGGCAATGTCGATGTTTCAGCAATTACAATGCTCTCGTCAGCGATATCCAATCCAAGAGCTTTTTTAAATACCAGGCTGCCCCCGCACGAACCGGGGCAAACCACAAATATCTGACCTTTTTGCGCATAGGGCTCACAGGCCTTGCCAAAAGCTTCTGTACTGTATGCCGGTCCTACGGCAAATACCAGATTTGCATCCGGCACAACCTTTGATATATCATGCCCAGCATATGCAACAGGCTGAAAACCATCCAGCTCTCCGTCTGCACTTATACCACCTTTTTCGGCGATGTTGCTTATGTTTTCCGGGAAACTCTCAAAGTCAAAAATCGAAACTTCATGTCCGGCCTTCGACCACTCAAATGCAACGGCCAGGCCGCCATTTCCCGAGCCTAATACTGCTACTTTCATGTTGCGCCTCTTTTCCTCGAAAAATATCAAACACTATAGTAAAAACCCTAAAATAAGGTATGCCACGCTGCTTAGTCCTGCCACTGTTAAAGCATAAGGCAACTGTGTCCTTGTGTGGTCTATGTGGTCTGACCCCGCACCCAGTGATGACAATATTGTGGTATCAGACAAAGGTGAGCAATGGTCTCCAAAAGCGCCGCCACCAGTTACCGCTGCTATAGTCGCAAACACCAGATTGGTTGTTTCCCCACCGGTAAGTGTATAAGCTAAAGGCACACAAATCGGAATCATGATTGCATAGGTTCCCCAGGATGTGCCGGTAAAGAACGATATGAAAGCACAAAGCAGGAAGGTCAGCACCAGCAATGTAACCGGCGAAATCCATGATTCTGATACGCTGATAACAAAATGCGCAGTTCCCAGCTGTTTTGAAATAGTGTTAATGCAATAGGCCGCAGCCAGAATCATTGTGGCTCCCATGACCGATCTGATACCGATCATTACACAGTCCATAATCTCTTTCAATGTCGCCATTCTCTGAATTACCAAAGTAACAAACTGATAAGCCACAGCAAGTACAAAAGCTTCCAAAGTTTTGGCTGAGCCCAGAATTTGCCAGGTGCCGACAGTTGTCACGATAATTATGAGCGCCGGCATTACAAAATTGATGAATAGGTTAAACTTGATTCCCTCATTTGGTTTAATGGTTTCCAGCTCTTCGGAAAGCAGCGGATTGGAACCCTTTGCGTAGACTTCCCCGGTTTCGAGTGCTCTTTTTTCTGCTGCTGCCATTGGTCCGAAATCAGGAAGAATGCCAGATGCAATTGCAAATACCATAATCAATGTCAAGAAACCATAAAACTGAAAGGGCACTGCTCTGATAACTGCATCGGTAGCAACGGCACTATCAGTAATTGCGCCAACTCCGACAAGTAAACCTGCCACATAGACTCCCCATGAAGTAAACGGAACGATTATACATACAGGTGCTGATGTGCAGTCACATATATAGGCAAGTTTTTCTCTGGACACGCGTGCTTTATCGGTTACACCTCTCATTGTGTTGCCTACGAAAAGCGGGCTGAAATAATCGCTGAAGAAAATGAAAACACCCAAAGCTGCAGAAGCAAGCTGGGCGCCTCTCTGTTTGATGTTCTTTTTACCTACAAGATCTGTAACTCCCTGAATCGCACCGGATTTCATGAAGAAAGCCACCATGATTCCTATGAAGATTTCAATGGACGCAACCCAGATAAAGTCAGCATTTCCAAGTGCATCCTGAACAAGGCCGGTAAAGCCGAACAAAAGATTACCGCCTGTGATTCCGACTCCCACTAATACTCCTACAATAATAGAAAATAGTGCGTCTCTGGTAATGAAAGCCAGAATAAGTGCGATAACTGCCGGAGCTAGAGATAAAATACCATAATCCATTTCACAACCTCCTCTTAAAAATTTCAAAAATAAAAATAATTATTGCAATTAACGGGTCATTCCCGATTAATCCAAAGCATCTTCCGGAGAAGTATATTTGCGGCCCTGTTTAATGGCCGTTTCCTCCAAGGTCAGAGCTCCCAGATAAAAGCTCAGTCCCCGGCGCAAAAATGGGTTTTCTTTCAGGGCTCTGTTACAACCTTTGCCTGCCACCTCCAAAACATATGGCAAAGTTGAATTGCCCAGGCTGATTGATGCGGTTTTCGAAAAGGCCGAAGGAATATTGTCCACGGCATAATGCAGTATGCCGTCTACATAATAAACCGGGTCATCATGAGTGGTGGCATGGCTCGTTTCTATCGCCCCTGCCTCATCGCAGGATACGTCAATAATCATAGCCCCGGATTTCATAATTTTAAGATCCGCTCTGTTAACCAGATGATCTTTTCTCGTTTTCGGCCACAAAATGCAGTTAATCAGTACTTCGGATTCTTGCAGACAGCTGATCAGATTCTCCCGTGTGGAATACAGCATTTCGGCATTTGCAGGAAGCTTGAGTTTTGCCTCTTCCAGTCTGTTCATATTTAAATCCAGGAGTTTAACTCTGCATCCAAATGCTGCTGCCAGTTCAGCTGCGCCCATGCCTGCATGGCCTGCTCCTATTATTGTTACTACAGGAACATTGATGCCTGTGGTTCTGCTGAGCAGAATACCGCTACCGCCGTGAACCCTCTGGCTGTAATGCAGAGCAGCAAGAAAACCGCCCTTTCCTGCCAGGACGCTCATTGGTTTAAGAAGCGGAAAACCTCCCTCTGAATCTGTAATATCCTCGTATGCTATAGCTATTACCTTGCTGTCCAGCAACACATCCGTCATTTCCGGGTTGCCATTGGAATGCAGGTAGGTCATGATTATGAGCCCTTCTCTCATATACTTGTACTCGTCGGGAAGGATTTCTTTCACTTTATATATGAGGCCCGATTTTTTATATACCTGATCGGTGTTTACAACCTCAGCACCGGCCAGGCGATAATCTTCATCTGAAAAGCCGCTTCCCGCTCCGGCGCCTTTTTCCACCAGAACCTTATGCCCATGACCTGTCAGATCGGCGACATTCATGGGAGCAGCAGCAACCCTGTATTCATTGTTTTTTATTTCTTTCGGTATCCCTATGACCATCAAATCACCCCACATACTTTTTAAAATATAGTGTAAACTGTTATTTAGAATACGGATATGTATAGGCGCAACTTTTGTGCCAAATATTGATATTGGTTTTGACGTTTTTTTAGACTATCGTCTATAGTAAGTGACGATTTTCCGTCGATTATTTCTTTATCGCGACAATTTTCTGTCGGCATCTAAAAATTCCCAGCTTTCTGATATAACATTCCCTCCGATGCTATTATCAGGTTCCATTCTTTCAAGCTTATAATTCAGCGTCTGGCGCGGTATGCCCAGAAGCTTGCCGGCTTCAGTTTTGTTCCCGCCCGTGCGCTGAAGCGCCTGCCTTATTAATTCTTTTTCTTTTTCCCACAGCACTTCACGCATGTTGAAATTCTCTGACAGTCTGAATTCCGAAGGCGGAACGGTCATCACAATCTGCTCGGCTTCTGTCTGTCCCCGTTTTTTCGTCTTCATACGGTCATAGACATAAGCAGGCAGATCTCTTATTTCCAACGTGTCGGATTTTGTAACCGATACCATGGATTCTATTACATGCTTCAGTTCTCTGACATTTCCATCCCAGCTGTAAGAAAGAAAGGCATTCATGACCTCATCTGATGTTCCGGCAATATTTTTGCCATAAACTCTGTTAAACTCGGCGATATAATGAGCAATATAATACTCCAGGTCCTCCAGCCTTTCACGCAAAGGGGGAAGGTTTATCATAGAGCTACTGAACCTGTAAAATAAATCATCTCTCAGAATTTTCTGTTCCATGGCTTTTACCGGATCAACATTCATGGCTGCGATAATTTTTGCATTCACTTTTTTTTCGGCATTTCCTCCAAGCGGCCTGAAAGTCCCGTCCTGTATGACCCTTAAGAGTTTGCTCTGCACGTGGTAAGGTATGGCAGAAAGTTCGTCCAGGAACAAGATTCCATTGTCCGCCTGCTCAAACAGCCCTTTATTGGTAATCGCACCCGTATATGCTCCTTTTGTAGTGCCGAACAGTATCGATTCAATCAGATTGTCAGGCACTGATGCGCAATTCTGAACTACCACGCGACTTCTTGGAATATTGCTGTAGTTGATCATAGCCTGTGCAAACAGCTCTTTTCCTGTGCCTGTTTCTCCATAGATCAGCGTTGGATTAGGCATAGTAGCCAGCATTTTTGCTTTTTCTATGCTTTTCAGCATAAGCGTATTGCAAGTCAGGATTTTATCGAAAGTAATTTCAGATACTTCATTTTTTATGGCTTCGACAATTTCATCGAAGTCATCAAGCTTATCGGCAGATTCTTCACCCATGTTATCAACAGTCGCCACATCTTTTGCCAGTTCGACGGCCCCCATTATCATACCTTTCCTGATGATGGGAATGGTGATGTTGTTTGACCAGGTTATATTTCCCTTGAAATCGACAATTTTCTGGTGCTTACGTACAATAACCTCCCCCGTGGTAATGCATTCGACTATGGAACTGGTACTCCTGTCCATGGCCGGGTAAGCTTCAAAAAAATTTCTCTTCATATACTCATCTTTTGTCACCCTATACTCCGGAATATTCACCTTGTGTTCATATTTTGTATTGAAAACGATATTATAGTCCCTGTCCACCACCAGAACATAGTCCAGAGAATTCAGTTTAAGATTACCGCTTACCAGCATTGTTTTTCCTCCGGGAACAACCATTGTTTGCGACAAGAAATTGTCATTATGGGGAATATACCATACACGAAAAATTAAAGCAACAAGCAGTGGGTATAATTATTCACTAATAATTTTTACATTTTCTGAGGATGTGAGAAATGCCATGGCGGCATATGTTATACTAAACCGCAGAATATCACCGGGTTTTATAGGACATCTGCTGCTGCTGACATCCAGAATTAAATGATCGCTGCTGGCTCCAATGATATTTATTCCATGTTCTTTTGATTTTATACAATCAAGATAACCGAAATCTATTTTTCCAACTGCAGCAATGGCCCTTCGCATAATACCCTTGTCTTCATATTTCACAGTCTGGCCAAAGGCATCCTTAGCAAGCACGCCGACAGGAAAGCTGGGCTTATCCTTGACTTCCACAACCTCTGCCCTGAGTTCAACAACATCTTCAAAGACACCGCCAAGTCTGCACCCGTAATTGTCTCTGAGGTTTTTCGGGACAAGAAAGGCTCCTCCGATTCGGAGATGATTAATCCTTTCAGGCATCAGACCATTTTCCACAAGCGGATATGAAGTGCTGGCTCCGCCCGAAATCAACTCAAGCTCACGCCCTATCCTTTTTTCTATCTTTTCTGCCAGATTAACCAATGCGGACATATTTTCAACTGAGGCCATAACGGAACCGTAGCAGCCCAGATTTGTTCCTATACCCAGAAGATGAAGAAATGTAAGCTTTTTTTCAAGGTATTGTGCAGTTGTTATCAGCTCATTCTCTTCATAATATCCTTCCCTCAGATCTCCCAGGTCTGCCATCAGCATGACTTTATGCTTTTTCCCCTGTTTCCTGCATATAGAATCCAGAGTCTTCAGCACTTCGAGTTCGCTGTGGAGACTGACTTCTGCATGATTAATTAAATGAGGCAATTCGCTCATCATCGGAATGCGAAGGGCCATAAAAGGCCCCTCCACATTTTCTTTTTTACACCTGATAATATGCTCAAATCTGGAGCTGGCAATATAATCGCAGCCAGCTTGTTTCAACACATCGGCTGCCGGCGGAAAACCTCCGAAACCTTTTATTACCCCGGTTACGGCTATGCCACGGTTTCGGCAGGATAAAACAAGAGTATCAGCGTTATTTTTTAGTTTTGCCAGATTGATTCCTATCTGAGGATAGATTTGCAAATCATTGTCCGAATGATTCATTTTTTTATCTTCTACTTCTTTAGCAGCTCCAGTGCATTTTCGACTATCTCACGTCTCCTGGCTAATTCTTTTTCCGGAGAAAGTGACGGATCTCCTGTGGGATAAGGGATAGCCTGGGCATCACTTATTCTTGCAGCCCCAACAGTTTTCGAAATCGGAGTGACTGTACAGATGTGTACTGCCGGAATCCCGGCTTTTTCCAATTGTTTTACAATCGTTGCGCCGCAACGTGTACATGTTCCTCAGGTGGAGGTCATGATAGCTCCGCTCACTCCCGCCGTGAGGAGTTCCTCTGCCATCTCCCGGCCCATTCTTTCAGCATCTGCCACTGATGTGGAGTTACCGGTAGTCGTCATAAGATATGGATAAATACTGCCGATTTTACCTTCTTTATCCATTACCCTCAGAACGTCCAAAGGCGCAACTCTGTCGGGATCTTTATTCGCATACACGGGATCATAGCCTGCGTGAACAGATTCAAACTCCCCTTCCTTTAAATCTTCCAGACCCTCTATAGAGTACTTCTTCCATACGCGGGCTGTAGCAGCCGGTATGTGATCGGGGTTGCCAAAGGGAACTATGCCCCCTGATGTCATCAAAGCTATCTTTGACACAGATAAATCCTTAATCGGCGGAGCAGGTTCCACCTGTTCATAAGAGGACAGCTCAAGTTCAGTTTCGAAATCTTCGCCCTTTAATTTTTTCAGTAGCATATCCATGGCTCTTTCAGCACCGTTTTTTTCTTTGAAAACATTGACTCTCCTGCCGGCGGCAAAATAATTATCCTGCTTTGGAGTCCCTATTTCATCACCTTTCAGCAATTTGTTGGCAAAAGCAATCATGGAATCCAATGCTTTCTTCATAGCCGCCGCAGATTTTCCCGTTTCTATTATGTATATTTCTTTTCTATACATTTCGACAGCGGGATTGTCCCAGAAAAGCCCGGTAAAAGCTTCTATACCGGCTTCCTTTTTTACGAAAAGGCAGGCATCACAGCAGGCGACACCGAATCTGCCGGCATTGAATGCAGGCCCGGCAATGAACAAATCCGGCTGATATTTATTTAGCTGCTCTTTGATAAAAGCTCTTGATTCTTCCATATTTTCAACATAATAATTGTCTCCGCATATTATTGTTGCCGTTATTTCCGCATTATCCAGCCCCTGGGCGAAGCCTGTTGCAGGCCCGATGGGACCCTCTTTTATCGAAGGCCTTTCATATGCTTTATCTTCGCCGCCTATCTGTCCAAAAAACTGATTTGTATAAAAAAGCACCTTTTTCATTTTATGTTTCCCTTTCATCATTTATATGGTTATGGCACTCAACATGGTATTGCCCTGCAGGTTGTGGCTTCCCATGATGCCGTGAATTTCAATCAGCAGGCTGCCGTCTTCCTTAATGCTTTCCACATTACCGCCTGTAGTCTTCTCAATATCGGGGAGATGCCCGATGACCTTTTCCATTGGCGGAAGCAGAATGGTTGCATTGCTGTTTCCTGTAGACACTATGGCATCAGCTTCAAGAACAAAGTCAGGCAGCGACTCAGACATTCCATCGATTCCCGCATCTTCGTTTGTGATTATCACAGTTTTAATTCCGGCTTTTTCAAGATCCCTGCAGGTAATCATAAGATCCGTGGTTGGGTTTCCAAAGCCTTCCTGCGAAATAATGGCCCCGTCCACTTTAAGCATTTTTGCGTATTTTACCGCAAGCATGCAGTTTCTGTACTTCTCTTTCAAAGTAACCATAAGTGGATTGAGTATTATGCCTACAAAATTTATTTCCTTCCCGTGCAGTTTAAGGCATTGCTCGATTACAGCATTGTTCTGATGATGATAAGTAGTGGTTTTTGAGCCCGGAGAAACGCAGTTTCCGCTGACAACAGCACCATCCATTACTTCTGAGGGAGTCATAAACACAGGAACCATCATTTTAGCATCTCTTCCATAATAATAGGTGTCATGGAGCAGGCCCTGAGCCATACAATTATATACATAAGCGACTTTCGGAAGTTCGGGATACTCAGCTATTTTTTCACCTATCGGCCCCCATGATATAGTTTCCGTTTCGAATTCATCTGAAGGCAATACAGCTTTTGCAAGGAATCTGGCCACTTTTATGCCTGTTTCCCTCACCGCCTGTTCATGCTCGTGAGGATCAACACCTTCATTCTTTTTTATATCCAGAACTATCAGATTGAGCCTGGAAAAAATAGTATACTCTGCTCCCGGACCTGTCATGTCAATGACCCCTTCCTGAAAACCTACGATGGGCCCTGTTGTGGCAATGGCACAGCCTTTCAGGGCATATGTAATTCCCGTCCCGGCTTCCTCAATATCAACTCCTACCCCGGGGAAAGTGTTCCCCTTGTCTTTTGCCCTTGGTTCGATGACATCTTTCACCGGCACTATTCTTGCCGATTCACCCGGACATACTATATGAACCTGGAGATCTTTAATCCTTTTGTCATCGGCGGCTATTTCTTTTATGCTTGTTTCGTCAATATGCAGTATGCCTTTTGAAAAGCTGTTTTCTTTTCCAAACTTAATCTCCTTAACAAACATTTTTCTTAACTCATAAGTCATGTTTCACATTCCTCCCCGACTATTTTGTATGAAGCATACAACTAATTTCTAAGCAAGATATATGCCAAATGGTATAAATATTGCATATAATAAATGTATCATTTGCGATGCATAAATGAAAAGGACATTCGAAATGGACATGGGAAAAAGTACTTTGGGATATCGTCTGGGCTACTTGGGTCAAGGCTGTTCCTATATGTTTATCAGCACCTATGCGCTGCTGTATATGACAAATATTGTAGGACTTGCCTCTTCCGTTGCCAGCTTTATCGTTTCTGTGGCACTGCTGGTTGAGGTTGCGGCAGGTATGATAATAGGAAATATATCCGATTCTTTTCAATCTGTGATGGGAAAAAGACGGCCTTTTATACTTGTTGCCGCAGTAACTATGCCTTTTATATTGTCGGGTCTTTTCACAGCTCTCAGCGGACCGGCCAATGTCAAAATTTTATATTATCTGGTATTTAATATTCTTTTTAGAATTTCTTTTGTCTGCTTTGAAATAGTTGCGGCTGCTTTCGGCGCAGAAATAGTCAGGGGCTACGATGAGCGAATAAAACTTCGGACAGGCGCCCGCACTTTCAGCATTCTGGGCAATCTGGTGGCTTATGTAGTTCCATTATGGATTATCAGTTTCATCGGAGATAATAAATCGGGATGGCTAATCACGGGCATATTTATGGGTTTATTTACTTTTGCAGCTTTTTTCATATGCTTCAGATTAACCGCACCCTTCTCATCATGTGGGAAAATAATTAAAAATGACACAGTCAGGAAAGGTGCCTTTGCGTCAATTGTTAAGAATTATCGGGAGCTGATCAGGCTGAAAACCATGAAAATTTTAATTGTATATAAAGCCGGATTTGCATGTGCTTTTGCCCTCTTCAGTGTCGGAACAATATATTACATGAGATACAGCCTGGGACTCAGCGCTGTTTACACTTCCTACATGTATTTTTATGCCGTCTTTATTTTTCTGGTTTCCACACCTCTGATTAATATAATTGCGTTAAAAATAGGGAAAAGCAGACAGCAAAAAATACAACTGTATATTTCAGGCACCGCAGGTCTGTTTGTTTTTATTGCGGGAGCCGGCAAAATAATCCCGGCTATTATTTATCTCACTGTGTTCTCAATAATGCAAACCAGCTTCTGGCAGCTCAGCGGATCTATTTTTTATGATATAGCCGAGGTTGATGAGTTTGCCAACGGCAAAAGAAGAGAGGGAGATATAATGTCGCTGGTATCGGTCCTTGGGACGATGGTCACAGCCGTAATAGTGCAGCTTTTCGGTTTTATGCTTGCCTTATCCGGATATGATCCCGCTTTGGCAGTTCAAAAAGAAGCTGTTTCCGGTTTTCTTAACATAGCTTTTGTGCTTGTCCCCAGCATATGCATGTGGATTGCAGGTATTGCGCTTTCCGCTTTTCCTATTAATAAGCAGAACTTTGCAGTGCTGCTGGAAGCCATTCAGCTGAAAAATGAAGGCAAAGACTACAGTGAACACATGTCGGCCCTGAAAACTATATTGTAATCTTCAGACAAGGAAAGATCTAAAGTGTTACTATTTCATTCATCAAGCCGAAATATTTGTCAACATAAGCCACATCCTTATGAAAATGGCCGAAATAGTTGGCTTTAAACTCCGTACGATTTACGACATCCTGAAGATAATTCTGCAGCTCCTGCCCGCCGCTGAAAGGCCCCGGCTTGCCGAAACCCATCCTTTCAACAATTTTTCGCGGTGCGGTGTGGGAGAGAATATAATCTACCTTATAACCTGCTTTCCGCAGATTTCGCAGCCCTCTTGCATATTCTTTTTTTGAAGGTTCCTCTTCCGGGAACCAGCTGATTCCTTCCTTTCTGAAAATTTTATCTACGGAATATCCGCCGCCGAAAGTGAAAAATTTCATACCTTCAATTGTGAATACATAACCCCGCATAAGATGGAGGATATCCGGTTCTATCACATGTATCCTGCCTCCTTTCCATCTTTTTTTCGGATAGCTGTATAGCAAGGGAAAATTTTCATGGTTTCCGTCAATAAATAGCACAGTTACAGGAAGGCTCCTTAAAATCCGGCGTACTTCCGCATCGTGATCTCCCCCATCCCAGCAGACGGCTGCATCTCCCAGCACGATGAGATAATCGGCTTTACTCAAGCCGGGCTCATCCGATTTTTCCGCAAAAAAGTCTGTTACTTTTTCGATGTTTACCAGACCGTGGATATCACCGCTTAAAAATATCATTTATTGTCCTGCCTTCAGTATTTTGTTTTCAAATCAGAATAATCCAAAATATTATAACACAAATATTTCCCCCACGTCGGATTTAGCAGACTTATGTTATAATAAAAACAAGCATAAGTCCGTTGTTCAAAGGAAAGGAGAGAGTGATGAAAAGAGTTATGATTGTGTTCTTATCTGTCATGTTGTTATTCGCTATGTCTTTCTCGAGCGTTTTAGCTTACCAGGCGGATGAGATTATCGTTCACCCCGACAGCTCCGTTGCACTCGTCAATGATGAGGAGGCAGCACTTGATGTTCCGGCAAGAATAGTCAACAGTCGCATAATGGTCCCTGTGCGGTTTATTGCCGAAGCATTTGACATACTTGTGGATTGGGACGGTAAAACAAGGACTGTTTTTATCGGAGATGAAAAAGAGGTTGTGCTGAAAATCGGCGCAAAGACAGCTGAAGTTAATGGAAAATCTGTTGAACTTGATGCCCCTGCCTTTATTGAGAATGGCCGGACTCTGGTTCCTCTGCGCTTCATCTCTGAAGCCTTGGGAAGTGTGGTTTCCTGGGATCCTGATGAAAGGGAGGCCCTGATAAATCATTCGGAACAGCTGATTAAAGCAAGGGAGCTGTATTCGACTCCTGCCGAGGGAGAAAAGGAAGTTCTGGATGCCCTGGATGCTAAGTTCGGCTATGATTTCGCAGTTAAGCTTGCGGATTTCGGCAGTGCCAAAGACGGAAGAGGCTTCCATCTTGTAGGTACGAAAGCCGGCAAAGAGGCGGGGGAATTTGTATACAAGACCATGAAAGATATTGGTCTGTCTCCTGAATACCAGAGCTTTGACTGTGTAGGATGGACTTACAATGCATCCGACATAGTCGTACATGGCCATGAAGACATGAAATTGAAAATTACTTCATTCCCATATACCAAGCCTACCCCTAAAGAAGGTCTGACCGGTGAGCTGGTATACGTGGGCTATGCTACCAAGGAAGAAATTGAGGGCCTTGACCTGACCGGAAAAATCGCACTTGTCGATTTTGACTGGGATTACAACCTGTGGCCTGTTAATTTCACTTATCAATTAAATCTTCATAATGCAGCAGGTATCATTTATTATACAACTAATCCATATGGCCAGGATCCAAGCGGCGAGGCCGAATTCGTGGGTTGCTGGGCCGGTACCGAACAAGACATTCCGGTCTGGACTCTTCCATTGAACCAGGGGCTTGCCTTGGCTGAGCTGGCGAAAAATGAAAAATTAACCGTCACGGCAACATCTGATGTTGTTCTTGACATGAATTCAAAAGGCCACAATGTCATGGCAACGATAAAAGGTGCCAAATATCCCGATGAATACATAGTAATCAACTGCCACTTTGATGCATATTTTCATTGTTTCCAGGACGACACCATCGCCGTCGGTTTAATGATGTCCATGGCAAAGGCCATGGTTGATTCCGGTTTCAAGCCGGATCACTCAATAGTATTTGTTGCAACCGACGGGGAAGAAAGCGGTCTGCTTAATACTGCATACGACTGGCTTCTTGGGTCATGGGCCTTGGTGCAGAAAAAAGTGAAGGAATGGGACGGAAAGATAATCGATGCTCATACATTAGAACTATTTGGCCACAACAGATCTGTAAAAACAGGGTTCCGCGTGTCAGATCCAATGTATCTGTTCACAAGAGCTTTAGCCGACGGATATAATGCTGAAGATATTTTAAGCAATCCCCTTTCAGTGGACAACTTTATGGCTACAGCCAGCGACGAATGGTGTTTTGCGTATATGGGCCATCCTACAACAAGAACCATCAGAGAAGATAAGTCAAACGAGGTATATCATTCTTCCCGCGACACATGGGCCGACAGCTTCAACTTTGATTACTATTTAGACTATCTCAGGTCACATACTTCATTGATAGTGAGAATAGACAAAATGGCCGCTGCCCCTTATGACCTTTCAAGATGGGCGCAGCACTATGCCGAAGACCTGGACGGAAGCTTGCTGGATGGCCAGGATCTCTCCTCGAAAGTCCTGTTCGATGCTCTGACGGAGTACACGGAAAATGCATTCAGGCTTTTAAATCTCAACTTGAAAATCGAAGACAAATATCGCCAGGCTAAGGCAGAAGGACAGGATCTTAAAGCTATCGATGCATTGCTGAAAGAATATAACAGCGATATGCGCAAAGTAGTCAAGACAGTGAATCAGGGAGTATATTACATCATCATGGAAGAAGTCGCACCCCAGCTTCATTTCTATGCTTTCCAGCCTGAAGTCTACCAGGAAGCGATTGAGCTTCTGAAAGCAGGCAAGGGAGCGGAAATGTTGGATACCTTCGATATTGACAACGATGATCTGGATTTTGCCACACAATGGTATTCGGAAGTGTTCGAATATGAAACCTGGCTCGATGCCTGGGGTCCCGCTCTCAACCCTGACGACACTGATTATGATTACACCTGGACCAAGGGCAGACTTGTTAAATACTACGACTTCTATAAGATACTGATGGATATTGAGGAGAAAGTTGAAAAAGGCTCCACTGATTTTGCCAAAGAAGTCAAAGCCCTTGAAGCTATAGAAAAAGATTTGTCTGTCAGACTTAAAAAAGCCTATGCTGAAGATTTGGCAATGTGGAAAAAGGCTAACAGCCAGCTCCCACTCGATAAAGCAGAAGCGTTGCTGGATTTATTAGACTGACCCTGCAATTAGCTGCAGTTAAGTTTAACTGCAAATTGCTTTTGTCATAAAAATTTTTATGATAGTATGAGCCTATGAGAAAAGTATATTTTGACAACGGCAGTACATCATTTCCAAAAGCTCCCGGTGTGGGCCGGGCCATGATGGACTATATAGAAACCGGGAGCTACAACATAGGCCGTGGGGCCTACGAGTCTTCTTATGCCCTGTCTGAGCAGATAATGGATGCAAGAGAAAAATTGCGTGAGTTTTTTGGCTCTCGCAATGAAAACAATTTAATCTTCACACCAAATGTCACTTTCAGCCTGAACTATTTGATTCATGGTTTACTTAAGCCCGGCGACCATCTTCTGATAAGCTCCATGGAACACAATGCTGTGGCCAGACCGGCTGAATCCGCACGCATGAAAGGTGTGGTGATTGATGTGGCAAGATGTGACGAAAAAGGAGTCCTGAACTTAGATGATTTCGAAAAGAAACTGACTCCCGATACAAAAGCTGTGGTTATGCTTCACGGATCAAATGTCAGCGGCGCAGTAATGCCCGTTGAACAGGTTGGCAAAATATGCAAAGAGAGGGGAGTCTTCTTTATCCTTGATACAGCTCAGACAGCAGGGGTTTTCCCAGTCAGCATGAATGATATGAATATTGACGGCCTTGCCTTCACAGGCCACAAAGGCCTGTTGGGCCCCCAGGGCATCGGGGGCCTGCTCCTGTCCCGGGAGCTTGGCAAGGCTCTGACACCAATAATACAGGGCGGCACCGGCAGCAAATCCGATTCCATCCGAATGCCGGATTTCCTGCCTGACAAGCTTGAACCCGGCACCATGAACCTACCCGGCATAATAGGCTTGTCTGCCTCTATTGATTATATTAACAAAATCGGAATCGATATAATCAGAGAAAAGGAATTAAAACTGACCCGGGTCTTCATGGATGCATTTGCCGGCCATCCCAAGGCCAGAATAGTAGGCCCCGTCAGATCGGAACCGGGCCAAAAACGTTGCCCCATAGTTTCCCTGGACTTTCCGGGGATGGACAACGCCGACATAGCATTTCGTCTAGACAGCGAGTATGGAATCATGACCAGGGTGGGCTTACATTGCGCCCCCATGGCACATCAGACTTTGGGGACCTTCCCCCATGGCACAATCCGCTTTTCCTTCGGCCACTTCAACACAGAAGAAGAAGTTACCTACGCCATTGATGCAATAAACAAAATAGCAAGGTTTTAATAGAAAACCCTGCTATATATTATTAATTGCTTTAACGCGCCAGCGCCTGTTTCAAGTCCTCTATAATATCTTCCACATTTTCAATTCCCACAGACAGTCTGATCAGGTCCGGTGCAATGCCTGCGGCTTTCAGTTGCTCATCGGTAAGTTGTCTGTGAGTGTGGCTCGCTGGGTGGAGCAGGCAAGTTTTGCTGTCAGCCACATGGGTTGCAATGGAACCGAGTTTCAAGCTGTCCATAAAGGCAACGGATTTGTCCCTGCCGCCTTTAATTCCGAAAGTTACCACACCACAGGTTCCCTTGGGCAGATATTTTTGAGCTAGTTTATAATACTTATTGCTTTTCAGCCCGGGATAATTAACCCAGGCGACCTGATCCTGCTTCTCAAGAAATTCTGCAATTTCCTGAGCGTTTTTACAATGCCTTTCCATCCTTAGCGGTAAGGTTTCAAGGCCCAGATTCAAATAAAAAGCGTTTTGAGGGGATGGGGTCGCGCCAAAATCCCTCATCAGCTGAGCCGTAGCCTTGGTTATATATGCTCCCTTTCCGAATTTTTCAGTATAAACTATACCGTGATATGATTCATCGGGAGTGGTCAGGCCCGGATACTTCTCAGCATAGGCCGTCCAGTCGAAATTGCCGCTGTCAACAATGCAGCCTCCCACCAGTACTCCCTGCCCGTCCATATATTTAGTTGTGGAATGGGTGACAATATCTGCACCAAACTCAAAAGGTCTGCAGTTTACAGGAGTCGCAAAGGTATTATCGACAATCAAAGGAAGCCCATGTTTATGAGCCAGTGTTGAGAACTTTTCAAAATCCAGTACGGCCAGGGATGGATTGGTGATGGTTTCTCCGAAGATGGCTTTCGTATTGGGCCTGATAAATTTTTCAAGCTCTTCCAGGGGCAGATCCTGGTCGACAAAAGTGCATTCGATGCCCATTTTCTTCATGGTAACGCCAAACAGATTAAAAGTTCCCCCATATATTGCCGATGAGGAAATGAAGTGACCGCCGGCTTCGCAGATATTGAAAATGGCAAAAAAGTTGGCGGCCTGTCCGGAGGAAGTCAGCATGGCGGCAACTCCTCCCTCAAGTGCACAGATTTTGGCCGCCACCGCATCTGTAGTGGGATTTTGCAGTCTGGTATAAAAATAACCTTCTGCCTCCAGATCAAAGAGCTTTCCCATTTCATCGCTGGTGTTATATTTGAATGTGGTGCTCTGGTAGATTGGCAACTGCCTGGGCTCACCTTTTCCCGGCTTCCAGCCTTCATGTATGCACTTTGTTTCAATTCTTGTTTTGTTCATTAGTATCCTCCTTCAGAACTGCAGCCTGCAAACCGGTTTATACGACAATTTCCCCCGCCTTTATCAAAGCAGCTTTTGTAATCGCCGGCCCCGCAAGCTCGTATATAAATGTGGCTCCTAAAATAACAGCTTGAATAACTTCCCCGTATTGCGGCAAAATTCTTGTTGTAGTCAAAGCCAGACCTATGGCAACACCCGCCTGTGGGATGAGCGACAGTCCCAGATATTTCTGAATGACTTTGGGAGCTTTAGTGAGTTTGGCACCAATGGTTGCACCCACAACTTTCCCAACTGCCCTGACTATTATATACAGTATGCCTATAAGTCCAATGGAAGGCAATATGTTTACATTCAGAGCCATTCCCGAAACTACAAAAAACATGAGGAAAATCGGTGGAGTCACGTTGTCTGTGATGATAAAAATCTCCTCTGCCTCCGAGGATACATTAACAAGTGTACCACCCATGCACATGCAAAGCAGCAGGGGCGATAAGCCCAGCATGCTCGCCAGTGACGAGCCCAGGAACAGGAAGCCCATGGAGATTATTAAGCGATTTGAATTCTTTTTAAAATAATGCAGAGGCAGGAGAAACAATACACCAATCACAAATCCCAGACCGCATGAGCCCAGAATTTCCATAAACGGATGAAGCACAGCCAAAGCAGTCGAAGTCTGGCCGGGGTTTTCCAGAACATTCACAATGGCTGCTGCAAAACCGAACAGTATCAGGGCAACCGCATCATCCAAAGCAACAACGCTTAAAAGAGTTTCTGTCACAGGCCCTCTTGCCCGGTACTGTTTAATAACCATAACTGTCGCCGCAGGTGCGGTCGCAGATGCGATTGCGCCCAGCAATATAGCTACCTCCGTGTCTGCTCCCACTGCCAGCAGTGTTAGAGTAACCAGAATTGAAGCACCCAGACCTTCAGCAATTGCAATGGCAATGGGCATAATTCCGACTCTTTTCAAATATGACAATTTAAATTCCGACCCTATAGTGAAAGCTATAAAAGCCAAGGCCATCTCGGAAATCAGTTCAAAGCTATGGTGTAAACGGTAAAATAAAGTGTACAATTTTCCGCCACTAGAAATATACAGTTTTCCGCCACAAAGTGTACAGTTTCTCGCCACGAAATGTACAGTCTCCGATCTTCTTGCTACAATCGATGCAAGAATAGAATTGGGAGGCGGAAAGGATGAAGGATTACACCGTGTATACAAAGATACAGCAATTAAAGGAGCTTGGCTTTAAACCATCCAATGTTGCGGCCCAGCTTGGCATCCACAGGAATACCGTAAAAAGATACTGGGATATGGATGCAGATAACTTTAAAGAGGCCGTTCATTCCGTCAGCCGGATTAAACTTCTGGATAACTACCATGACATTATCCTAGCCTGGCTAAAGGAATATACCAGCATGTCAGCAGCCCAGGTCTGTGATTGGCTTAAAGAGCATTACAATGCCGATTTTAGTGAGCGAACCGTCAGCAGGTATGTGAAGGAGCTACGTAGCACACACGACCTTAAAAAGCACCCGGCCCAGCGTGATTATGAGGCTGTGGAAGAACTTCCTCCAGGCTTACAAATCCAACTGGATTTCGGTGAAAAGCTGATACCCAAAATGGATGGGAGCCGTATTAGAGTCAGATTTGCAGCCTTTGTTCTTGCCCATTCCAGGTACAAGTATGTACAATTTCAAGATCGCCCTTTTACCTCGGTTGATTTAGCCAGGGTTTGCTATGACTGCTTTAAATACTTTGGAGGCGTCCCTC
>JBPOJA010000020.1:0-37728 GCA_052034085.1 Bacillota bacterium | reverse complement strand
GGGCTGTCCCCCTGTCATTCTCTGTCATTAAGCTTCATTTTATTCTCTGTAGTCTATGAACTCCGCATACTCCGACTTGTCCAGCTGGTAGAGGAAGGCCTTGCCTATCTTTTCCAGCATGACCAGATTGACTTGATTGCCCCGGCGCTTCTTATCCTGCATAACAAGCTGGGAAATCTCCTTGATATTGGCATCATCCGGCAGTTTATAGGGCAGGTCGTAGTCAATGAGGAGATTCTTTATTTTTTCGGCTGTGTCAGGAGCGGTAATCCCTGCTTTTTCACCTGCCATGGCACTGGTATACATACCGATAGCCACAGCTTCGCCGTGAGAGTATGTGCCCTCCGGATAGTAGTTTTCGATACAGTGACCAAAGGTGTGCCCAAAATTCAGAAGCATAGCTACGCCATAGTCTCGGTTGTCCTGCTCAATAATTTGCTTTTTTATCAGGCAGCATCTGTAAATAATGGATTCAATACCGGAGCCGTCATTTTTTTCTGCTCTGGCCATCAGGTCCGAAAACAGGTCGGGGTCAAAAGCACTGCCATATTTAATAACCTCAGCCATGCCGTCGGCAAATACATTATCCGGCAGAGTCCTTACAAACTGAGGATCTATCCATGCCTCGTAAGGCGGGTAAAAAGTACCTATCATATTTTTCCCTTCGGGAAGGTTCAGACCATTTTTAGAACCAATACTGGAATCCACCATGGCAATCAGAGTGGTTGGGACATTAATAATATTGATGCCTCTCATGTAGGTAGCAGCGGTGAAACCCGCAACATCCATGGTTATCCCGCCTCCGAAGGCCAGCACCAAATCCCCCCTGGTCAGCTGAAAATCAATCATTTTGGAATACAGTCCTGTTACAGTTTCAAGTGATTTGTATTTTTCGCCCACAGGCAAAACGGATACTTCCCAGTCAATGTCATTGGCGTCCAATTGTTTTCTTAACTTATCACCATAAGTTTCCATAACCTTTTCATCAGTTATGACCATTACTTTTTTGCCCCGATGTGCTTCCGTCAACTTCTTTCCCAGGCAGTTGAAAATGCCGCTTTCGGTAATTATCGTATATTTCTGTTGACCTGTATTTACAGTAAGTGTCTGACGCATTTTTTTCACCTCTTACTAGTAATTATAAACCACAAAATCCGAATAATCAAAGATTTGATTTTGAACCTTCAGGCTTGTATAATAATCGGGTAGATACGATTTTGAAAGGAAAAATTAAAATGAATAATTATCAGGTTGTTATGGCCGAAAACAGCACTGTAAGAAGATGGGGCCGTGAGGCATTGAGCGGCAGATGGGGGAAAAGTGTGCTGGGAACGCTTGTTTATATGATACTGATGACCGGACCGATATTAACATTCAGTTTCATTTTCGACGATAAAACTTTGTCCGGGGTATCTGATTTATATACTTTTTTGGTCGGCGGGCCGCTGAGCCTCGGGTATATAACTTTTATAATAGCAATCTTCAGAAAAAACGATCCATCTCCCATGGAAATTCTGTATGGATTTGAGAAATTCTTAAAAGCCCTGGGGCTTATGTTTATGGTTAATCTTCTGGTTGCTCTGTGGACTTTGCTGTTTATTATACCGGGAATAATTGCTTCATGCAGGTATGGCATGGCCTTTTTTATTCTGGCTGATAATCCTGAAATAGGGATAATGGAGGCAATAAGAGAAAGCAAGCAGATGATGATGGGAAACAAGATGAAGTTCTTCCTGTTGCAGCTTTCCTTCATAGGCTGGGCGATACTGTGCCTTTTTACACTGGGTATTGGTTTCTTATTTCTGCTGCCATATATGATGGCTTCTTTTACCGGTTTTTACGAGGTGGCCAGGGGCAGTCTGAGGCCCGGGTATAATCCGCTGCCGGAAACGACAAAAGAAGGTATGGAGCTGTGAGTTCATTAGAGAAAAAATATCCATATGTTGAAGTCAATCTGGGAAAGCTGGAACACAATATAAACGAAATAGTAGAAAAATGCGCCAATGCAGGAATTTCTATAGCAGGAGTGGTAAAGGGCTTCAACGGGATTAAAGACACCTTGCCTTTATATCAAAGATCGGGATGCACAGCTATTGCCAGCTCCAGACTGGAACACATAGAGGATGCCACATCCATGGGGCTGGCCGGTCCTTTCATGCTGATAAGAATCCCAATGCTCAGCGAGATTCCGGATCTGGTCAGATTGACCCAGATGAGTCTGAACAGTGAAATCGAAGTTTTGAAAGCAATTAATGCAGAGTGTGAAAAGCAAGGCAAAACCCATAAAGTAATCCTCATGGCTGACCTGGGCGACCTGAGGGAAGGCTTTTGGGGTGAAAAGGATTTGCTGGAGGCGGCTCTGCTTGTGGAAAATGAACTGAAGCACCTTGTACTGGAAGGTATAGGGACAAACCTGGGCTGCTATGGTTCAATTGAAGCTACGCCGGAAAAAATGGAAGAGTTGCTGGCTCGTGCACAAATCATTGAAAAAGCCATTGGCAGAAAGCTGAACATTATTTCGGGAGGCGGAACAACTTCTTTGCCCCTGGTTATAAAAGGTCAGATGCCAAAGGGCATAAACCACCTCCGGGTTGGGGAGGGCATCGCTTTAGGTAAGGATCTTGAAGATCTCTGGGGGCTTGACATGAGCTTTCTTCACAAGGATGTATTCACATTGAAAGCCCAGATAATTGAACTCAAAGTTAAGCCCAGCTATCCTGTGGGGAATATTTTTGTTGATGCCTTCGGCAACACCGTTGAATATGAAGACAGGGGGATCAGAAAGCGCGCCATCCTGGCTGTGGGAAAAGTGGATTTCGCCCTGGATTCTCAGCTTGAACCTGTGCAGGAGGGAGTCTTTGTTGTTGGCTCAAGCTCCGATCATCTGATTGTGGATGTGGAGGATTACCCGGGCGAATTAAAAGTAGGGGACATACTGGAATTTGGCCTCAGATACTCCACTATGGTGTTTTTGACAGGCAGCAGATATGTAAGATTGGAGATAGTTGAATGACAGAATTCCTGCCCCTGCTTTTTGCAGGCGATATAAATGTCTACAGTATGGCAAGAGCTTTTTATGAAGCATACGGCATCAAAGCCCATGTCTTTGGAAAATATCCGGCCTGGCCCTGCCATGAAAGCAGGATAATGCACTATACCGCAAACGGCAAGGCGGATGAGCAGGATACATTTATGGAGATTGTGGAAGATTTTGCAAAAGAGCACCGTGATATGACAATCCTGCTGCTGGGATGCGGTGACAGTTATGTCAGGCTCATAAGTGCCAACAAGAGCAGGTTGCCGAAAAATATAATCGCCCCTTATGTCTCCGTGGAAATGATGGATGACCTGATAAATAAAGAGAAGTTTTACAGACTTTGTGAAGAGGCGGGGGTTGATTACCCTGAAACCTTTATTCACAGGAAAGAAATGGCTTTGGATTTTGATTTGCCCTTTGAGGGACCTTTCATAATAAAGCCATCCAATGGCATTATGTACTGGCAGCATCCTTTTCCCGGACAAAAGAAAGTCTTCAAAGAAGATACCCGTGAAGATCTGGAAAAGGTCATAAAGGCTATTTACGATGCCGGCTACGAGGATAGTCTGGTTATACAGAACTTTATTCCCGGTGATGACACATATATGCGGGTCTTGACAAATTATTCGGATAAAAATGGTCAGGTCAAATTAATGTGCCTTGGTCATGTTCTTCTGGAAGAGCATACTCCACACGGCATCGGCAATCATGCTGTTATTATCACCGAGCAAAATGAGGAACTGGAGGCCAGATTCAAAAAACTGCTGGATGGAATGGGTTATGTGGGCTTTTCCAATTTTGACATCAAATACGACCGGAGGGACGGGAAGTATAAGGTCTTTGAAATCAACTGCCGTCAGGGCAGAAGCAATTTTTATGTGACTGCAGCAGGAGCGAACCTTGCAAAAATAGTGACGGAAGACCTCATAGAAAACAAGGAGCTGGAGTTTGCAAGCGTCAGCAGAGAACATCTTTGGATGGTTGTGCCCAAAGGCGTTGCATTTAAATATATTATACCGGAAGAATACAGGCAAAAAATGAGGGAATTGATTAAAGCAGGTGATTTTACAAATCCCCTTTATTATAGCGAAGACGGCGGCCTTAAACGAAAAATGACTTTGGCAAAAAGTCAGTTATCGCATTATATTAAATATAAAAAGTATATGCCTTAGGCAAAGGAGATGCTCCATGTGGAAAGACGGTAAAGTGTTGGGTGTGGTTGGAGGTATGGGACCTGCTGCCACCCAGCTTTTTTACAAAAAACTCGTTGAGTTTAATGCTGCAGAAAAAGATCAGGATCACCTGGATATGATTATCCTGAATCATGCTTCTATGCCGGACAGAACCAGGGCTATTCTGGAGGGCAAAATCGAAGAGCTCTTTGAGAAGCTTCTTTATGATGTGAAAAAGCTTGAGGAAGATGGTGTAACTGCCATAGCCATTCCCTGCAACACATCACACCTTCTTTTTGACAGGCTCCAGAAACAATTAAGTATTCCCATGATTCACATGATAAGGGAAACGGCTAAAGAGATTAAGAAAAATATTCCGGAATGCAAAAAGGTTGGAATCCTGGCAACAGATGGCACCATTTATGGAGGTCTTTATCAAAAAGCCTGTAAGGAGGAAGGCCTGGTGCCGGTGATTCCTTCCGAAAAAGGACAGGCTCTGGTAATGAAAATTATTTATGACGGAGTCAAGGCGGGCAAGGCCATAGATTACAGCGATTTTATAAAAATACAGGGAGAGCTGGCAGCCCAGGGGTGTGAAGCAGCCATAATGGGATGTACGGAGCTGTCTATAGTAAAGGAAAACTACAGGCTTCCGGAATTTTTCGTGGATGCCATGGACGTGCTGGCCAAAAGAGCCATTGTAATATGCGGAGGGAAACTGAAATAATATGCAGGATTTTAATCTGAAAAAATATACCTTAAATGAGTATATAAGCGTGCTGAGCGGGGCTGGATTACTGGCCGTTCCTGAACAAAAATGGAACGGGGAATCAGATGGCCCCGGGACTACGGATGCAATCGTTGAATATCTGAGCTATGACTCCAGGGATGTTAAGCCGGGCACTCTTTTTATTTGTAAAGGTGCTCATTTCAGAGAATCTTTTCTGGAAGATGCAGTTGCAAATGGTGCAATTGCCTATGTTTCAGAAAAAGCATATGGTATGGAAGTCAGGCCTATTCTTGTCAGGGACATAAGAAAAGCAATCGCCCTTCTTGCAGATTTTTACTACAACCAGGCCTGGAAAAGGCTGAAGCTCATTGGTATTACAGGGACCAAAGGCAAGTCAACCACCGCATATTATGTGAAAAGCATTGTTGACCATTACATGAAAAAACAGGGCAAAGCCCCCTGCGCAATTATTTCCAGCATTGATACCGATGATGGCGTAATAAAAATGGAATCCCACATCACCACACCTGAGGCCCTCGATCTGCACCGGCACTTTTATAATGCGGTAAAAAATGGCAGAGAGTATATGGTCATGGAGGTTTCCAGCCAGGGCCTTCGCTACGACAGAACTGCGGGAGTTATTTATCCGGTGGCGGTATTCTTAAATATCGGGAAAGACCATATTAGTTCCATAGAACACAAAGACTTTGAAGACTATTTTTCAGCAAAGCTCATGCTGCTGGACCAGTGTGAGAAAGCTGTGATAAATGCAGACGGAGACCACATGGATGAAATTTTGTCCCGGGCAAAAGTTGAAGTCATTACTTTTAGCGCAACCGGGCATGGGGATATAACTGCCGGCAACATTAAAACTCTGGAAACAGGCATTTCTTTTATAGCAAAAGGACCGGGGTTTGAAGAAGAAATAAACCTGGCCATGACGGGACTTTTCAATGTGGAAAATGCTCTTGCCGCTATCGGATCCTGTCTTATATCAGGTATTCCCATGGAATCCATTGTGGAAGGACTGAGGACCGCTACCTCACCGGGTCGCATGGAGCTTTTTACCGGGAAAGAATCGGGGGTCAAAGTAATTGTTGATTATGCCCACAACAAAATGAGCTTTGAAAGCCTTTTTGAATCCACAGAAAAAGAGTATCCGGGAAGAAAGATCTTCGCAGTTTACGGTTGCCCGGGGAATAAGGCCCAGGCCAGGAGGTGGGAGCTTTCGGAGGTTGCCGGAAAGCATTCTGCAAAAATCTTCATAACCGAGGAAGACCACGGGGAAGAAGACCTGATGAAGATTTCAAAAGAAATCGCAGAGCACGTGGCCAAAACAGGCTGCCCTTATGAAATAGAAAACGACAGGGAACTGGCCATAAAAAAAGCCATAGAAGAGGCTGATGAAAACACGGTTATACTGATTACGGGCAAAGGTCGTGAAACAAGGCAGAAACGGGGTGTGGAATACATTGAAACCCCATCGGATGTGGATTTTGTTCTTAAATATTTGAGGTAAATTTTCTTTGAAAATCAGGCGACAAAAGGTTTTGTTCAAAATACCCAAGCTCAGGCAAAGCTCTGAAAAGATACGTTAAAACCCTTGTTCTCAAATATTCTGTTAATCATGTTTACAAAGTTTTCAGACAGGTCACTGGCATAGAAACTATTTTCCAGACCGGAATTATATGCCAGCATATCTTTTTGTGTAAGAATTTCCTTAATCCTGTTCGCCATTTCTTCTGACGGGTCCAGAATCTTCAGGTCCGGGTAGAGTCTTTCGATATTTGGCCTGACCAGAGGATAATGGGTGCAGCCAAGAATCAGCTTTCTGATTTTATAATAGGAGATAAATGAATCCAGATAGTACTTCAAAGACAGATCCATTATCTCGTTTTCAATAATTCCTTCTTCTATGAGTGGCACTAAAGCGGGGCAGGCTTTGGAAAAAAGTTTTAGGTCCGGATCCTTATCATTGATGAATCTTTCGTAGGCCTTGGATTTAATAGTGGCTTTGGTTCCAATCACTCCTATGGGATGAGATGGATTGCTGTTTGATTCTTCAAGAATCCTTTCGACGGCAGGCATGATAATGCCTGAAACCGGGAGACCGGGATAGGCTTTTTGGATTTCGTCAATTGCCACGGCGCTGACTGTGTTGCAGGCTATGACAATCATTTTCACATTTCTCTGCACAAGAAAATCAGCAATTTGCAGGGAAAAGTTTATTATGGTGGATGGTGATTTAGAGCCATAGGGGGTTCTTGCAGTGTCGCCGAAATATATCACCTTTTCTTCAGGCATGGCAGATAAAAGGGGAGGTATGCAGGTGAGCCCTCCCAGGCCGGAGTCAAAAAATCCTATAGGTCTGTTGTCCATTAGCTTTTTTCCTTTCCACAATGACTGATTATAGCAAAAAATAGGTCCCGATACAACAAATTGTGATATACTATTTAGGTGCTTAAAACAGCCCGTCCACAGGCAGAAATAAATAAACAGTAAAATAATGGAGCGATTTATGTCAAAGGTTAAAGAAGTAGCAAAGTCAAGAGATGAAATAGACCTTAAATACAAATGGGATCTGGATTCCATGTACAAAGATCTCGGTGAGTGGGAAAAGGATTACAAAAGCTCAGGAGATCTTGCGGAAGAATTTGCCGCCCTGTCCGGAGAATTTTGCAAGAGCAAAGAAGCCTTGCTCAAGGCATTTACTTTAAGGGATCTTATATGGCGCAAGGTGGAAAAAGTCTACGTTTATGCCAGAATGAAGATGGATGAAGATACCAGGGATTCCAGATTTCAGGCTCTTTCAGACAGATCCAGAACCCTTATTGCCAAGGTGGCCGCTGCAAGCTCATTTTTCGTGCCTGAACTGCTTGAGGCAGGGGAAGATTTGCTGTGGAGCTATTTCGAAAAGGAAGCGGGGCTGAATGTCTACAAAAAAAGCCTCCAACGTATATTAAGGGAAAAAGCCCATATTTTATCCAGGCAGGAGGAAAACCTGCTGGCAAAAATCAGCGAGCTGACCCCTGCCACAAATGAGATCTTCAGCATGATAAACAATGCCGATATGAAGTTTGATACCATAACAGGAGAAGATGGCGTCAAAACTGAACTCACCCACGGAACATACATTAATTTTCTTGAATCAAGGGACAGAAGAGTGAGGAAGGAAGCCTTTGATGCTATGTTCAAAGAATATGAAAACCGGAAGAATACCCTTGCAGCAACTTATAATTATAATACAAAGAACGACACCATTATGGCTGCCATCAGAAAGTTCCCTTCGGCAAGGGAAGCTGCACTTTTCGGTGATGATATAGATACAGGCGTTTATGATAACCTTGTGGCGACCGTCAATGCCAATCTGCCTTTGCTTCATCGCTATGTGGCTCTCAGAAAGAAGGCCTTGAAACTGGATGAAATCAGGATGTATGACATGTATGTGCCACTGGTGGAAAGTCCTCTTGATGAAATAAGTTACGAAGACGGCCTTGAGCTGGTTCTTGAGGGTCTCAGACCTTTGGGGGCCCAATATATAAAGGATCTTACTGAAGGGATTAAGAGCAGGTGGATTGATGTTTTTGAAAGTCAGGGCAAAACCAGCGGAGCCTACTCTTTCGGCAGTTATGACAGCTATCCTTATGTGCTGCTGAACTATAGCGGGAAGCTCAAGGATGTATTTACTGTCGCCCATGAACTGGGGCATTCCATGCATTCATATTACACCAGGAAGAACCAGCCCTATGTTTATGGGAGCCATTCAATTTTTACTGCAGAGGTGGCTTCGACGGTAAATGAGAATCTCCTGATGCAGTATCTGCTGGGCAGGGAGAAGGATCCAATCAGAAGGCAATATCTCCTGAACCTGAATATTGATGGCTTCAGAGGAACGGTATATCGGCAGACCATGTTTGCTGAATTTGAAAAGCTGACCCATGAAGCTGTGGAAGCCGGCGAAGTTCTTACTGCCGAATGGCTGAGTGATAAATATTTTGAGCTGAACAGAAAATATTTTGGCGGGGACGTAAGCTATGATCCTGAGATTGCCATGGAATGGGCAAGGATTCCTCACTTCTATAACGCCTTTTATGTTTATAAATATGCAACAGGCTATTCTGCCGCAATTGCGCTTACAGAGCGCCTGTTAAATGAGGGAGAATCAGCCCGGGATGATTATCTGAACTTTTTGAAGGCCGGAGAATCAGATGACCCTATACCACTGTTAAAAAAGGCGGGAGTGGACATGGGCCGCGCAGAGCCCATAGAGGCAGCCATGAAAAGTTTTGCGCATCTGATCGATGAACTGGAGGAATTTCATGGGAAGCAGTAAAAAAATCAATGTATTTGTAAATGATGATGACTATTCAAAAGAGGTGGGAAAACTGCTCAGGAGAAAGCTGCAGTTGAGCGGTTTTGCAGTTCCGAAGGCTTTTGACCCTGAGTCTGAGCTGATAGTCAGCATAGGAGGGGACGGAGCTTTTCTGAGCACGCTTCATAAATATGATTTTCCTAAAATCCCCTTTCTGGGAATCAATACAGGACATCTGGGCTTTTTTCAGGAAATCCACCCTGATGATCTGGATGCCTTCATATTCTTGTATAAGCAGGGAAAATACAATATACAGAATCTGAAAACGGTCAAAGCCACGGTCAGCGACGGAGAAAAGGAATATGAGTACAAAAGCTTAAACGAAATAGTAATCAAGGCAGATGCATCCCTGACAGTACACTTGAATATCTCCATTGGCGAAAGCTTTATTGAAAGATTCAGCGGAGACGGAATTTTAGTATGCACTCCGGCTGGCAGTACCGCTTATAATTATTCGCTGGGTGGCAGCATAGTGGATCCCAGACTTTCCATACTGCAGATTACACCGATAGCGCCCATGAACACCACGGCCTACAGGTCTTTTACGTCCAGCGTGGTGCTGCCGGAAGGCTTGAATGTGACAATACATCCCGAACAAAGTGCAGACCGGGGATTTCTCATAGTTTCTGATGGAGTGGAGCACAGGCATAAAACAATCACCAAAGCTGTGTTTGACTTTTCCAAAACAGAAGTCAGGCTTATGCGCTTTGAAAACTACGATTTCTGGACAAAGGTCAAAACCAAGTTTTTATAGCCATGGATGAAAGATACAGCTATATCATTACAGAAGCAGATCAGGACTATACTATAAAGGAAATTTTGAAGCGACGCATGAAGCTTTCATCGCGGCTTCAGAGAAAGCTGAAAAGACAAGGGCAGGTTCTGCTGAACGGAAAAGCGGTAAGGCAGTATGAAAAAGGCCTGGCGGGAGACAGACTGGTGGTTGGGATGCCGGCAGAGATAAGCCATTTCCCGCCGGAAAAAATGTTCTTGGATATCATATACGAAGACAGGGACATATTGCTGATTAATAAACCTGCCGGGCTGGTTGTACACCCGACAAAAGGACATCAATCAGGGACTTTGGCTCATGGGCTGATGTTTTACATGCTGGAGCGCGGGGAATCCTATAAAATAAGGTTTATTAACCGACTGGACATGAATACATCGGGGCTTGTGCTTGTTGGCAAAAATTCATTCTGTCAGGATGCATTTACAAAGCAGGCGCAAAGCGGGCAGGTTGAAAAAATATACAGGGCAATTGTCCGGGGTATACTCCCTGAAGACAGGGGTTTAATAGATTTACCTATTGGCAAACCCGGCGAAGACAGCATTAAACGGGCAATAATGGAAGACGGTTATCCGTCGGTCACCTCTTACGAGGTGATGGAAAGGTTTGAAAAAGCGGGAACATCAGGATTTACAATGGTAAAAATCCGCCTGGAAACCGGAAGAACCCATCAGATAAGGGTGCATCTGGCACACATCGGTCATCCTGTGGCGGGGGATAGCCTGTATGGGGAAGTTATTGAAGGAGTTTTGGAAAGACAGGCTCTTCACGGAGAAGAGTTGCATTTTATACATCCGGTAAATGGGAACAGACTGAACTTTATTGCACCTTTGCCGGAAGATATGGAGGCATTTATAAATTGGGCGAAAAAATGAAAAGCACGGGCAAGGCGGAAAATCAGATTGACAAAAGACAGCATGACATCGGTATGGCAAGTGCGATATTTTGCGCCACACTCTGGGGTATACTGCCGGTTTACTGGAAATCCATAGAAGTTATAAATCCACTGGTAATTATGCTATACAGGATGGTGATGGTGTGCATTGTGGTGTTCATTGCTGTTTTGGTCTCAGGAAAATTGGATCTGGTTAAAGCCGAGCTGAAAAAAAAGAATAATATCCTGATCTTTGCTTTGGCGGGGCTGGTCATATCCACTAACTGGAGCCTGTACATCTACATGATAAACTCCGGCCGCATTGTCCACACCAGCATAGGTTATTATATAGAACCTCTGGTTGTCTGTGCCTTTGGCATGATATTTTTCCATGAAAGGCCTAACCGGAACAAAATGATCGCCATAGGACTGGCAGTGTTGGGAGTGTTTATTATGTTGCTGTCCTTCGGACAACTGCCGGTATTGGCCATACTTCTGGCCATGAGCTTTGCCGTTTATGCAGCAATTAAGAAAAAAGTTCAGGCCCCAGCATTGATATCGCTGTTTTTTGAAACCGTTTTTCTGGCGCCTGTTGCCGTAGCAATAATAATATATTTGGAGCTGCATGACATAGGTGCGCTGTCTACAGCAGGTACAAAGGAGATGGTGCTGCTTTCGCTGTCCGGCCTGCTTACAGCGACCCCACTTACGCTTTTTGCAATAGCGGCCAACAGAATCAGCCTGTTTGCTCTGGGTTTGACGGAGTATATTTCACCGTCCTTGGGTCTGGTTATCGGGATTTTCATCTACAAGGAGAGTTTTGACCTGTATCAGCTGATGGGATTTGTGGTCATCTGGATCGGCCTTGTTGTATTTACTTATGATGATTTTTTTGCTTCCAAGAAAGTTGAAAAGCTTTCACCGCATGCTGAGGGGAAAAAATGAGAATATATGCCATTGGAGATTTGCATCTTTCTTCTGATGGAAGCAAGCCCATGGACATTTACGGCGGTCAGTGGGTTAACCACAGGGATAGACTGAAAAGAAACTGGGAAACCTTAGTTGAAGCGGATGACGTAGTCATTATTCCCGGGGATATTTCCTGGGCGCTGAAGCGCCAGGATGCTGCTTCCGATCTGTCTTTTTTAGCAGAATTGCCCGGCAGGAAAGTTCTTATCAGGGGGAATCACGATCTCTGGTGGTCATCGGTCAGCAGGCTTAACGAGTTCCATGAATCCATGTTCTTTTTGCAAAACACCTGCTATATGGCGGATAAGACGGCCATTTGCGGCAGCAGAGGCTGGATTTGCCCGGGTGACGAGGATTTCACCCAACAGGATGAAAAAATTTATATAAGGGAAATGGGGAGATTGCGCTTATCCCTGGAGGATGCTGCACGAAAAAACCCCGAAGAAATCATCGGAGCGATGCATTTCCCCCCTATGAATCTGAAACGGGAAGAATCATGCTTCACGGAACTTTTCAAAGAATTCGGTGTAAAAACTGTGATTTATGGGCATTTACATGGTGAAGATGCACACTCCAAAGGAATAAACGGGCTGCATGATGGAATCAACTACAGGCTTGTTTCCTGCGATTTTCTGAAATGCTGCCCTTTGCTAATAAGCCGGTAAACACCGCGAAAGAGGTGAGAAAATGAAAGAATCAAAAAGAGCAATCATTATAGTTCTGGACAGCCTGGGAATCGGGGCCATGGATGATGCCGAATCATACGGCGATGCAGGGTCAAACACCCTGGCAAGCATCAGAAAAGCAAGACCTGGTCTGACTCTGGAAAATCTGGAAAGACTAGGCTTTGGGCTTATAGAGGGAGTCACAGTACTCAGGAAGACAGACGAGCCCATGGGTGCTTACGGCAGGATGTCTGAAAAATCAAAAGGCAAGGACACTATAACGGGTCATTGGGAGATAGCGGGGCTTTTCACCCCAACTCCTTTCAAAACCTACGAGAAGTTCCCGGATGATTTTATGAAGGCCTATGAAGAGGCTATAGGCATTGAAACCCTGGGAAATTATGCAGCTTCAGGTACGGAAATTATAAAAGAACTGGGGCCTGAACATGAAGCAACAGGAAAGCCGATTATATATACATCTGCCGACAGCGTATTTCAGATAGCAGCCAACATAGATGTGGTCCCTCTGGAAGAACTGTACAGATACTGTGAGATAGCGAGAGAGATGCTGGTGGGAGACATTTCTGTGGGCAGGGTAATTGCCAGACCCTATGTTATAAGAAACGGCGAATATATAAGAACCTCTGACCGAAAGGATTATGCTGTTTCACCGCCTGAAAAAACCCTGCTTGACCTTGTAAAAGACAAAGGAATGCGTGTTCATGCTGTTGGAAAAATCAGTGATATTTTCAACAATTGCGGAATCAGCACCGCCGTGCATACGAAGAGCAACATGGATGGGGTTGATAAGACCCTTGAGGCAATGAACGAGGATTTTGAGGGGCTGATTTTCACAAATCTGGTGGAATTTGATTCCCTTTATGGGCACAGACGAAATGGGGACGGTTATGGGCAGGCTCTTGAAGATTTTGATAAAAGGCTGCCTGAAATTTTTGATGCAATGAAAGAGGGGGATATTCTCATAATATGTGCAGACCATGGCAATGACCCGGGGCATACGGGCTGGGACCACACCAGGGAATATGTGCCTCTTATGATTTATGGCAATAGGGTCAGGGCGGGGGTCAATCTGGGCACCAGACCAACTTTTGCCGACCTGGGGGCTACAGTGGCAGACTATCTTGATGCGGGAAAAACTCCCATAGGAAACAGTTTTTTAAAGGAAATAGAAAAGTAGGAGAGCCGGCCATGAACATGTATGACATCATCTATAAAAAGCGCCAGGGCATGGCTTTGAACAGGGAAGAAATTGAATTCTTTGTGAAAGGTTACACTGGCGGCAGTATTCCCGACTACCAGGCGGCTGCTTTGTTGATGGCTGTTTTTTTCAGAAAAATGAATTCCGAGGAAACCTATATCCTCACAGATGCCATGCGTCACTCGGGAGATGTTGTGGACCTTTCAGCCATAAAAGAAATAAAGGTTGACAAACACAGTACGGGAGGAGTGGGTGACAAGACCACTCTGATTGTTGGTCCGCTGGCAGCTGCCTGTGGAGTCCCGATAGCCAAAATGTCCGGCAGAGGCCTGGGCTTTACAGGGGGTACGGTGGATAAAATGGAATCCATTCCGGGCTTTCGGACTTCTCTTTCGGAGCAGGAATTCATTGACCTCGTAAATCGTGTGGGCTTGTCCGTAATAGGCCAGACAGGCAGCATTGCCCCTGCGGATAAGAAACTATATGCCTTGAGAGATGTAACCGCCACAGTCGATAATCTGAGCCTGATAACCGGCAGCATAATGAGCAAAAAACTGGCGGCGGGAAGTGATGCCATCGTGTTGGATGTAAAATGCGGCAAGGGAGCTTTTGTGGAAACTCTGGCGGAAGCTGAAGAATTAAGCCGTACCATGGTGGATATCGGCAATGCAGACGGCAAGAAAACCATAGCCGTGATTACGGATATGAACCAGCCTTTGGGAAAAGCCGTTGGAAACAGTCTGGAAGTTATTGAGGCCATAGAAACATTAAAGGGGAAAGGCCCTGCGGACATTGAAGAATTATCTTTGACGCTGGCAGGATATATGATTTTTCTGGGCGGAAAAGCAAAAAGCCCTGAAGAGGGAAAAATTTTGGCAGAGGAAAATATGAAAACGGGGGCAGCATTAAGAAAACTTAAGGAATTTATTGAAGGCCAGGGTGGTAATCCTTTAGTGACTGAAGACTACAGCTTGTTCCCGCAAAGCAGATTTAAAAAGGATTATTTTGCTGAGGATGCAGGTTTTATTCAGGAAATAGATGCAGGAAAAATCGGCATGGCATCCCAGCATTCAGGTGCAGGCAGGGAGAAAAAAGAAGATGATATCGATCTTTCTGCGGGCATATATCTCCATTATAAAGTGGGGGGCCGGGTGGAAAAAGGCCAGGCACTGTTTACCGTTTACGGAAACAATCAGGATAAACTGGATATAGCAATGGACGAAGCTTCAAAAGCTTATGTACTGGGCAATGAAGAGCCGGCAAAAAACAGGATAGTTATAAAAGTTGTGGAGTAGAAAAAGGCAATGAAGAAGTATATATTTTTTGCTATGGCAGCGGTGCTGGCATACGTACTTTTTGCTTGCAGCGGGACTGATTCGACAGAAGAAGTTCCGTCCTTTCTTTATCACAGCGTAAAACCCACATCCGAAATCGCAGAAGCTTCAGCTATGGTGGTTTCCAGGGAAAATTTTGAAGAAGATTTACAATATCTTCAGGAAAACGGCTATACTGCCATAAGCCTGACAGAGCTGCTTGAACACTATGAGAACCCGGACTACAAGCTGCCGGATAAACCGGTGCTCATTACCTTTGATGACGGATACAGAGACAATTACCTGTATGCTTATCCTCTTCTGGAAAAATATGATGCCAAGGCAGTTATATTTACCATAGGCTGGTCAGTTGGCAGGGATAGATTCATCTTAAGTGATGACCCGATTAACCCACACTTCACATGGGAAGAGGCGCGGGAAATGGTTGACAGCGGGTTTATAGAGATTGGCTCCCACACCTATGACATGCACAGCCAAGAAGGACTGTCCTACGGTCACGGTGAACCCTGTGGCTACGGACTCGGCAGAATAACCGATGAAAATGCAGATGATTATGCAAAAAGGATAATAAAAGATCTGAAAAAATCCAGGAAACAGATAGAAGAGAATACAGGGCAGCAGGCCATATCCTTTGCTTATCCGTATGGATTTTATAACGAAGAGGTAATAAATATGGTAAAAGCTGCAGGCTTCAAACTGGCATTTATTACCGAATCTGATGCTTTTAAGCCCTCTCCCTATGAAATCAGGCGCTTTACCATAAACAGTGATGTGCGTATTTCAGATATACTTAAATAAAAATATCGAGGTACAGGCTTTTGATTTTTACCACATATAAGTTTTTTGCTTTTCTGTTAATAGTTTTATCCACATACAGGCTGCTCAACTTTTTTAAGTTTGAGCTTGTTGCTAAAATTTGGCTGGTGCTGGCCTCCTTCTATTTTTATGCTCAGGGAGCAAAGGATTTTTGGCCTTTTTTCGTGGGCTCCGTGTTTTTTAATTACGGGATAGGCACGTCACTTATAAAAGTAAAAAACAGGTTTGGACGCAAAACTCTGCTTTTGATTGGATTGGCGGAAAATATTGCTCTGCTGGGCTATTTCAAATATGCCAATTTCTTTGTAAACAATTATAATGCGCTGTTTAAGACGGATTATGATATAGGTATCATTATCCTGCCCATAGGTATTTCTTTCTTCACTTTTCAACTCATAGGCTATCTGGTTGACTGCTACCGGGGTCTTACCAGAGAGTATTCCCTGATGGATTTTCTGCTCTTCATAACATTTTTCCCCCAACTGATAGTCGGGCCGATTGTGCATCATGCAGAAATGGTCCCCCAGTTTGAATCATCTCAGCAGTCGAAATTTAACAAGGATAGGTTTTTCCTGGGCCTGTTCATTTTCGCCATAGGTTGTGGAAAAAAGATTTTATTGGCAGACCCCCTTACAAATTATGCACAGATATTCTTTTCCGACATTTCCTCTTTTGGGATACTGGATGGCTGGCTTTCATCCCTGGCCTACACAATTTCCTATTACTATGATTTATCGGGTTATGCCGATATGGCTATTGGAATGGGTTTTTTATTCAACGTGAGAATTCCCGAGAATTTCAACTCTCCGTACAAAGCCAGAAATTTCAGGGACTACTGGAGGAGATGGCATATAACTTTGTCAAGATTTCTATCTGATTATATATATAAATCCATACATAAAAAGGGAGACCCCAGCTTCAAATTTTACTATGCGGTTATGGCGACATTTTTTGTATCCGGGTTCTGGCATGGTGCCGGCTGGAACTTCATAGTGTGGGGGCTGGTAAACGGCGTCTTTGTATGCATGGCTCATTTCATGTACAGAAGAGGCTGGAACCTGCCGCCCGGCCTGGCTTGGTTCTTAACTTTTTCAGGGGTGGTCGGAGCCCGGATAATATTCGTTTCAAACGGGTTTCGAGAAGCCCTGAAAGTCTATGCCATGCTCTTTGATTTTTCATTTTTCAGGGGCATGGGAATAGACGGGGTATTGTTTGAACTGGGCAGGTTCGTCAGCTATAATGCCTACACTATATTAGTTTTGCTTGCAGGTATGGCTATAGCGTTTTTTGCCAAAAATACGAGAGAAATTACGGAAAACTTCACCCTGAACTATAAGCATGCAGTAGCTATAGGAACGTTGCTGGCCATAGCTCTGATTCAGATGTCCATAGTTTCCGATTTCCTATATTTCCAGTTTTGATGGAGAAAAGTGGATGAAGCTGAGAAAATGGTTTGCAGTATTATTGACAGTAGCTTTACTGACCACAATCGCAGTAATGGGATTTAATTTTGTGGTGGATCCATTCGGTGTTTTCGGAGACAGAATATTAAACTGGCACAGCTATAATTTCGTCAACAATCCCAGGATTGCGAAAATAGGGTATCTGGATAGATTTCACGACAGGTACAACTCCTATGTCATAGGAGGATCCAAATCCAGCTCTCTGAATCCTTTGCTGCTGAATAAATATTACAGCGATGATACATCATTTTACGGGATGCTCATGTACGGGGGAGATTTTTATGATTATGAACTTACCCTCCACTACCTGGTGGAAAACTATGAAGTGGATAACATAATTATTCACATGAGCATGCATGAAATCAGCCACTATCATGAAGAAAAGACAGTTATCAACAACCAGCTCCATGCGAAAGTCCTGAAGGAGCCCTTGCTGCCTTTTTATTTCAAATATCTGACCTTAAACCTTAATTATGGCAGGGATAAGCTGGGAAGCATGCTAAAACGCAGATATGACCCCATGGAAGCCAATCAGTTCATTCCAGAGACAGGCGTATACAACAAAGTAGTCAGGGATGCAGAAGACCTGGGGACAAGAGAAGAATTCCTGGAAAAATATCCCGAATTTAATGAGCCTTTATCCCATATGGGCAGCTGGGGGGCAGAGAAGAATCTGGAATCCTTAAAAAGGATGAAGGAATACTGCGAAGCAAGGGATATTAACTTCAAATTTGTCATTGCACCCACCTATTTTCGTGAGATGGAGCGGTTTGACAAAGAAGGTGCTGAGGAATTTTTCATGAAAGCCGGAGAAATAATAAATTACTGGAATTTTGCGGGTTTCAATTCAATCAGCTATGAACCCAGAAATTTCTATGACCCTACTCATTACAGAAACCATATAGGAGAAATGATGCTGGCTAAAATGTTCGGGGACGACACAGTGGCCGTCCCCGGGGATTTCGGTATTTTTATTTCAGGTTTTCAGGATTAAGAATTTGCAGCTCCGGCAGGGTAAAGACCCCGTCTTTTCTTATCAATACATCATCGAAATAGATTTCCCCGCCGCCGTATTCCGGCCTTTGTATCATTACAAGGTCCCAGTGAACTGCGGATACATTGCCGTTGTTGGAGTCTTCGTAAGCTTTGCCCGGCGTAAGGTGGAAACTGCCGGCGATTTTTTCATCAAACAAGGTGTCCTTCATGGGGTGCAGTATGAAAGGATTTACACCCAGAGAGAATTCCCCGAAATATCTAGCCCCTTCGTCTGTATCCAGAAGCTTATTTATCCTTTCATTGTCATTTGATGTGGCCTTCACAATTTTGCCATCCTTTACTTCAAATACAATATTTTCATAGGTGAAGCCCTCCTCAACAGAAGGCGTATTATATGAAATAATTCCGTTCATGGAGTCTCTTACCGGTGCTGTATAAATTTCACCATCCGGGATATTTTTCTCCCCGCTGCACTTTATGGCGTTCATCCCTTTGATGGAAAAGCTTAAATCAGTGCCCGGGCCTACTATGCGGACCTTATCGGTTTTCTCCATAAGCTCCTTAAGCGGATTCATTGCCCTGCCCATTTTTGCATAGTCCATGGTGCACACTTCAAAGTAGAAATCTTCAAAATTTTCCAAGCTGGTGTTTGCCAATTGAGCCATGGCGTAGTTGGGATAGCGGAGAACAACCCATCTCGTATGCTCAACTCTATGGTGCTGGACAGGCAAAAGCATTCTGCTGAATAAACTTTGTTTTTCCGATGGAACATCGGCATGCTCAGAAGCATTGTCTGTTGCACGGATACCGATAAATGCCTGCATTCCTTCCATCTGGTGAAGCTGATATTCATTCATAAATTTCAGCTGGTCTTCACTGCAGCCGAGAAGAATTTCCCTCGATATGGAAGAATCTCTAATCTCAGCATAGGGAAGCCCGCCTTTGGCATATATTTCTTTAATTATCTGCCTGGCAAGAGGTCTTGCGCTTTCACCATCATATGAAACCAGTACCCTTTCTCCGGCCTGAACACCGCATGAGTAGTTTACTAAAACTTCAGCCAATTTTTTTATTCTATTATCCATAACAGGACTCCTTTCCTTGCTAACCAATAAATACTATCACAAATAAACTGCGAATACAAAAGATTTCTTTTGCTTGAATGAAAGTTGCTGAAGTGTTAATCTTAAATAAACAGGTTGTTATCAAATAATGAGGTAGAATATGAAGCATTTTTTCGTTCTTAACCCTGTCGCCGGAGCCGGAACTGCCGAGAGAATTCTCCTCCCAAAGATTATTGAGGCGGCCAAGGCAGAAGCTATCGATTACGAAATACATAGAACTATCAATGTGGGCGACGCAGAAAAATATGTATCCAACAGATGCAGGACTTTTCCCGGGGAAGCCCTGAGATTTTATGCAATCGGAGGAGACGGCACCTTCAATGAAGTCGCCAACGGGGCCGGAGGGTTTACCAAAGCGGAAATTGCTTTTATTCCGGCAGGAACAGGTAATGATTCTATAAGGGTTTTTGATGGCCCTAAAAATTTTTCTGATATCAGAAAACAGATCAAAGGCAGGGCTGTGCCAATCGATGCCATAAAATACATCGACAGAGGCAGAGAAAGGTACATTGTAAACGTTCTTAACATAGGGTTGGACTGTGACGTTGCACTTGAAAAAGATAAAATTACTGAAAAATTCAGCCTGAAAGGTCCAATGGCCTATCTGGCAGGGGTGGCGGTTGCATTTACCGGCAACAGAGGCTTTTCCATGAAAATTACTATGCAGGATGGCAAGGTGTATGATGAGGATTTCACTCTTGTCGCCGTGGGTAACAGCTCTTTTTATGGTGGAGGTTTTAAGGGAGTGCCTCATGCAGCAATAAATGATGGGTTGTTGGATGTGAGCCTGATAAGAAAAATAAACAGGAGAAAATTTGTGGCTCTAATCGGCAAATACAGAAAAGGTACCCACCTTGATTCCACACTGGCAAAAGATATCATTATATATAAGCAGTGCAAATCTCTGCGCATAGAACCGAAAGGCACTATGCAAATATGCGTGGACGGCGAGATTGTTGATTCCGGCGCCATAGATATTTCTATAGTACCGGGAGCCATGCGCTTTTCAGTACCAGAAGGCAGTCGCTTAAAAGAAGAGAAATCGGGAGGTAAAGCAATGATTGCAAAGAAGATGGAAGTTTTTGTGGCAGGAGGATCCGCCATCAGAGCTATGTTTGAGGAAGGAAAGAAGATGGCAGAGCAGTTCGGGCCGGAAAATGTATGTGATTTCAGCCTGGGAAATCCAAATCTGGCTGCGCCGGACTGTATAAACAAATCTATTATTGAAATACTGCAGAATGAGGATCCCATTATGGTGCACGGGTACATGAATAATTCGGGATTCCATGATGTCAGACAGGCCATTGCAGAATCCATAAACAGAAGGCAGGGCACTTCGTTCCATAAAGAAAATATAATTATGACCGTAGGTGCGGCCGGTGGTTTGAATGTGGTGATGAACACCTTTTTAAATATTGGGGATGAGGTGATGGTTTTTGCACCGTATTTCGGTGAATACAAGAGCTATGCCTTAAGTTATGATGCTACTTTTACAGCAGTGCCCCCCAATATACCCAGCTTCCAGCCAAATCTGGAGGAATTTGAGAAAATGATTAGCCCGAAAACAAAAGTTGTGATTATCAATTCACCCAACAATCCTACCGGGGTTGTTTACACAGAAGAAACCATCAGAAAACTGGCGGAAATTCTGGAAGAAAAACAGAGACAGTATAAGACAGACATTGTGCTGGTATCCGATGAACCGTACAGAGAACTGGTCTATGACGGAGTCGAAGTTCCTTACATTACCAAGTATTATAACAACAGCGTTGTTGCATACTCATTCAGTAAATCCCTGTCACTTGCCGGAGAGCGGATAGGTTATCTGGTTATTCCCGACTCAATTAAAGACTATGAAAGCGTTTATTCCGCCGCAAATATCAGCAACAGGATTTTAGGCTTTGTCAATGCCCCGTCTCTTATGCAGAGGGCTGTGGCAAAATGCGTGGACCAGCAGGTAAATGTGGGATTTTACGACAATAACAGGAAAACCATATATGATGGACTGACTGAATCCGGTTACGAGTGCATTTATCCGGAGGGCGCTTTTTACCTTTGGGTGAAAACTCCCATTGATGATAAAGAATTCTGCGAAATGGCGAAAAAATATCAGTTGCTTATGGTAGCAGGCTCATATTTCGGATGCCCGGGATATGTAAGGCTTGCATATTGTGTGGCTCCGAAGACCATTGAAACTGCCTTGCCAAAATTCAAGGCACTCATGGAGGAAGTCAAGGCACTTAAAGCCTAAGCAACAGCTAGGGCATGGGATGGATTTCTTTTTCCCAGAGGTGTCTGAAAAAGAGCAGGGTGACTATGATGGCGCCCACATCTGCCAGGACATAAGCCCACCATATTGCATTCAGCCCCTTGGTATAGGCTAGCAGATAGGCCAGAGGCAGAATAAGCACCAGTTGCCTCAATATGGAAGATATGAGGGCATACATGCCGTGGCCTGTTGCCTGAAAGAAAGTTGACATGATTATGCCGACAGCTGCAAAGGGGTAGCACAGGCTGATTATACGCAGGGCTTTGACACCAATAGCCATCATCAAAGCATCAGCATTAAAAAGAGCCATTATGGCTTCGGGAAAAGTGTGAAACAGCACGGTTCCGAAAATCATCATAACCAGGGCTTGGGAGATGCCGATTTTCATGGTTTTCCCGAGCCTGAGTTTATTTTTTGCGCCATAATTATAGCCTAATATGGGCAGAAGGCCCTGATTCAGGCCGAAAACAGGCAGAAATACGAAACTCTGAACCTTGTAATATACACCAAGAACAGCTACCGCTGTGGAGCCGAATTTAATCAGGAGCGAATTCATAAACAAAGTAAGCACAGAAGCCACTGACTGCATGACAATGGAGGGAAAACCTACTACAAAGACGTCTTTGATAATGCCTGCATTTGGACGAAAACCTTTTACATGAATATGAACTGGGAATGGTCTCGTATATAGAAACAGCAAGGCCAGGCCGGCAGCAATGGCCTGGCCGATGACTGTAGCAATGGCAGCGCCTGTAACGCCAAGTGCGGGAGCCCCCAGAAGACCGAAAATAAGTATAGGGTCAAGGACAATATTTGCGATTGCCCCGCTCAAAGCGCAGATCATTGGTAAAAAAGTATTGCCGGTTGCCTGCATAGTGCGTTCTCCGTTGAATGATGCGAATACGAAGAAAGAGCCCAGACAGACGATTCTGCAATAACTGGCTGCCGGTTCCAGCAGGGTCGGACTTTTGGTGAAAATTCCGACAAAAATCTCAGAAAAGAACAGGCCGAATAATGCAAACACAATACCACTGACAAAAGCTATAAAAAGACCATGGCTTGCAGCCAGATCAGCTTCTTTTTGCCTGCCTTCGCCCAGCCGCCTGGATATCAAGGATGCCAGACCTACACCCACACCTACTCCAATAGCAATGGTTAAAAGCTGAATTGGATAGATAAGGGAAACAGCCGAAAGGGCATACTCACCCAGCCGGGCCACAAAAATACTGTCTACCACATTGTACAATGCCTGAATGAACATGGAAAACATAGCAGGCAGCGACATTTTAATAATAAGTGAAAAAATGGGATGGGTTCCCATTCTGTTTTCGCCGTTTGAATTCATAAAACCAATATAGACCCGGAAAAATGTTATGTCAAGAAAAGATGACAGGGGGACAGCCCTTTTGACATTTTTTCATTAAGTTAATGTTTAATTAATAGTCGGCAGGGTAATAATAAAAGGGATTTAGCACTCACTATGCGAGAGTGCTAACAAAATAGCAACTCATACAATGTTAGCCAAAAAAAGTTAAATGAAGGAGGGAGTTTGCATGGCAAGTTTAGTACCGTTCAGAAGGAGTTCAAATTTACTCAACACAGGGTTTTCGGGCCTTAATGATATGATGGATGATTTTTTCAGCGACAGCTGGCCCCCGGGAAGAGTTCTGTCCAAGGACACTTTTAAGCTGGATGTACAGGACAACGAGAAAGAATATGTTATCGAAGCGGAGCTTCCCGGCACAAAAAAAGAAGAAGTCAACGTGGAGATGAACGATGGCAGGCTGACTATTTTTGTTAAGAGGGAAGAAAAGACCGAAGAGGAAGGCAAAAACTACGTTCATAAGGAAAGGCGTTATTGCTCCATGAGCCGTGGCATTTATTTAGTAGATGCCGAAGCTGAGGGAATAAAGGCAAAGTTGGACGAAGGTATCCTGACCATTACCGTTCCCAAGCAGGACAAGAATAAAAACTCATCCAAAGTCGTTATTGAGTAAGATGAACTCAAGATAAGACAGACAAAGAAGCGACTCAGGGACAGCTCCATGGTGTATGTCATGGAGCTGTTTCTTTTTATTGTTTTCCCTTGACACAGCAGGAAAACTAAACGAACATATATACAAAGGGAAAGAAGATAAATCCGAACTGGGACCGGGGTGGGAGAAGTTTTTTGAGAAAAAAAGCATTAACTGTTATAGCGGCGATTACAGTAGTTGCGGCATTCTGTTTAATAAACGAAATAAGAGAAAATCTCTTTGTTGCAGAAGCAGAGAGGACAGCGCCATATAAAGTTGAAAGGGTTGTTGACGGGGATACTTTTATAATTGATATGAACGGCATCAGGGAGAGAGTGCGCCTTATAGGCCTGGATGCACCCGAGTCAGTTCACCCCGATGAAAGCAAAAATACCGATGAAGGCCGGCTGGCATCAGAATTTGCAAAGGAAATGCTTGAGGGCAAAATGGTGACTTTGGAGTTTGATGTTCAGGAAAGGGACAAATATGGAAGGATACTGGCCTATGTGTATTTGGAAGATGAAATGTTCAATAAAATACTGATCCGTGAGGGCCATGCCCAGGCGGTCACCTACCCGCCTAACGTAAAATATCAGGATGAATTCAGGAAAATTCAGAAAGAAAGAGGAAATTGACATGTACACTTGTGCGCAATGTACGGTAAAAGCTTGCGAATCAGGCAATTTAGAAAAAGCACCGCGAAATTGCCCTTTAAGGGATACGGAAATTCTGGAAAAGAGCAGATCGGTTTATACGAATAAAGAATTTGCCGAAATAGCCAGGCAGGCCGCTAAAACAGAATATGAAGGCTATTGCAGGCAGACCCGTATAGAAGAAATCATGAGTTTTGCAAGAGGCATGAAATATAAGAAAATTGGCATAGCCCATTGCGTGGGGTTTTCCAAAGAAGCAGCCATTGCCGCCAGAGTTTTTAAAGCCAACGGCTTCGAAGTAGATACAGTGTGTTGCAAATGCAGTGCCATTACGAAAGATGAAATGGGAATGGGGCAGTGGCGCCTGGAAGAAGGTTATGAAACCATATGCAATCCTGTTGGTCAGACTTTGGCCCTGGAAAAAGCGGGCTGTGACCTGGCTGTGGTAATGGGTCTGTGCGTTGGCCACGACACCATGTTTTTGAAAAGTTGCAGTTTGCCGGTTACATATCTGGTTACTAAAGACAGAGTGACGGGCCATAACCCTGTAGCCGCGATTTATCTGGCAGACAGCTATTATCACAAGAAACTATTTGGCGAATAAATGGAACCTGGAGTGCAGAAAATGAAAGATATACTGGAACAGGAAATAGTAAGATATATAAAAGAATATGGCATGAAACAGGGGATCAGAACAGAGTGGGGTGAACCACTGGCAGGCTTTGCTGATGCAAGGCATCCCTATATTTTGAATCTTAAAAATATTATTGGACCGGATCACCGGCTTCCGGAAGATGTCCTGCCGGAAGCACAAACCGTTATTATTTATTACGTGCCCTTTACAAAAAAACTTGCAAGAATAAATGCCGGTGCAGGGCGGCATGCTGCGGCTGAATGGGCCATCGCATATGAAGAGACAAATAAAATGCTGGTGGAGCTAAGCAGCTATCTGATTGGTTTTTTAAAAAGCCATGGCTATAAGGCTGCAGTATCGGAAGAAACAAAAACTTTTGACAGGGAGAAACTCATAAGCAACTGGTCCCACAGACATTTTGCCTATGCTGCCGGAATGGGAACTTTTGGGGTAAATAATATGCTAATTACAAAAAAAGGCTGCTGCGGCAGGTATTTCAGCCTTGTTACGGACCTGAAACTGGAACCCGGCAGTCCATTGAAAGATGAGCTTTGTATTCATAAAAGAACCGGTAAATGTCTGGTATGTGTTAAAAATTGTCCGGTCAATGCATTGGAAAGCGCAAAATACCAAAGAAGAACATGCTATGGCCTGGTCAGCGAAAACGCCCAAATACATGTTGGTTACGGCAGCTCCTATGATGGAGACAACAGAGGTACGGAAGTCTGTGGAAAATGCGTTACCGCATCCCCCTGCGCATTTATGACAGGGGGACAGCCCTTTTGACATGTGACAGGATATGACAGGGGGACAGATATGACAGGGGGACAGCCCTTTTGACATGTGTTGACTGGAAATAATTGACAATTGTATATTTTTTGGATATTATGGCTGCATACCCAATATTCTTGTGAACAAAAAAGTGAGGTATGATATGCCAAGAATTTCAAGAAAGGAAAGTCCAACCGGAATTTATCATATTATAGGCCGGGGAGTTAACCGACAAACAATTTTTGAGGAAGATGCTGACAGGAAGTATTTCTTAAAACTTCTTTACAAATATAAGGGCCTGAATAAATTCACTTTGTATGCTTATTGCTTGATGAATAACCATTTTCATTTATTGATTAAAGCCGACAAAGGCACAATCAGCGAGGTTATGCAAAAGATTAACTGTAGCTATGCAATGAGATATAATAACAAGTATGGCAGAGTTGGACATCTGTTTCAGGCTAGATATAAAAGTGAACCAATAACTGATTATGCTTATTTTCTAACGGCTCTGCGGTATATTTTTCAGAATCCGGTAAAAGCCAGAATAGTATCGAAAATCGATGATTATCCATGGACGAACTATCCAGACTATATCGGTGATAGATTGAGCGAAGAGCAAAAAGATATTTTCGGCATTTTGCGGATAGAAAACAATGAGGCAAAGAAACGTTTTTTTGAATTCATGAATGTTCCGAATAGAGATAAATGTTTGGAAGCCTATGAAGAGAAAAAAATGACAGACAAAGACGCTGCCATTCTAATTGCACAATATTGTGGAGAAAATAAGGTCACTGATATTAAAAAACTTAAAAAAGAAGAACGGAATAAATATTTAAGAGAATTGAAAAGTGTTCACGGTTTATCAATAAGGCAAATTGAAAGGATTACGGGGATAGGTAGAGGTATAGTCCAAAATGTTTAGAAGGTGACAAAAGGGCTGTCCCCCTGTCACATAAGAAAGTGACAAAAGGGCTGTCCCCCTGTCATAAAATGATTGAACTTAAAGGGAAATATAACACTGCAAAAGTGTTCACAGATAATCTTGAAGCCACTGCCAGGCAACAGATTGAGAATCTGTTAAACCAGGAATTCGTTGCGGGCAGCAAGATCAGAATAATGCCCGATGCACATGCAGGGGCAGGTTGTACCATTGGCACCACCATGACCATAGAAGACAAGGTGGTGCCAAATTTAGTCGGCGTCGATATAGGCTGCGGCATGGAAACCGTAGTGTTAAAAGAAAAGGAAGTTGACTTGCGTAAGCTGGATACGGTGATTCATACCGGCATTCCTGCCAGTTTTGAGATAAGAAAAAAGCCGCACAGGCTCCTTGCTGAAATAAATTTAAACAGCCTAAAGGCGGCAAAAGCCGTTAATCTACAAAGGGCAGAACTCAGTATCGGCACATTGGGCGGCGGCAACCATTTTATCGAGATGGGCAGGGGGCAAGACGGGAGACTGTATCTGGTGGTGCATTCGGGAAGCCGCAATCCGGGAAAACAGATAGCTGACTATTATCAGAAGGCCGCCGCCGCAGATCTTGCCAAAAAACATGTAAAAATAGAAAGGAGCCTGGCCTATGTTGAGGGCCAGTTATATAGAGATTATCTTCATGACATGGAGATGATGCAGAAATACGCTGATCTCAACCGGAAAGCCATTGTGGAAGAAATAATCCGCAAAATGGAATTTACCGAGATTGACAGATTTACTACAATACATAATTACATCGATTTGAAATCAAGAATTTTGCGCAAAGGTGCTGTATCCGCTAAAAAAGATGAGAGATTGCTCATCCCACTCAACATGCGGGACGGCAGTCTTATCTGCAAAGGGAAGGGCAACCCTGACTGGAATTGTTCGGCGCCACACGGAGCGGGAAGAATCCTCAGCAGAAGGGCAGCTAAAGAGAATCTTTCACTTAATGAGTTCAAATCATCTATGGAAGGAATCTACACTACCACTATAAATCGCATGACTCTCGATGAGGCTCCCTCTGCCTACAAGCCCATGGAGGAAATAATCCGCCACATAGGTGATACAGTGGAGATTCTAGCCATCATAAAGCCCATCTACAATTTCAAAGCGCCAGAATAGAAACTCCATTAAACTGGTAATTGTTCGGGCAATTGATATGTTCCCACATACACATTATGAATAAAAAATTATTTTGGATAAGGTAAACACTTCTTTCTTTTGCCAGAGATAATTAATATATTCACAAAGGTTCTGAACTGTAGTATTATATATCAAATATTTAAAGGGGGCAGAAAAATGAAAAGAAAAAGTTTGTCCTTAATCATAGTGTTGCTTGTCATTAGCTTTCTTGCCGGGTGTGGCCAGAAAGAAGAGAGAATAATGAGAAAAGCAGACTGGCAAGGAGGGTACCCCGAGGTAGTAGCTACATATGAAGCAAATGCAGAAATGGTACAAACAACCTATGGAGGGTCAAAACCCATAGACTATCTGACCACTTTTCCCAACCTGAAAACCTTATATGATGGATATGGCTTTTCCATAGAATATGCCAGAGCCAGGGGCCATGTGTATGGGCTGGAAGATGTAAAGAACACAGCAAGACCCAAACCTGGAGCATCTTGTTTCGCTTGCAAGACTGCTGACTTTATTTTGAAGCTGGAAAAAGAAGGGGCAGAAGTAAATAAGATTAATTTTGATGAATTTGGAAAGAATGAAATGGATACTATTTCTTGCTATGACTGCCATAAGAATGAACCAGGAGTAGTAAATCCAATAAGAAGTCACTTTACTACAGGGTTAAAACTTACCGGGAAAGAGTTTAAGCCCGGAGAGATGGCTTGCGGCCAATGTCACGTAGAATACTATATAGACCCGGCCAGCCTTGCCATAACCCTGCCTTGGCACAATGGCTTCGGTACAGATGGCATGCTGGAATACTATGATGGCATAGGTTTCAAGGACTGGGAGCATCCTGTGACCGGTACACCCATGCTAAAGGCTCAGCATCCTGAGACAGAAACCTTCCAGGGGTCTCTGCACCAATCCATGGGCCTTACCTGCATAGACTGTCATATGCCTTCTACAGAAGTAAACGGCAAGACAATCAAGTCTCACCACTGGACATCACCCCTTATAGATATTGAAAATGCTTCTTGTTTCAAGTGCCATAGCAACTTAGACGGACCTGGCCTGGTGAAAAAAGTAGAAGGTGTTCAAGGCCCGGTTGTTGAAAAAACAAACCAGGTGAGTGATGTATTGGTAGAATTAACAAATGAGCTTGGTAAGGCTGTTGCAAACAAGACCCATGATGAAGGCACGCTTAACGAGGTAAGAGATTACCATAGAAAGGCCCAATTCAAATGGGACTTTGTATTTGTGGAAAATAGCGAAGGTTTCCATAACTCAAAGTTAGCTCATCAAAACCTGGATGAAGCCCTGGCCCTGACCCAGGAAGGACTTAAATTATTAAAATAAGCTAAATTCTTATCTAGATTACCCTCCTAATTTGGAGGGTAATCTTTTTATATCTCTTACTTACGGCTCATAGAACTGGTGTCAGTAAGATGATTTGGAGTATCAACCATGATGATAGAAAAGATTCTCCCAACCAGATGTGGAGAAATTCACTACTGGACTAATGTTAATCTCACAAGGGAAAAGTGTGCGTTGATATTTCTTCCGGGACTTACCGCAGACCATAGGTTGTTTGAAAAGCAAATTGAATATTTTGCTGTCAACCATCGTGTTCTTGTATGGGATGCTCCTGGTCATGCTGCTTCCTGGCCTTTTTTGTTCGATTTTTCACTCATGGACAAAGCAAAATGGCTTGACGAAATTATGACCAGAGAAAAAATAGAAAACCCGGTTATTATCGGGCAATCCATGGGGGGATATGTGGGTCAGGCCTATATGGAGCAATTCCCGGGCAAGCTTGCCGGCTTCGTTTCTATAGATTCTGCACCTCTTCAACGCCAGTATGCCAAAGGGGCTGAGCTATGGCTGTTAAAAAGAATGGAGCCGTTCTATTTATATTATCCTTGGAAAAGGCTTTTGAAGTCCGGCCCCAGGGGGTGTGCAACAACAGAATACGGTCGGAAATTAATGCATGAGATGATGATGGTCTATGACGGTGATAAAAAGCGATTCGCAAAAATTTCAGGCCATGGGTTTCGAATGCTTGCGGATACCATGGAAGCAGATTTGCCGTACAGGATAGATTGTCCCGCTCTGTTGATTTGCGGCGAAATGGACCGGGCCGGATCGACAAAACGATATAATAAAGCCTGGCACGAAAAAACCGGAATCCCTTTAGAATGGATAGCCGGTGCGGGTCATAATTCCAATACCGACGCACCGGAAACTGTGAATCAACTGATTGAACGATATATTAATAATATATGCTTGGCGTCAGGGTGAATTTTCCCTGTTACCCTTAAAGTTATTTCATTTCTTGCGCATACATTATTAGAGCATCAAAGAACAGAGAAAGCGAGGAGTAAGGACATTGCTTCATTTAAACGGCAACGACCAGGTTGACGACTGGGCCCCAACCATCGAAGAAAAAGAAGCTTTCATCCTGGAGCACAAACAATTCATATTGGACTGTGTTACCAGTTTCAAAAAAGACCCCAGCCTGGACTACAGCAGTGACGAGTTCAGCATTGGCCTGATAGCCTTCAATGAGGCTATCAGTACCTTCAATGTTGTTAAAGGCAAGTCATTTCAGAACTATGCCCGTCTGGTCATAAACAACAGGCTGATAGACTATGCCCGTAAGCAAAGGGGAGACAGCAACTTAGTACCACTGGAGCTTGTGGAACACAAGCTGACTGAGGAGGAAAGCCCGGGAATCAGACGGATTGAAATTGCGGATGAAGTGAATCTGCTTGTAAAAAGCTTAAAAAAATACAAAATCTCCATGGCGGACCTGATAAAGCTTTCTCCCAGAGAAGAACCTTCAAGGCTCAGGCTGATTGGTATAGCCAAGGTTATTCATAAGGACACCGATCTGCTTGGGAAGCTTAAGCAGAGCAAGAAACTGCCTATAAACGAAATTCTTAAACTGACAGAGGTTTCCCGAAGCACTCTGGAGCTTAACAGAAAATATATTATTGCCCTTGTTCTGATACTGGACAGCCAGCTTGAGATTATCAAGGAATATGTGAACAAAGGGGAAGGGAGGGCTGATTATGGATATTAAAGCCACAGTTATCAAGCATTCGCTGCTTTCTACCATAGTTATGACAGAGCACTGCACCTTTGAAAAAATCAAAAAAAATACATCACTGCCGGTAGGAACGGAGACAGTCCTGAAGCCTGAGAATTTTAAATTTCCGGGTGAAAGAAGAAAACATGGCATGAAACCTTTTGCAGCGGCCGGTCTGGTAGTAGCTGCGCTTGCCTTAGTTGTGTTCATGGTGCCCGGATTGCTGCCGGGGCTTACGCAGCACCCTACGGAAGATAATAAAATTTTTGCAATTATTGATGTTGACATTAACCCATGTGTGTCATTCGAAATAGACAAGGAGGCCCGGGTTCTGAGCGCCAGTTCTCTTAATGAAGACGGAAAAATACTTTTAGAAGAATTGGACCTGTTAGGTGAGGACATAAAAGATGCTGTAGCTGCTCTGATGGCAGCGGCAAAAAGCAAAGAATTTGATGCCTCGTTCATTTTAATTTCAGGGGCACTGGATGAAGGCGGGGATGACGAAAAAGTTTTGGAGGAGCTGCTTCTCTCAATTCTGGAAAGTGACAAAGTTAAGGATTTCGAAATATTGAGCAGGGCAGTTAAGGTTACTCCGGAAATTAAGTCAGAAGCGGAGAAAAACGGATTATCCCTGGCCAGGCAGGCTGCCTATAATTATGCCAACAGGGAGGGAAAAGGAGTCAGCCTTGATGAAATCAGAAGCATCGCATCTTCAGATATTTTCGTAATTTTGTCGACAGGGAAGAGTGTAGATGAGGCAGGGAAGAACACTGCAGAAGTAATCGAACCTGCAGAAGAATCAAAACAGGAGCCCCCTAAGCCTGAAGAACCAAAGCCGGACCAGCCCAAGCAGGAGCAGACCTCAGGATCTAAAGCGGTTGTAAGCGCCAGAGACACAGGGAAAGGCATCGAATTGACATGGAATAAAGTTGACGGAAGAGGCTTTAATTTCTACAAAGTTGTGCTTTCCAAGTATAATTCCAGTCCTGCCTATCCCGAAGACGGCTATATCGAAGTAATCAGCGATGTGAACACGACAGGATATACAATAAAGGCCGGAACCTGGTATAACGGTGGCGATTTTGGCGGGAAAGTTGAGGCAGGAGAGACCTACTATGCATCTATCACCAGTGTCTACAACGACAAAAAGGTTAAAGGAAACAGCATTAAGATTAAGATTCCCGGAAGCAAAAGCCCGGAACAGCCAAAACCTGAACAGCCTGCGGAAGTCAAAGCGGTGGTAAGCGCAAGGGAAACCAGCAAAGGGGTTGAGCTTTCCTGGAACAGGGTGGACAGCTGGGGTTTCAATTACTACAAAGTTGTGCTTTCCAAATACAACTCCAGCCCAGTTTATCCCGATGATGGCTACATAGAAGTAATCAGCGATGTTAACACAACGGGATTTACGGTAAAAGCCGGAAGCTGGTATAACGGCGGTGATTTTGGAGGCAGAGTTGAAGCAGGTGAAACTTACTACGCCTCTATAACCAGTGTATACAACGATAAAAAAATAAAAGGAAACAGTGTAAGAATTACTGTACCCGGCCAGAAGGAACCGGAGCCGCCCAAGCCGGAAGAGCCGGCAGAAGTCAAAGCCATAGTCAGTGCCAGAGAAACGGGCAGCGGTGTTGAGCTTTCCTGGAACAGGGTGGACAGCCGGGGTTTCAATTACTACAAAGTTGTGCTTTCCAAATACAACTCCAGCCCAGTTTATCCCGATGATGGCTACATTGCGGTAATCAGTGATGCAAACACAACAGGCTTTACTATAAGGGCGGGAGACGGTTATAATGGAGGTGATTTCGGAGGCTTGGTAGAAGCCGGCGAGTCATACTATGTTTCGATTACAAGTGTTTACAACGACAAAAAGATAAAGGGGAACAGCGTTAGAATTACTGTTCCATAAATGTGACAGGGGGACAGCCCTTTTGTCATATCTTGTGTGATAAACTTAAGAAAGGTCAGATGGTGACAAAAGGGCTGTCCCCCTGTCATCCACAATCATGATAGGTGAAAAATATTCGGTAGAAATAACCGCACTGGGAAAAGAAGGTGAGGGCATCGGCAGAGTGGATGGTCTCGCCTTTTTCGTGGATGGGGCTATCCCCGGTGACTATGTTCTTGCGGAAGTGGTGCAGTTCAAAAAGAACTTTGCCAGGGGACGGTTGCTGGAAGTTTTTAGGCCTTCTCCAGACCGAATCAAACCGGCATGTCCTTATGCGGATGAGTGTGGTGGCTGTAGCCTTCAGCACCTGGATTATGAAGCACAGGTCAGGTATAAAACCGAGTTGCTCAGGAATTCTCTTGAAAGGATAGGCGGGCTAAAGAACCCCTTGATTATCGGTACAATCGGAATGGAAAATCCATGGAGATATAGAAACAAAGCAGAATATGCCGTTTTTCATAATACGTCCGGTATAAAACCTGCCATTGGTTTTTATAAAAAGAAAAGCCACGATGTTGTGGATTGTGGTACTTGTCTACTGCAGACCGGGAAAGTCGAGCAAATCATAAGGGCCTTAAGGCCTTTTGCGGCGTCCAATGTGTGGCTGGAATCTGTAACCATAAAAACTGCCTTTGGCAGCGGAGAGATTATGCTGGTGCTTGCTGCTTCTCCGGGTAATAACAATGTTGATTTGGAGCAGATCCGGGATGGGTTGATAAAGGCTCTGGAAAATCCGGGCGAGGATTGGGATGATTCCAAAGGCTATGAGATAAAAAGCCTGATACTTAAGTTGAATAATAATGAGCATTTGCTGGCAGGAAAATCCGTAATTCGGGATAAGTTGATGGGGTTAGATTTCGAAGTTTCCGCAGACTCTTTTTTCCAGGTAAATCCGACACAGACTGAAAAACTATATTCAAAGGTCGTGGAATTTGCGGGGTTGACGGGAAAAGAAACAGTTTTCGACCTGTATTGCGGAGTAGGAACCATAGGCTTGATCTTATCCAAACATGCCGGCAGGGTTGTGGGAGTGGAGTCTGTTAAAAAGGCAGTTTTAGACGCCAATAGAAATGCGACTATCAACGGAATTGTGAATGCCGAATTCATTTGTGGCAGGGCGGAAGAAGTGTTGCCTGAATTAATGGAACGGGAGCACGAGGCCGGTCAAAAATATAATGCTGATCTTATTGTTTTAGATCCCCCAAGAGCAGGCTGCCACCCCACACTTCTTAACGCTGTGGCAGCCGCAAGACCGTTTAAAATTATCTATGTATCATGTGACCCTCCAACACTGGCCCGGGACATAAAAGTCCTGACTCAGCATGGCTATAAACTTGAAAGAGCTCAGGCCATCGACATGTTTCCGCATACAAATCATGTTGAGACGGTAGTATTGATAACGAGGGTTTAGAAGTGAGCGCGCGGGAAGGGCTTGATATAAGTCTTTTGCGTAAATTTAAGTCTAAAATTTATTAGGAGAAAAATATGATTTTTTTACTTCGCGGGAACATATCAAAACAGGCTCAAATGCTTGCGAGTGGTCGATTTAGATGTCGGGGTTTAACCAGTGGTCGATTTAGATAACATGGGTTTGCGAGTGGTCGATTTGGATGTTTTTTTGAAAACGGCAGGGTTGTGTGGTCAATATTGATTTTTGAGAGAAACTTGATAAAATAGCATCATAATGGGCTAACCAACATCGGGAAATACTGTTATAATGATAATTAGCCATCAAGAAAATTATTCTCCGATGGACCATTGGATATCATAGCTGTCGTTACTTTGATTATCTTTATCTGGGGGAGTTATGGATATGAGCATCCAATCCTCTGATTTGGAGTTCAAATTGACTTCGTACAAACGCTGCATGGTAAGGCCGATGATTAAAATAACTGCCGTATATAGATCTTGATCTGTAAATAAAGGCTGTTTAATATGATAAGTTATAACTGTATCGTATGTTAATTCCTGGATGACTTGTTTTTCTTTTAGTTTGTCAACACTATCCAGGCTTATATGTACCGAAGGTTCCCACGGATTACTCAAAAGCCTATTGGCATAAGCGGATAATTGCCTTTTGAGTGTAGCTTTAGATTTGTTGCAGCCTCGGCAATAAATTGATATATGAAAGACCGGCTTGTTGCCATTCATAGCGATACCTCCTTTGGGTGTATCGTATATTAACTCTGCAGGCCAACATAAGCAAGCAATAAGTCAGCAATAAGGAGGTTATTTTGATGAACAAAATCTCCATTCGTTTTTTTGATGATAGAGAAGTTCGTGCTGTTTGGGACGACGAAAAAGCCAAGTGGTGGTTTTCAGTGCTTGATATCGTCGGGGTTTTGCGTGGCGAGGACGATTACACAAAAAACAGAAATTACTGGAAGTATTTAAAGGCAAAGCTTAAAAAAGAAAATAGCGAGCTGGTTAGTGCTGCTAACCAACTGAAATTGACAGCGGCTGATGGAAAAAAATATCTAACAGATACATTTGATTATGATGGCATCATTAAACTAGCCAAGAATTTTCCAAGCAAACAGGCAAATCGTTTTATCGAACGGTTCACCTACAGCGATGAAACGATCGATGGGAAGAGCAAATCAAAGGCATATGCCCTTTTCGACAGCTCCTTGTTTGACACAATAGAAGTCGGTACAGTAAAAGGTTTGCAGCAGATTCACGGCTATTTATTCGGCGGGCTTTATGATTTTGCGGGGCAAATCAGAACCTTTAATATCGCAAAGGGTGGCTTCCAATTTGCTATGGCGCGTTTCCTACCGGAAACGCTGAAGAAAATTGAAGAAATGCCCGAAAACACTTTTGATGAGATTGCAAATAAGTATGTTGAGATGAATGTAGCCCATCCTTTTATGGAAGGCAACGGCAGGAGTATGCGCATTTGGCTTGACCTGATTCTGAAAAAGAACCTGAAACTATGTGTGGACTGGAGCAAAATCAATAAAAAAGATTATCTAACTGCAATGGAAAAAAGTGTGGCTGATCCCCTGCAAATAAAAGCGCTTTTACAGTCTTCTTTGACAGATAAAATAAACGATCGTGAAATGTTTATGAAAGGTATAGATTATTCCTACTATTACGAGCAGGAAAATGAGATCTCTGAAGCAGAAAAGTGAATGAGATTATAATTCAGGCATCTGCTTTTTTAAGCGGATGCAGCGGGGGGATAATATGGATAATAACAGAATAGTTCACTTTATACCACCGTTGCCTCCCAAAAGAGAAAAAAGGGTAGGTATTTATTGCCGTGTAAGCTCAAATAGTTCTGATCAACTGAAAAGCCTTACAGCTCAAGTTTCGGCATTAACGAGACTTGTGGCAGCAACCCCCAAATGGTTATTGGCTGACGTGTATATAGACATTGCTTCAAGCAAGACAGGTTCTTCCCGTAAAGAATTTTCTCGTATGATGCAGGATTGTGAGTCGCATAGGATAGAGATTGTACTAACTAAAAGCATCAGCAGATTTGGACGGGACACTGTAGAAATTCTCGATGCGTTGAACAAGCTTAGGGCTCTCGGGATTCGGGTTATATTTGAACAGGAAGTACTTGATACAGCCGATACAGATAATGACTTGATGATTTCAATAATAGAGTCAATTGCCCAGGCGGAGAACGAATCCCGCAGCTATAACATCAAATGGGGCATCAAACAACGGGCCGCACAAGGCACATCAAAGCTGTATAATAGAAAATGTTATGGGTATATAAATGATGCGGATGGTAAGCTGGCTATTAATAAGAAAGAGGCTGCAAATGTAAAGCTGATTTTCGATATGTATCTCCAAGGCAAAAGCGTGTTAGGCATTGTGAAAGAGCTGGAATGTCTGGGGATCAAATCTCCCACCGGTAAGGTCTCATGGCCTAAAAGAACAATTGAAGTAATGCTAAGCAATGAAAAGTACACAGGTAACGTTCATTTGTTGGATGACGGGAGGCACGATTTTTATTATAAGGCAGAAGGTAATAATCCGGTTATAATTCCGGCAGAAACATTCCAAGCAGTACAGATAGAAAAGCAGAATCGAAGCAATGTTGTAGAGAGTGCAGAGGGAAGCCGGCGAAAAGATAAAAAATACAGCTCAAAGCAGTGAAAATGCAAAATAGCCTAATCGAGAAATATTTCTTGAGAGGTCAGAATAGATGTTAAACCGGCATAAGCACAGTACTTTTACTGTATTTATGGAAAAGTGTGAAATAGCCTAAAAACTTCACGTTGAGACGGTAGTATTGATGACAAATGTAAAAAACAAATAAGCGCCTGAAAAACGGCTTGAATACAGGGCTTCCCGGTGTTTTGCCGCCCGCCGAAAATGTGCTTTTGGACGGCGGAGATGCCGGAAAGCCCTGTATTTTTATGTGTTCTATTGTTCGCGGAAACACATCCACAGCCTTCCGGGGCGGCTTCCGGCGGGCGGGGTTGTGTAGACGGAAAAGACGGGGTTTGATTGTTCGCGGGAACATGTCAAAAATTTTAATGGTTTGAAAAGAGAAAAAATGTAAACCAATTTATCCGTTTTGGCTTGATATTATTCGTTTAGACGTATTGTAAACGGTAAAATAAAGTGTACAATTTTCCGCCACTAGAAATATACAGTTTTCCGCCACAAAGTGTACAGTTTCTCGCCACGAAATGTACAGTCTCCGATCTTCTTGCTACAATCGATGCAAGA
>JBPOJA010000022.1:0-45711 GCA_052034085.1 Bacillota bacterium | reverse complement strand
CAAAAGGGCTGTCCCACTGTCATGCCCCCACTGTCATCTTACCTGTCATTCTTTAATTCTCTTTTCGCAAAAGTGCTATAACAGATTAATTTGGGTATATAAAGGAGGAAGTAAGTTTCTTTACGATGTATGATAGTTCAAAAATGGTAAGAAAAGAGGTATAAAGATGGGAGCTAAGAATTTTTCTGGTGAAAACCTGCAATATGCCGACCTTGATAGAGAAGCAATAAAGGAGAAAATTTTCACCAATGTTTACTACATAGATTTCAATAAAAAAGTACCTTTGCACAAACATGATAAATTTGATGAAGTTTTTTATTGTGTCGCAGGTAATGGTTACGGAGTTTTTGAGGACAGTGAGCAGGAGCTGGCCGTGGGGAAAGCTTTCATCGTACCTTCAGGCGTTATGCATGCCCTGCGTTCTGACAGCGAAATGGTGGTTACTTCTTTTCTGATTCCTTTGGTGACGGAAGCAGTACTGGCGGAGGAAGCAGATGGCAGAAAATAAAATAGGGGGCGGTAATAAGATTACCTTTATTAACCGTGAGGCCCTCAAACTCCTGGCCATGTTTTTTATGTTGCTGGATCATATGTGGGCAACAGTAATTCCGGGAAACCAGTGGATGACAAATGTGGGAAGGATGGCTTTCCCTATATTTGCATTCCAGATAGCTGAGGGTTTTATCCACACCTCGGATTTTAAAAAATATTCCTTAAGACTATTTGTTTTTGCTTTGGTATCGGAGATTCCTTTCAACCTTTTTTATGGAAGCTCCTATATCTATCCTTTCCATCAAAATGTGATGTTTACCCTGCTTTTGGGGCTTCTGGCCATAAAAGCCATTAGTAAATTCCAGATTGACAAGACAGCTAAAAACGGAATTATCGCTGTGGCCGGTAGTGCAGGAGCAGTTCTGCTTGGGGCAGTGGGTTTTGTAGATTACGGAGCTATGGGAGTCATGACCGTAATTCTTTTCTATTTGTTCAGAGGCTTTCCTTTTGCCTGGCTGGCTCAGCTGGCAGGGATGTTCATTCTGAATATTTATTTTTTTGACGGTATGTTTGTACCCATTGAGATTTTCGGCAGGACTTTTGAATTCCAGACTCAGGGTTTTGCCCTCTTAGCTCTAATACCTATCCACCTTTACAATGGTCAAAAGGGCAGGGGCGGTAAAATATTCAAATACAGCATGTACATCTTTTATCCTGTGCACATGCTGGTATTGTATTTAATCTTTATTAACATGTAAAGCGTGGGTGTCAAAAGGGCTGTCCCCCTGTCATATGTCAAAAGGGCTGTCCCCCTGTCATATGTTTGATTTTTATTAATATGTAAAGCGTGGATGTCAAAAGGGCTGTCCCCCTGTCATACCATGTCCCCCTGTCATACTACAACTGTCCGTTCGTTGCTGTATTTTTCATGCTTTTTATTCACATACAGGTCCTCAATTATGTCTATCAGATGATAGACGTCCTCATAGGAAACATAAAGAGCCACTGTGGCCAGGCGGATAACGTTTGGTTCCCTGAAATCGGGGATTACGCCTTCGTCCCGCAAAGCAGCCGCTATCCTGAATGCATCGTCATGTGTCAGGCATACATGGCCGCCTCTTTCATTGTCGTTTCTCGGGTTTCCGATGCCAAAGCCATATTTGTAAAGGCGGTTTTCAATCAAGTACATTAAGTAGGCTGACAGGTGCAGGGATTTCGCACGAATGTTTTCAATGCCGGCTTCTTTATAAATATCCAGAACTCCCGATATGGGGGCCATGGAGAAAAGGCTCGGAGAACCCATCTGGAATGCTCTTGCCCCTCTTGCCTGATCGAATTTCTGGCTGAGCTTAAACTGCGAACTGAGTTTGTTTCCGAACCAGCCGTGCATGCCCACCTCTTTATCGAAATGCTTTTCATTAACATAAAGTGCTGCATTTGCTCCCGGCCCTGCTGCCAGATATTTATAGTTGCACCATACAGCAAAGTCAGGTTGCAATTTTGAAAAGTCGTGAGGATAGGCTCCTATGGAATGGCAGAGATCCCAGCCGATAAGGATTCCTCTTGATTTGGCGGCCTCCGTAATGCGCTCCATATCTAAAATCTGGGCGCTTCTGTACAGAGCTGAAGGCAGGAAGACGAGAGCAACATCATCTGTCATTGCCTCGATTATTTTGTCATTGTCCATCAGCACGCCATCTTCTGATTCAACAACTTTTACTGCTTCCTCCACTGTATAGCCTCTGAGTTTAACATGGCTTTCAATGGCATACCTGTCGGTGGGAAAGTTAAGGTCATCTATCAAAATTTTATATCTTTCTTTCGTGGGATTATAAAAAGTTGAAATCAGCTGATGGATATTTACGGTGGTGGAATTTACTATAGCAATCTCTTCAGGTTTGGCTTTTACCAGAAAAGCCATTTTTTCCGCCAGGTAGGCAGAATAGTTTAAATACTTTGCATTGTCTACGCCCCAGATGTTTATAGTTTCTTTTTTCCAGACTTCAAGCATTTCCAACAAGGCTTTTTCCGCATCCTTGGAGCAAAGGCCCAGAGAATTGCCATCCATAAAAATTTCTCCGGGATTGATATAGAATCTGCTTCTGAATTTTGCAAGCTCATCCCGTGCATCCATTCTTTGCGCAAATTCCGGGCTTCCTTCGAAGGTTCTTGATGTGTACATTACTTTATCCTCCTTTATTTTTGTCACGATTCGTGACAAAAAATATGTCAATGACAAATAACCTATTATTATTCACATTATACGCATAATTTTGTAATATTGATAGCATAAAGAATGCAAACTCCGAGATTTCCATCTCCTCAGACGGTGGATGCGGTGACGGGGGCATTACACCCCCTGTTTTGCCCCTCCCGCCTCCAGTTCAAACGCATGCACTATTGCATGTTCTGCGCTGCTGAAGACATTATCTTCCCCGATTATTGTCAGAAGGCCGCCTTTTTTTATTTTATCAAGAACTTTTGGCTGAACGCTGGTAAGAAGCACCATGGTGCCGGCTTCCTGCAGATTAAGCGTCAACTCTGTAAGAGCCTGGAGACCGGAAAGATCAAGGACAGGCACGCCCCTCATGGAAAGAATAAGGATTGAAGTATTCTCCAGCCGTGACAGCTGGGATTTCAGTTTCTCCACAGCTGCAAAAAATATTGTTCCAGTAAGGTAGGCGACCCTTATGTGTTCGGGTACAGTGGGAATGTTGATGCCGATTTCCTCCAGTCTCTTATTTTCAACTTCGCTTATTGTTATGTCTATGTCAATAAGTCTGACCACTATAAGAAGTGCCGAAAAAACCACACCTACAATGATTGCCTGAGTAAGATCCAGAACCACGGTGGCTCCCATGGTAATGGCGAATTTGGCAATTCCGGACTTAAACCTGTAGCCGAAAATATAGTGAATATTTTCCCAGTCGTTCATGCGCCAGGCAGTAATGATGAGCACTCCTGCCAGGGCTGAGAGGGGAATCGCCGACATTATCGGTGCCAGAAGAAACATCGATAAAAGCAGTATGACTGCGTGAATTATGCCCGCTATTCGGGTTTCGCCACCGGATTTTATCACTACGCTGGTTCTGGCAATTGCGGCAGTGGCCGGGACTCCGCCAAAGAAAGGAATTATCAGATTTCCTATACCCTGAGCCACCAGTTCCCGGTCACCCTTTAATTTTTCTTTTTTGAGTTTTCCAGCGGCGGCACCGCAGAGCAGACTTTCTATCATTGCAAGAGCCGCTATGCTTAAGGCCGGCACAAAGAACTGGCTGAATTCATTTATATTAATTGCGGCAAAAGATAAGCGGTCTGCCAAAAATAAGGTCTTGGGGATTTCGCCAACCAGGGCCACATCAAGTTTCAAAAAGCTGTTCAGTATAAGAACCAGAATGAGGCTGGCCAGTGAGGAAGGGAAAACTGAGTTCCATTTTCTGGGCCAGATTATCATTACAATAATTACAAAAAAACCAATTGCCATGGTAGGCAAATGGGGATTGAAACCATCCGTAAAATATGAAAAGAATTTGGCTATGGCAAGGTTCCCGCGGGAGGTTACACCAAAGAGGTTGTCCAGTTGACCAAGTGCAATAATCAGTGCAATGCCTGATGTGAAGCCGGTTATAACTGATGAAGGGATGAAATAAATTATGCGGCCCATTTTGAATATTCCGGCCAGAACAAGTATAATGCCGGCCATGAATGTGGCAATGAAGATGTCGTTAAGGCCATGTTTTTGGACCAGCATTATCAAAATGGCTGTCATGGCTCCGGTGGGACCGGAGATTTGGAAAGATGCACCGGATAGGGCACCTATGACGACTCCGGCAATGATGGCAGTTATGAGGCCGGAGGCGGCGGTGGCACCGGAACCTACACCAAAGGCCAGGGCCAGAGGCAACGCAACTGCTGCCACAGTAAGCCCGGCCATTAAATCCTTTGAAAATTTTGAACCGTTATAGCCTTTAAATTCTCGTTTTAAATCTATGGTAAAATCTCTAAGCACAATGAACCCCCTCCATTTAATAAACCTTATCAAATATACATCATAAAGGCCTTGTAGTCAAAGGCATGAGTGTATATTATCAACATAAAGGAGGGCAAAAATAATGTATAAATATTTATTAGAACAAGAAAGAATTCTAATAATGGGTTTGCAGTCCGGAAAAGATTTAGAAAAGCTGTATGAATATTCGAGAACGCAAATTGCATGGGTTTGTCACGAAAGACTTGTACATTTGATTGTCACTCTTTTCTTTGGCTTTTTGTTGTTAATATCTGCATCAGTGACAATGTTTTTGGGCGAATTACTTTTCGGCATATTGTTTGCCATATTGCTTGTGGTAGTTTTTTTCTACGTAGTTCATTATTATCGATTGGAAAATGGAGTGCAGCGACTTTACCTGATTTCAAATCAAATATATGACAAAATAAAAGAAGGCAATCCATAGTGGCTGCCTCCTTTTATTTATATTAGTTCGCAAAACTTAGTCGCTTGAGCCTGCATCGGGATTGGAATCCGGAAGATTCCACCGGAATGCTATTTTATATTCCCTTGTGGTGGTGCCGTCGGAAGATTCAATGGTAAATTTTAGCTCAGCGCTGGGATGAGATAAAGTGATTACAATATTGTCATCCTTATTATACTGGTTGCCTTGAATCCATATTTTTGCATCAGCCTCAACCGGAATAATTTTTAATGTGAGTGTTGCAGGATCTTCTGTAATTTCATATTTTGCGTCTGTATCCGGGACATAACCTTGACCGTTAATTGTCATGCTTTTCAACTTTGCTGTACCGGCATGATTGATATTTACAGTATAGGTTAGGATACTTTTTCCCGTTTCTTGGATGGTGATAGTTACGGTTGTCACATCATCTCCTAAGTTTATATCAATTGGGTTATTGACTTCTCCGTTAATTTTTATAGCACCATCAAAAGATGAAGTTGGAGTGGCTTTGATGTTAACAGAACTTGTTCCATAAGGGACAGAGACACTATATATATATTTGTCTGAGCTAAAACCTGTCAGAACATTTTCCGCACTATCAATTGGTGTTACAGTCAATGACTTAAGTCTCACAGGAAGGGTTTTCGCTGTTGAACTCACTACGGCAGAAGGATTTCCGCTGCCGTCATACAATACTGCAAAAACCTTGTATGAAGTATCTCTGCTAATTTTCGGTTCTTTTTCAAGCCTGATGGTGGTGGACCCGGATGTACTTGCGGACTTATTGGCAGCAACCAGAGCATCAGCATTGGTGGAATCTTTTCCATTTTTAATCTGTGTGGCGGAAGGTGCTGTTGCATTTTCCGGCAGAAGCACTGCATAAATAGTTCCGGCTACATTTGGTGTTACCTTTAAGTCAATATATAATTCATCCGGTACTGTGCTTATGTTACTTAAAACAGGTGTCCCTGCCGTGGTCCATCCCACGCTGGATGAGGGCACAGAGTCGCCGTCCTCAGTCTTTAGTGACGATGAGCGGATGCCAAGAGTGTATTTTGTATTCAGGGTCAGACTGTAGCCGTCTTTAAGTGTGACTGTTATAAGATTTTTTTTGTCATTTATTTTTACAGTATAATCGGCGGCATTTACACTTGTGCCGGCTCTTTGGAACAGAATTACTTTCTCCTTCAGATATTCATCATTTGCGGCAATTTTGCCTCCGTTATATTTTGTGACACTTTCGGAAAAAGAAACAGTGAAACTTTTCCTGTCTACCGGAACATTGGTATCGCCATTGACGGGTGAATAAGTCACCAGCAGTTTTTCAGATTTGCTGCCTGTGGTAAAGTATGAGGTCATACTTGCATTTTTTTCATCTTTTGAGTTAATAATCGTACCGGCTTTAACGGAAACATAGTACTTGGTTTTTGTTTCCAGCGGTGATGTCGGAGTAAGTGTTATTATCGTTTTGGCGGAATTGATTGTAGCTGTAAAATCAACTGCACTGCCTGTGGAAGAGCCCTCCCTGAGAGTTACAATGTTAGGTATGTCGGCATTTGCAATGGCTTTCCCGTCTTTTTTGCGCACGGCAGAATTGAAGGTGAGGGTAATTTTAGTGTCGACAAATACATTGGTTTCTCCTTCTTCGGGATTAAAAGTGACAGAGAATTTCGCCTCGGTCTGTGTGGGAGTATCTCCTCCCGGATTAATTGTCCATTTCCCGGGTTTGGTTTCGTATGTAATGCCTTTTGCATAAACCTGCATTTCAGATATTTTGCCTTCTCCCATGAAATACGATTCTGCATATACATTTGCCAATCCAACCGTGGACTTATTGCCAATGGTTATTTCTGAACGTTTTGCTGCATTTTTTACATCAAGAATGCCTATGCTTCCCGATAACAACTCTAATTTTGCGGCAGCCCCGTCAATCGATACTTTCGGGAAGGTTCCCTGAAGTGAGCCTTTTGAAGATGCCGAAAAACTGACTTTTTCGAATCCCGTGCCAAAAGAGCCTCCCGAAAGACCTGAAGTCTGCAACGAAAAGTCTCCGGAGCATACAGCATTTGAAATAACAGTCTCACCTTTTGCAAGAACCCTGACTGTTTTTTTTGTGCGGTTTATTACTGAATCCACAATTCTTGAGTTATTGATGGTAATGGTTCCTTCGCCGCCGCCCTGAACGACCAGTTTACCCAATACAACAGAGTTATCAATGGTGGCACTGCCGTCATCAAGATCACTGTGCATAGTCACATTGTTTGAATATATGGTGCCGGATAATTTTGTACCGTCTTTTCTGACCATAGGGTCTGAAGCGACTATTTTTTCATGCTGTACGATATCTGTGATAATCTTTGCGGCCTGACCTCTTGTAAGCGAGTCTTTGGGATGCACATTGCCATCGGTATATCCGGAAATATAACCCTTGCCGCTAACTTTAGATAAAGAAGCGTATGCCCAGTCAGCCACGTCCCTGTAATCCGGGAATCTTTTCAAGTCGGTGCTGAAGCCATAGGTTGGGACTATTCTGGCCAGCATAACTGCAGCTTCCTGACGGGCGATATTCTGATTGGGCCTGAAAGTATTGTCGCTGAATCCACTTACATAGCCTGCGACAACAGCCTTTGACACATCATTGTAGTACCATGCGCTGCCCGGAACATCTTTGAAACCTGCACTGCTGACGGAAGTGTTTCCCAATGCACGATTCAGCATGCTGACAAATTCAGCTCTTGTAACTTTGGCATCGGGGAGAAAACGTCCGTCCGGATAACCCTTAATTATCCCTTTTGCCACAGCGGATTCGATATACGGTTCGGCCCAATGGCCGCTTATGTCTTTGAAGCTTGGAGCGGCGAAGCTCTCCGCCGGCAAAGCTAATGAAAGACACAATGAAATGGAGAGCACCGCACTCCATACCAATCTGCCTAATGATTTTTTCAATATATATTCCTCCTTAAAATTTTCTATATATTGGACGATATTAAATTCTATTATGTTCCAATAATATATTTAAATTTGCCGGAATGCAATAACGGCGGATTAAACTGCTGATGCAATTCAATCCGCCGTCTGAAATGCTAGGCTTTACCCCTTTTTTTAGTGTCCCTGCGGATTCTTTCAAAGTGTTCATCTGAAATCGTAGATTGGGACCTGAACTCAGTCACCATATCGCTCATAACAGCATAACTTAAGTCCGTTCCCATGCTGTCAGCCAGATAGTCAACAGCCCTGTCCCTGGCGATACCAAACTGACCTGCAGTATGTACCGCATCCATGTTGGCCCCCAGAAAGACGAACTCCCAGTCGTACCTGGATTTTTGCCTCTCCACCATTTCCTTTACCTTGTCAAAGGAGTATTCTCTGCTGGAATTTTCTTCTCCGTCTGTAATTATGACAAAAATTACTTTTTCCGCTCTGTAATCATCTGCGGTATTTTTCTGCACATTGCCAATTTTACTGATGGTGAGTCCCATGGCGTCCAGCAGGGCAGTGGAACCGCCGACAAAATACTCTTTTTCAGATATTGGACTTACTGCTTTAATGTCTATGCGGTCATGAAGCAGTTTGTATGTGTTGTCAAAGAGCACGGTGGTAACATAGCATTCGCCGTCCAGCTCCTTCTGCTTTGAAAGCATGGAATTAAAGCCGCCTATGGTATCCTTCTCCAGCCCCGCCATGGAGCCGCTCCTGTCTAAAATAAAGACCAACTCTGTTAAATCTTTTTTCATGACTTTGTCCTCCTTTTTTTGATTTAAGGATAACAATTCATGAATTCCATATGGTCGCTTTTCAGGCGACATTTTTCGATGTTATGCTCCAAGCAGAGGCTGGTCATGCTTGAAGAGAACCTCATTGATTTTGAAAATATCGAAATTCTTATTCACTATGAAATATTCAATTATCACATCAAACTTGCTGCTGTGTGACAGTGTATAGCCTGCCCGTTTCAGCAGATCCTGGGTTTGGCTCAGATCAAGCTCCAAAGCGATTGCCAGGGCCAGGATTGTCCGTTTGCTGGGCGTATAGCCATCTTGTGTCCTGATTTTCGAAAAAAGTTTGCGGTCAATATTTGCTTTCTTATAAACCTCGGGATCTGTTTTACCCTTGATATCAATAAGTCTGAACAGTGTGTCTGCGAAAGCTTCATCCAGATTCCCCACAAGGACATCCAGACTTTCCTTGGCGTAAGGGAACATACTCGTTTCTTTTTCTGCGATAACATGGTGAATACCAAAGTCCGAAACCCGGTCCAGATGCCTGCCGGACTCCTCTGCCATTATCGTTGACACAAAGTGTTCATCTAAGTAGTTTTCAACTTCATTCATAAGTTTTTGGCTTACGGCAAAAGCGGCCGGATCAAAAACAGCTAGAAATACATTCATTTCATTGCTTTCCAGGAAATCCCTGATTGCCCGGGTTGCAACTTCCAAAGCTTCTTCCTTAGGATAGCCATATATACCGCTGGAAATGAGGGGGAAAGCTATACTTTCGCATTTGTAGCTTTTAGCAAGTTCCAGGGAATTCAGATAGGCGGACCGCAAAAGTCGTTCGCTCTCCAGTGGGGGCCATTGATTGTAAATAGGTCCCGCTGCGTGTATCACATATTTGGCATCAAGGGCAAAGCCAGGGGTAATCACGGCGTCGCCCGTTTTTATGGGAGCGAGTTCATTGCAGGCCCGGGCCATTTCCTTTTGCCCCGCAGCTCTGAAAATAGCGCCGCACACTCCGCCTCCCATGGCGAGCTGAACATTGGCCGCATTTACTATGGCATCAACTTTCATTCGGGTGATATCCTGCCTTACGATAGAAAACGGCATAAAATCCACCTCCTTGTTTTTAGTGCTCCGAATCTTTATAATATTATAGCAGGATAAATGCTAAAGGAGGCAATCATTATGGATTCCGATAAAGTATTTACAGATATTAAAAAAGACATTATGGCTGACGACATGAATAAAGAATATACAAAAAGAGGCGTGGAGCCTTTGTTCAGAGCTGAAAAGGATGCCCGTATCGTAGTGGTGGGGCAGGCTCCCGGGCGTGTTGCCGAAGAAACCAACCTGATGTGGAATGATTTAAGCGGTGACAGACTGAGGGAATGGATGGGCATAACACGGGAAATTTTTTATGAAAGCCATAAAATTGCACAGCTTCCCATGGATTTCTACTTTCCCGGAAAGGGCAGATCGGGAGATTTGCCGCCCAGAAAGGGCTTCGCACAAAAATGGCACCCCATACTGTTGAAGGAAATGCCGAAAATCCAAACCATCATCCTGGTAGGCAATTATGCAAACAACTATTACCTGGGAGACAGAATGGAGAAAAACCTGACAGAAACCGTAAAGAATTTCGAGAAATACCTGCCGGATTTTTTCCCTTTGGTTCATCCTTCGCCTCTGAATTTGCGGTGGCTTAAAAAGAATCCCTGGTTTGAGGCGGATGTGGTGCCGGTGCTGAAAAAGGCCGTGGAGAAAGCTTTAAAAGGATAAAAAAACAGAGAGATAGCCGGATGAATGAAAACCCATATAGTATCTATATTTTGCGCTGCGAAGACGGGAGCCTGTATACAGGCATTACCACGGATTTGGAACGCAGATTTGAAGAGCACAAAAAAGGAGGCGCCAGATATACCGCAGGCCGGCGCCCCTTAACTGTGGAGGCGGCCTGGACAGCTCAAAACAGAAGCGATGCCCTCAAACTGGAAATGAGTATTAAAAAACTGAAGAAAGCAGAAAAAGAAGGGCTTATCCGTGGAGACGCCATATCAAAAATTGACTTTTCCTTATATTCCAGACAAGAAGTCCCGTCATATCTGCAAGTAGCCATCCTATAGGTATTGACCAGAATATGACAAAGTAGCCAAACCTGGGTGCCAGCAGATATGAAAGAAAGACCCGGGTTCCGAGAGATACTATGGTCAGAACAATGGACATGTTGGGATGGCCCAGACCTCTGTAAAATCCGTAAAACATAAACAGAAAAGCGATGAAAACGTAAAACGATCCTTCAATACGCAGGTACTGCGCGCCTTTGGTTATTACCTCCAGCTCCCCGGCCTTAACAAACAGTCCTATTAAATTTTCCGCATAATTGAAAACCAGAATGCTGATTATGGCAGCAAAACTTCCGGTAATAAGAGCCGCAGTTCTGAGACCGTTTTTCACCCGGCTTATTTCCCGTGCACCCATGTTTTGCGCCGTATATATTGCAAAAGCATTACCGAAATCCTGTGTTGGCATATATGCGAAAGCATCGACTTTGACACCGGCGGAGAAGGCCGCCATCAGGACCGCCCCGAAAGTGTTGACCAGACCCTGAATCAGCACTATGCCGAAATTCATGACCGATTGTTGGATTCCCGTGAGAAAAGCGTACCTGCTCATAGTTTTGAACAACTCGGAGTCGTAAACAGCATCCGACTTTTCAAAATTCAGAAACCGGATTTTTTTAATGGCGAAAACTGCACAAAGAATTCCCGCAACTGCCTGGGCGATGACTGTGGCAACAGCAGCTCCCAGGACTTCCATATTCAGCTGGATGATGAAAACCAGGTCCAGTGCAATATTTATTATGCTTGCCAGCAGCAGAAAATACAGGGGTGTTCTGGAGTCGCCAAAAGAACGCAGCACGCTGGCGGAAAAGGTGAAAATCCCTACAAATATCATGCCGCCAAAGATCCAGCTAAGATAATCCCTGGCATATTTGACCGTTTCAGCCGGCATTTTATAAATGCTGATAATGGGATCGGTGAAAACAAAGGTCACTAAAGATATCAGCAGGGTAAATCCAAGTATAAATACTGTGGCCATTACTATGGATACCTTAAGTCTCTTGTAATCTTTCGCCCCGAAAAGCTGGGAAAACAGCACGGAAGCCCCCATGGAAAGCCCGATGATTACCGAATTTACGAGTATCATGATGGCGAAACTCGAACCTACGGCAGCCAGGGCGATTCTTCCCACAAAGCGCCCCACTATTATGGTGTCTACCACATTATAGAGCTGCTGAAAGAGGTTGCCCAAAAACATGGGCAGGGTAAACGCAATCATAAGCCGGGCCGGAGGGCCTTTTGTCATATCCGTAATCACGGGATGTCTCCTTTTCTTTACCTCGTAATTCTACCATCTTTGAAGTGCATATGATATTCTTAAATTGAAATTTTGTCGGGAGGTGGAAAGAAAAGACATGAAAAACAGCTATCTGGAGTTGCCGGAAGTTTTTTATTCCCGTATAAAGCCTGAACCGGTAAAAAAGCCGGAGCTCAAAGTTCTGAATGAAAATTTGGCTTTTGAGCTGGGCCTGGACATCGACTGGCTGAAAAGCCCTGAAGGGGTGGAAACTTTAGCAGGCAACAGGCTTTTCCCTGGTTCTGAGTCTATAGCACTGGCTTATGCGGGCCACCAGTTTGGGCATTTCACATTATTGGGAGACGGCAGGGCAGTCTTGCTGGGAGAAATAGAAACCCCGGAAGGCAAATTTTTCGACATCCAGCTTAAGGGTTCCGGCAGAACGCCATACTCAAGAGGGGGAGACGGGCGGGCAGCTTTGGGCCCCATGTTGAGAGAGTACATAATAAGTGAAGCCCTGCATAATCTGGGAATACCAACAACAAGAAGTCTTGCAGTTGTGGCAACTGGCGAAGAAGTCATAAGAGAAAAACCACTTCCCGGTGCTGTTCTTACGAGAGTAGCCAAAAGCCACCTCAGAGTAGGAACTTTTGAATTTGCGGCATATTTGGGAAATATAAATGATTTGAAGGCATTGGCCGATTATACCATAAAGCGCCTTTTACCCCACGCTGCGCAGGCGGAAAATCCATATAAAGAACTGTTGAGAGCAGTTTCCGCAAGGCAGGCTTACCTGATCAGCCTGTGGAAGATGGTGGGTTTTATTCATGGTGTTATGAATTCCGACAACATGGCCATCAGCGGTGAAACTATTGATTTTGGGCCATGTGCTTTCATGGACGTATATGACCACTCAAAGGTGTTCAGTTCTATTGACGTTAATGGTAGATACAGATATGTATGGCAAACCTCGAGAGCACAGGAAAACCTGGGCATATTTGCAAACACTTTGTCTCCTTTGCTTCATAAAAATCCTGTGGAGGCACAGAATATTATTGACGGCATAAAGAGTGAAACCACCACCTTTTTCCATGATGCGGAATTGAAAGCTTTCGCCGGAAAAGTGGGAATTCCCGATCCGGGCTTTCATGACTATGGCTTTGCCCAGAATGTGCTGGATTTGATGTATCATAATAAGGCGGATTTTACAAATACTTTTGTTGACCTGACTCTTAACAGACTGGATGAGGAAAAAATCCCACTGCCCTGGAACTGGCATAATTTGATGCGTCACAGACAGGCAACCAATGGGATTTCCGATGAAACAAAGTATGAAACCATGAGAAAACATAATCCGGCAATAATTCCCAGAAACCATCTTGTTGAAGAGGCTCTTGCCAAAGCTGTGGAAGATGACGATTACGCCCCCTTCAATAAGCTTATGGAATTGCTTAAAAATCCCTATGCATACAGTGAAGAGCAGCTGGCTTTGGATCAGACACCGCCTCCGTCATTTGCGGATTACAAGACTTTTTGCGGCACTTAATACAGAATAGAGTATGAAGCCCAGGAAGCCGCCCGTAGTGTTAGTAATAACATCGGTTATGTCGGCAGATCTGCTGGCATTAATCAGCGGCTGGAAAAGCTCTATGAAGAGGCTGAAGGAAAATGCCGCAAAAATCACCAGCAGAGCATTGAATAAGGGATTTCGCTTTTTATACATGGGCAGCAGAAAGCCAAGAGGCACCATCATGAGCACATTTAAAATTATCTGCCTTTCCGCATCTACTCTCCCCATGAGGTAATCCTCAAAAGGCACCATGCTCATCGGGACATAAGGGTGGTCGAAGATGTAAGGCAGATAGCAGATAACCGGCATCAGAGTCACATAAATCACCAGACTTATGTAAATGAACATGATTGTATTCAACAGCAGCATACTTTTTTCTCTTTTTCGCCAGAATAGGAAAAATACTCCAAAATACAGGAGTGCAAGTGCTGCAAAATCTATCATAATATGAAAGCTGTAATCAAAGAATCTCAGCATTTTAAACCTCTCATACATAATCCTTTCCCATTATACCTTAATTGTGTCATTTAATACATTTTGGAATGGCGGGGCTCTCAACTATTTTCACTCTCTTCCATACTAAATATTAAAATAAATGCGGTTAGCTCGTTGCAGGGAGCATTAGCTGTGTTATAATTAAATATGGTCAGGACGACCGTAAACTCTGTATGAGCTCACTTTAGGGGAGACTCGCTTTTAAGGAGGATTCAAATGAAACGTAAAAAATTTCTGGTATTTTTAAGTGTATTGTTGGTGCTGTCACTGACTCTGTTTGCATGCGGCAACGGAGGAGACTCCGGCGGCGACGATGGCGATGTTGATGTCGATGTCGATGTTGAAAAACCTACAAGCATAGTTGTAGGCATACCTCAGGACTTCGACTCCCTTGATCCCCATATAGCTCAGGCCTCCGGAACTGAAGAAGTAATGTTCAATGTGTTTATCGGTCTGATAATGCCATCACCTGCGGGCGAAATGGTACCGGCTCTGGCAGAAAGCTGGGAGTATAACGATGATTCCAGTGAAATTACATTTCATCTAAGGAAGGGTGTGACCTTCCATGATGGCAGCGATTTCACGGCTGCCGATGTAAAATACACCTATGACAGAGTTTGCGGCAAGATTCCGGAAGATCAAAGCGCACTGAGAAGTGTGTTTTCCGATGTTATTGAATCAGTGGAGATAATCGACGATTATACAGTGAAGTTTAATCTGTTTGAAAGTAATGCGACCCTGCTGTCAGTAATGTATTTTGGCATCATTCCCGAGGGAAGCGGTCCTGACCAGGCAACCAACCCCATCGGAGCAGGACCCTACAAGGTTGTTAAATATACTCCGGGTGTAGGTATTAACCTCACTAAATTTGATGATTACTATGAAGAAGGCCTGCCCAAGATGAAGGACGTGGAATTCAAAATCTTTGCTGACCTCAATGCAGGTGTGCTGGCTCTGTCCAACGGAGAAATCCAGTATATGCAGATAACCTACGATATGGTTCCCCAGATTCCCGAGGAGCGTTTCGTCATTGAGCAGAACCCCATGAACACAGTGCAGTTGATGGGCCTGAACAACGAATTTGAGCCTTTCAAGGATAAAAGGGTAAGACAGGCATTGAACTATGCCATTGATAAGCAGGAAATCATATCCGTGGTCGCTCCGGGAGCACCGGAAGTTGATTCCAACTTCTCTCCCGTAATGCCTTTCTGGTATGAAGACCTCAAAGATTACTATTCACCTGATATCGAAAAAGCAAAGGCTTTACTTGCCGATGCGGGGTATCCTGACCTGAAATTCACTGTGAGAGTACCTGCCGAATATCCCTTCCATGTTAACACAGCCCAGGTTATCGAGCAGCAGTTCAAGAAAGCCGGCATAACGATGAAAATAGAAGTCATTGACTGGAGCACCTGGCTTGAGGAGGTTTATGCAGGAAGAAATCATGAGGCTACCATTATAGGATTGACAGGAAAAATGGATCCGGACAGCATATTGAAACGCTTCTCATCCGCATATTCAAGGAATTTCATCAACTTCAACAACGCAAGATATGATGAATTGATTCATGATGGAGCAAGGGAACCGGATACCAATGCAAGGGTGGCGATTTACAAGGAGGCCCAGAGGATTCTGACTGAGGAGGCTGCATCGGTCTTTATCATGGACCCGATTGAGTATGTAGCAATCGACAAGAACCTTAAAGGCTATGTCCATTACCCGATGTACTTTATCGACCTGAGAAACTTTGAATATTAATTGAAACATGAAATGACATCTTTAGTTTGGAAACCGGGAGGAATTGATGGGGAAACGAATATTATACTCAATACTGACATTTTTGCTTGTAAGCATAATAATATTTGTAGTATTTCAGTTTATCCCCGGCGATCCCATATTATCCAAGATAGGGGTGGAGCCGGATGAAGCCCTGGAGAAAGCGCTCAGAGAAGAGTTCGGCCTGGATAAACCCCTTTACCAGAGATACTTCGGCTGGCTTTTCAATCTGGCCAGGCTTGATATGGGAACTTCCATCCGCTATGGTTTGCCAATAAATGAACTTATAATGGCAAGGCTGCCCAATACGGTTGGCCTTGCCATTATTTCCTTTGCATTTGTTGTTATTTTTGGCGTCCCCATAGGAATCTTTGTGGCTAAACACAACAATTCCAAAATGAGTATTGTATACAATGCCCTGACTCAGATAGGCATTTCCATTCCGGTGTTTTTCTTCGCCATGATCCTGATTATTGTTGTCAGTATTAAACTGAGGCTGATACCGGTGACAGCCTTCGTGACTATAGACAAGGGCTTCATTCCCTTTATGCGGGGCATGCTGCTGCCCGCCATTGCTGTCAGTTTTTCCGGTATTTCAATTACGGTCAGGTATGTGAGAAATTCCATAATCGAGGAATTAAACAGCGATTATGTGCTGACCGCAAAAAATAAGGGGGTTAAAGACAAGGACATACTTTACAAACATGTTCTGCGAAATGCCATGATACCGATCGTTACGATTCTTGGCATGATATTTGTGAGCATAGTCACGGGCAGTATTATAGTTGAAACCGTATTCTCCATACCGGGAATTGGCTCCCTGCTGATAGCTGCCATAAAAACGTCAGATTTGCCGTTGACACAGGGTATCTGCGTCTACATATCCATTGTCGTTATTTTGGCTTATCTGCTTTTGGACATTCTCTATATGGTTATAGATCCGAGAATAAGGCTTAAGGAGTAAACATGAAGAAGGCTTTCAGAAATAAAAATCTCCTTGTGGGTTTAATATTGGTATTGCTTCTGGTGGCCATTACGTTGATAAGCATTTTCTGGACGCCCCATCCGCCTACCGCCATTGATGCGAAGGCCACGCTGCAGCCTCCTTCTGCAGACCACTGGGGAGGAACGGATAAGCTTGGAAGGGATATTCTTTCCCGAACCATGGTAGCAGGGCAGACCGCATTTCTCATTGGCTTAATTACAGTCAGCTGTTCCATGGTGATTGGAGTTTTCCTGGCACTTTTGGCAGGATATTTTCAGGGCTGGGTCGGAAATGTAATCATGAGAATGACTGATGCTTTCAAATCCATTCCGAGCCTGCTTTTTGCCATGATGGTGGCAGCAATTCTTGGCCGTAACTTTGCCGCTACAACTTTTGCCATAACCATGATTCTGATTCCGCAGTTTATAAGAATGACTAGGGCCAGCGTCCTTAAGGTCAAAGAGCGGGAATACATCCAGTGGACCCAGCTTGTGGGTCTGAGATCTTTGAGGGTTATGGTTAAGCATATACTGCCAAACGTGATGTCCACTGTTATTATAACTGCATCTCTGGCTTTTTCCGAAGCGGTGCTCACGGAGGCTGCCCTGTCTTATCTGGGCCTCGGGATACAGCCGCCTGATCCAAGCTGGGGTCAGATGCTGTCTGAAGGCCAGGCGGCGTTAAAGACATCTCCCTGGGGTGTTCTGCTGCCCGGAAGTATGATAACCATGCTGGTTTTGGGCTTTAACCTTCTGGGAGACGGGCTTTCGGAAGTGCTGAATGTAAGAACTGTAAAGAGGAAATGATATGCTGAGATTGGAAGATTTAAATGTCAGCGTCGAAATAAATGATGTCTGGTATCCGGTACTGGAGGATATCTCTTTTTCAGTGGAAAAGGACGAGACCCTGGGTCTGGTTGGTGAATCGGGCTGCGGCAAAAGCATGACTGCCATGAGCATCATGGGACTATTGCGGGACAACATAAAGATAGTATCGGGTAAAATAATTTTTGACGGAACAGATCTTGCCGCCTATGGCGAAAAAGAATATCAAAATCTGAGAGGCTCTGAGATGTCCATGATATTTCAGGACTCCATGTCTTCCCTTAATCCTCTGATGAAGGTGGGTCGTCAGATAGCCGAATCATACCAGATACACTATAGCCTTAAAAATCCGGAACTTAAGGAAAAGGTAATAGAGGCTCTGAAAAATGTGGGCTTCGTAAATCCTGAAGAAACCTACTACAAGTACCCTCACCAGCTTTCGGGCGGCCAGAGGCAGAGAGTGATGATAGCCATTGCCATTTCCGCAGGGCCAAAACTTCTGATTGCAGATGAACCCACTACAGCCCTGGATGTGACCACCCAGAATAAAATACTGACACTTATAAAAAACATACAGGCGGAAAGGCATATGTCCATAATCATAATTTCACATGATATTACGGTTATCAGCCAGACCTGCTCCCACATATGTGTAATGTACAGCGGCTGGGCCGTGGAAGTCGGGAAAGCCCAGGATATTATCACCAATCCAATGCATCCTTATACAAAGGCTCTTATTGGAGCCATACCAAAAGAAGAGGTCAAGGACAAGCCCCTGAGTGTTATAAAAGGTACCGTGCCCTCACTGATGAAAAGACCTGAAACAGGATGCGTATTTTATGACAGATGCGATTTCCGGATGGAAGAATGCAAAGGAGATATTCCAAAATATACTTTGGAAAACGGGCGAACTGTTAGGTGCGTACTGTATGGAAAAGCAAATGGATGATATTGTTTTAAAAGTAGAAAACCTGGTTAAAACCTATCCGGTTCCTTCCGGCAAGCTTCTTGAAAAAAAGAAGACTTTTGTGGCTGTCAACAATGTTTCTTTTGAAATCGCAAAAGGTGAAACAGTTGGACTGATAGGCGAGTCCGGCTGTGGAAAAACCACGGTGGGCCGCATTGTCACCAAACTGCTTGAGGCGGATTCCGGCAGGGTAATTTTTGAAGGCATGGATATAACAAACGTGAAAAAATCTGAATTCAAAAGCAAACGCAGCAAAATTCAGATGGTGTTTCAGGATCCGAGCACGGCCCTGAATCCGCAATTTCGCATAGAGAGCATCCTGAAAGAGGCTTTAAACAGCATAGGAACAAGGGATAAAAAGGAACAGGACCAACAGATTATGTCCCTGATATCAAAAGTCGGCATGTCGGAAGAGTATCTCCGCCGCTATCCCCATGAACTTTCCGGCGGACAGAAGCAAAGAATCTGCATTATGCTGGCCTTGCTGACCAACCCTTCCTTTATTGTTGCAGATGAAGTGGTATCAGCTTTGGACCTGTCGGTTCAGGCCCAGATCCTCAACCTTATGAGGTCTTTGCAGAAAGAATTCCGGCTGGCGACCCTGTTTATTTCCCATGATCTGAATATTATCCATTACATGTCTGACAGGATTTTAGTCATGTATATGGGCGAAATCATGGAGAGCGGTGATTGTGAGGGTGTTTACAGGAGGAACATGCATCCATATACAAGACTGCTTTTGTCATCACTTCTTGACCTGGGCGCTGACAGAACAAAAGGCGATGCAAAGGACAGGGGAGATATTATAAGGGGTGAGGATTTCTGCATTTTCGCACCAAGATGCCCTAAACGCAAAGAAATCTGCATGCAGGTCAAACCGGAGTTCAGGGAACTTAGACCCGGACATTTTGTAAAATGCCATTTTCCAAATCTGGATGAAAATATTCAATAGCATCCTGAAAGAGGTAAAGATTTATGAAAATAGCAGTAATATCAGACATACACGTGGATGAGCAGGAAAATGAAATAGCCTTTACCAAGGCTTTTTCTGAATGTGTAAACGAATTAGATCCTGATTATCTGCTGATTGCAGGAGATATTTCCGAGTATTATCTGCGAACTCTGGCTTTCATCAGAAGATTGAGAGAACAGATTTCAGCTGAATTATACTTTTGTTCAGGCAACCACGATCTTTGGAGCAAATATGAACCGGCGATGTCGGCTCAGGGCATACTAAACTATATGGCAGGACCGAAAGGGGACATGGGTTTCCTTCATAATAAAGCCGTTCGCCTCTCCGACAAGACAGTTCTTGTAGCCGGTTGCGGCTGGTACGACTACACTTTCGCCCGGGAAGGCATGTTTAGTCATGAAGAACTCCGGGAAAAAGAATATATGGGCCGGTGGTGGAGAGACGGACTTTATGCCAGACATGGCATGGAAGACGAGGAAGTAAACAGGTTGTGGAATGCAGAATTGCAGGCTCTGATTGATGAATATCGGGACTATGACATTATACTGATGACCCATATGCTGAACCATCCGGCTTTCCTGGTGGGGGAATCTTCCCGGCAGTATGAAATTTTTAAGTATTTCAATGGATTTTTGGGCTCAAGGGGACTGCATGAATTAACCAAAAATGATAGTATAAAGTATGCAATCAGCGGTCATGTTCATTACAGAAATAGTTTTGCCGAAAAAGGAACTCGCTATATGTGCAGATGCCTGGGTTATCCCAAAGAATATCCCGCTTTTGGAGGGGAACAGGATTTAAAGGCCCAGATAATGGACGCTTTTGAAGTGATAATTATAGAAAGAGATGGTTAAAATGACAAAAAGATATTTTGCTGCCATACTTGCTGTTTTAATGATAATTGCCAGTTCAGGCTTATTGGGGCCGGAAGCATTTGCTGCCGGCTCTTTGCGTTTAATAATAGATGGTAAGGATTTAACGGAAACAGCCATGCCGATTATCAGGGATGGAAGAACCCTGGTGCCGCTCAGGTTTATATCTGAAGAGCTGGGGGCTCTTGTCCAGTGGAACGACAAGGACAGGACCGTGGAAGTGGAAAAGGGCAGCACGTATGTGAAACTTAAGATTGGAAGCAGGTTAATAACGGCCGGGAAAGCGGTGGACTATTCCTACCTTAGCGATGTGGCTCCCATTATTATTAATTCCCGCACTTATGTGCCTTTGAGGCTGCTGGCCAATATGTTGAACATAGAGGTTGGCTGGACCGATGCTACAAGGACGGTAACTGTAAATTCGTCAAAGCCTGCAGCATTTACACCCTTTTATGATGTGAAAGTTTCAGGTATTGCGCAGGGGCAGGATATTTCCGCAGGGACACAATTAAAAATCACAGCTTCCGCTTCTACATTAAAGGCAGCTAAAGAAGTCAGGTTTATTCTGATGGATCCGGCTACTCATAAAGGCGATGTTGTGGCCAGAAACGCGCAGCTGACTGCGGGTCAGGCCTGGCTGCCCAGAATCAGCCATGATGGGAAAATGGTTTTAGTGGGAGCTTTGTTTGACAGCAATGGAAATTTTATGGCTGGGGATGCTGTTGCAGTCAATGTAAATGCAAAGCCGAGGGTCACTATTTCCGGCGTTCCCTCAGGGCTGCCGATAACAGGTGAAATTTCTATAACTCCGGGTTTAAATTTTGTGGCATCATACGCAAAACTGGAAGTATTAAATCTGGAGAAAGGAACCAGCACTCTGACAGGAGTAATAGATCCCTACGCACCTTACAAATGGACTCCTCAGTACGGGGACAATGGAACCATTGGCTTCAAGTTCATTGCATATGATGAAAATGACAGGGCCTATGAAAGTGAAGTGGCAGCAGCTAAGGTCACTGTGGAAAGAAAACTGACCCTGGCGGGGGTAAAAAAAGACCAGGTCGTCGATAAAGCGGTTAATCTTATTGCTTCACGGAATTTCCCCGTTTCCGAGACAGAATACATTGTAAAAGATAAAGTAACAGGCAAAGAAACTCTGCTGGCCAGAATACCTTACGGCAGCTATTCCTGGTTCCCCGGGCCGGAGCTTGCAGGCGATAAAAATGTTATCGTAAGGGTAAAAGACGGAGCCGGAAATGTTTATGAAAGCCCGCCTGTAAGCGTGAAAATACCGGGCAAGGCCATGATACTTTTGGAGGGAATCGGGCCTAAGCAGGTTGTGACAGCTTCGGTAAAACTTAAGGTTAGCGGAAATGTCAGGCCGGACTCAGTGAGTTACGTGCTGACTGAGCTTAAAACCGGTGCTAAAAAAATTCTGGCATCCGGTGTAAAGCCCGGCGAGGAATTCACTTTTACGCCGGGTGCAGGCGGTGATTTTCAACTGCAGGCCGAAGGGCTATATAGCGGCAGCAAGATATTTACAGAAAAAATACCTTTCAAGGTTTATCTGGGTACAACTTACGGACCAAGGCCCGTAGTTGCCAAAAGTGAATTTCAGGCTCTTGCATCGGGTCTGGCAAAGTCATCCTGGAAAAAGACCGGAATGTCTGCCGCCCTGCAGACAGCTCAGGCCATATTGGAAACCGGCTGGGGTCAAAGTATTCCGGTTGACAAGTATTCAGGTAAATTTTCATATAACCTTTTCGGTATCAAAGGATCGGCCAGCGCGGGTTCGGTTATTTCCAACACCTGGGAAGAATACAACGGTCAGCGATTCAGGATAGAAGCTAACTTCAGAGCTTATAAAAATATTGAAGAAAGCTGGAACGACCATAAAAAACTGCTGCTTGAAAAAGAAAGATATGGCATTTTCAGGGACGTGATGCATGACAGCATACTAGGTGCCTGGGCTGTGAAGAGGGCAGGCTATGCCACAGATTCACAATATCCTATAAAGTTAATGAACCTTATAAAGCAATATAATCTTCAGGACCTGGACAAAGTCAGCATATAATCCCGTGGAGAAAGGAGGATGGGTTGTGAAATTCGACTCCCAAAATATTAAAGGGAAAAAAGTGTCAGGGACAATAAAACAGCTGGGGATTCTCGGTGGAATACGCGATCTTTGGAAAGCTTTCAGCCTTGCAGTACTGCTTGTTGTAGCTGCCATTTATTCTTTCTCTTATGAAATGCCTGCATATATCGGGCTGGGATTATTACTAATTGCTGTGCTGGCAGTTTTAATCAGCATTGTCAGACTTAAGAGAATAGCTTCTGCCAGGCTGGAACCCATCGGTTTGGATGAAAACGCCCTTGCGGAAAATGTTGGCTTTCAAGATGCAGAACCTGAGGCTGATGAAATATTAATTGCGTCAATTCCGGCAGTGATGGAATACGGAAAAGTCAGAAGCGTGTCAGTGCTGGGTGTCGGGAAAGTAAAAATTCCCGAAAACTCTCTTGTCATTACCAACAAGGCAATCTGGGCAATGACTGTTCCATTGGCCGGAGCGGATAAAGTCGTAGCAGATACGGATATAGGCATGTGGCAGTGGATGGTGGCATACAAGGATGTTATTGACGGGCTTGCGAAAATGGTTGCAGAGATGCCCTTGCATGAATTGCTGCAGAAAGGAAGAGCCAGGCGGCTTATGAGTCTTGATGAATTAAAAGAGGTCAAGGATTTGCCTGTAAGTCAGGCTGTTACTTTTATCAGAACCGACGGCGAAAAGTTCGGATACTCAATCCGCATGAAAGAGGATTATATACGAGCCAGGGAATTATTTAAAAGCTCCCCATTGGTGCAGTGAAGTATTCATGGAAAAGGAAACTCTTGAGGCAGAAAGAGAGCAGAAGATTGGATAAAAGGTGCGTAATTATCAGCGGAGGACCGGAATTTGGCCATTATGAGGCTAAGACCGGGGACTTCGTTATTGCAGCAGACAGGGGCTATGAGCACGCTCTTCGGGCCGGCTTAAAGCCTGATTTGCTGGTGGGTGATTTTGATTCCTTTAAAGGCAGGCTCAATCCTGCAATACAGATAATCAGGGCACCGGCCATGAAAGACGATACGGATACTATGCTGGCAGTTAAAGAGGGACTGACCCGGGGCTATAAGGACTTTCTTCTTTTGGGGGCACTGGGCGGAAGGCTGGACCATCAGTTGGCAAACCTGGCTGCCTGTGCATATATAGCCCAGGAGGGAGGCATGTGCCTGCTGCAAGGGAGAAGTGACTGCCTTTATGCCTTTAAAAATAGAAGAATCAGCCTTCCGCAAGTCGAAGGGGTTTATGTCAGTGTTCTGGCTTATACAGATCTGGCAAAGGGGGTCACTTTGGAAGGTCTTCGTTACAGCCTGAAAAATGCGGATCTGACCAACCGTTTTCCTCTGGGAGTCAGCAATGAGTTTGCAGCAGACCGGGCTTATGTTGAAGTTAAAGAGGGGATACTCTTTGTAATACTATCTTCGGAGAAGGTGTAAGTGATGAGTGTTTTTGACGGGGAAGCCCGGGATTATGACAGCTGGTATGATACAAAATTAGGCCGTTTTGTTGATGAAGTTGAAACCAGGCTTGCTTTTGAAATATTCAAACCCTATGAAGGCATGAAAGTTCTGGATGCGGGCTGTGGAACAGGGAATTTCACCCTTAAACTGGCAGAGTTGGGTTGCAAAGTGGTGGGCATTGACATATCCGGCAAAATGCTTGATATTGCCAGGGGAAAAATAAGGCCGGACCTGAACATTGAATTACGTCAAATGGATATTTACAGACTGGATTTTCCGGATGAAGAATTTGATGGGGTCTTTTCAATGGCAGCTTTTGAATTTGTATATGAACCCCAAAAAGCCTTCAATGAAATGTATCGGGTCCTGAAGAAGGGCGGAAATCTTCTGATAGGCACCATTAACCGTGAAAGCAGCTGGGGGGAACTCTACCTTTCAAAAGAGATGCAGGAAGACAGCGTTTATAAGTATGCAGATTTTAAAAATTTGGATTCATTGGTGGCCCTTAACGAAAAAGATCTGGTGGCAAAGGGTGAATGTCTTTTTATCCCACCCGACACAGCGGATGAGAAAATCAGCCTGGAACTGGAAGAAAAACTGTCAGAAACAGAAAGAGGGGGATTTATATGCGCCCAGTGGAAAAAAGGGATATAATTTCCTGTCAGTTAAGCCTTCTGCCAATTGGAACGGAGGACTATTTGGAAGTTATAGATCAGGTCCTGAAAAAAATTAAGGAGTCCGGGTTGGATTATAATATAGGCGGCATGTCTTCCATAGTGACCGGCGACTCACAAGCAGTATTTGAGCTCCTGGCAGACATTAATGAGGCCATGTCAGATTCAGGCTTCGGTTACAGCATGAATATTATGATTTCAAATGTGTGTGGTTGCGTCAGATAAATAATGAGGCAACGGATCTATTCGTACCAGTAAGGCACCAACTTCAATTCTTTAAAACCTTCCAAATCGTGGCCAAAATAGATTTTTGCCTTGTATTCCTTTTGCATTTTTTGGAGGCGGAGAATGTTTTCTTTATATGCCGCAGGGTCTGTGCAAAGGCCCGGAAGAACGACTGGCGGTCCGAAATTCAAAGCAGAATACACTGCATCGGATGTAAAAATCATGTTGCCGTTTTTTTCTGTTTTCACCATAAGGCCTATCACGCCGGGTGTATGGCCCACCTGGATGAATAAAAATATACCATCAGACAGCCAGGTATCTTCCTCGATGGTTTGATAGCCTATGCCATTCATGACGAACTCTTCCCTTAAATAAGCTCCTGAAACCCCGTTTGCATCCATACAGACATTTGGAAAAGCCTCAAGTGCCTCACCTTTTGAGATAATTATATTTTGTCCGGCCCTGGTATTTTTGAAAAGTTTCACATTACCTGAATGGTCATAATGCAAGTGGGACAAAACCAGGCAATCGATGTCTTCCGGAGAAATATTTACCTTGGATAGTTCGTCTTCCAGCCGGCAGAGTTTATCGAAAGTATAGTCTTCTTTGAATTTATCCGGCCAGATTTTTTTCCACTCGTCAGTTATGCCAGTGTCCCAGAGAAGGTTGCCGATTTTCTCATCCTGGACCAATACACTGAAACCGGGGATTTTGTGTCGTCTGTTTTCTGCATAAATCTCCGGGCTTTCCGCCTCTATAATTTCATTTCTGGGCACATCCCAGATGCCTGTTTCCAGAATCGAAAGCCTTGCCATTTACAATCTCCTTAATTCATGTTTGCCAGTGTTTGTTCTAATTATTCTAGCATAAATTTTATCAAAGAACAGTCTCACTATCATATAAGTTAACAATATGCCATAATATATGCATGAATATATGTATGTATTAAGATACTGAAAGAGAGGAAACAATGGAAGTTATGGATTTGATAAAGGATCCGGGAATCTGGGCCGGCCAGAACAAGCCGGGATTGCCGGTTGAAGAAGCAGATATAGTGATTTTCTCCATCCCATATGACGGGGGAGTCAGTTTCAGGGCAGGCGCAAAGGATGCCCCGAAAAGTATCAGAGAAATAACTTACACCATCACACCCACAACTGAAAATTTCGAAAGCTTTGAAGGTGTCAGGATTGTGGATTTGGGCGATGCGAAAGGCGGCAACCGTGAGGAAATTTTCAGGAATGCAGAGACCATGACGAAACAGATCCTTGAGGCCGGAAAATTTTTCATCATGCTGGGTGGAGACCATTCAGTTACAATTCCTGTTCAAAAAGGAGTTTCTGATGGCCTGAGCGAGCCTTTCGGCATTATTCACATAGATGCGCATTTTGATTTATGCGACCATATGGATGGCGACAAATTATCACATGGATCGACTGAAAGGAGAGCCCTGGAACTAAAAAATGTATCCGGAACGGGTAGTATTTTTTTCCTGGGCGTCAGGTCAGTAGAAATGGATGAGCTGGATTTTATGAAACTCAATAAAATCAATTGTTTAAGCGCCAGAGAAATGTCTGAACTGGGAATAGCTGAAGTTGTTTCACAAGTTAAGCAGCATTTCAAAAACTTCAGGCATATTTATTTGACTCTGGATATCGATTGCCTAGATCCCGCTTATGCGCCGGGAACAGGGACCCCTCAGTTCGGAGGGATAAATGCAAGAGATTTACTGACCCTGCTGCGAGGTTTGTTTGATCTTCCAATTGTGGGTATGGATATAGTTGAAGTTGCTCCGAGCCTGGACGATTCACTTATCTCGGTCTTCGCAGCCAGAAAAATTGTTACAGAATGCATAGGTCACCATCTCAGGAAGCAAGGCTCATTACAGTGCCGATAAATACGGGAAGCATGGTCGAATTGTCGATGATGGCATAGACAAACGGGCGGTCCAGTGTAATAAATATTATGTCCATGGGAGCACTTTCATCCTTCATTTCAACTTTCGTTACCGCTCCCGCTTTTGTGCCCAGCTCGTCTAAAGAGATGAATGTTTTGTGCACTACTTCACCTATGTAAATGTTGCCACGGCTGGAATGGGCCATTTTTGTGAAGTCAGCTGTGTCGGCTTCGAAAGCATCAGCCATGCCCAGGTCAGTTAAAATGTCGTTAAGCCTGACTTCATAATCATAACTGAATTTCGGCATGTTGGCATACACTGTTGCATATTCTGCTTCGTTTAATGCAGCCAGCAAATCTTCTCCGGTAAGGCCGGATATATAGTCTTCTATTTTCACATCTTCATTTGGCAGAAAGGCGGCAAAGCTGTATTTCCCGCCAAAGTAGGGTTTTATAAAGCCTTTTCCGCGTCCGTCATCGAGATAAAGGGATTCCTCCGAACGCATGAAATCCGCCTTTTGTCTTGTGCCGTCAATGGCATAGAATTCGCTTTCATAAACATCGCTCTTGTTGTATACTTTCTGCCATTCCGCATCAAACACGATGGCATTTAAAAGAAACATAACAGCATCATCTTCTATCCTGTCCAGAATCTTGTCTATCATTCCGTCAGTTTTCAGCGCTACCCAGTTATTAATGTCGGTCAGGGTTTCATCATTAAAAGGGGATTTGTAGATTTCCGCTCCGTAATAGTTTGCATTTGTCTGCAGGAAATCATGCTCCACAGACAGACGGTTCTCATCATCTCGGAACCATATGGAATTTGCTATTTCAAGCTTTGATTTGTCTTCGCTGGGCAGGTGATTCATGTAGTAATTGAGGTAGGCATTGAGCTCGTCTATATTGATTTCCCGGCTCAGAACCTTTTCCATTTCAGAAAGGGTGTTGCCGTGAGCACCATTTGCCGTCATTGCCAGGGCAAACATAACCGAAACAGGTGAGAGCAATGAATTTTCACTGGGGTTATGAGATTTTTTAAACAGCTCAATTGTAAAATCAGCGGCATTTTGAATAAATCTTTCATCGCTTTCCTTGCCGGAAACTGCCTCGGCTTTTACTTCATCCATCAGATTTTTCGCCGACACCTGCGGCACATTTGCGGCACAGGATGTCAAGCCGGCAGAAACAACAGCTATTGCTGCGAGTATTGAAATCAATTTCAACCATTTTTTCATTTGGTTCACATCCCTTCACCTGTTTAGACGAACAGCTTGCGGTCTTGTTCCATTAAATTATTTGTGCTCTTCTATATCAGCCAGTGTTTTCTGGATATCTTTTGCGATGAGTTCCCGCATACTTTCATTGTACTTTGATAAATCAACTTGTGTCAGCGCTTTAATAATTTTGTAGTTCAGGTTTGGTTTGTATTTTGCGATAGACGGCAATGATTTTATACATTGTCTTGCAGTAATTGGTTTTTCGTCGACTATATGCTCAAGATATTTGTCTATGATTTTCTCAACACGATTCTCCGCGTCCCATCTGGCATTTGCGGCAATGAGCACAAGTCCTCTTGTCCGGATGTAGGAATTATCGCTGGAAAGCATTTCGGTAAAGCGCTCAAAATAGGGATAGACAGCTGAAGAATTCATGCTGATTTCTTCCAGTATTTTCATTGACCGGTAGGCAAGATTGTCATTATCATCAGTCAGACTTTTGACTAAAAGGTCGATATTTGCCAAAGAATTACCTCCCTTTAAACCAGAATTTCACGCCGGCATCCGCGCATTGCTGTCTGATATCTATAATCCAATTTGCACAACCTTCGCTATGTGGGTAACAGCCGGTCCATGGTTCCCAGTTCACGACATATTCTCCTTTGTTTTTTCAAAACGAGTGACTTGGGTACGCATAAATCATGGAAGTTCCGTATAGACATTATATAGCCTTTTGGCAAAAAAATCCCGTTGGAAATTTTAGAATTATTTTGTATTTCGATTGCGTTAATGATACAATTAATAACAAATATGCAATGAAGTATTAATGCATTAAAGTGTTAAAGCATAAAAAGGGATAGCGCAAATTAAATAGTTGAATCGATGCCTGGTTGGTGGCATTGGTTTAGATTGGAAAGAAGGTGAAATAATGAAGCGGACAGTTGTTTCAGTACTAGTTGCTTTGTTATTGGTTATCTCTATGACTATGTCATCCTTTGCTGCAGTTGCGGATTATGTCTCTTTAGGCGACTCCAATGCATATGGTTCGGGCTTAGCAACCGAAGGTTATCCGGCACCACCTAATTACTATACACTTGTTTCAAACTATTTGGATTTGAAGAAAGGATATACTTCCGAAAATTTAGCAGATGATGGAAAAACGACCACAACATTGATGGCAGATTTGACGAAAGATAATCTGGAGGGTGCAAAAGTTATAACTATCAGTATCGGCGGAAACCATCTGCTTGGCCCCATACTTCAGGCTATTTATGCAGAGTATCCTGAGATAGACCCAGATCTTCCCGGAGATGAAAAAATGGCAGCCCTGGCGGAGGCAATAGCCGATAATCCATCGAGATTTGAAATCGTCAAGCTGGGTATGATGAACTCCATGCAGCCGGGAGGGGAACTATACAAAGAGCTGCAAAAGAGCATTAAGCTGTTTCTCAAAGAATGGCCTCTGATTATGAAAGAAATCAACAGATATGCACCGAAGGCCAGAGTTTATGTGCTGACTATTTATAACCCCGTGCTTAAAGACCGTAAACTCGGAATGCTGTTTGCTGGCCTTGTCCTGCCAATCAACACAGCAATAAGGCTAACACCGCTGAAGTATAAAAATGTTACAGTGATTGACACGGCAGTGTTGTTTGCTCTCAACCCCAGGGCTTTAAGCCTGGATTTGTCGGCGAATCCTATGACCCCGGAAACTATCGACCCGCACCCAACAAAGACCGGTCATAAGATAATTGCCGACAGCATAATATTTATTGATAGACTGAAGAAGTAGGTGTTCACCAGAAAAACTCCCTGCCGGGATATGGACAGGGAGTTTTTTATTTTATCTATTTATTTTCCTGATTTAACTTCAAAATCCTTTTTCCTTCGCTTTTTTACGCATTCTGTCAGAAGATATTCAATCTGCCCATTGATAGATCGAAAATCTTCTTCTGCCCAGGCTGCAATTTCTGCATAAAGCCTGGAAGATATGCGAAGTGGAATCTGTTTCTTTTTATCGCCCATTTTATTATTTAATTAAGGTTGCCTGTCAATACAGGCTGCCGCTGTTGACAATGGGCTGGGCATCCTTGCTGCCGCATAATACCACCAGCAGATTTGATACCATGGCAGCTTTTCTTTCTTCATCCAGTTCGACCACATTCTTTGCGCTTAGCTTGTCAAGAGCCATCTCAACCATGCCTACGGCGCCGTCAACTATCATTTTTCTGGCATCAATTATGGCGCTGGCCTGCTGCCTTTGAAGCATGGCAGCAGCGATTTCGGGAGCATAGGCAAGATAAGTGATTCTTGCGTCGATGATTTCCAGTCCGGCTTCCTCGACCCTTTGCTGGATTTCCTGCTTTATCCTTTCAGCGACCAGGGCGCTGGAACCGCGGAGGCTTCCTTCGTCCGGCTCACCATCACCTGTGGTGTCTATTCCCTGGGCTATATCATATGGGTATATTCTGACTATATTTCTCACTGCGCTGTCGCACTGCAATGAAAGGTATTCTTTGAAGTTGTCCACATTGAATACGGCTTTTGAAGTGTCGATTACTCTCCACATAACCGCAATGCCGATTTCCACGGGATTTCCCAAAACGTCGTTTACTTTTTGTTTGCTGTTGTTCAGGGTCATTATCTTCAGGGAAATTTTCTTGCTGGCATGTGTATACAGGGTCTTTCCATCCGATGAAACCGTTACTTTTGCCGTTCCCATTCCATCAACATCACCGCTTTGTCCCAGCCTGGTCTGGGCTGCCGGATTAACTGCTATGGAAAAGGGGTTTACAAAATAGAAGCCCGCTTCTTTTATGCTGCCGGTATATTTGCCGAAAAGGGTAAGCACCAGGGCCTCCTGGGGTTTTATGGCCTTCAAACCGAACAGCAGTACAACTCCCGCTATTATGCCGACAAAACCCAGCAGAAAGAAAACCCCCGATATAAATGTGCCGAAAATAACCATTATCAGCGACACTATTTCCAGAGCAATAATTGCAAAGAGCATAAGCATACCCGACATGGGTTTAAGAATTTTTTCAGTCATAATAATCACCTCCCGCGATTTGTATCATAATGATATCAAAATGATATATATAAGTCAACTGAGGATGAATGGATTATTTTGCTTTTTGACTTTTTCCTTGTACAAGATGGTAAAATATGTTACGTTTAAAACAATAAATAGTTCAAAAATAATGGTTTATTTCCAGTTAACAGAATCTGTCTTATCTATATAAATAGCTGAATCATGTGATTCGATCCGAAGTTATTGCAGAAGGAGGGAGTCAGTTGAAAAAGCTCTTGTCGGTGTTATTGATATTCAGTATGCTCTTCGGTTCCGTTGTCTGGGCGGCACAACCACCGCCAGGCCTGACCTATGACGGTGAAGTAATCAGAGATAATGTCATACAGAAAAATTCAGGTATTTTTGACTTTGAAGAACTGGACATAGAAGGTCTGGACCGGGGGAAGATTCAACATATAACAGATTATGGAGATTTCCGGCCGGCCAGTCAAAAATGGAAAGATTATACCCAAAATATTAAACCGGCCACATTTTCCAAGGTTTCTTATAAATTGGCAGACAATGTTGTCAAGGTAAATGGTGATGTCACAGAAAATCTCAAATCCATGGGACAGCTTTTGGCCGGCGGCAATGAACAGAAATTCGCTCCCACCGAAATTATCAGGGACGGGGGCTTCATAAAAAAAGATCTTCTGGAAAAAAGCCTTGGAACCGGTGCATCCGGAGTTAAAAACGGAACCGTAGTAGTGGATGAGAGCAACGGCGTTGCTTTTAAGGTGGTTTCACCTACAGAATTCGGCGGTATCTTTGAGTCTGATTCCGTACTGGATAAAATGGTGGAGCCGTTAAGGGAAAACTATGCTCTGGCTATGCCTGAGCTGCATGAAATCATTGAAGATTTTGAACTGGAAGAGGATACGGTTGAGCTGACCGCAGCTAATATAGTTGAATTTGGCGAAGGGATGGAGGACTGTGTAACTTACTTTCCGGAAGGCACTCACGATCCGCCGGAACTCTACTGGGAATACAATCTGGATTCTGAGAAAGGGTTCAAGAAGATCTCAAGGAAACCCTTCGTTGGTTTTGAGTTCAAAGACACTGAATTCGAAGTAAAAGCAAGCAAAAACTCCAGAGTAAAAATTGTCCTCAGCGGTGGCTTTGGCATCGATAAGGTTAATCTGACAGGCCGTTACAGCGCTTTTGGGGGTTATGAAATAGGTGTCAGTCTGGAGCAGGAAGGCTACCTGGTTGTTGAAATGGCAGCCGAAGTCAATGAAGAGATAAAAATACCGCTTGTAGGAGTGGAAATACCATTCGGGGTCGGGCGCATTTCCGGCGGACTTTATCTGATTCTTGGATTGGACGGCAAATTTCGCCTGGATATTATAGCCCGGGAATATATAGCGCCAAAAGCCGGTATTACAGGAGGAACAGCCTTCTGCATACCAACCAGTGTGCGCCCTTATATCGATACGGACATGGAAACCGGTGGTGACGTGCGTCTGCTGGGCCAATTGAATGCCTATATGAAAATAGGACTCCTTGCGGACATAAGAATTTTCGGTTTTGATTTGGTCGGAGCCGGTGTATTGCTGGGTGCGGGCGTCAAAGTGGAGAAAGATTTATCCATGCTGGACATACACCTTTATGCAATTTTAAATGTATATTTTAAGTTTATGGGTAAGCGTTATAACATTCTTAACCTTCAACCCACACTGAAGAGGAAGCGGCAGACTGATACTGGGGGTCATATGGTTGTATTTAAGGAGGTGTATGTGGCGCCACCCAGAGTAGGAGGTGTGCTCTATAAACAGGACGCCATGGACTCCAAAGACCCTTTGAAACCGGCACCCTATGTTGATTTCAAGATTCATGTTGTGCCGGAGGATGTGTACTTTGATGTTAATTATCCCGAACAGTTGAACAATCCGAAAATCAGGCATTATCCGGAAAATAGTTTCAAGAAAACCAACCAGTGGGGTGAATTTATTGTGGATGAAGCCGAGGGAGTCATACTTTCGGAAGCAGATAGAGTCATTTTTGAATTCAGACCTGCGAATCTGGGGGCCTCGGACCGGTCATATTTCTCCAGTGATGCGAAACCGGTTTTGCCATTTACGGACGTGACCATCAGTTTTGCCGATTGTTTCAACCACTTTGCATTGGGCAGGGTAGAACCCATTAAGACAATAAACTGGCATGACAACAAGCAAGCCGTCACTTATAAGCTCAGCTATTATGAACATATGCCTGTTTTTATTCAGGGGGCAAATTATTCTTTCTTCCGTCCTGAAGGCGGGACGGCATATTTGATTTCAGATGCCAAGGGATTTTTCGACACCAGGCAGACAGATTTTTATGGCAAGCTGAGCAAGAAAGAAAGTCAGGACCAGGTCAACAAAAATAAGGCTTTTAAGGTTATGCCCTGGAGTACTTTTGAATCGACTATATACAGCGGTTCTTATGTTACCCTTGATGACAGTAAAGATGCTACTACTTTCAAGGTCCGGCACAATGCCAATCTGGAAATATCTTTCAGCCGGGTAGTGGATTTTGTGGAGGATTCATACGAACGTTATGAAGAGGGGGATAAGCTGATTGACAAAATAGAATACGACGAATATATCTTTATTTCCAACGCCCTGGGAAGTGAAGCACCTCAGTCAGACAGCTTCCGCATCTTCAATAAACCCATTTCCACTCAGGATTTCACTGCAAAACAGTGGCAGGAAGCCCAAAGGCGTTATGAATACCAGGATGAATCATCTCAGTTCAGCAAGGAGCCTGACTGGTCATATGACAAGAGTCCTTACGGGAGTTATATTTTACAACCGGTTAATGATAAAAATGGCAATCCCACCAATACATCAGTATTTCACCAGAGGGTGACAGTGGAGTGGGTATGGCAGCCTCATCCTAAGCCGGTTACCATCGAAAGCCCTGACAAAGGAGAGGTTGTGGCAGACGGAGAGGATGGCTTTGCTATTATTACCAAAGGCTTTGCTCCTTTTAAATATACTTTAACAGGGGCCCCGAGGGGAGTGGGCATTTTCCAGGACGGAAAGAATACTTTCATGAGGGCTTCTCCGGATGTCAAACCGGGAAATTACAATTTTACTATTCGCGCCGAAGAAGACCGGATGGGAGTGTGGTCGGTAATGCCTGAAAAAATTAAAAACCTGTCAAATCCCATAAAAGCTTATTATGAAGGGCATGATGCTTCTCCTCCGTATGAACAAAAATTTACATTGACAGTGCTTGCGCCAACGGAAATCCCCGAACCGGAAGATGGAGAAGAAGTCGGACCGGACCCTGAAACGGAAATTGAGCCTGAACCCAAGCCGGAGCCGGAACCAAAGCCGGAACCGAAACCCGAACCGGACCGCAGGCAGGCCCCTCGTATCATGGACGAACGCCACGAGTACAGTTTCACCAGAAATGATACGGACATTAAAAGTGTGCAGGTCAGGGCGGAAGGCAGTACTCCGATCAGCTGGTCAATAATACCAACCGGAAGCAGAAGGTTGCCTGATACTGTAAGCATTGATCCCGCCTCAGGCCTGCTTTTCCTGGGTGATGATTTAGGTCTGGGCACCTACTATTTCACAATTAAGGCTGAAAATGATGTGGGTGTTGACACAAAAACCTGTACTCTGAGGGTTCTTTCCAGCAAAAAACCACCTAAAATTAATGAGGACGACCATAATTTCAGTTTCTTACATAGAGCGGGCGAAGCCGGCCGCGTACTCCTGACTGCAGAAGGAGATACCCCCATTACCTGGTCCCTTGTTGGAGGTTATATGGGGATTCTGCCTGCCGGCCTGTCAATCGACCGGTCAACCGGCCTTTTGATGTTTGGTGATAATATGGTCGCCGGCAACTATTCCTTTAGTGTCAAGGCTGAAAATGAAGCGGGCTATGATATAAGGGAGTGCACCCTGCAAGTCAAAATGATGCCTATTATTAAGATTAGTAAAATCAGCAGTATAATCGACAAAATTGTGGGAACTTTAGTCAGGGTTACTCCATGCTTTGCTTTGGATATTACCGATAAAAATAATATAACGGATATATTGATCGATGGTGCGGCCGTTTCACAGAAACAGTATTTTGAGAATTTTGAGAGCTACAGGAATGTTTCTTCAAAAGTAGAATGGCTGCCGCCGTCAATTTCGGCCGAAGATCAGCTGCCAACGGATATCTATAAAACGATGAATAAAGTCACATTGCGCTGGGATGATAAAAAAGACGTTTATACACATGACCGGTTCACTGTAAATGGCGCGCAGTTTGTGAAATGGAACTCATATCCTGGGGTGGGTGTTGTGCCTGTACCCTATGCGGTGTCTGGTTTTGTGGCAGGCAGCGGCGCCTATTTCCGCGATAATTCTCCCAAATCTGACAGATACCATTATTATGGAATAGGGACCGGCCCTGAGGGAGATTATATCAGAGATGATCCGGAGTATTTTGAGGAGGCCGAAATCGGTCATTTGAAGGATGCTTTCGAAATTACTCTGAACTCCATACTTAAAGACTATATTGATGGGCGTCTGAGCAATATAGTGGGTGAGGATTTTTCCTCCATCTTTGCAAATTCACCATTATATTCCCTCAGCACAATAGTTGGAGATCCGACTCGTTTGAATTATGCGGAGACGATAGACGCTATCAGCAAAGAAAAGGGCGGCAATTTTAAAGTTGATTTGGGGCAGCGTGCGGGGACTCATGTGGTTGGGAAATATTTTGATGCTTTAAAGAACAATAAAAATGGAGTATTAACCTTCTCCCAGGACGGCTTTTTGATTTCCTTCCAGGGCAAAAATATCAAACAGGCCAGCCAGAACGAGCTTTACAATTTTGCCTTCTATGATAAGGCTTTCCACGAAGACCAGCTGCTGGATGCCGGCAGATTAAAGGGCGACCTGTTCACGTTTGCCTTTGCCCACCATGGTGAACTGCCGGGGAAGGCTTCCTTTGAAGTACAGACTACTTTGACCCCCGGTCTAAAGGTTAATCTCTATATGTTTGACCCTGAGGATGCATCATTTACCCTTATTGTGAAAGATGCCACGATAGATGATAATGGTGTGCTGGCATACGAGAATAACAGGATGAGCGAATATGTGGTTACCACCCAGGTAATTGAAGGGGCCGCCGTAGTTGCTGCCGAGAAATATGGGGGGCACTGGTTGATAATCCTTATAGCCATGGCGGTAATTGCACTTTTGGGAGGCGCTTATGTAATAATTTCCAAGAGAAAATAAGACCCCGCATATTATTTAAAAAATAAGATGGGAGCCTTACCTGTATACATTCCACAAAAGGGAAGCTGCGGTTTTTTCGGGCTGAAACAGGCAAATACTTGTTTTAAAAGGAATTCATTGCTGCAGCTTTTTCAAGTTCCTTGGGGGTGTTGATGTTAAAAAATGCGTTATGTACATCGTCTATCGTGTTGATTAACTCCGGTCCTACAAAGTTAATTCTCACTTGCGGGTAAAAAGATGTAACTTTTAGCATTGATTTAGACATGCACAGTTCTATTGGCTTAACACATCTTTTTGAATAGACGGCAAATAAAGGCTGATAGTATGAATCAATTTTTGGAACCGCACCATCATAACCTTTAGCTTCTTCAAAAAGAAGCTTTCCTAAGTCTGTACTTATAAAAGGCATATCACAGGCCATGAAAAGACTGTAATCGAATCTGCTCGTTTTTAAACCCGTATGTATGCCACTCAAAGGTCCAAAACCGGGAATGATATCAGCAACCACATCGGTTTTCAGGTACATATATTCAGAGGGCTTATTTGTTACAATGATAATCTGCTCAAAGTGATTACTCATCTTTTTTATTATTTGCTCTATGATTACGTTGTTTCCAATTTTTAAAAAGGCCTTTTCTTTACCCATGCGGGAGTTCTTCCCTCCGGCAAGAATAACCGCAGACGCTTTTAACATAATTACGACCACCTTTTATAGCTGCATTATTCGGATAGTATTTTATTTGCGTAAAAGTGCAATTGCTTCTATTTCAATCTGCCTGGGGTCGCGGAATCTGTTAACTTCCACAACTGCTCGGGTGGGCAGATCTTCTTTGAAATATTTCAGATACACTTCGTTGAAAGCGCTGAAATTATCCAGGTTGTCTAAATAGACAGTTGCTTTGACCAAATCATCGGGTGTTAATCCGGCCGCATCGAGAAGCAGAACAATATTGTCCATTGTTCTTTTAACATGATCCTGAAATGAAGTGGATTCTATTATTTTCCCCGTTTCCGGATCAAGAGGTATCTGACCGGAAATAAATAAGAAATCTCCTGCCTTGACTGCCGGGCTATATGGGCCCTGAGGCTTTGCTGCGCCGGCGGGATTGACGGTCTCTTTTTTCATACTGAACCTCCTGTTGCAACTTGACTCAGTAAATATTGAGCCGGTTCGGGAAGGGACAGCCGTGTCCCCTCCCGAACCATAAAGTTATTTAATCTTTTCAACCTCGCAAAGTGTGCCCTTTGCCATAGGAGTAGAAGATATGGGATCACATGGCTCATAGGAGAACAAATGGTTGCCATTTGACTCAAAAATGCCGTATAAAGGTGCATCATAAGTTCTTTCGGGATACCACCATGCATGGTCGACACCGACGAAATCCTTGTGTCCTTCCCTTATGGCTGCCATAAACTTACCTTCACCGTGACGCGTCTTTACCATACACCAATCACCATCTTTAATTCCACGCTCTTCTGCTGCTTCTTTGCTTATTTGTACTAATGGATGTGGATGCCTTCTCCTCAGTTCCGGTATATCAAGATATCTTGAATGCTGCAGCTCGTAAATACGATGTCCCGTTGACAAAGAAAGCGGGTATTTAGATGCAAGGTCGGGTCTGGCTTTTGGGCTTTCCAATGGCTCAACATAAGTGGGAAGCGGTGGATAACCAAGTTTCTCAAATATTGTTGAATAGAGCTCAACCTTACCGGTCGGTGTATTAAATCCATTTTCCTCATAAGTCCTGTATTTTGACGGAGGACAATTGACAAAACCCTTCTCCTGAAGTTCCTCGTAAGTCACATCAGTATCAGCAAGCAGGTAGTCAACATATTCTCTTTGGCTCTTCCAGGGCAGATATCTGTCAACATCTTCCTGCGAAATATAGCCCTTTTCAAGCATCTTACGAACGATTCCAATGTGAATATCCATCTGCTCTTTAGCTTCTCCTCTGATTGGAAGTACCGGTTGCCTTACACAAAGCATTCTTTCTGCCGGAGCAACAATTATGTCGGCACCCGTTTCTTCAAGCCACATATTAGTAGGAAGTACAAGATCTGCAAAATCTACCACAGGGCTATGCATGTATTCAACAACCATCAGGAAGTCGAGGTTCTTCAATGCTTCGAGTATGAGCTTCGGTTCAGGATGCGTTGCCAAAATATTGGCGCTGGTAACAATGAAACCTTTTACAGGATAGGGATCACCTGTCAACATGGCACGCCAGGCAGCTTTTGCAACAACCAGATGCATCAGGGAGTCAGGGCCTGACCAAAGCGGAAATTCCTTTGCACCCAGTCTATGTTCTTCAACTTCCCTCGGTAATCTGTGATCAGGATGAGACCAGACATCCCAGAATCCTTTATATCCGGGATACTGTTTTCCCTTTAACAGAATATTGCCTCCGGGGACGTCCAGACAGCCAAGAATAGCTGATAATACAATGGCAGCTCTGCTGGTTTGAGTGGAGTTGCTGTACTGATGTATGCCAAGACCGACATGCATTGCCATGGGTTTGTTATTGCCCAGGAGCAAGGCGGCTTCTCTTATCAATTTCGGATCGGAATCTGTAATTGTGGCGGCATATTCAGGAGTCCAGTCCTTCACATGCTCTTTCAATTCTTCGAATCCATATGTCCATTTTTCCACGAAATCTTTGTCATAAAGTTCTTCACTGATAATTACGTTCATAAAGGCAAGCAAAAGTGCAGTATCTGTACCGGGTCTTACCTGCACAAACAAATCAGCTTTTTTTGCTGTTTCGCTTAACATGGTATCTATAACCAATAACTTCGTGCCTTTAGCTCTTGCGCGGGGAATCAAATTTACCCATTTGGGATTGTAGCTGGTAGCAAGATTTACGCCGATTGCCAGGATTGATTTAGCGTTTTCAAAATCAGCACTGTAACGATACTTTGTGACATGCTCGCCCAATGTTGCGTCATCGGCTATACCTTGCATTCCTTCGCAGATATAGTCATCGCCAATAATATTCGGGCTTCCCATGGCTCTCAGTATTCTTGAAGTTGACATTCCGTGCTGCCTGTATTGCGAACCAATAATTCCGGCAATTGCGTAAGGGCCATACTTCTCTCTGATTTCCTGGAATTTGTCAGCCGCAATTTCAAATGCTTCATCCCAGCTGATTCTCTCAAATTTGCCCTCGCCTCTTTCGCCTACTCTTTTCATGGGATAGAGAGGTCTGGTCGGCGAAAACATGCTTTTTGCAGAATGGATAGCCTTAGGGCACAAATAGCCTCTGTTTTGGGAAATGTCTTTGTTGCCCTCAATTTTTACTATTTCATCGCCTTTCACATGAACCTGCACTCCGCAAAAGTTGTGACATAGATGACATAGTGTTTTTACAACCTTCGTTTCTTCATTGTTTGACATTATTTAAAACCTCCTTTTTTAATTAAAAACAAATTCATCATGAAACCATTCTCGACAGCTATAACTCGTTATCTCCTCCAAATGCTTTGCTGCTAATTCTTTTCAATTTAACCCTGCAAGTCTTTCGCTCTCGCTTTTCCCTTGTTTATAAAATATGTCACCATTTTGAAAACTATAGGTAATAAAGCGATAAGCAGGAATGTCAGGCTGATAGGTCGTGTTACAAAGACAGACGCATCTCCATTTGAAATAATGAGGGCCTGCCTGAAATAGGTCTCAAAGTTGCCGCCTAAAACCAGAGCCAAAAGCAATGGAATAATTGAGAAACCGTTTCTGATCATGACGTACCCCAATATTCCAAAGAATACCATTACCCAAACATCAAACATGCTTGATCTCAGGGAATAGGATCCGACTACACAGCAAAGAGCAATAACCGGTATAAGAATGTGCTTCGGCACATTCTTAATGTATGTGGAAAATCTGCCCAGCGACAATGCGACAACAAGAGTCAGCACATTAGCAATTATCAGGGCAGCATATACAGCATAGATTACTTCCGGATTCTCTCTTATAAGTAAAGGCCCGGGCGCAAGCCCCTGAATCATGAGAGCGCCAAGTAAAACTGCAGTCACGGTATCTCCTGGTATGCCCAATGTCAAAAGTGGTATAAGTGCTCCGCCTGACACTGCATTGCTGGCGCTTTGGGGCGCAGCGACTCCTTCCAAAGATCCATTACCGAATTTCTCTGGTTCTCTGGACACCTTTTTCGCAAAAGAATAACCCATAAACACAGCAACAGGTGCACTTGCCCCGGGTATGGCGCCGATTATTGTACCAATTACAGAACCTCCCAGTGTTGCTTTCCATGACGACATAAGTTCTCTCAACTTCAGGTTGCTTCCCTTGGCCTCTTTAATGACTGCGTCTTTAATTTTTTGAACCTTGCCCGATTCAGCTACACTCTTAACTATTTCGGGAAAAGCAAACAATCCAATCATAGCCGGCAAAAAATCAAAGCCGGATGACAACTGCTGAATTCCCAATGTATATCTGTTGAATCCGGTTATGGGATCCATGCCTACAGTCACTAACATAAGCCCCAGAACGCCTGAAATAACACCTTTAATCAAAGATTTTTCAGAAAACATAGTTATATAAGTAAGACCCATGAAAACCAGCGAAGCAAGTTCTGCTGCACCAAGCTTCAAGCTTATTTTAGCTATCTGCGGTGCCGAAAACATAAGAACAAGCATGCTGAAAACTCCACCGAAGAAAGAAGCCACAACAGCCATTTGAATAGCTTTTAGTCCCTGGCCTCTCTCAGCAAGAGGAAAGCCATCTATGCCTGTTGCTGAAGCTGCCGGAGTGCCAGGAATATTTATTAGAATTGCTGAGAATGCACCACCACACATACCCGCAGCATATATGCCCATAAGAAAAGCTATCGCCGTAGGCATAGGCATTACATATGTCAGTGGCAAAACAAGGATGGTACCCAGTGAAACAGTCAGTCCCGGTGTTGCTCCAATTATCAGTCCAAATATTACACCAATGAGACATGCTACGAAATTTTGCCATGTAACCATATCCATTAACGACATTGCTGAGCTCATTCCCACTCTATCATCACCTCCAAAATCTTTCTGTTTCTGACAGCATCAATTAAAATATTCCGTAGGGCAAAAAAACCTTAAAGCCAACCTGAAAAATGTAATAAGCCAAAACGGTCGTAAAGACAGAAATTAATGCTGTCATCCATATTGCATGTTTAGCTCCGATCAATCTGATAAGGAGAAACAGAAATATGGGGCTAGATAATTTGAAGCCTAACCTGGGCAATATTATTAAATACAAAGCAAAAACCAAAAGTGATACCAGCATAGCTTTGTTTGACCCGAAAAATTTATCCACCTCATAAGCATCGTTGTCTTTTTTAACGCCGACCACAATGTAGATTATTATCGAGACTACCAGGCCTGCATTTAATATCATCGGTAGAAATGTTTCGCCAAATAAACTGGCAGTCGCTTGGCTTGATACGAGTTTTTTTGTAAGAACAAAGTAAATAATATTAAAAACTATTAATACGCTGGCAATTTTCATCATATTAACTTTTTTATTAATTAATGTTTTAAAATTCATAAATTCATCTCCTATACGTAACTAGATAATTCATTGCCCGCAGTAATTTCGTTCGAATTTATTTATTTGAAACATGCAGCCACAGTCATTCATGCTGCAAACTCTAATTTGCAAGATCTACATCCTTCAGCCAGCTTGCAATATTTTCATTCTCTTTATCTAGCCAGGCTCCGAAATCTTCATGGTTCATGAAGTTGGGATTAAATAAGCTTCTTGCGGCATAATCCTGGAATTCCTGTGATTCTACTGTGGTTTTAATGGCATTTTCCAGTATTGCAACTATTTCAGGTGGTAAATTCTTTGGCCCGATAACCCCTCTGAACAGATAATGAGTAAAGTCGTAGCCCAATTCCTTCATGGTTGGGACATCCGGAAAAGCTGATATTCTCTCTTCTGTCGGCATAAGGATAGGTTTCATTTCTCCGGCCTCTATCAGTGTTCTGACTTCAGGCAAGGGGCTGACAGCAGCATCAACTTCTCCTGATAACAATGCACTGGTTCTTCTTTCAATTCCCAATGGAACATGTATTACATCGATGCCTGCAAATTTTGCAGTCTGAACAGCCTGTAGATGGGCGTCGCTGCCATTTCCCGCATTTCCAATTTTAATTTTTCCCGGATTAGCCTTAGCATATTTTACCAAATCTTCGAATGTATTAAATTGAGAATCACCTCTAACAACCAAAGGCATGGCCACATCCTCAACCTTTGCAATGGGAGTGAAAGAAGTGTAATCGTATTCTAGTGTTCCCATATTGGATGAACTAAGTATTGATGTTGTTACCCAGATCAAGGTGTAGCCGTCATTTGGTGAATTCTTAACTTCTGTATAGGCCAGGCTGCTGCCGCCACCTGTTTTATTTACTGGTACAACCGGCTGCTTCAGCACATCCTCCATGCCTTTGGCAAGGACTCTTGCAACCTGGTCAACATCTCCACCGGCTCCGAAGGGTATAATGAACTGTATTGGCTTGGTGGGCCACTTAATTGTTTCCTCTACTTGTTGATCATTGTCTTCTGCTCCATTTTCATTATCTGCGGGGGGTTGAGTCCCGTTTGAGCAACCTGCAGTCACTACTAACCCCAAAACAAGAACGAATACCAGCAATAGAACTTTGAAGTTGAACTGTTTTTTCATAATAAATTCCTCCTTTTTATATTCACAAATGTCTTTTTTAGACTGCTGTGTTTCATTAAACCATTATTCTTAAGTGAATGATGCTGAAGCAGTATGAAAAAGAAACAATCTGTGCATTTCCAGGCTTGCCGGCTAGGTACTACTTTGCCTATTGCCAACGGCTTTGCATTCTATTGGTTTGAAAATAAAAAGAAGAAACATCCAGGATTATTTCATCAGCGCTTCGCTGAACATAATCATGCTGTTTCTCCTTTGCAAACACGGCAGGCCCAGGAATTACTCCCTAAACCCATTGCTTCAATAGCCTTTGCAGGTTAATTGAAGTCGGAGATCTTTTTAATTTTCTGAGTTTCAAATATATCATGTCCGGATTGTTTCTCTAAAACACCCTCGTATAATAGAGTAACACATGCATAAAAAAAGTCAATAAAAAAATGAATTTTCTGAAAATGAAGAATTCTCAAGGCAAGTTCCAATGCAAATAGTAAAATGATAAAAGAGCCGTTTTTTGAAAATTGTCATTATTTGCGATATAATAAATATTAAATGCTATTGATACGATGTAATGAAGTATAGGAGGAGAAACAATGAGGCAAAAGAAAGGGAAAAGAATTTTTAGTTTGCTGCTAACTTTATGCCTGATTATGAGTATGGTACCTGCGGCGGCATTTGCCACAGAAGATGTGACACCAGGCTTTGTCGATATGCCGGACAACTGGTCAACTACAGCATTGGAAAAGGCTGTCGAAAATGAGTTACTGATGGGCTATGAAGAAAATGGGACCAGGAATATCAAAGCCGGCAACAATTTGACAAGAGCCGAAATGGCGGCAGTAATAAATAGGGCTTTCGCTTCTGTAAAGAAAGCAGATATAAGCCAGGTTACAGACATTTCGGCATCGGCATGGTATTCCGATGACATGGCAAAAGCAGTCAGGATGGGGACTTTTGCCTTTGACACGAAAATGCGTCCGAAGGATAAGATTACCAGGCAGGAGGCTTTCACTGTGTTGGCAAGGGCGTTCAAGCTTGTGGGAACGGACACCGGGCACAAGGCTCTGGATAGATTCAGCGACAAAAATGATATAGCAAGCTGGGCTTTGGACAGTTTGGATGGGATGGCGGCAGCAGGCTATATTCAAGGAAGCGGTGGTAAACTGAATCCCAAGGCCAACATAACCAGGGCTGAATTTGCAGTGGTTATGGACAATCTTGTTAAGCAATATATTGACAAACCCGGCCCGGTCACAGAAGTGATTGAAGAAGGCAATGTTTTGGTTAGAGTGGCCGGCGTAGAGTTAAAAAATGTGACCGTTAAAGGTGACCTTATAATTGCTGACGGCGTCGATGAAGGAGAGCTTGTATTAGATAATGTTAAAGTGGATGGCCGGACTGTGATAAGAGGCGGCGGCGAGAATTCAATTCTTATCAAAGGAAACTCCGACATAGGAAAAATTATAGTCGCCAAAGTAGACGGCAAGGTCAGAATCATTTTTGAAGGTAATGCGACGGCCGAAATCGTCTATGTGGATGACGGTTCCGATGATGTGATAGTGGAAGGCAAGTTTAGCGAATTGGAAGTAGCCGGCGATGGTATAACGGTTTTCGCCCGTAATGCCACTATGGACAAGGCTGAAGTCAGCGGCAACAATTCCAGGATTATATTAGCCGATGGTACCAAGGCTAAATCGGCCATTATAAGCGGCAAGAACTCTTCTATAATTGCAGAGGAAGGAACAAGCTTGGACAAACTTATTGTCAGTGGTCCCGATGCATCTGCAAGCGGCAAAGGAAAAGTCAAAGAAGCCGAAGTTAAAAAAGGCGGTGACGGAGCCTCTATCAACACCCCTAACACAAGAATTATTGTAGATGAAGGAGTAAACGGTGTAAAAGCTGCCGGTGACACTCCTGTAGAAGGCGGGCAGACAGCGATTAATAACGCAGCAGGGGATAATGCTACGATAGAAGGTGAACAAGGTACAACCGGCGGTGGCGGCGGAAGCACAGTATACTGCTCCCCGTTGTCAAGACACAATTAGAAAAAAAATAAGTTTTCTCCTTTCTTGTTTTGACCGTCATGCCACCACCCTATAATCCTCATAGTACGCCTCATCAGGACAGCGCCCATCGATGGAAGAGTGGGGCCTATAAGAGTTGTATTCGTTCATGTACTTGTTGAGTGACCTGCGCAGCTCCTGTGGCGAGTCGAACTCATTTATATAGATCAGATCATACTTCAGCGTCCTGAAGAATCTCTCTGTTCTCACATTATCTAAGGCTTGGCCCTTGCCATCCATGGAGATTTTAATTCCCATTTCTTCTAAAAGGTTGATATACTCCGGATTTGTAAAATGACCTCCCTGGTCGCTGTTTATGATTTCAGGCTTTCTCTTTGTAAACGCCCTTTTTAAGCAGCTTAGGACGAACTCTTTTTCCAATGTGGTTGATAGTTCATAATCTATGATGCGGCGGCTGTACCAGTCGATTATTACGAACAAATAGAGGAATCCTCTTTTCATACGGATATATGTAATATCAATTCCCCATACCTGGTCAGGATGTGTGATGTCTAAATTTCTTAGCAGGTAGGGGCGGATGTACTGTGCATGGTATCTCTTGCTCAGGTTGGGCTTTGGATATATGGTGTATACTCCCATATCCCTCATCATCCTGCGGATCTT